>DASZLV010000098.1:0-1900 GCA_035552215.1 Solirubrobacteraceae bacterium | reverse complement strand
CGCCAGCGCTTCGATCCAGCGCGGCCAGCGGTCCAGGCACGCGGCGCCGCTCTCGGCGACGGCATCCGCCTTCCACGGCGCGGTCAGGAATGCGGTCGCGAGCTCGTCCGCAAGGGCCGCGCGTTCGTGAGCCTCGTACACGGACGGAATGATCGCGGCGCCGCGCTCCGACTGCTCCATGTCGTGCGTGCCCGGAGGTGCCTCCAGCGGATGCACGGTAGGGCTCGCGATGCACTGTTCCAGGTAATCGGCGATCCCCGGGGTTACCCCGGAGAGGGAGACGCGCCCGAAGGCGCGCCTGCCCACCTCGGTGCACGACGCCGCGCACCCACGCTACAGGCTTGGCACACCGTGTCGCCATAAGCGCGCCGCCGCCACGCCATTCGAGCCCCCGCTCGTCCCGGCGCATGTTCGGTCGCCTGTGGCGGTCGGCGCTCAAGTGATCCTGCGTTGACGGAGCGCGAGATCGAGCAGCTTGCCCAGATCGCGCGCGATTACCACGGCGACTTCGGCGGCGAAGCCGGCGCCATCGGTCCTGTTTGCGGCCTACACCGGCATCCGGCCAGGCGAGCTCGCGGCGCTCCGCTGGTGCGACCTGGACGTCGCGAAGCGTCGCGCAACGATCAGCCGCGCGCTCGACGGCGAGGGCGGATCAAGACGCCGAAGAACGGCAAGCTCCGACGCATCGGGCTGCCGCCGCAGGCGCTCCGAGCCCTCAGCGCGTTTCCTCGACCTTTGGATGACGATGAGCCGGTCTTCCACACTCCGCGCGGCAAGCGGCTGATGAAGGGAACCCTCGCCTACCTGTGGCGAGCGATCGCGGCCGCTTGGCGAGCCGGCGGCGGCTGCGATCTCGACCTGCGCGAGCTGCGGCACGCGTGCGCGACGTTACTGCTCGAGCGCGGACTTGCGCCCGCCGACGCTGGCCGTCCAGCTCGGCCACACGGACGGCGGCGGGCTCGTAATGACGCTCGAGGGCCACCCCGACGAGGATCGATCGAGAGACCGCCTCGACCTCGCGTTCGCTACAGACGGCCACAAGGGCTCAGGGCCCAACGGCCCCCTCGGCCACAAGTCGGCCACCCGCCACGACTGAACTGCCCACGCATTCGGGGTCCTTCGCGGCTTTCCTACCCGCCTTCTCCACGTCGCAGAGCATTCGAACCGCCCTCCGCATCCGGGGGGCGGGTCCGTGCGTCGGTCGGCGACGAGCGGCTCGGGCAGCCAGTCGCAGGCGTGGCGTTCGATTGCCTCAGCGTGTGTGCCACCGGCGCCCGCCTGCCGGACTCACGACCTTAACACTGCCCCGCCGGGATCGGCTCTAATGTCACGGGCAGGCCACCCGGAAAAGGGGGAAGACATGGCTGAAGCGGACGCCGCGCAGGTCAAGCGGGTCGTCGTCATCGTCCAGGAGAACCACACGATCGACAGTTACTTCCGCGGGCTCGCGCCCTACGGGGGCAACGTGGCCACCGATTGGCCGATCGCGCCGAACCCGCCGGCCAAGGACCAGGCGCACGACCGGCACGCTTATTACCGGTGGCTGACCGGGGCGGGGACGGCGACCCATCTGCAGTTCGACACCGCCGCGGTGCTCCCCTACTACCTGTATCTCGCGGTCACCGGAGCGTTCCTTGAGAACCACTGCTCGGAGTTCGGGACCAACTCGACCCCCAACCATCTGATCATTGTCGGTGGCCAGTCGCCCACCCTCAAGAATCCTTCCCAGCGCCAGACGCCGCCGCTATGGGACATGCCGTCGCTGCCCGGGCTCGCCGACCAGCACGGGGTGTCATGGCGCGTCTACGCCGCCTCGGGCGACTATCCCGTCGGCTTCTACACGCAGCTGAAGGGATCGGCGAACGTCGTCTCCTCGTCCAAGTTCGTGACCGACGCCAAG
>DASZLV010000097.1:0-3742 GCA_035552215.1 Solirubrobacteraceae bacterium | reverse complement strand
CACCGGCCACAACCCCCTGAGCACCTACAAGGCGTTCTTCAACGGCACCGGGTTGAACTGGCTCTTCCCGTGGGTCGGCGGGAGCACCCGAACCACGGCGGCGCTCGAGCTCCAGCAGACGCTGATCGACACCACCGCCCTGATCCTCGTCGGCCTCGCGGTGGCGTTCGCGTTCCGCGCCGGTCTCTTCAACATCGGCGGTCAGGGCCAGTACACGGTCGGCGGGATCGTCGCCGTGTGGCTCGGCTCATCTTTCGCGGGCATGCCGCCGGTGCTCCATATCGCGCTGGCAATCGTCGCCGCAGCACTGGCGGGTGCCCTCTGGGCCGGCATCGCCGGAGTGCTGAAGGCGACCCTCGGGGTCCACGAGGTGATCTCGACGATCATGCTCAACTGGATCGCCATCTGGCTCGGCGTCTACCTGTTCCAGCTCGGTGGTCCGCTGCAGGATCCGGGGCAGTCGTCGGTCCCGGTCTCGAAGACGGTGGCGGCGTCGGCCAAGCTCCCGGTGTTCTGGGGCAACCCGGCGCTCCAGGGGCTGAATATCGGGATCTTCATCGCTCTGGCGCTGGTGGTCGTGTACTGGGTGCTGATCAGGCGCACGCGGCTCGGGTACGAGGTGCGGGCGGTCGGATTCAACCCCGATGCCGCGAGCTACGCGGGGATGAACGTCGGGCGCAGCTACGTCAAGGTCATGCTCTTCTGCGGCGCGTTCGCGGGCATCGCCGCCGCCCTCGACATCCTCGGCTGGAAGTTCCAGCTCTTCACCAACGACGTCCAGGCCTCGCAGATCGGATTCCTCGGCATCGCCGTGGCGCTCCTGGGACGGAACACCGCCACCGGCACCGTCGCCGCCGCCCTCCTCTTCGGGGCCCTGCTCACGGGTACCTCCGAGCGCAACCTCGACCCGGCCGTGTTTGATCCCAACCTGGCCCAGTACCTGACGTACATGATTCAGGGGCTGATCGTGCTCCTCGTCTCGACGGACCTGATCGCGCTCAGGGTGCTCCGGTCCGGACGGGGGATCGCCGTCGGGTTGAGACGGCGAAAGCCGGCGAGCGCCGACACGCCGTCAACCGAGGGCGTGCAATGACTACCGGGACGATCGCGTCGGCGCCGGCCCGCACCGCCTCGCCCAAACGGGTGGGGACCGCCGGCCTCGTGCTCGCCGTGCTCGCGTGGGTGATCACGCTCCCCCCGGCCCTCGTCCGCACCCCGGTGCCCTCGGTGATCCTCGGAGTCCTCGCCATCGCCGCCGGGTGGATCGCCATCGCCGGGGGCGAGCGCCGTCTCGGCGTCGGCGACGTCGCGCTCGGCGTGGTCGGGATCGCCGGGGCGATCCTCTCGACCAGGGCGGGGGTCACCAACCTCAAGATCGTCTTCACCTGGTCGGCGCTCGTGGCCGCGGCGCTCCGTTACGCCACGCCGCTGCTCTTCGCGGCCCTCGGCGGGATCATCTCCGAGCGCGCCGGGGTGATCAACATCGGGCTCGAGGGGATGATGCTCATGGGCTGCTTCTTCGGGATCTGGGGTGCCGACGTGCTCCACTCCTGGGTCCTCGGGCTGGTCGTGGCCGCCGTGGCCGGCGGCCTGCTCGCGCTCGTGCACGCCGCGTTCTCCATCCATCTGCGCGCCAACCAGGTGGTGAGCGGGACGGGGATCAACTTCCTCGCTCTGGGGATCACCGGCTACGTCTTCACCGCCCACTACGGGCCCAACGGCACGCCTTCGAAGATCTCGCAGGTGCCGAACGTGAAGATCCCCTTGATCCAGCATGTCGGCTTCTTCGGCCCCGCCATCGGCAACGCCAACCTGATGACGTGGCTGGGGATCATCCTCGTGCCCGTGATGACCGTCTACCTGTTCCGGACCCGCTGGGGCCTGCGCCTGCGCGCCATCGGCGAGAAGCCGCGCGCCGCGGATACCGTTGGCCTGTCGGTGCTGCGCACGCGCTACCTCGCGGTGGTTGCCTCGGGGATGCTCGCCGCGCTCGGCGGGGCGTACCTGTCGGTCGCCTTCGTGGGCTCGTTCAGCCAGGACATGACCGAGGGCCGCGGCTTCATCGCCCTGGCAGCGGTGATCTTCGGCCGCTGGCGGCCGCTCGGGGCACTGGTGGCGACCCTGGTGTTCGGCTTCTCGAGCGCGCTCGCCGACCGCCTGCCACAGTTCTCGCAGACCCTGGGGACGCTGTTCCAGGCGCTCCCGTACTTGCTCACCCTGATCGCCGTCGCGGGGATGATCGGGCGCTCGCGCCCGCCCGCCGCGAGCGGAATCCCCTACGTAAAGGAATAATCGTTAGTGGCTGTCGCCAGTCTCGCCCTCACCACCCTCAGCGACGGGGGCACCCGCCTCAGCGACGAGATCGAGCTCTACCAGCGGACGTACACGACCCTGTTGCGCTCGAGCGGAGAAACGCATCTGCGCGTGCTCGAGCCCTCGCACAAGGCGATCGGCTCGAGTTTGCACCCGCTCGCGGCCAGTGACGAGCTCGATCTCGGCGCCTTCATCTACGCGATCCGCCGGCTCCCCGACGGGATCATCGACGCCCGGCGGGTGGCGATGGGCCAGGACATCGCGGCACTCGTGGCGGCGGGAATGCCTGTCGATTCCTGGCGCGAGGCCGAGGCGCCGGCGCGGCGGCGCCGGTGGTTCGACGACGGCGCTGGCGCCCTTGCCGTGCTCCTGGCGAGCGCCTCCGACGTCGACGATCTCGTGCCCACGCTGGTGGCCTTCGAGATCGAGCGCAACAAGATCCACACGCGGCAGCGAGCCGCGGGCTGGCTCGGGGCCGTGGGGGAGGAGGAACCCTCACCCGAGGAGTGCGCGAGCCTGCTGGGCGGAGGCATCGAGGACTGGGGGCGCCTGCGCGAGGCCTGGGGCGAGCGCTTCGCCGAGCGTCTGGCGCTCATCGCCGGCCGGCGCATGTCCCTGCGTATTCGGATGCTCGGCGGAACCCACGCCGGTTACGCGCGCGCGACCAGGCGCTGGTGGTCCCCGGTGAGCGCCGAGCTCGCCGACGAAGGGCTGACCGAGCGACCGCTGTACTTCGTCAGCTCGAACACCCACAGCCTCGTCAACATCGCCACCCCGATCGCGCGTGACCGCGAGGAGGAGCTCGTCGTCTTCGTGGAGACGCTCGAGGAGGACGACATCCTCCGCCAGGAGCTCGTCGCCTTCCGCGATGGTCGCGCCGAGGGCTCGTGGGAGAACTTCCTCTACTACGTCGCGCGTCTCTACTTCACGGCTCGAGGGGCCGAGGGCGACGCCGAGCGCCGCGCCGCCGAGAAGGCCAGCGGGGTCATGCACATACCGAGCTCCACCGCGCTTCGGGTGCCGGCGCAGATCCTGCCGCTGGCGGCGCTGCGCCCGGACGGGCTCGATCCGCGGATCGGCGCCGTCGACCCCGAGGCGCTGGCCGCGAGCGATGCCGTCGTCGTCAACATCGACTATCCGCTCGGCGTCGCCGCCTACAACATCCTCCGCGAGGTCGCCGTCGACCGCGCCGCGCTGCGCGGCGTCTACGTGCTCGGCAAGGCCGCGACCCTGAACGCCGACGTCGGCGACGTGATGATCTCGAGCGTGGTCCACGACGAGCACTCGCGCTCCACCTACTGGCTCGACAACGCCTTCAGCGTCGATGACCTCGCCGCCGACCTGCGCTTCGGGACCGGACTCGACAACCAGCGCGCGGTCACGGTCAAGAGCACCTTCCTGCAGAACCGCTCCTACCTCGACTTCTACT
>DASZLV010000096.1:0-67306 GCA_035552215.1 Solirubrobacteraceae bacterium | reverse complement strand
CTTCTTGACGATGGCGTAGTAGGTCACCACCGCCTGGGGCTTGGTCCACGTCGGCTGGGTGGTCGAGTTCACCTCGTTCCAGGGCTGGAAGATCTTCACGTAGGGATAGCGCTTGTGGAAGGCCAGGAAGGCCGTCTTGTATCGGCTGGCGGACGGGAGCGTGCACGGACTGGACGGGCAGTGGGTTCCGTAGCCGGGGTTGAAGGCGACCATCACCTGTTCGCCGGCCGCCTGGGCCGCGGCCATCCACGCATCGGTCTGGGCCGGATTCTTCAGCGCGGCGTCGTAGTTGGTGATGTAGCGGGCCTGCTTGACCCCGAGCGTCTGGAAGTACGGATTGGTGAATACCGACCCGTTCTCGTCGGAGACCCCCGCCCGCAGCCGTGCCGGTGCGGTAGCGGGCAGCGCCACCGCGAAGGCGATGAGCGCGGCGAAGGCGGCGGCGGGAAGACCAGTTCGGAGCCTCATTACATCCCCTCGTTCTGAGCCGGCTGGCGCCGATTCCATTGAAAGCTCGGCTGGCGCCGAACTCCCGGCCTCGGCGGACTGTAGCGACTAGGCCCGCGTGAAGCGGCGCCCGGCGACGGGCGAGACGGTCTCGTCGAGGGACGCGCCGACGGCGGCTCCGTCGGCGGCGGCGGCCTCCATCGCCGCCATCCGCTCGGGCGTCATCGCCGTCTCATCCTCGTTCTCGGCCAGCCATGCGCGCGCCTCGGCGGCGGCGCCCTCGTCGCGCTGGACGGTCCTGCCGGCGGCGTAGTAGCGGTCGATCTCCTTGAACAGCTCGTCGACCAGATCCTCGGTGCGTACCTTCTTGAGCGGCTCGCCCTTGGAGTAGATCATCCCCATGTCCTTGGCGCCGGTGATCCCGAAGTCGGCGTGGCGGGCCTCGCCGATGCCGTTGACCGCGCACCCGAGCACGGAGACCTCGATGGCGTCCTCGTAGTCCTCGAGACGGCGCTCCACCTCGGCCACAACCATGTCCATGTCGAACTGCAGCCGTCCGCACGTGGGACAGGCGATGAGGACGGGGCCGCGCTCGCGGAGCTTGAGCGCCTTGAGGATCTCCCAGGCGACCTTGACCTCCTCCTCGGCGTGGAAGGTCGAGAGCGAGATCCGGATCGTGTCGCCGATCCCGTCGGCGAGGAGGGTGCCCAGGCCCACCGCCGACTTCAGCGAGCCCGACCACTTGGTCCCGGCCTCGGTGACCCCGAGGTGCAGGGGGTAGGGAATCCGCTCGGAGAGCAGCCGGTTGGCGGCGATGGTGTTGGGAACCGACGTCGACTTCATCGACACCTTGAAGTTCTCGAACTGCAGGCGCTCCATGAGCTCGACCGTCTCGACGGCGGCGGTGACGAGTGCTTCCACGGGATTGTCGTACTCGAGCTGGCGCAGGTGGGCGGGGAGCGAGCCCGAGTTCACCCCGACGCGCAGCGGCGTCCCGAGACGGGTGGCCAGCGCCGTGACCTCGGCGACCTTGTCGGGGCCGCCGATGTTCCCGGGGTTCAGGCGCACGCAGTGAGCACCCGCTTCGAGCGCCTTGAGCGCGAGCGTGTGGTTGAAATGGATGTCGGCGATGACGGGAATCGGCGAGTCGCGCACGATCGTCTTCAGCGCCTCGACGTCCCGGTCGCGCGGGACGGCCACGCGGACGATGTCGGCGCCCGCCTCGGCCACGCGGAGGATCTGGGCCATCGTCGCGACAAGGTCCGCGGTCTCGGTCTTGGTCATGGTCTGAACGGCGACCGGTGCACCTCCGCCGATCGCTACAGGGCCTACCTTGATCTGCCGCTGAGAGGCCATGAGATCCAGTTTAGAGAGGTCGGCTAGGCTGCGGGCATCTGACCGGCGGGCGAAACTTCCAGACCGCGACGGAGTTCTTGTATCCCGATGCCACGAACCTACCGCCTCCCACTGCTGGCCGTCCTCGCTCTGCTCCTTGCCGCAGCGCTTGCGTCCACGGCCCACGCCAACTCAAACCAGCTCACGCTGATGCAGGACGACTCGCACGTCCTCACCGACCCCACCGGCACCCTCAATACCTTCCGTTCGCTGGGCGCCACCGACGTCCGTATCTTCATGGGCTGGGCGTCGATCGCGCCGAGCGCGAACTCCCGCCGGCGGCCGTCCGGATTCAACGACAGCAACCCTTCGTCCTATCCCGCCTCCCATTGGGCGCCGTATGACGCCGCCGTTCGGGCCGCCGCCGCGCGCGGCATGGGCGTGAACTTCGTCCTCACGGGCCCCGCCCCCCTGTGGGCGACCAAGCCTGGGGCGGCGGGCAGAGGCGTCACCTCGCGCACCGCCCACGACTACGAGCCCAATGCCGCGGAGTTCGGCAACTTCGTCGCGGCCGTCGGCAAGCGCTACAACGGGAATTACACTCCCTCGGGGAGTTCCTCACCGCTGCCCACGGTCAAGTTCTGGGCAATCTGGGACGAGCCCAATTACGGCTTCCAGCTCGCTCCGCAAGCGGTCAACGGCGTCGAGGTGGCGCCGCTCTACTACCGCTCGCTGGTCAACCACGCATGGACGTCCCTGCGCGCCACCGGCCACGGGAGCAACACCATCCTCATCGGCGACACGGCGCCGCGGGGCGCGGCCCAACCGGGGGTCGCCAACGGCACCTACCCGCTGCGCTTCCTGCGCGCCCTGTACTGCGTGGGGTCGAACTACCAGGAGCTGCGCGGCACCGCCGCCGCCCAGCGGGGATGCCCGACCACGGCCGGCGCCTCCCGGCGCTTCCGCTCCCAGAATCCGGGCCTGTTCAACGCCAGCGGCTTCGCCGCCCATCTCTACACCTCGGGCCAGGTCTCTCGGCCGAACCTCCCCGACCCTTCGAACATCCACGACTACGCGGGGCTCGTCGATCTTCCGAGCCTGATACGGACGATCGACCGCCTGCAGGCCGTGTACGGCTCGCACAATCACATGCCGATCTACAACACCGAGTTCGGCTTCCAGACCAACCCTCCGCAGTCGCAGTGCCAGTGCGTCTTCCTCAGCCCTTCGACCGCGGCCTACTACCTGAACTGGGCCGAGTACATCCAATGGTCGAACTCGCGAGTTCGCTCCGACGCGCAGTACCTGCTCTTCGACGCGCCCGGACCGCCCGGGCACTTCACGACCCAGAGCGTGTTCTCGAGCGGCCTGCTCTTCCTCAACGGCACCGCCAAGGCCGACTACCAGGCCTTCCAGCTGCCGCTCTACCTGGCGAGCACTTCGACTTCGTCGGGGCACTCGCTGCAGGTGTGGGGTCAGGTGCGCCCGGGCCCCTACGCCCAGCGCGACACGGGCTCCCAGCAGCAGGTGCAGATCGAGTTCCAGCCCTCTTCCGGCGGTGGATACACGACGATCAGCACGGCCACGGTCACGAATTCGGCCGGGTACTTCAGGGTCCCCGTCACCTTCCCCTCGAGCGGGTCGGTGCGGCTCCAGTGGTCGTACCCGTCCGGCTTCGCGTTCATGTCTCCGTATTCGTCGCCCGTCGTGACGAGCCGCACTCAGGCGATCACGATCCACTGAGGTCGCCCGGCGCCCGCTCGCGAGTGGCGGGCGCCGACTTCGGGGATACTTGGGTGGATGTCAACGTCCGCCCTCGTGTCCCGGCTCGAGGCGGCGTGCGGAGAGGAGTACGTGCTCACGCACCCGCACGCCCTCGCCACCTATGGCTCCGACGGGCTCGCGCAGTACCACCAGATCCCGGTCGCGGTGGCGCGACCGGGCACGGCGCAGGAGGTCCACGCCGTCGTGCGCGCCTGCTACGAGGCGGGCGTGCCGTGGGTGGCGCGTGGCGCCGGCACCGGACTCTCGGGAGGGGCCCTTCCCGTCGCCGAGGGCGTCCTCATCGCTCTCTCGCGCCTGCGGCGCATCCTTCAGGTCGACCTCGATGACGGCTGCATCGTCGTCGAGCCCGGGGTCACCAACCTGGCGATCTCGCGCGCCGTCGCCCCCACCCACTTCTTTCCCCCCGACCCTTCGAGCCAGATCGTGTGCTCGATCGGCGGCAACGTGGCGGAGAACTCAGGGGGCGCCCATTGCTTCAAGTACGGCTTCACCACCAACTACGTGGTCGGTCTCGAGGTCGTGCTCAGCGACGGGACGGTGGTCGAGCTCGACCGTGACGCCCCCGGCTACGACCTCCTGGGCGCGTTCGTGGGCTCCGAGGGGACGCTGGGAGTGGCGACGAGGATCCGCCTCAGAGTGATTCCCGTACCCGAGAGCACGCGCACGCTGGTGGCGTTCTTCGAGCACACCTCGCAGGCCGGCGACGCGGTGACGGAGATCGTCGGCGCCGGAATCGTCCCCGGGGCGATCGAGATGATGGACCGGCTCTCGATCAGGGCCGCTGAGGCGGCCACCCACGCCGGTTACCGCCTCGACGCCGGCGCAGCGCTCATCGTCGAGCTCGACGGCCCCGAGGAGGAGTGCACGGCGCGCTTCGATCATGTGATGGCGCTGTGCCACGAGGCAGGCGCGCAGGACATCCGCGTGGCCAAGTCCGAGGACGAGCGCGCCCTGATCTGGAAGACGCGCCGGGCCGCCTTCGCGGCCATGGGCCGGATCGCCCCCGCCTACTACGTGCAGGACGGCGTCATCCCCCGCACCCGGCTCTCCGAGGTGCTGGCGAGGATCGACGAGCTGGCCGGCGAGTACGGGCTCCAGGTCGCCAACGTGTTCCACGCCGGGGACGGCAACCTGCATCCACTCGTGTGTTACGACGCCGCCCGCCCGGGTGAGCCTGAGCGCGCCGAGGAGCTCGCGGGGCTCATCGTCAGGGCCTGCGTCGAAGCCGGTGGGTCGATCACCGGCGAGCACGGCGTCGGCGTCGACAAGAAGCGCTACATGCCCGACATGTTCGCCGAGCCCGACCTCGAGGCCTTTCAGCGGCTGCGCTGCGCCTTCGACCCTCACGGCCTGGCCAACCCCGGCAAGGTGATGCCGACCCCGCGCCTGTGCGGCGAGGTGCCCGGGCCCTACCGTGAACATCCCCTCGAGCGCGCCGGCGTGGCGGAGCGGTTCTGAACGTGGAGCTGCAGACCATCCTCGCCGCCAGACCCGCCACCTTCGAAGCCGCTGCCTCCATGCTGGCGCGCGCTGCGGCCGACGGACAGACCGTGCGCCTGCGGGGGGGCGGGACCAAGCTCGGCTGGGGAGCGATCGGGCCCGAGTCGCGGATCGAGCTGTGCACCGGGAGGCTCAACAAGGTACGCGAGCACAACACCGGCGACCTCACCGCCGTGCTCGAGGCGGGGACGCGGCTCGTCGACGCCCAGGAGCAGTTCGCCACCGCGGGCCAGATGCTCGCGCTCGACCCGCCCCTCGCGGGGGCGGGCGCCGCTTCGCGGTCCGGGACTGATCTCGGCGCGACCATCGGTGGCATCGTGGCCACCGCCGACTCCGGGCCCGTGCGCCACCGCTACGGCGCAGCGCGGGACCTCGTGGTGGGCATGACCGTCGCACTCTCGGACGGCACCATCTCCCAGTCGGGCGGCAAGGTCATCAAGAACGTCGCCGGCTATGACCTGGCCAAGCTCTTCGCCGGCTCCTTCGGGACGCTCGGAGTCATCCTCTCGGTCAGCGTCCGCTTGCACCCGGTGCCGGCGGGCACCGCCACCGCCTTCGCCGCCGACGGTGACCCGGAGGCTCTGGCGGCGGCCGCCCGCGCCCTCGCCGCCGCTCCCTTCGAGTTCGACGCCCTCGATATCGCCTGGAAGCGGGGCCGGGGGACCGTGCTCGCCCGGTGCTGCGGCGCCGACCCGCTGCGTCGGGCCAACCGGGCGGCGCGGGTGCTCCAGGAGGCGGGCCTCGACGATGTCGACGTCACCGCCGAGGACGACGCGCTGTGGGAGCTCCAGCGCGCCGGGCAGCGCTCGCGAAACGGCGCCCTCCTCCTGGTCAGCGCCCGGCCGAGCGCGCTCGCAGGGGTGCTGCGCGCCGCTGAGCGGTGCGGCGGGTCCGTGGTGGGCCGCGCCGCGCTCGGGGTCAGCTATGTCGAGGTCGAAGCGGACGCGCTCGAGCCGCTCCTGGCGGCGCTTCCCGCCGGCGCGAGCGGGGTCCTGCGCGACGCTCCCGCCGAGGTGCGCGCGGCCATCGACCCCTGGGGCGAGCAGGACGGCACCGCACTCGAGCTCATGCGGCGGGTCAAGGCACGCTTCGACCCGGCCGGCGCCTGCAACCCCGGCGTATTCGTGGGGGGCATCTGAGATGGCCGCCTTCGACGACCATCGCCCGCCCGAGCAGTCGGTCATCGAGGACTGCGTTCACTGCGGGTTCTGCCTGGACAGCTGCCCGACCTACTCGCTGTGGGGCGACGAGGCCGATTCGCCTCGGGGACGGATCGTCCTCATGGCCGAGGGGCTCGCCGAGGGGAGCGAGCTCTCAGAGGAGATGGTCACCCACTTCGATCGCTGCCTGGGATGCATGGCGTGTGTGACCGCGTGCCCGTCGGGGGTCGCCTACGACCGCCTGATCGAGCGGGTGCGGCCCCAGGTCGAGCGCAACCACGAGCGCACCCCGGCTGAGCGCGTGTTCCGCCGCCTACTCTTCGAGACCCTCCCCCACCCCGGCCGTCTGCGGGCGCTCGCGCCCCTGCTCGCCGCCGGGCGGGCGCTGCCCCTCGAGCGCCTCGACGAGCGCCTGGCCATGGCCGCGAAGGTGGCGCCGCGGGCGAGCACACGCGAGGTGCTGCGCACCCGGCTCCCCACCCGTGTTGCCGCCGCCGGCGAGCGCCGCGGACGCGTCGGCCTCCTACTCGGCTGCGTGCAGCGCGTGTTCTTTCCCCACGTGCACCGCGCCACCATCCGCACCCTGGTGGCCGAGGGCTTCGAGGTCCACGCCCCGCGCCTCCCGGGATGCTGTGGCGCCCTCGAGCTCCACGCCGGCGCCGAGGACGCCGCCATCGCCCGAGCCCGTAAGACGATCGCCGCGTTCGCCGACGACGACTACGTGATCACCAGCGCCGCCGGCTGCGGGTCGGCGATGAAGGATTACGGGGACCTGATCGAGGACGCCCCCTCGCGCCTCTTCTCACTCAAGGTCCGCGACATCTGCGAGCTCCTCGCCGACGTCGAGCCGCGCACCCCGCGCGGGCCGGTCCCGCTCCGCGTCGCCTACCACGACGCGTGCCACCTGGCGCACGCCCAGGGCATCCGTGAGGAGCCGCGGGCGCTGCTGCGGGGGATCCCCGAGCTCGAGCTCCTCGAGGTCACGTGCGACCCGCAGATTTGCTGTGGCTCGGCCGGGATCTACAACCTGGTGGAGCCCGAGGCGGCCGCCGAGCTCGGCGCCCGCAAGGCACGCAATCTCCTCGACACCGGCGCCGAGGCGGTCGCCGCCGGCAATCCCGGGTGCGTAGCGCAACTCGATCTCCACCTGCGCGAGGCCGGTCGCCCGCTTCCCATCTACCACCCGGTAGAGCTTCTCTGGCGCTCGATCGAGGCAGCGCGCTAGGGGCGAGCTTCGATACGGTCCTGGGCGTGCGGCGACGGCGATCCCGGTTTGCTCTGCTCGTGGTCACCGCGCTGGCCGCGGCGGGCTGCGGGAGCTCTTCGTCCCCGAACGCGGCGTCGGTGCCGACGACCACGGCGACGACCACGACGGCCTCGGTCACTACCGCTTCGCCGCCCACGACGACGACCCCGCCGCCGACGACAACGGCGAGCACTCAGGCGACGACAACGTCATCGACTCCGACGACGACGGCGACCCCCACGACCTCGACCACGACCTCGACCTCGACCTCGACGACGCCGCTACCGGCAGCGCCCGCGGGTCTCAAGGCCGCGACGGGCTACAGCTCCTACGACAATTGCCAGGGCGTCTGCACCGGGTCGGTACCCGCCTCGCTGCGGCGTCCGCTCCACCTCCCGAGCCTCGGCGGCGGGAGCGCATGCCCGGTCACCCGGTCCGCGCCGGGAGTCACCTACGCGGGACCAGCCGTGGGGGCGGGACCCGTGTACGCCGCTCAGCCCACCCCGTTCGCGGTCACCAGCTTCATCAACAGCTCGTGGAGCGGGGGGCGCGTGAGCTGGGTCGCAGCGCCCGGCTACACCGGCCCCGTGCTCATCCGCGGAGGCCAGGTCGGGGGTCCGGGCGCGGTCGGCTTCGGCGAGGGCCACGTCCCCGTGGACGAGCTCCAGCTCCTGACCGCCTCGACGAGTTCCTCAGGCGAGCCGCCGGGGGCGCGCGAGTGGGCTTCCTTCACCCGCGTACGCTCCCCCGGCTGCTACGCCTACCAGGTCGACGGCACCGGCTTCAGCGAAGTCATCACCTTCTCAGCGACCGGGTAGCGAAGATCGACGCTCCCGGCTGCAGGAACCCGGGGTTGCACTTGTAGGGCGCAAAGAAGCTGCTGCCCGCGACGCACCGCCACATGCTCTGGTTCGTCTGGCTCGGCGCTCCTGAGAACGTGGCGGAGTTCGACGGGGTGATCATGTAGGCCGGGCCCGCCGCTCGCGCGTTGGTTCCCTGCTCGAACGCGTAGCCGTAGTCGAGCAGGGTCGGCTCGCCGTAGGCGGAGACGATGAAGTCGACGCCGATGGGGTCACCGCCGGTCGAGCTGTTCTGCCCGCCGTAGCCGGCGGGGACGGTGAGGACCGGATACCCGGCGCGGTCGGCGATCCCCACGAGGGGGCTGCCCTCGGGGACCATGATCGCCGAGTACGGCCCGGCGCCGAGGATCCCGTCGATCGCCGCCTTGTCCTGTGACTGACCCTGGGTGAGGTTCGCCTGGTAGGCGGATGTCGTCGCGCCGTCGGTGTAGTCGACGGACTGGGCGTTGGTGAGCCCGTCCTGACCGAACTTGAGGCCCTCGACGGGGTGGGCGTTGTTATAGGCGATGATCTGGGAGAGCGACTTCGGTCCCGGACCATGGGTGGCCGAGAGGAAGGCGTCGAGGTTCTTGTGGAACTCGTAGGGGATGACGCTCGGCACCGCCGTTCCCGTTCCCGGGGTGACCGTGGTGGCCGTGGCGCCCAGGGTCCCGAGCTCACTTACCGCCGCGGAGTACACGGCGGCGATGTTGGTCGAGAGCCCGGTGCTCGAGACCACCGCGATCTGCTTGCCGTGCAGGGCGCTCGCCGAGAGGCCGGCCGTGTAGTCGGGCAGATGGCTGGGCTCGCTGGCTGTCGCCGGGTCGGCGGGATCGCGTCCCGCCAGTACTCCGAGCTCGCTGGCGACATCGGTCACCGTCTGTCCCATCGGCCCCGGCGAGTCCTGGGAGCGGGCCACTCCGAGCACGCCGGTGCGGCTCACGAGCCCGACCGTCGGCTTCAGGGCGACAAGCCCGGCGTTACCGGCGGGGGCGATCATCTGAGCGGCGTCGGTCCCCGTCTCGAGGCCGACGGACAGGGGCGCGAAGCCCGCGGAGACCCCCACCGCCGATCCCGCCGATGACCCGGCCGGGGACTCGTTGGTGTCCGAGGCCACCAGCACCTGGCCGCCGAGCGAGGAGTAACCCTGGGGCATGCAGCCCGAGGTCGTCGCCGTCGTGCAGTTCGGCGTCGTCCCCTGATCGATGAGGTTCTCGTTGAACATGCCGCCGAGCTCGGTGGTGTTGGTGTCCCCGAGAACGATGGCACCCGCGGCCTTGAGCTTGGCCACGAGGGCCGCGTCGGCCTTGGGCATGCTGTTCTCGAGCGCAATCGAGCCACCGCTCGTGGCCAGACCCTCGGCGTTCATCGAGTCCTCGATGAGCACAGGGATCCCCTCGAGCGGGCCGCGGGCTCCATGCCGCGCGCGATGGCGATCGCTGTGCATGGCGTCGTCGATGGCCGACGCGTTGAGGGCACGCACGGCCTGGATCGCCGGTCCCTGGGCGTTGGCCAGGCCGATGCGGGTGAGCTCGGCCTTCACGAGCTCCTCGGAGGTCAGCTTGCCGGCGTTCATCTTCGCCTCGAGACTCGCCGCCGAGGCGGTCTCGAGCGGGAAGGGGAGGATCGTCAGCTTGTCGTGGAGCATGCGCAGCGCCGTGCCGAAGTCGGGGTTGCAGTGACCGCGCCCGGCGAAGGGCTCCGCCGGGAAGGTGTGGGCGCAGCGATAGGAGGCAGGGTCGACCATGGCCGGGGACTGCCGCAGGTGGGTGGCCTGCTCGAGCACGTAGCCCGTGCCGACGATGTCGTACTCGGCGTAGGCGCCGGCGGTGATGTCAACGCCGATGTTGCGGCGCTGCGCCGGCGTGTAGCCCATGGGAACGACCATCTCGGGGTAACCCGCCTGGGGGCTGCTGGGGACGCTGCCGATCACCGCGATGACCGGGTTGATCGAGCCGCTCGGGCACGTCGTGGTCCCGTTGGGGACGCCGCTCGCGTCCGTGGTGTTGGTGGTGATGCCGGCGCCCGGACAGTTCAGCATCGCGTCGATGGCGGAATGGAAGGCCGCTTTGCGCAGCGGCAGGTTGGTTGCGTACTGCTGGGCGTTGGCGATGCCCTGGGCGGTGGGAGAGCTCGGGCTGGTGATGGTGCTGTCATCGGCCAAGGATTCGGCGGCGTGCGCCGAGTTGCCGTCCTTTGCCCCCTCCTGCGGGTTGGCGCTGTCGACCGCCACCTCCTGCACGAGGCTCTTGACGGGCGCGCTCGCGCCCAAGCGCTGGTAGTACTCGTCGATCGTCGCGTGCTGCTCGAACCCGATGGGCAGCGGGGCGAGGGTGGCGACCGTGGTCGCCGGGTCGGGCACCATGATCGCGCCCGCCGCCGCGAGGGCGTTCACGGCGGCCAGGTTGGCCTGCTGCTGCGGGGTGAGGGTGCAGGTGGTGGCGGGCGGGACGGGGGTGCAGGTGGTGCTGTTGTAGCCGATGCGCTTGCCCGCCACGAAGTTCGAGTTCAGGGCCGAAGCGTAGTTCGGGAGGGTGGTGAAGGGGGCGGCGGGGATGTCGCCCAACCCGCTGGGCTGGCCGGTGGCCGCGTCGCCGAAGTAGTTCGGCCCCATGATCCCCAGGTACTCCTGGTTGGCCGTGGGGTCAGAGCCGGGGATCTCGGCGATCGATTGCAGGGTGATGGCGGCGTCGGCGACCGTCCGCTCGATCGGTCCGGCGGTGTCCTGCGAGGCATCGATCGGGGCGATGCCGTATCCGGGGACGAGGCCTACGGTGGGACGAAGTCCCACGTCCCCCTGCGCGGTGGCCGGGCTGATGATCGATCCCGAGGTCTCGGTTCCGATTGTCAGGGCAGCAAGAGAAGCCGAGGCCGCTGCCCCCGAGCCCGAGGATGATCCGCTCGGCCCCTGGGAGGTGTCGAGCGCGTTGAGGACCTGCCCGGTCAGGTTGCTGAATCCCGAGGGCTGGCTGCCGAAGCTGTTGGCCCATTCCGAGAGACCGGCCTTGCCGAGGACGACGACGCCGTGGGCGCGCAACTCCTTGGCCACGCCCGAGTCGCTGGGCGGGAAGGAGTCGCGCAGCGCCCAGTCGCCGGCCGAGGTGTACATGGGCGTCGCGTCGATGATGTCCTTGAGGAGGATGGGCAGGCCCATGGCCGGGCCAAGGTCGACTCCGTGCGCCCGCTCCCAGTCGGCGTGCGCGGCCTCCTTGAGGGCATCCGGGCTGATCTGGGTCACGGCGTTGAGCCCGGGACCGCTCTTGTTGAGGGCGGCGATGCGAGCGAGGTAGGCCTTCGTGAGCTCGACCGAGGTGAGCTTCCCCTGCGCCATCAGCGTCTCGGCCTGAGTGCCGCTCAGGGTGTCGAGGTTGAGCGGGGCAGCCTGAGCCGCCGACACGGAGCCGAACGCGCAGAGGACGGTTACGGACGCGCACAGGTAGGCGCTCACACGGGCTCGTGGCCTCGCAACAGCTCGGAGAATCACGGCAGGCAGTCCTTCCGGGTCGGCACCGCTGGTCGGGGACGAGCAACATAAGTGCCGGCTTAAGGAAACGGGATCGACAACCAGTCCAAAGTTGTAGGACCGTCGGTCCGAACCGGGGGCGATGACGGCGCTTACGCGTACATCGCTTCGATCTCCGCCGCGTACTTCTCGGCGATGGGGCGGCGCTTGAGCTTCATCGTCGGTGTCAGCTCGTCGCCCCCGGGAATCCAGTCACCGGGCACGATGGTGAACTTCTTGATCTGCTCGACCCGAGCGAGGTGGCCGTTGGCGACGTCGATACCTGCCTGGACGGCCTCGATCATCTCCGGCTCGGTCGCCAGCTGCTCGAGCGTCGCCCCTTCGATGCCGTGCTGCCCCGCCCACTGAGGAGCGAAGTCGGAGTCGAGGACGATGAGTGCCGTGTTATAGGAACGGCGATCGCCGACGCAGAAGGCCTGGCCGATGAGCGGGCTTCCCGACTTCATCGCCCCCTCGATATTGGCCGGAGACATGTTCTTGCCCGCCGCGTTGATGATGATCTCCTTCTTGCGGTCGACGATCCTCAGGTAACCGCCGTCGTCGATCTGCCCGATGTCTCCGGTGTGGAGCCAGCCGTCGGAGTCGACCGCCTCGGCGGTCTTGTCGGGATCATTGCGGTAGCCGAGCATCACGCACTCGCTGCGCATGAGCACCTCCCCATCGTCGGCGAGCTTGATCTCGACGCCGGGCGCCGCGGGGCCGACCGTCCCGATCTTCACCGCTCCGGGGGGGTTCACCGTCCCGAGTCCGCAGGTCTCAGACATCCCCCACAGCTCGGCGAGCTCGATCCCCAGCGCGTGGAAGAACTCGACGACGTCAACCGGCGTCGGGGCCGCTCCCACGTTGACGGTGACGACCTGATCGAGGCCGAGCATGGCCCGGAGCTTCGAGAAGAACTGCTCGTCGGCACGGGCCACCTTGTCCTCGAGCTCGTCGGGCACGGGCTCGCCGCGCTGGCGCAGCCGCACACGCTCGATCGCCGCCTCGAGGGCCTCACGCAAGGGGCGCGCCTCCTCCTCGGGGCGCTGCGCCTGCATCGCCTCGAGTCCGGCCTTGAGTTTCTCCCAGATCCGAGGCACGGCGAAGAACCAGGTGGGATGGACCTGCGGGAGGTAGGAGAGCACGTCGCGCGGGTTGGGGACGCAGGTCACGGTGCCGGCGAAGATGATCGGCATGTAGTGATGGGCGTTGCGCTCGGCGATGTGCGCGGAGGGCAACCAGGAGACCACGCGGAAGCCCGGGTCGAGCTCGATGATCTCCTCCGCGGACCTGGCGGTGAACATGATGTTGTGGTGGGAGAGCTGAACGCCTTTGGGGTGGCCGGTGGTGCCGGAGGTGTAGATGAGCGTGAGGACGTCGTCGGGAGCCACCAAGGCCGCCGCTGCGGTGGCGTCGAAGTCGGGGTTCGAGCCCTCGACGTCGGCGAGCGGGGTGGTCCCGTCCGGCGCCTCGCCGTCGACGACGATGACGTGCTCGAGCCCGGGTAGATTCTTGCGGGCCTCGAGCATGACGGGGAGGTAGGCCTGCTCGACGATTGCGACCTTGGCGCCCGAATCGGTGATCAGGTACTCGATCTCCGGAGCGGGATAGGTGACGTAGATCGAGAACGGCGTCGCACCGGTGGTGACCACCGCGAGGTCGGCGATATGGAACTCGGGTCGGTTCCCGAGCATGATCGCCACCGTGTCGCCCGGGTGCACGCCGAGCTTGGCGAGCCCGCCGGCCACCGCGTCGACGCGCTCGAGCAGCTCCACCCAGGTCAGGGACACGCTGTCGTCGGGGGTCCGCACCGCCACGATGTCCGGGTTGTTGGCCGCCGTGCGTCGCAGCGCCTCGGTCAGCGTGGGCGCGTCGACCGCCGGTCCGGCAGCCGCTCTCAGGGTCCCGCTCTCCATCCGCTCCTCCATCGTCGTCAGGTCAGGCGAGGACGAACGCTAGCGCAAGAGTTGATGGTTACACGCCCGCAATCGATGATTCAGGCCGGCGGGAGGTCGCTGCGTCGGCGCACGATGACCAGCGAATCGACCTCTTCGGCGATCGCCCATCCCGAGTCCGCCGTCCGGAAGACATCGTCGACCACGCTGGTCGGGCCCGGGCTGCCGGAGCCCCCGGGCCGGCCCGCCCGGGCGTCGTGGAAGGCGACCGCGCCCCCCGGGCTGACGTGGGGATGCCACAGCTCCCAGTCCTCCCGGCATCCCTCCGGGCTGTGATCGCCGTCGACGAAGACTAGGTCCGCGGGGCCCGAGGTCCAGCTCCGGCCGACGTCCTGGCTGCGCTCGAAGTACCAGCGGACGTTGAGGCGGCGCCCGGCCGCGGCGCGCCGCACCGCCAGGCGGGTGGCGGTCGCGCTCGCCCGCGCCCCGGGACGGAGCGCCCATCCGGTGGCGTCGATGAAGGGATCGACGAGGTGGAGCTCTGAGTTTGGGGAGAGCGCCTGGCACAGGACCACCGCCGAGGAGCCCTCGTAGACGCCGAGCTCGACAACGCGCCGGGCCCGGGAGGCCAGGCGCGCAAGCGCGGCCCCCTCGGCCGCCGAGTGCATGGTGCGCGGGGGTATCAGTCCCGCCCCGAGGGCGATGGCGCGGACGCGAGGATCGTCGCGCAGGCGATCAGGGGCGAGCCGGCGAAGCGCCTTGGGGGCGGCCATCGTCGGGGCTAGCGCAGCTGGAGACCCGAGCCGGTGAGGCTCGAGATGTCGTTGCTCAGGCCGATCACGCCGATGAGGATGACGAGAACGAAGCCGACGACACCGGCACGCTCCATGATCGAGAAGGGGATCGGCCGGCCACGGACCTTCTCGGCGAGCGCCCAGAACACGTGCCCGCCGTCGAGAGGCAGGAACGGGAACAGGTTGATGATGGCGAGCGAGAGTGAGATCAGCGCGAGGACGTTGAGGGCAACGGCGGGTCCGAGCGCGACGGCCTGGCGGGCGATGTCGGTCGCGCCGACGATGCCGTGGAGCTGCTTGCGATCCTGGGGCTTGAAGATCTGGACGATACGGCTGACCGTCGTGTGGGTGACGTACCACATCTGATTGACGCCCTGGCCGGCGGCGCCGACGAGGCCGAAGTGACGGATCTCGGGCGAGAAGCCGAACCCGATCCGGGTCTTCTTCAGGCTCTGGTCATAGCGCGGATAGATCGTGAACGTCTCGAGCGTGCCGTGGCGGGAGACGACCAGGGTGACCGGGGTCGCGGCCCGGCAGCCGGACGTCGCCGTCCCGGCGCAATGATGGCTCGAGATCTCCGTGGCGATCTGCGGCACCGTCAGCCCCCGCTTCCCGTCCACCGCCACGATCCGGTCGCCCACCTTCAGATAGTGCGAGGCGGGCGCGACGAGCGACCCGGCGGCGACGGTGGGCGAGGCCACCTCCTGACCGTGGCTCGTGGCCACGAGCCCTTTCGAGAGCACCAGCCCCGTGAGGATCACGAACGCCACCAGCAGGTTCATCGCCGGCCCCGCCAGGATCACCACCACCCGCTTCCACACCGGCTGGCGGTAGTAGGCGCGGTGCGCCACCTCCGGCGGGATCTCCTCATTGGGATTCATCCCGGTGATCTTCACGTAGCCGCCCAGCGGAATCGGACCGATCCCGTACTCGGTCTCCCCCCGGCGGACCTTCACGAGCATGGGCCCGAAGAACAGCGAGAACCGCTCGACCCGCATCCCCACCGCCTTGGCGACGATGAAGTGGCCGAACTCGTGAATGAGGACAAGCGCGGCGATGCCGGCAATGGCGATCACGTAGGTCACACGCCTAGTGTGGCAAAGGCGAGGGCGTGGGCGGGACGGTGTGGACGATTGGGGCGGCGACGGCGACGCGGGCGCCCACGTGAGCGCGCCTACGCCAGCGTACGCGCCTCCACCAGCTCCGCCGCCATGCGCCGGGCCCGACCGTCCGCTGTCGCAAGAGTGTCGAACGAGTGCACGGGAGCGCCCGGCAGCTCGGTGAGGGTCTCCTCGATCACGCCGGCGATGTCGAGGAAGCGCAGGCGCCCGGCGAGAAAGGCATGGACGGCCACTTCGTTGGCGGCGTTGAGCGTGCACGGAGCGGTGCCGCCGGCGCGGGCGGCCTGGCGGGCGAGACGCAGGCAGGCGAAGGTGTCCTCGTCGACGGGCTCGAAGGTCAGGGAGCCGACGGAGACGAGATCGAGGGGGGCCACCGGGACGTCGACGCGGTCGGGATGGTGGAGCGCGTAGGCGATGGGAACGCGCATGTCGGGATAGCCGAGGTGAGCGAGGGTGGCGCCGTCGCAGAGCTGGATCAGGCTGTGGATGATCGACTGCGGGTGGACGACGACGTCGATCTGGTCATACGGGGTCCCGAACAGGTGGTGGGCTTCGATGAGCTCGAGGCCCTTGTTCATGAGCGTCGCCGAGTCGATGGTGATCTTGCCGCCCATGGCCCAGGTGGGATGGGCGAGGGCCTGCTCGATGGTGACGTCCTCGAGCTCGGCGGCGGTGCGCCCGCGGAAGGGGCCGCCCGAGGCCGTGAGGATGAGCCGGTCGACGGTGCCGGGCGGCTCGGAGGCCAGGAGCTGGTAGATCGCCGAGTGCTCTGAGTCGACGGGGATGATCGCCGCCCCGGTGGCCTCGGCCAGCTGGGTGACGAGCTCGCCTCCGACCACGAGCGACTCCTTGTTGGCGAGCGCGAGATCGATGCCCTCGCCGAGCGCCGCGACGCTCGGCACGAGGCCGGCCGAGCCGACGATTCCGTTGAGGACGAGGTCGGCGTCGCTCTCGGTGATGAGCTTGACGAGTCCGTCGGGCCCGCTCAGCACCTCGCCGTCGGTCCACGTCTCGCTCGCCCGCGCCGCTGCGTCGGGGTCGGAGAGGGCGATGCGGCGCACGCCGTGCTCCCGCGCCTGCCTGATCAGCTCCTCCCACGCCGCGTCGGCGGAGAGCGCGACGACGCGCAGGTCGCCCGCGCGCTGGACGACGTCCAGCGCCTGCGTCCCGATCGAGCCTGTCGAGCCCAGGATGACGAGGCGGCGCGGCACCGGGGGCGGATTGTAGGCAGGTGGCTGCTAGAGCAGGGCAGACCAGATGTAGTAGCCGACGACAACCGTGAAGATCGCCCCGTCCAGCCGGTCCAGCGCACCCCCGTGGGCGCCAAACAGGGTGCCGGTGTCCTTGGCCCCGGCGTCGCGCTTGACGAGCGACTCGAACAGGTCTCCGACCGGCCCCGCCACCGCTACTCCGAGGCCGAGGAGGAGCGCGTGCTGGGTGGTCAGCCACACGGTCTGGAAGGTGCCGGCGATGAGCACGGCGACGATGGCCACGAGCATCCCGCACAGCAATCCTTCGAGGGTCTTGTGGGGAGAGATCGAGGGCGCGAGGGGGCGACGGCCGAAGGCCCGTCCGCCCAGGTAGGCGGCGGTATCGCCCAGGAACGTCCCCACCAAGATGTCGATAAGGATGGCGCCGCCGTGCGGGAGCTGGCGCAGGAGGACGGCGTGGGCGAAGGCGAGCCCGACCCAGTAGATCCCGAGCAGGGTGCCGGCGATCGAGATGGTGGCGTTCACCCGCTCGTGGCGCATGAGGACGAGGAAGAAGACCACCGGTACGGCGGCGACGAGGATGAGGAGGACTTGGGACTGGCCGCCGAAGCGCGCCGCGAGGACCATGCCCGCGACCGCCGCCAGTCCGGCGGAAGTGGCCGGCTTCCAGCGGTGGAGCATCCGGTAGAGCTCGTCCAGGCACGCCCACCCGAGAAGGATCATCAGGGCCGCCCACGGCGTCCCCCCCAGGTCGACGAAGACGACGGCGACGATCGCTGCGGGGATGGCGATGACCACGCGCGAAGCCAGCTCAGAACGCGGGCGGCGGCGCTCCTGGCGCGCGGGAGCAGCCCGTCGCTGCCGGGATCCCCTGAGCTGGTCGCGGCGCGCGGCCGCCTCGCGCCGGCGATCGTTGGCGGCACGTCGCGGGGTGGGCTGGCGCCGCGCCTGCGGATCCTCGTCCTGGCGGCCACCTTCACGCCTGCGGCGCCGAGGCGGCTCGTCGGCCATCAGCGTGCTCCAAAGCGACGGCGACGGGCGGAGAAATCGTTGAGGCTCTGCTCGAACGCCTCGCGGGAGAAGTCAGGCCACAGCTCGTCTCGGAACACAAGCTCCGAGTATGCGCCTTGCCAGAGCAGGTAGTTGGAGATTCGCTGCTCGCCGCTGGTGCGGATGATCAGATCGGGGTCGTGCATGTCGGGCGCGTAGAGGTGGGCACGGAAGTCATCTTCGGTGGTGCCGGTAAAGGTTCGCGCCGCATCGACGATCTCCGCCCGGCCACCGTAGTTGAAGGCGACGAACAGGGTGATCCGGGTGTTCTCCCTGGTCAGGTTCTCCGCCCACTCCATGCGCTCGACGAGGTCGGCCGAGACGGGCGGAGAGCGGCGCCCGATGAAGCGCATGCGGACGCCCTGATCGTGGAGCTCGGGCGTCTCGCCGTCGATCCGCCGCGCGAACATGTCCATGATCCCCGCCACCTCGTCGTCAGAACGGCTCCAGTTCTCGGTCGAGAACGAGTAGACGGTCAGCTCCTCGACGCCGAGGCTGACCGCGTCGCGCAGCCGCGCCTTGACCGTGTCGGCGCCCGCCTCGTGCCCGGCCAGCACCGGGAGGCCGCGTCGTTGGGCCCAGCGGCCGTTGCCGTCGGTGATGATCGCGACGTAACGAGCCCGCCCGCCGTCGCCATCCCCGGCCGCTTCGGCGGCCTTCTGCCCTTCATCCCCCGCGAGACCGCTCCGAGCGTCGGCCACGCTAGACCTCGAGGATCTCTGCTTCCTTGTGCGCCAGGAGGTCGTCGAGCTCGGCGATCTTGCCGTCGGTCACCTTCTGCAGCTCGGCCTCGGCGCGGTGCTCCTCGTCGGACCCGGCATCACCGGCGTCGCGGAGCTCGCGCAGGTCGTGCATGACGTCACGGCGGATGTTGCGGATCGCGACGCGGCCCTCCTCGGCGATATTTCGGACCACCTTGACGAGCTGGCGGCGTCGCTCCTCGGTGAGCTCGGGAATGCTCAGGCGGATGGTGTTGCCGTCGTTGGAGGGCGTGAGCCCGACGTCGGACTCGAGGATCGCGCGCTCGATGGCCTTGATCGAGCTCTTGTCGTAGGGCTGGACTGAGAGCAGCCGTGCTTCCGGCGTGGAGATGGTGGCCAGCTGGCGCAGCGGCGTCGAGGCACCGTAGTAGTCGACGATGATCCTGTCGAGCAACGCGGGGCTGGCGCGGCCGGTCCGGACGGAGCCAAACTCGTGCTTCATCGCCTCGACCGATTTCGCCATCCGGTCACGCCCGTCGTCGATGAATTCGTCGATCATCGTCATGTCCGCACCAGCGTGCCCATGCGTTCGCCGGACACTATCTTGCCGATGCTGCTCTCGTCGGCCATGTTGAAGACGACGATGGGGAGATTGTTGTCCATGCACAGCGCCAGCGCCGTGGAGTCCATGACCTGGAGGCCGCGCGTCAGCGCGTCCTTGTGGGTGATCTCGGGAATGAACTCGGCGGTCGGGTCGAGCGCCGGGTCGGCGGTGTAGACCCCCTCTACGCCGTTCTTGGCCATCAAGATCACCTCGGCGTGAATCTCCACGGCTCGGAGCGCCGCCGCGGTGTCGGTGGTGAAGAACGGGTTGCCGGTCCCGGCGGCGAAGATCACGATCCTCCCCTTCTCGAGGTGGCGCATGGCGCGGCGGCGGATGTAGGGCTCCGCCACCTCGGAGATGGTGATCGCCGACTGCACGCGGGTGGCCACCCCCTCCTTCTCGAGGGCATCCTGGAGCGCCAGGGCGTTGAGCACCGTCGCGAGCATGCCCATGTAGTCGCCGGTGGCGCGATCCATCCCCGCCGCCGCGCCGGCCAGGCCGCGGTAGATGTTGCCCCCGCCGACGACGATCGCTACCTCGACTCCCCGCCGCTGCACGGCGGCCACCTGCTGCGCCACCTCGTGCACGCGATCACGGTCCGTCCCGTAATCGAGATCTCCCATCAGCGCCTCGCCCGAGAGCTTGATCAGCACCCGCCGGAACGCCGCCGGACCCTCCGGGTGCTCAGGCGCCGATGGCAAAGCGCGCGAAGCGGCGGATGACGACGTTTTCTCCGGTGTCTGAGGCGAGCTTGGCACGGAGCTCCTCGATGGTCTGTCCACCGTACTTGTCCTCGTTCACGTGCTTCTGGCGCAGGAGGACGACGTCGGCGAGCCACTTGTCGAGCTTGCCTGCGACGATCCGCTCGCGCACGTTCTCGGGCCGGTCGGCCGCCTGCTCGATGGCGATCCGCTCTTCGCGCTCGCGCTCCTCGGCGGGGATGTCCTCGTCGGAGATGGCCAGCGGCGCCGCGGCGGCGATGTGGAGGGCGAGGTCGTGGACGAACAACTTGAAGTCGTCGTTTCGCGCCACGAAGTCGGTCTCGCAGTTCACCTCCACGAGCACGCCGATCTGTCCGCCGGCATGGATGTAGCTGTCGATGGCGCCGTTGTTGGCCTCCTTGCCGGCGCGCTTGGCCGCCTGGGCCTCGCCGCGCGCCCGCAAGAGCTCGATCGACTTTTCGAGATCGCCATCAGATTCGCGCAGCGCGTTACGGCAGGCGAGCATCGGAGCGCCCGTCCGGTCGCGCAGCTCCTTGACCTGCGCCGCGGTGACCTCGGCCATCACGCATCACCCTTCTTGTCTTCGGGCTCTCCGGCCGTGGGCGGAGAGGCCGCGGCGGCGGGCTCGGGCTCGGGCTCGGGCTCGGCGGGCTCGGGCTCGGGCGCCGCGGTCGCCGTGGCTGCGGCGGGCTCGGGCGTGGCCGGCGCCTCAGGCGCAGCCGGGGGCTCAGGCGCGACGGCGGCCTCGGGCGCCGCCGGCTGCTCGGGGGCGGCAGGCGCCGGGGGCGCGGGCGCCGGAGTGGGTGCGGTGGCCGCTGGAGCCGCGGGCGCCGGAGCCGCGGCCGCGGGCGCCGCGGGCGCGGGCGCCGCGGGTGCCGCGGGCGCGGGGGCTGCTGCTGCGGCTTCGGCCGCGGCCGCCGCTGCCTGCTCCTCGGCTTCGCGAGCCGCCTCCGCCGCGGCCAAGGCGGCGGCCTCCTCGGCCTCGCGGCGGGCCTGCTCCTCCGCTTCGCGGCGGGCCTGCTCCTCGGCCTCACGGCGGGCCTGCTCCTCGGCCTCGCGGCGGGCACGCTCCTCTTCGGCGCGGAACACGCCGTGGCCCTCGGAGACGACGTCGCCGATGGCCTTGGTGATGGCCGCGCACGAGCGGATGGCGTCGTCGTTGCCGGGGATGACGTAATCGATCCCGTCGGGATCGCAGTTCGTATCGACAAGTCCGATTATGGGGATCCGCAGCCGGTGCGCCTCGCGGACGGCGATCGCCTCGGACTTGAGGTCGATGACGAACATGGCGTCGGGGACGCGCTGCATGTTCTTGACCCCGCCGAGGTTGGCGCGGAGCTTCTCGAGGTCGGCTTGGGCGTTCATGCGCTCACGCGTGGGGAGCAGCTGCAGCTGCCCCTCGGTCTCGTAGCGCTCGAGGTCGTGCAGGCGCTTGATGCGCTGGGAGATGGTCTGGAAGTTCGTCAGCAGGCCGCCGAGCCAGCGATGGTTCACGTAGGGCATGTCCGAGGCCTCGGCGATGTCCTTGATCGCGTCGCGCGCTTGCTTCTTGGTCCCGACGAAGAGGACGGTGCCGCCGCGGTGGGCGACATCGGAGGCGAACTTGCGGGCCTCCTCCAGCAGCTGCTGGGTCTGGAGGAGATCGATGATGTAGATGCCGTCCCGCTCACCGAAAATGAAGCGGCGCATCTTGGGGTTCCAACGGCGAGTCTGGTGGCCGAAATGCACGCCGGCCTCCAGCAGCTCTCTGATTCCGACTTGAGCCACGTTCTTTGCTCCCTTTGTTTTTGGATGGTGTGCTGCAGACCCCGCCGCCGGCGGTCACGAACCTTGCGGAGGCAAGGCCAGGGCGTGACCCGTGCGAACGGGGGTCGTTGTCGTTTGAAAGGCTTCTTTCTCAATCTTACGCAAGTTTCTGCCTTTCGCTGCGTTATCAAGGAATGGGTCGCCACCCTTCCCCTACCTCCGGTGGTGACTCACTCGCGAGCCGATCCTCCCTTCCCCTACCTCCGGTGGTTCGGCTCGCACGCGGTTCGCGGCGGGGCGGCTTTGGACGGGTCGCCCCGCCGCGCTAAACCTGCGCGGCGAGGGTGAGCGCGAGCGCGAGGTCATCGGGAAGCGGCGAGCTGACCTCGACCGCCTCGCCGGTGACCGGATGGGGAAAGGCAAGCCGAGCAGCGTGCAGGAACTGGCGCGTGAGGCCGTAGGCGTCGGTGATCCCGTATTGGCGATCGCCGTACACGGGATGACCGATGCTGAGCATATGGACGCGGATCTGGTGGGTCCGGCCCGTGTCCAGGGTAACCCGCAGCAGGGTCGCCGCCGGCAGAGCCTCGACGATCTCGAAGTGGGTGCGCGCTTCGCGCGGCTCGTCGGAGTCGATCGACATCAGGGTGCGGCTGCGCCGATCGCGGCCGATCGGCGCCTCGATCGTTCCCGCGCGCGCCGATGGCGTGCCCTGGACCAGGGCGAGATACTCGCGCCTGAGCTCCCGCGCGGCCAGGAGCGCCTTCAGAGCGCGGTGAACGTCATCGCGCTTGGCCACCACCAGCAGCCCTGAGGTGTCGCGATCGAGCCGGTGGACGATCCCCGCTCGCCAGGGCTCATCGCCGCCCGCCGCTCTCCCCGCCAGCGCCTGGGAGAGCGTCCCCGTGCGGTGTCCGCGAGCCGGGTGGACGACCACTCCGGCCGGCTTGTCGACGACGATCAGGTGCTCGTCTTCGTAGGCGATCCCGAAGGGCACGTCGACCGCGGGCGCGTCGGGGGCCTCCTGGGCGTCCTCGACATCGATGAGCTCGCCGCCCTGGACCTCGTGGCTCTTGCGCCGCAGGTGCCCGTCGACGCGCACGTGGCCCTCGTCGATGAGGCGCTGGGCATGGGCCCGCGATCCGAGCGGTCCGGCGAGGAACTGGTCGAGCCTCGTTCCCGACGCCTCTGCCGGGACCTCGATCCGGCTTTGCGCATCGGCGGCGAGATCAGCCATCCTGGCCAGCGCGACGGCTACCAAGCTCGATGGTGATGAGGAGGGCGATGACCCCGAAGGTGATGGCCGTGTCGGCGACGTTGAAGGCCGGCCAATGCGGGAGCTTGATGAAGTCGGTGACCGCACCCTCGCGCACGCGATCGACGAGGTTCCCGATCGCGCCGCCGAGGAGCAGACCGGTGGGTAACCAGAGCCACCGCCGCTCGGGCCGGCGCGCGAAGTAGCCGACGAGGCCGGCGAGGGCCAGGAGGGTGATAACGAGGACAAGGGTGCCGCCACCGGAGAACAGGCTGAAGGCGACGCCCGTGTTGCGGACATGGACGAGCTCTACGCCCGGGATCACCTTGTCCACGTGACCCACCGAGATCCCCGACTCGACCGCGTGCTTGGTCACCTGATCGGCGATGAGCACGAAGGCGAGCACCGCCCCAGCCCGCGCGTAGCCGCCGAGGCGGCTGATGCTCATCCGGTCGGTGCGGGTGGCGACGGCCATCCGGCAAGCGTACGCGGACGGCTCGTCAACCCTGGATGGCGCTCACCAGGAGCGACCGCACGAGGTACAGGACGATGATCGCCAGCATCGGGCTCAGGTCGAGCTGCCCGAGCGGCGGAATGAACCTCCGGAACACCCGCAGGTAGGGCTCCGAGACGTCGCGCAGGAACCCGAGGATGGCGTCGGTGATGCGCGAGTACGGCGGCCGCACCCCGAGCGAGAACATGAGGTTGAGGAGGATGTAGATGAAGAGGATGACGATGTAGACCGTGAACAGCCCCGACACGTAGTTGCCGATGTCGATGCGCGCGGAGGAGGCGAGGGCGATCATCGGCGAGCTCCGGCCGGCGCCTCGGCGGCCACTTCGACGACGGCGTCGATGGCGTCCTGGAAGGCGCTGCGGACACCGGCGCGCTCGAGGGCAGCAAGGCCGCGGGCAGTCGAGCCCCCCGGCGAGGTCACCTCTCGCCTGACCGCGAGGGTGTCGTAGCCGCGCACCGCGAGAAGCTCCGCCGTCCCCGCCATGGTCTCGGTCACGAGCTCGGCCGCGAGGCGCGGGCGCAGGCCGTGGCGGACGGCGGCATCGACCTGCGACTCGGCGAGCAGGGCCTGGTAGGCGGGCCCGACGCCCATCACCGCGGTGGCGGCGGCGAGGTATCGCTCCTCCAGGGCCACCACGCGACCAAGACGAGCGAAGAGCGAGACGACGTCGGCTTCGAGGCCGGGGTCGACATCGGCGGCGGGCGCGTAACACACCACCCCGCGACGGACCTCGACGGCCGTGTTGGGCATCATCCGGAACACAGGCTTGTTCGGGTAGGCGGTCTGCAGGCGCCCGATCGAGGTGGCGCCGAGCACCGAGGCGACGGCCTTGGCGACGCCCGCGATCTCCTGGGCCACGGGCTCGAGGCCGGCCGGCTTGTGGCACAGAATCACGAGGTCCGCCTGCTCGGCCACCGCGACGTTGCTCTCGAGCGCCTCGCCGCCGAGTTCCTCGACGAGTGTGGCGGCGCGGCCCGATCCCGCGTCCGAGCACAGCACGGGTTCGCCCCACCCTCGGGCGAGAGCACGTGCCATGTTGCCGGATCCGATCAGACCGACTCGCATTGGATGAAATCTAGCGGGGGGCCCAGCCGGGGCTCCCGGGAGCGCTAGCTCTGGTTGAAGAAACCCTTCTCGAGCAGCCGTGCACGCTCCTCGGCAGAGACCTCGACGTTGCGCGGGGTGAGCAGGAAGACCTTGTCGGCGATCCGCTGCATACCGCCATCGAGGGCGTAGGTGAGCCCGCTGGAGAAGTCGATCAGGCGCTTGGAGAGGTCGGTGTCGATGCCCTGGAGATTGAGGATCACGGGAATCGAGTCCTTGAACTTGTCGGCCACGTCCTGGGCGTCGTTGAAGCTCTTGGGGATCACGAGATGCACGCGCACGTCTCCTCCGCCGCGCGGCGCACGGCTTCCGCTGCCGTTGCTCACCGGGCGCAGCACGTTCGTGCGCCGCTCCGTGCCGGGATCGTCGGCGAAGATGTCGTCGATCTCGTCGCGTCGCCGCCGTGCGCTCAGCCGGCGGACGTTCGGTCGCTCGCGGTAACGATCCTCGAGCTGGGTCTCGGGCTCGGCGTAGGGCTCGGGCTCCGGCTCGTCGTCGTAGGTGTCGTCCTCGGCGAGGCCGAAGTACACCATCGTTCGATGCCACGTGTCGCGGAAAGCCATATCGGGTGGGGAGTTCGGGGGAGGTGCCCGTTTCCCTTCCGCGATTATGGCGCGCCGTCTGTATATAGGGACGTTCCCAGACGAACGATGGTGGCCCCCTCCTCGACCGCGACCGCATAGTCCTGGCTCGTGCCCATCGACAGGTGATGCAGCCCATGGCGTTCGGCGAGCTCGCGCAGCGCAGCGAAATGGCGCCGGTTGTCCTCCGGAGAGCGAGCGAGCGGAGGCATGGTCATGAGTCCGACCACGCGCACCGGAGAGCGTTCGAGGAAGGCGGCGAGCTCGCCGGGCGCGACGCCGCTCTTGTCCGTCTCCCCCGCCACGTTGACCTCGATGAGGACCTCCGTCTCGGGCGGGGCGTGCTTGCCCAGCTGCGTGAGCACCGAGTCGCTGGCCACCGAGTGGATGTAGCGGACGTGGGGAAGGATCTGCTTGACCTTGCGGCTCTGGAGCTGGCCGATGAAGTCCCAGGTGAAGCGCCCCGGGTGCGCGCCGGCCTTGCGTTCGAGCTCCTGCGCGCGGTTCTCGCCGACCACTTCGATCCCCGCCTCGGCGAGGACCTCGAGCTCGTCGGCGAGCACGTATTTGACCGCGGCGAGGATCTCGACCTCGGACGGGTCGCGCCCCGCCACCCCGGCGGCGCGGGCGATCTGCTCACGCGCGCGCTCGAGGTTCGTGCGCACCGCGTCGACCGTGAGTCCCTCGAAGATCAGGGGAGCCATGCGAGCCCCGCTTGCCGGCCGGTGACGCCGCGGTCGCGGCGATGGGAGAAGAACAGCGACGGATCCGAGCACAGCGTGCACAGGCCGACGTCATGGACCACCTGCACGCCGGCGCCGTCGAGCTCGCGCGCGGCGATGGCCTTGAGGTCGAGGTTCCGTCCGCGGCGCACCGCGTTGCCGTGCCTCGAGAACGCGGCGTGGACCTCGTCGCCGACCTCGTAGCAGCATGGCCCTGCCCCGGGGCCGATGGCGGCGCTCACGGGGCCGCGGGCACCGAGCTCTCGCAGGCGGGCGACGCCCTCGCCGATGATGCCCGCCGCCAGCCCGCGCCAGCCCGCGTGGACCATCGCTACCGCGCCCTCGCCGGCGAGGGCGACGGGTAGGCAGTCGGCGACCATGACGGTGGCCGCCACCCCGCGGGTTGCCGTCGCCTGGCCGTCGGCCTGCTCGGGGGCCTGGCCGGGGGCCTGGCCGGGCACGCCGTTCGCCAACACCACGCGGGTCCCGTGCACTTGGTGCGCAAACGCCAGGGTGACCCCACTTTCCTCCTCGACCGCGCGACGGTTCGCGACCACGTCGGGCGGCGCCTCGCCCGTGGTCTTGCCCATCGAGCCGCCCCGGCTGGTCGTGAACAGCACCCGTCCGCCGCCGAGGTCGATGGCGATGTGGTCGCCGGCAGCCCGGAAGGGCGCGGGGAGGTCGAGCACGGATTCCATGCTCACCATGATGGCGCAGCACTTACACGTAACGTTTCCTCCGGATAGGTGGGTAGAACGTTACGCGCAAGCCCCCATGTCCGCCCCCGACCTCACCCCCAACCCCGAGCACCGCTTCACCTTCGGTCTGTGGACGGTCGGCAATCCCGGGCGCGACCCCTTCGGCGAGCCCACCCGGCCTGTGCTCGATCCCGTGACTACGGTCGAGCGCCTGGCCGAGCTCGGCGCCTACGGCGTAAGCCTCCACGACAACGACCTTGTGCCCCACGGCGCCTCGCCGGCCGAGCGTCACCGGATCGTCGCTCGTTTCAGCGACGCCCTGGCGCGGACGGGGATGCGGGTGACCATGGCCACCACCAACCTGTTCGCCCATCCCGCCTTCAAGGACGGAGCCTTCACCTCCAACGACCGCAGGGTGCGGCGGGCGGCGATCGCCAAGGCGATGCGCGGGGTCGATCTCGGCGCCGAGCTGGGAGCGGAGGTCTATGTCTTCTGGGGCGGACGTGAGGGGGCCGAGAGCACGGCGGCGAAACGGGTCGCAGACGCGCTCGAGCGCTACCGCGAGGCGATCGACTTCCTCTGTGCCTACGTGCGGGAGCGGGGCTACGAGATGCGTTTCGCGATCGAGCCCAAGCCCAACGAGCCCCGTGGGGACATCTTCCTCCCCACCGTCGGCCACGCCCTGCACTTCATCACCACCCTCGACGACCCCGACATGGTCGGCGTCAACCCCGAGGTCGCGCACGAGACGATGGCGGGGCTCAGCTTCGTCCACGCCGTCGCTCAGGCCCTGTGGGCGGGAAAGCTCTTCCACATCGACCTGAACAGCCAGCGCATCGGGCGCTACGACCAGGACTACCGCTTCGGCGCCGAGGACCTCAAGGAGGCGTTTCTTCTCGTCCACCTGCTCGAGACCTCCGGCTACCACGGAGCCCGGCATTTCGACGCCCACGCGTATCGCAGCGAGGACCCCGACGGGGTGTGGGAGTTCGCGTCCGGGTGCATGCGGACGTATCTGGCGCTCGCCGCGAAGTCCCGTGAGTTCCTGGCCTCGGACGCGATCGCCACGGCCCGGGAGGCGGCTCGGGTGGACGAGCTCGCGCAACCGAGCGTCGGCCCCTACTCTCCCGAGGCGGCTTCGGCGCTGCTCGGCGAGGACGCGGATCTCGACGCGCTCGCGGGGCACGGCTACGGCAACGAGCGTCTCGACCAGCTCGTCGTCGAGTTGCTCCTCGGCGCCCGCTAGCGCCAGCTCACGAGAAGCTTCCCAGGAAGGCGCGGTCGGCCTTGCCGCTGGCGGTGAGGCGCCTGGCGCCGATCCCGATCTCCTGCACGATCCGGTTGCGGACCTTGATGACGGCAGTCGATGACCCGTTGGGCGCGAGGTACCAGTCGTTGGCCCCCACGTGGAACGGCTTGCCGAGCCTGAGGTGCCTGCGCGCGGCCGCCAGCGTGGCCTGGGGACTTGTCCCTCTCAGCGTGTAGTACGGGTTAGAGGTCGAGACCCACACCACCCGGCCTTGGAGGCCCACCCGGGCCCGGCGGGTGATGGCGCGCAGGAGCTTCGGGGACGCGTAGCCGACCCGGACGCCGATCGGGGTCAGGCAGAAGAAGTCCTCATAGCGGGCGCGGTGTCCCGAGTTGCGGGTGTAAAGCGCCCGCGTGCGGGCGCGGGTCATCCCCAGGCGGACGAGCCCGAGGGTGTCGCCGCTCAGGGTGCCGGTGGCCAAGGGGCAGCCCGGCGGCGCGGTGACGGGGAGGGGCGCGAGGGAGTTGCCGGCGCCGATGAGCGCGCAGTCGTTGACGGCTGGCACCCCGAGGAAGCGCGTCTCGAGGTACGCGAGCGCGGTCGCCTCGAAGGGAAACGAGGCTTCGGTGTGGCTGAGGCCCCCGTATTCGGTCAGGGTCACCGGGACTCCCTTCTGGCAGTACTGGTGCGCGAGGGCCTCGACGTCGGTGGCGATCATCACCCCGTCGCCGGTGCCGTCCTGGTTGCCCACGGCCATGAGCAACGGCTCGTTGGGGTGACCGGGAACGGTGCCCATGGTGAGCTGGTTGAGGATCTTGGCGAAGACCGGAATCGCCAGCGGATTCTGGTACCGGGGACCGAGGAGCTGCTGGATGGTCAGGCCCGGGTAGGAGCCGAAGAAGTCGCCGATGCACTGATCGGAGACCGCAGTGGTGACCTTCTTGCCGTACGCCGAGAGGTAGGTGTCGAGGTTGAACCCGAGGGCACGCGAGAGGGCGACGAGAACCGCCGGGATCACCCCGGACCAGCTCGGGCTGCCGTTGATGTAGTTCAGGTTATGCGCGAGGTCGACGGGGATGCCACCCTCGGCGACCCCGACGAGGTTGAGGGCCGGGGCGTAGGCAGGGGCGAGCTCGCTGGCCCATTCGGTGGCGATCGCCCCGCCGGAGTACCCCACCATGGCCACCGGCGTCGAGCTCGGAGCTCCGAGGGCGTTCTCGGTGGCCCGGATCCCGTCGAGGGTGCCGTAGCCGGACTCCTGGCCGGCGGCCCAGTCGAGCTTGGTGCCTTCGTAGTCGGACACGTCGACGGTGAAGCCGGCGACGAGGTATGCCTGGATGATCGTGGCCTCGGCCTGGGCCGTTCCCTCGCTGGGATTGCCGCCCGCCAGGGTGTAGGACGGGTCGCATTTGGACCCCAGCGAGTCATACGCCGTCTGGTAGGCGACGATCTTCGCTCCCTGCAAGGCAACCAGGGGGTGGATGATGGTCGTCACCGTGGCCGTGGGCTGTCCCTGCTCGCCGGTCGTCCGGTAGAGGACCTGATCGGCGTTGAACAGGCTCGCGCCGCCCGAGACCGCGACCTGGATCGGGCGCGTCTTCAGCACGGTGCCGGGGGCGATCTGGGCGAGCGGCGTCGCCCCCGAGTACGCGTAGAAGGGATCGCTCGAGGGCAGGATCGGTGGCGAGGTCGCGAGCGCCGGTGCCACCTGTACGCCAAGCGCAACCAAGGCGACGATGACGAGCACCGCCAAGAGCCGGTGACGGCGAGCGGCGTTCCCATGGTCGTCGATCCCGGCACGGTGCATGTGGCGCCCCTCCATTTACTGGCCATCCGAGTCCAGAGTTGGCGCCGATCCTATCCCAGCGAGCGACGGAAATGTGCTCCCGTTCACGCTTATGATTCCCGCGCAATGGATTTGCGCGACCCACCCCCTGGTGCCTTCCCTGCCTCTAGACGCGGATCGCTCCGAGGAGCAGGTCCGGGGCTCGGGCGCCCGGAACCGGATAGGGGTGCTACTGGTCGAGGACGATGACGGCGACGCGGTGCTCGTGGAGGAACTGCTGTCGCGTTGATCCCTCGACGTTGGCGTCGTCCACCGGCGCACGGTGCGCGAGGCGCTCAGCGAGCGCCCGGGTGACATCGACTGCGTCCTCCTCGACCTCGGGTTGCCGGACGGATTCGGGGTGGAGACGGTCCACCGCGTTCGGGCGGTGGCGCCCCGCATCGCCGTGATCGTGCTCACCGGGCTTGACAACGAGGGAGCAGCCGAGGCGGCCGTCGACGCGGGGGCCCAGGATTACCTGGTCAAGGGCAGGGTCGACGCCGGCCTGCCCACGCGGGCGATTCGCTACGCGGTCGGGCGTCGCCACGCGGAGAACATCCAGCAGCAGCTCCAGGTCGCGGAGATCCAAGCCGAGGAGAACGCCCGGCTCGAGCGTGGCCTGGTGCCGCATCCCATCATTCACGATCGCTCGATCTGGATCGCCTCGAGCTACGTCCCGCGAAGAAGCCGTGCGCTGCTGGGCGGCGACTTCTTCGACGCCGTGGAAACTCCTGATGGCCTCCTCCACGTGATGATCGGGGACGTCAGCGGCCATGGACCGGACGAGGCCGCCCTCGGAGCGGGCCTGCGCATCGCGTGGCGAGCGTTCACCCTGTCGGGCGCGCCCGCTGACCACGTGCTCCCGCACGCTGCATCTGGTGACCGAGCACGAGCGCCAGGACCCGGGGACGTTCGCGACCGTGTGCGTACTCGAGATCTGCGCGAAGACGCGCACGCTGAGCCAGCGGCGCGCGGGGCATCCTACCCCGGTGCTCCTGGGCGGGGACTCGATAACCAGCCTGCCGCTCGCCGGGGGCGGGCCGCCCATCGGCACCTTCCCGACCGAGCAGTGGGCCGAGACCCGGTTCGACCTCCCCGAAGACTGGTCGCTCCTGCTCTACACCGACGGCATCACCGAAGGCGGCCTGGGCAACGGCTCCGACCGTCTCGGGGACGACGGACTGCGGCGACTGATCGCCGATTACCTCGGGCGCGAGCCCGACTGGCGAAGCGACCCCCATGGTCTGCTCGCGCAGCTCATCATCGACGCCGAGGAGCTGGGCGGCCCACCGACGACGTGGCGATGCTCCTGGTGGGGGCGAGGTCGCCCACGCCCAGCGAATGACCAACGCCGATCCCGCGGGGGAGCGCGGAGCGCGCCTGACCCGCAAGCTCCTTACCGAGCTCTCGGTCGGCCGCTGGCTGGCCTTCTCGATCGGCGTTCTCCTCATCTTCGCGGTGCTCGGTATCGGACTGGCGCTGGCCGCCAGTTCCACCCCCTGAGCTCTCGCCGCTCCCTCGTGCTCGGCCAGATAGCGCCGGCGCAGATCGCCGCCCTCGATCTCGAGAACGCGCTCATCAACGAGGAAACCGCCGTGCGGGGATTCATCATCACCCGCCGGCAACGTTTCCTTGAGCCCTACCGGCAAGGAATGGTCTCCGAAGCGCCGGACTATCACCAGGTCATCACCCTGCTGCGCGGAAGCGACGCGCCCTACGCGCCGGCCGTTGAACAGGTGCGCGTCCGCGCCCAGGCATGGCAACGCACCTTCGTCACGGCGGCGCTAGGCAGCGCGCGTCCGACCAGCGCCATGGACTCGACGGGCAAGGCGCTGTTCGACGCCGTCCGACGGTCTCTGGCCCGCCTGGGGTCGGCGCTGAGTCATCGCGGCAACCTCGCGCACGCCCAGCTCAACCGTGCAGCGAGGCTCCTGACCCTGAGCCTCCTCCTCGCGGGCGCGCTCATCCTCGTCGGGCTGATCGGCGCCGTCCTTCTCCTGCGGCGAATCGTCACCGCCCCCCTCGGTCGCCTGGGCCGCGAGGCCCGGCGCGTCGCCGGCGGCGACTTCGAAACGCCCCTCGCTCCGCTCACGGGCGCTCGCGAGATCGTCGAGGTTCGCCGCGAGGTCGAGACGATGCGCGAGCTCATCGTCTCCGATCTCGCGGCGGCGAAGGAGGGGCGCGCGCGCCTGGAGGACCAGACCCTCGAGCTCCAGCGCTCCAACGCGGACGGTGACCGCATCTTCCGGATCTTCCAGCGCCTTCACACCAAGGAGTCCTATCCGGGCACTGGGATCGGACTCGCTTTGTGCCGCAAGATCGTCGAGTATCACGGTGGCCGCATCTGGCTCGATAGGAGCTACTCCGGGGACACCTGCATCCGGTTCACCCTGCCGATGGCGAAGGAGACGGCGCCGTGAATGCGTCCATCACCGAGCCCCCTGACTTCGAGCGCCTCCGGGCTGTCGTAGCCGAGCGGCACGCAGACGTCCGCCCAGGACGGTTCAATAGCCCTGCTGCGTCCTCATCATTCGATCTTGAAGGAGTTCCGTTGGCGCTAACCCAGACCCAACTCGCGGCGGCCGTCGCCGACCGCGCCGAGATAACCAAGGCCGAGGCGAAGCGGGTGCTTGCGGCGCTCGACGAGATCATCCTCGAGGAGCTCGGTAACGCCCAGAAGGTGCGCGTCGGCGGCCTCGTCCAGCTCACCGTCCGCGTCAAGCCGGCGCAGAAGGCGCGCAAGGGACGTAACCCGGCGACGGGCGACGAGATCACCATTGCCGCCAAGCCGGCGAGCGTGGATCTGCGGGCGCGGCCGCTGGCAAAGGCCAAGGCCGCCCTGCCCTCGGTGCAGAAGGCCCGCCGCCGCCTCGCCGCCTGACGAGGCTGCGGCTCGGCTCGGCTCAGTAGCCGAGCTGCATGACGACCTGATTGCGCTTGCCCTCGACGAACCCGAGAATGATCTGAAGCAGTGACTTGTCGACCTTGAGGTCGACGAGGGTGAGGCGCAGGTGCTCGGCCACCTTGTCAAAGGCGTCGTCGGTGATGCTGAGACCGGTGTGGGCCTGGGGAAGCGACTGCCCGTCGTAGGTCCCGTCGCCGCCGCCCAGGGCCATGGTGAGGAACATCCGCTGGTGGCGCTTGAGCTCGTCCTTGTCGATCCCGTTGAAGTAGCCCTTGAGCTCGTCATCGGCCCACAGCCGCCGGTAGAAGTCGTCTACGGCCACGGTGAGGCCCGCATCTCCGCCGATCGACTCGTACATCGTCTCGGTCATCTGCATGCTGATCTCGCTTTCTGCCTGGGGCGAACCTGGATTGCCGGTCAGGCTACGTTCCGGCGATTTCCAGCCTTGGACGGCGCCGTGAACGGCGCGTTAAATCCCCCTCCAGGTACATGTAGACGTCCTCCCCTCTCACCTCGACGCGGTGCGCGGCCACGCAGTGGCCCCCGCTCGAGCGCTCCTGGCCGGTGGCGAGGTCGAAGCGGCGCTCGTGCAGGGGGCAGATGACAGTGCGGGCGGCGACGATGCCGTCCGCCAGCGGTCCCCCCCGATGGGGGCAGGCGGCATCGAGGGCGAACCAGCCGTCCTCGGCCCGGAACACCGCCACCCGCCGCCCGCCGACCAGGACCGCGCGCCCCTCACCGAAAGGCACGTCCTCGACGCCGCACACGCGGATCACCGAGCTCCTCCGGGCGGGGGTCCGACGAGGCTGGGCTCGTCGTCCTCCTCCGCTTCGGGCGCCTCATCGGCGTCACCGGGGGCGTCGAGATCGTTGAACTGGCGGGGGTGATAGGGGGCGTCGCGCTCGAGCCATGGGTCGAGGGTGGCCGCCTTGGCGATGCGCAGGCGCTCGAGCAGGCCCGCGCTCGAGTCCTCGCCGAGCACCGCCTCGCGGACCTTGTCGAGGCCCATGCGCGGTACGAAGTCGTAGGTGCGCTCCTTGTACTCGGCGTGCTCGCGGTAGTACTGCAAGAAGGCAGTGGTGGCCCGGAGCGCCTCGGCGCGCGTGTTCACGGTGCAGAGCACGTCGCCTTCGCGGACGCTTCCTCCGGCAGCGCCGCCGATCCGTACCTGCCAGGCGTCCTCGAGAGCCACCACCCCGATGTCCTTGACCGTGGCCTCGGCACAGTTGCGGGGGCAACCCGACACGCCGGACTTCACCTTGTGCGGGGTATGGAGGCCTTCCCACGCCTTCTCCATCTCGATGCCCAGCGCGATCGAATCCCCGAGCCCGTAGCGGCAGAAGTCGGTGCCCACACACGTCTTGACCGTCCGCACCGCCTTCGAGTACGCGTAGCCCGAGGTCATCCCGAGATCTCGCCAGATCGCCGGGAGGTCCTGCTTGCGCACGCCGAGCAGGTCGATCCGCTGGCCCCCGGTGATCTTGACCATGGGCACGTGGTATTTATCGGCGGCGTCGGCGATCCGCCGGAGCTGGTCGGGGGTGACGACGCCCCCGTGGATGCGCGGCACCACCGAGAAGGTGCCGTCGCGCTGGATGTTGGCGTGGACGCGATCGTTGATGAAGCGGGCGTGACGCTCTTCGCGGTGCCGGTTGTCGTTGACCTCGGAGATCAGGTACGCGAGCGCGGGCTTGCAGGCGCCACACTGGCGGCCGGTCCGGCACGCGTCCGCGACCTCGCTCACCGAGCGCCACCCGTTCGCGCGGATCTGACCCGCAAGCTCCTCACGCGTCTGGCGCTCGCACGGACACAAGTAGGCGGGTTCGTCGCTGAGTCCGCCGGTGGCGGCGGCGACGATGGCGATCACGCTCGATCGGCACGAGCCGCACCCCGTACCCGCGCGGGTGCTGGCCATCACTTCGCGCGGCGTGGCGCAGCCGCCCTCGGTGACGGCGACCGTGAGCTGGCCCTTGCACACGCTGTTGCAGTTGCAGATCTGGGCGCTGTCGGGCAGGTCCTCGGGGCCGAGCTCAGCGGCCGCGGCCAGCCGACCGAGGGGGTCGGATACCGGGTGGGCCCCGGCAATCTCGGCAAGAAGCGCTTCCGAGCCGCGGACGTCGCCGAGGAGCACCGCTCCCGCGGCGAGGCCGTCGCGAACGACGAGCTTGCGGTACATCCCGGCGCCGGCGTCGACGCTGATCGCCTCACTGTCGCCCTCGGCGGCGCCGATGGCGACGAGGTCGATGCCCGCCACCTTCAGCTTCGCGGACGGGATCGACCCCCGATACGGGTCGCCCTCGCGCTCGAGCAGGGTCATGGCCGCCACTCGCGCCTGTTCGATGATCGGCGCCACCAGGCCGTACACCACTCCCCGGTGCTCGGCGCATTCCCCTACCGCCACCACCGCGGGCATCGAGGTCTCCATGCGGTCGCCGACGATGATCCCCCGCTGGCAATCCAGCCCGGCGGCGCGGGCCAGCGAGGTCTCGGGGCGGATGCCGATGGAGATGACGACGAGGTCGGCATCGAGCTCCTCACCGTCGCGGAAGCGCAGCCCTTGCGCCCGCTCGTCGCCGATGATCGCGTCGGTCTGGCGTTCGAGCAGGACCTCGACCCCGAGTTCGCGCAGGCGCGGGAGCAGGAGCTCGGCGGCGCCGGCGTCGAGCTGGCGCTCCATCACCCGCCCCATCAGGTGAACGACGGTGACCGCGCACCCCTGGGCGACGATTCCCCGCGCCGCCTCGAGGCCGAGCAGCCCTCCTCCGATAACCACCGCCCGGTGCACCCCCTCCGACGCCGCGGCGCTCCGGATCGCGTCGCAGTCCTCGGGGCCGCGGAAGGCGTAGACGCCCTGGAGGTCGATACCGGGGATGGGCGGGAGCAGGGGCTGGGACCCGGTCGCGAGCGCGAGGCGCCCGAAGCTCACGCGCTCGCCGCTCTCGAGCTCGAGCGCGTGCTCGTCGAGGTCGAGGCGAGCGACGCGCTGACCGGTGAGCACCCGCACGCCACGGTCGGCGAACCATTCGCCCGGGCGCAGGGTGAGGGCGTCGGGATCCTCGCCCGAGGCGAGGATCTCGGACAGGCGCACGCGGTCGTAGGGAAGCCGCGGCTCGCCGCAGATCAGGGTCACCGGCACCTCGGGGTCGCGATCCCGGACCGCTTCGACCACGGCCTGACCGGCGATCCCGCCGCCGACGACGACGATGCCCGCGGCAGGCGCTGTCATGCCGGGACTCCTTCGGGTAGCTCGCCCGCGGCGGCGCGCGCGAGCAGGGTCTCGAGGTCGCCAGTGCAGCCTCCGCATCCGGTGCCCGCCCGGGTCGCCCGCCCCAGGCCCGTGACGGTGCTCACGCCGCCGCCGCGGATGGCGTCGATGAGCCGGCCGCGCGTAACCGTATTGCACGAGCAGACGATGGCCTCCGGGCCCTCGTCCGCAGCCTGATCGGCCGCGCCCATCGGTTCCAGGAGGGAGGCGGGGACGGGAGCGCCGCTGCGCAGGAGGCCGGAAAGGGTCTTGGCCTCCCCCACGTCGCCGACCAAGGTGGCGCTCGCGAGCCGCGGGCCGTCGAGGATGAGCCTGCGGTAGCGCCGGCGCCGGGTGTCGGCGAAGAGGATCTCGTCGTGTGACTCGTCGGTGACGGTGCTCCCGCCGGCGAAGAGATCGACGCCGGCGACCTTGAGCGTGGTGGCGGGGGTGGCGCCGTGGAAGGCCCCGGGGTCGCCCACCACGCCGGCCCCCGCCACTCGCGCCTGGTCGGCCAGAGGGGCCCACAGCCCGTAGACCGTGCCGCGATGCTCGGCGCACTCTCCCACCGCCCACACGCCGGGAGCGCTCGTGCGCATCTCGTCGTCGACGACGATGCCGCGGCGACACTCGATCCCGGCGCCGCGCGCCAGCGTGGTCTCGGGACGGACTCCGGCGGCGACGACGACGAGCGATGCCTCGATCTCCTCCCCGTCGTCGAGGCGCACGTGGTCGGCGGCGATCTTCGCCACCGCGCGCCCGAGTCGCGTGCGCAGCCCGAGCGCGGTCACCGTGCGCTCAAGCATTGAGCCCGCCCCGCGATCGAGTTGCTGGGGCATCAGGCGGTCGCCCACCTCGACGACGGTCACCTGCACCCCGCGCGCGAGCAGTCCCGCGGCCGCCTCGAGCCCGAGCAGCCCGCCCCCCACCACCACGGCGTGGGCACAGCCGCGGCGGCACGCGGTGGCGAGGCCGTCGACGTCGCCCGGAGTACGGAAGACGCGGACGTGGGGAGCATCGACGCCCGGGATCGGAGGCAGGAAGGGCCGCGACCCGGTGGCGAGCACGAGCGAGTCGAAGTCGTGGCGCTCGCCGCTCTCGTCGAGGACCTGGCGAGCATCGAGGTCGAGCCCCGTGGCCGCGCACCCGCTTCTCAGGGCCACGCCGTGGGCGGGGAACCAGGAATCGGGGCGCAGCTCGAGGTCGCCCAGGCCGCAGGTGCGCGCGAGGAGCTTCGAGACGAGGATCCGGTTGTAGGGGGCGGCCGCTTCCTCGCCGAGCATGGTCACCCGCAGCTCGCTCGGCCGGCGTCTCAGCACCGCCTCCTCCACCACCGCCAATCCCGCCATGCCCGTCCCCACCACCACGAGGCGCCGGCGCCCGGGGGCGGGGCGCCGCACCGGTGTGGCGGCGGGCGCGGGCTCGACGCGGATCGCGAGCGCCTTGAGCTCGGGCTGGCGTGAGAGCGGATCGGTGGCGCCGTGGGTCGTCGCGTTCAGCGCCCCGGCACCGGGAGCGGATTGGAGGGGCCCCCAGTGGAAGGGGGCGAAGGCGACCCCGCGGGCGAGGCCGGGGACGACCTGCACGCGCAACCGCAGCTCGCCGCGCCGCGAGGTGACGAGCGCCATTTCGGTGTCGCGGACGCCCGCGGCCGCCGCATCGTCGGGATGGAGCTCGAGGAGCGGCTCGGGGATCGCCCGGCGCAGGGCGCTCGACTTCCCGGTGCGGGTCATGGTGTGCCACTGGTCGGCGATCCGGCCGGTGGTCAGGAGCAGTGGGAACTCCGCGTCGGTGCTCTCGGCTGGGGGCACGTGCGGCGTCGGCTCGAAGCGAGCGCGTCCGTCGGGGGTGGCCACCCGGCGGTCGGGGTACAGACGCGAGCGCCCACCCGGCCATTGGATCCCTCCCGAGCGCCGCAGGCGCTCGTGCGAGAGCCCGCTCATGTCGCACAGCCGTCCCTCGGTGCAGCGGACGAACTCGGCGAACACCGCCGCCTCGTCGTCCCATTCGAAGTGCTCGCCGTACCCGAGCGCCCCCGCCAAGCCGGCGAAGATTCGCCAATCGGGGCGGGCCTCCCCGGGCGGCTCGAGGGCACGGCGCACGAGCCCCACGCGACGCTCGGAGTTGGTCATCGCCCCTTCCTTCTCAGGCCAGGCGGCGGCCGGGAGCACGACGTGGGCCAGGGCCGAGGTCTCGGTCGGGTGATGGGCGTCCTGGACGACGACGAGCTCGGCGCGTTCGAGGGCGGCGCGCACCAGGTCCGAGTCGGGCATCGACACGACCGGGTTGGTGGCGACGATCCACAGCGCCTTGACGGTCCCCTCGGCCGCGGCCTGGAAGAGGTCGACGGCGCTCAGTCCTGGGCGCTCGGAGATCCCCGGGGCGGAGGCGGGGATCCCCCAGTGCTCGGCCATCGCCCGGCGGTCGGCGGGATCGCCGGCTTGCCGGTAGCCGGGCAGGAGCTGCGCGAGGCCGCCGCTCTCGCGACCCCCCATGGCATTCGGCTGGCCCGTGAGCGAGAAGGGCCCGCAGCCCGGCCGGCCGAGGTTTCCGGTGGCCAGGCACAGGTTGATGAGGGCGCGGTTCTTGAGCGTCCCCACTGTCGACTGGTTGGCTCCCATCGACCACATGGCCATGGCCGTGGGGGCGGCACCGAAGCGCCGCGCCGCCTCGACGATGAGCTCGGCCTCGATGCCGCAGGCCTCGGCCGCTCGCTCCGGAGGCCACTGGCGCGCGACGGCGACGGCCGCCTCGAAGCCCGTGGTATGTGCGGCGATGAACGCGCGGTCGAGCATCCCCTCGGCCTCGATGACGCCCAGCATGGAAGCGAGCAGGGCGAGGTCGCTGCCGGGCCGGACGGGCAGGTGGAGGTCGGCGGCGCGCGCTGTCGGCGTCGGGCGCGGATCGACGCAGATCACGAACGCCCCCTCGCGCTGGCGGTCGCGAATGCGCGACCACAGGATCGGGTGGCACGCGGCGGTGTTGGACCCGAGCAGGAGCAGGCATTCCGAGAGCTCGATATCGGAATAGGCGCCGGGTGGTCCGTCGGAGCCGAACGCGCCCGTGTAGCCGGCGACCGCCGAGGACATGCATAGCCGGGAGTTCGAATCGAGGTTGTTGGTGCCGAGGAACCCCTTCACGAGCTTGCCGATGACGTAGTAGTCCTCGGTCAGGAGCTGGCCGGAGATGTAGAAGCCGAGGGCGTCGGGGCCGTGCTCGGCGGCGATCCGCTGCAGGCGGGCGGCGAGCGATCCGAGCGCCTGATCCCAGCTCGCCTCCTCGAAGCGGGCGTCTCGGCCACCCCGCATGAGCGGCGTCAGGGCTCGGTCGTCGGCGTGCACGGCGGGAGCGAGCTCGAGTGGCTTGCGGCACGTACGCCCGCGATTGACCGGGTAGAGGGGATCCCCCTTGACCCCGCGCATGCGTCCGTCTTCGGTGTACACGAGCAGGCCACAGCCCACCCCGCAGTACGGGCACAGCGAACGGGTCTCGGTGGGCACCGACACCCCGGGATGGTCCCGCGACGGGATTACCCAGGGGCGACGCCCGGATGAACGCTGTGTGAATTCACGCTGCGGACAAAGAGATTTCGACATCCGGCCAATGACGCGGCGGGCATCGACTGCCACGCTCGGGTCCGTCCACGAAGTTCGGCAGCCGCGTGCCCACCGACACCGACCTGACGCTCTCCAATCGCGATTATGTGATGCGCACCGTCGAGGAGCGGGGCGTCCGCTTCGTGCGCCTGTGGTTCGTCGATGTCCTGGGGATGCTCAAGAGCATCGCCATTCCCGTCACCGAGCTCGAGACCGTCCTCGAGGACGGGGTCGGCCTCGACGGCTCGGCGCTCGAGGGAGGATCGCGGCTCGCCGAGCGCGACGTCATCGCCCACCCCGACCCAAGGACCTTCCAGGTCCTGCCCTGGCGCCCGACCTCACTCGTGGCTCGGATGCTGTGCGACGTTCGACTCCCGGACGGGACCCCCTTCCCGGGCGACTCGCGTCACGCCCTGCGGCGCGTCCTCGGCCAGGCCGCCGACCTCGGGCTGACCATGCAGGTGGGCGCCGAGGTCGAGTTCTTCCTCTTCCAGGAGGGCTCTGACCCGAGCAAGCCGCCCGTTCCCCTCGACCAGGGCACCTACTTCGACCTCACTCCGCTCGATGACGGCAGCGACTTCCGCAGGCGCACCATCGAGTACCTCGAGCAGATGGGAATTCCCGTCAAGGCCTCCCATCACGAAGTCGCCCCCTCCCAGCACGAGATCAAGCTCGCTCATACCGATGCGCTCTCGATGGCCGACGCGGTAACGACGTTCAAGCTCGCGGTCAAGGAGGTCGCCCGCGAGCAGGACGTCTTCGCCACCTTCATGCCCAAGCCCCTCGAGCACGAGTCGGGATCGGGCATGCACGTCCACCTCTCGCTCTTCGACGGAGAGCGCAACGTGTTCTTCGACGAGGATGACGATGAACCGCTCTCGAGCACGGGCCGGGCGTTCCTGGCCGGCGTGCTTGCCCACGCCCCGGAGTTCACCGCGGTCACCAACCAGTGGGTCAACAGCTACAAGCGCCTGGCCGGCGGCTTCGAAGCTCCCGAGCACGTCAGCTGGACCCGCCAGGCGCCCTCGGCGCTCGTGCGCGTGCCCTCGAGCCGTCCTGACCGCGAGGCCGCCGCGCGGATCGAGTTGCGCTCACCCGACTCCGCCTGCAACCCGTACCTGTGCTTCGCCCTCGTGCTCGCCGCCGGCCTGCGGGGAATCGAGCGCGGATACCAGCTGGGGGCCGAGGCTGGAGCCGAACCGCCCCCGGGCGCGGTCCGGCTCCCGGAGGACCTACGCGAGGCCGTGTCCCTGTTCGAGGCCTCCGAGCTCGTGCGCGACGTCCTCGGAGACCGACTGTGCGACTGGTACGTACGCAATAAGCGCCGCGAGTGGGACGAGTACCGCAAGACGGTGACCGAGTTCGAGCGCGCCCGTTATCTGCGGGCGTTGTGAGGATGGGCGTCGCGTGGATATACGCCCAGCGAGCGGAGGCCGCCGAGGAGGCAGCGCGCATGCTCGCTGAGCTCGGCTTCAGCCCGCGGCGGGTGGCGGTGAACGGCTCGATGCGCCCGTCGGGCGAGGACGGATTCGTCGACCGGCGCCCGGACCTCGCGCTCGTGCTCGACGACCGCGGCGACGCCACCCCGGTCTGCGTGCGCCTGCGCGAGGACGACGAGCTCGGCGAGGTGCCAATCGTGGTCAGCGTCGATCCCGACGGTCTCGTGCTCAGCCCCGAGATGCTCGCCGTCCACGAGCTCATCGTGGCTCCCTTCACCACGGCCGAGCTCTCCGCGCGCATCGCCCGGGCCCGCCGCCAAGTACAGGGGGTCGAGGACGAGGAGGTCGTGCGCTCGGAGCGGCTCGAACTCAACCTGGCCACCTACCAGGTGACGGTCAACGGCGTCCCCGTCGACTTCACCTACATGGAGTATGAGCTGCTGAAGTTCCTCATGACCCACCCGCGGCGCGCCTTCTCGCGCGAGGCGCTCCTCAGCCGCGTGTGGGGCTACGACTTCTACGGCGGGGCTCGCACCGTCGACGTCCACGTGCGCCGAGTGCGCGCCAAGCTGGGTTCCGAGCACGCCACCAAGCTCAAGACGGTGCGCCGGGTCGGCTACCGGTGGGAGGATTAGCGTGACCTCCGGCGTCGGGGCGAGCCTCGGGCACAGCCACTACGACGGCTTCCGCGCCACCATCAAGACGGTGGGCACGGGGGTCCGCGGCAGCCGGGCGCTGACCTTCGAGGAAGCCCGTGAGGCGATGGCCGCGCTCCTTGCCGGCGAGGTCTCCGACACCCAGGCCGGCGCCTTTCTCATCGCCATGCGGATCAAGGGCGAGCAGCCCGACGAGCTCGCAGGGATGACGCAGGCCCTGCGCGACGCGGCGCCCGCCGCGCGCGCCGATGCGCGCCGGCCGCTGGTGGCGTGCGCGGGCGCCTACGACGGGACCGCGGACGCCCCCAACCTCTCGGTCGCCGTCGGGGCCACGGCGGCGTCGTGCGGGGCCGGCGTGGTCATGCACTGCGGGGACACGCTCGGACCCAAGCGGGGAACCACGGTGGCCGACGTCCTCGCCGCCCTCGGGGGCCCGGGCCGGCCGGCCCTCGAGGAGTCCCGCGCCATGCTCGAGCGCTGCGGGGTCTGCGTCGTGCACGCCGGGGTTGCGCTTCCGGGGTGGACGCGTCTGGCCGAGCTGCGCGACGAGATCGGACTACGCGGCCCCGTCCACTCGGCCGAGAAGCTTGTCGACTGGTTCGGCGCGCGGCGCTTCGTGGTCGGGCACACGCACGCCGCCTACGCCGAGCGGTTGGTGGGCGCGCTCGAGCATCTGGGTTGCGAATGCGCCATCGCCGTCCGCGGCCTCGAGGGCTCCGATGTCATGCGTCCCGGCCGGCCGGTGGCCTACCAGCGCGGTGCCGTCCTCGAGCTCCCCGAGCTCCTCGGTGCGCGCCTGCGCGGCGGCGCGGGCGCCGAGGAGTCGGCGTGGCTGACCCGGGTCGCGCTGCGCGGAGAGGCCGACGACCTCCTCGCCCACACCGTCGCCCTGAGCGCCGGTGTGCGCCTCTACGCCGCCGGCCTCGCGCCCGACCCGCGGACGGGTGCGCGGGAGGCCCGCGAGGCGCTCCGCGATGGGCGCGCGGCGACGACGCTCTCCGCGCTGCTGGCGGGGTGAGCCGGTCAGGCGATGTGCGCCGCCAGGAACATGAGCGCCGCCGGTGTCTGGCTGGCGAAGAACGAGCCATCGTGGCACCCCTGGGTGAAGACAACGGTCGCCGATGCGGGCAGGGCCCGGGCCAGGGCGGCCACGCCAGGGTGAAAGGGATCCTTGAACCCGGAGGCGACACGGACGGGGAGGCCGGCGAGCGCGGCGGCGTGCGTGACAACATCGTCGGCGGCGAAATCAGCGGCCGACGCGTAGGCCCCGGGGTTGGCCCCCCGGGCCTCTGCGTAGTTGGTCCACACCGCCGGACTGATGGCGGCCACGGCGGCGATCAGGTGCGGGTGCTTCTCTGCGAGCAGGAGCGCGCCATAGCCACCCATGGAAACCCCCGTCGCGCCGATGCTCCCCGGCGAGCGCCCGAGCCCGGCGCGCAGGCACATGGGGATGAGCTCGTCGACGATCATCGCCATCGGATCATCGCCGGGGTGAGGATTCCAGTACCCGCCGCCGCCGTCGACGGCCACGAGGGCGATGGCCGCGGGCCGCTGCGCGCTGGTCCGGATCGCCAGGGCGCGCGCCATGGTCAGGCCTCCGAAGCCTGAGGTGTGGTTACCCCCGAATCCGTGGAGGACAACGGCGAGCGGAAGCTCGCTGCCCGGCGCGTGCCCGGGCGGATAGGCGATCGTGTATCCGACGCTCCGGTTACGGGCACGGGAGTAGAACATGCCCGACCTCGACGCCCCCGCGGGTGAGAAGGTCTCGTCCGGGACCGCCGCCGAGCACGCGCCGTCGAGCTCGTCGAGGACCGCGCGCCCCGGCAGCACGCCATGGGCCACGAGCTCGAGCCCCGCGACGGTGGCGCCGGCCGCGGCCCCAAGTCCGTATCCGAGCACGCGACGGCGCGTCCACGTCCGGTGTGCGGGCGCCATGGCCTGGGCGGTTAGCGCTCGGTCCCGGAGCGCGCGGCCGCCGTGAGCGTTCGCCCGACCGCGCGAAAGGCCAGTACGAGCGCGGCGCTCATCACGGCCAGCCCCGCGGCGTCGATGGTCCCGACGCGGAACAGCTCTCGCGGCGCGGGGCCGCCGGAGACCACCCAGCTTCCGGCGCCGGCGAGGAAGGCGGCCATGGCCACGGCGGCGGCGCCCCCCAGCCACAGCTGGTATCGCAGTACGCGCGGGGAGAGCCGCGTCCGCCGCAGCGTCTTGGCGACGCCGCCGGCGCTCGCCAGCAGCGCGATCGGACTCACGACCATCCAGGCGATCTCGGCGGCGGGGAATGACGAGAGAGCGCCGGGATGAGCCCAGTAGGAGGTGACCCACAGGGTTGCCGCCCAACCGAACCGCGCGATGGGGCCGGGCACGAGTCCACGGTCGGCCCATGGGTGACCACCGGTGCCCGGCCAGCCGTGCCCGAAGTGGATGCTGCCGAGGACGAAGACCACGGCGCCCACCGTGGCGAGAGCGAGCGGCCGTGTCCGTCGTCGCTCTTCCCTACGCGCGATGAGCGTCCACGCGAGCGGGATCGCCGAGAGCAGCGCGAGGACGAGGAGACCAAGGACGGCGGCGGACATGACGAGCATGGCCACCCTGGTCGCGGGCGCGTCCGGCGCCGACCACTGCCACCCGACCGTCAGCTGCGACCACAGGGCGATCCCCGTGACCAGGAACGCGACCAGCGCCCCCCCGAGCCACGCCAGACCGGCGCGCATCTGCTGCTCAGGCGCGAGCGCCCGCCCCGTGAGCCCCGCGGCGGTGAAGCGCGCCAGCGCCCCGCTGCGCATCACATCGGCGGTGCGCGTCCATGACCGGGGCCGCTCGCAGATGTCGTCGACGAGGAGCTCGGTGAACTCGTCGCCGTAGCGCTCGCGCCACCCGGCCGGGTAGCAGCGCAGGAGGCGCTCGGCCCGTCGGGCCGGCGTACCCCCTCGGTCGCTCATGCCGTCCCCGGCCCGGCGGCGAGGCGCCCGAGTCCAACCTCGGCGACGCGGCGCTGGGCATCGAGATGCGCGCGCAGAACAGAGGCCCCGGCGCCCGTCAGCCGGTAAGGGCGACGGCGATCATGGCTCTCGACCGGCTCGATCAGCCCCTGACGCTCGAGCCGTGACAATGCCTCGTACAGGGTGCCGGGAGCGACCCGGACCTCAGCGAACTCCTCGATGTCCTTGGACAGGGCGTAGCCATGCTTCGTCCCCCCGGCCAGGCTCGAGAGGATCAGGGTGGCGGGACCGGCGTAGCGGCCGAGCGTCGCCAAGGCGTTGGGCTCATCGGTCATGGCACCAGTATATCGGCTGACGATCTATCGTCAACCGATAGTGCTGAAGTTGCGAGATAATCGCTCGCGAACCCGTGAGCGATGAGTTCGAACGCCTGGACCGGCTTCTCCGCCAGCTCGGACAGTTCCTCGACGCCCCGGGCGGCGATGATGACGCCTCGCCTGAGCTGAGCTGGCAGAAGCTCGACCTGATGTACAACTCGATGGGGCCCGATGCGCTCGCAGTCCTCCTGCGCCGGCAGGGCATGGATCGCTCGAGCACCGAGGAAGCCCTGGCGGTGCTCGACACCCGCCATCGGGCGATGGAGTGAGCCACGGCTAGGCCCGGGGCCGCTTCTTCCCCCAATGCGCGCGCAGCACGCGCAGGGCGTTGCCGCTGCATATTTTCTCGGCGTCGCTCTCGCCGTAGCGCGCCACGAGCGCGCCCTGGAGCTCGCGCATGCGGCCCATGTGCTCGAGGCCTCCGAGCGCGGGTTTGATGTACCCGTCGAGGTCTGACCCGATCGCCACGTTGTCGTAGCTCCCGGTGAGTTCACGGATCCTGTCGATGTGGCGGCACAACGCGTCGACCGACCCCTCGAGCGTATTGCGGCTCCCCCGCAGGCCGCTGGTGATGAAGTGCTCGCAGAGGATGCATCCGAGCACCCCGCCTCGCTCGGCGATCTCCTTGATCGTTTCATCGTCGAGGCAGAATTCGAGTCCGCCGAAACGGCACGCCATGTGCGTGGCGATAACCGGGATCACCTTGGCCGGGTCGCGGCGGTCGAGCAGCGCGAGGACATCGGCGAGCGACCGAGCGCTCATGTGGGTGACGTCGACGAGGATGCCCTCGTCCACCATCGCTTCCACCACCTCGCGCCCGAGGGCGGTAAGCCCCTCGTCGCGGCGCTGGGGGAAGATCCAGTGGTAGAGGCGATCGGGGAGGAAGGGCAGCGCAGGGGCGTTGGTCGCCACGTCACGGAAGAACAGGTGCGCCACCGTCACGTAGGCCACGCCGAGACCGGCAAGGACACGGGCGTTGCGTTGAACCGCGTCCCCGTCGCGACCGAGCTGGAAGCCGCCCTCGACGGCGTGGATGAGGATCGGCGCCCCAGCCTCGAGGAGCGCATCGAGCTCGGCCGGAGAATGGGCGATGGCGACGTCCCCGGGATGGGCGCTGACGTAGTCCTCTACCGTTTCGCGCTGAGCGACCAGGTCCTCGAAATAGCTCGCGCGCGGTGGAGCACCGTAGCTCTGGCTGAGGTCCATCTCATCGAAGGGCTGGTAGAGCACGGAGAGCACGACGCCGACATCGCCATCGCCCATGAGCTCCTCGGTCACGCTGGGAGCATCGCCCGGCCCCTGATAGTTGGCCAGGCGAGAGAGGACGTCGACGATCACCGCTTGGCGTCGCCGGCGCCACCAGGTTCCCGCGTGCTCGTGCGTGCGTTGCTGGTGGTCGGGCAGCAGATGCATCGGGTAGTGCGCGTGAAGGTCGACGAGCATGGCGCCTTACCCGGTGGCGACGATCACCGCGCGGGGGCCGGCGGTGAGCGACGCCCCGCCCGCGAGCGGAGCGACGGCGGGGGCCGCTCCGTCTTCCTGGGTGGTATCGAGGGTGACCGTCCACCCGTCCGCGGGTGGGCTCGGGAGCGTGAAGGTGACAGATCCCCAGTAGGCGTTGAAGAGGGCGAGCACGGACGGCGCCGGCCTCGCGCCGGCGAAGATCACGGCGAAGCTGTGGCCCTCGTCGTTGTCCCAGTCCTGGCCGCTCGCGGACGAGCCATCGGGGTTGAACCACCGAAGGCCGGTGTCGGGCACCGGGTCGTCGGTCCCGCCCGGCCCGGGCTCGGGGAAACGCGCCGCTCGCAGGGCGGGTGCTCGTGCCCGCAGCGAGATGAGCTCGCGAACGACCTTGGTCAGGTTGTCGGCGGCCGGATCGGCGGCCCAGTCCATCCAGCTGATCTCGTCGTCCTGGCAGTAGGCGTTGTTGTTGCCCTGCTGGGTGCGGTTGCGCTCATCGCCGGCCAGGAGCATCGGCACGCCTCGTGAGAGCAGCAGGGTGGCAAGGAGATTGCGCTGCTGGCGCCGGCGCAGGGCGGCGACGGCGGGATCGACGCTCGGACCGTCGTCGGCCGGACCCGATCCGCAGTTCCAGGACCTGTTGTCGTTGGTCCCGTCCGCGTTGTTCTCGAGGTTCTCGTCGTTGCGCTTGCCGTCGTAGGACACCAGGTCGTTCAGGGTGAACCCGTCGTGGCAGGTGATGAAATTGATGGTGGCGGTGGGCTGGCGCCGGAGGCTGTAGCGGCGGGCGTTGTCCGCGTACATGTCGGGGCTGCCGGCCAGCCGGGCACCGGCCCAGCGGGGCCCCGCGGTCTGGCCGCGCCAGTAGTCGCGCATGGTGTCGCGGTACTGGCCGTTCCACTCAGACCAGCGCGCCGGGAAGCGCCCCTGCTCGTTGCCCGCCGCAGTCCATGGCTCGGCGATGAGCTTGACGGCGGCGAGGGTCGGGTCCTGGAGAACGAGGTCGAAGAAGGCGGCATTCTCGTCCCAGCCGGGATCGGCGCTGGCGGCGGTGCCCGGCGTGTCGCTCCCGAGGACGGCGCCGAGGTCGAAGCGGAACCCGTCGACGTGCATCTCCTGCACCCAGTAGCGGAGCGCGTCGACGATCAGCCGTCTCACGGTGGGGCTGGCGGCGTTGATGGTGTTGCCGCAACCCGTGAGATTGTCGTAGGACTGCGGGCGGCCGGGGACGAGCTGGTAGTAGGCGGCGTTGTCGATCCCGCGCAGGGACAAGGTCGGCCCCCGCTGGTCGCCCTCCGCCGTGTGATTGAAGACGACGTCGAGGATGACTTCGATCCCCGCCTCGTGCATGGCCTTGACCATGGCCTTGAACTCGTCGACCTCGCTCCCGGGCGGCCCGCCCGCCCGCCGCGCTGACGAATAGGCAGCGTGGACGGCGAAGAATGCGATCGTGTCGTAGCCCCAGTAGTTGGTGAGTCCCTTGCCGGCGAGGACGCCGCCCGTGAGCGACTGATGAACGGGAAGGAGCTCCACGGCGGTGACCCCCAGCTCGCGCAGGTAGGCGAGGACCTCAGGGTGGGCCAACCCGGCATAGGTGCCCCGATCGCCGGCGGGCACGCCCGGGTGGACGGCCGTGAATCCCTTGACGTGGAGCTCGTAGATGACGGTGTCGGCGAGCCCGTGCCCCGGGGGCGCGTCGACGCCCCAGTCGAAAGCGCTGCCTACGACTACCGAGCGCGGCGCGTCCGCGGCCGAGTCCGAGCCGTCGCGCGCATCCGCCCCGCCGTTCCAGGAGGGCTTCCAGGTCAGGTTGCCGGTCACCGAGCGCCCGTAGGGATCGAGCAGGAGCTTGCGCGCGTTGCAGCGCGCGCCTTGTGCCGGTGAGAACGGCCCATCGATCCGGAAGCCGTACTCGTCGCCCGGGGCTACGCCGGCGACGAACCCGTGCCAGATGTCACTGTCGGCCAGCGTCAGCGGATGACGAGTCTCGGCGCCCCCAGCATCGAAGGTCGAAAACGACACCCCGTCGGCGACGCTCGAGTAGAGCGCCACGTTGACCCCACCATCCACCATGCTCACCCCGAGCGGGTGAGGAAAGCTCGTTTCGCCAGAAGGCGCCATGTGGGCCGGTGAGTCTATGCGAGCTTCGGCGCGAGCGGGCGAGCGGGCGAGCGGGCGAGCGGGCGAGCGGGCGACGATAGGCTTGCGCGCCTGAGGAGCCGCCGGCTCAGCGACGCTCGCTTCGGTGGCGCCGGTGGGATCGATCCTCACCGGCAACACCGGCGCGAACGGCGCCGAGGACGATCTCGCCCTCAACCGGGTCAAGGGCAGGCACGACAACTCAGCACGAGCAGGGTCGGGAGCGCAGCATGGTCGGTGCCACCACCACGGCCGGGGGTGCGCAAACCTTTGGGACGCCGCGTCAGCTCCTCATCAGCCCAGCGACTTCGTCGGCGATGGCGTGGCGGGTGGGATCGATCCCGAGCACACGGGCCGCGATGTGCAACGCGGTCGTGCGGGGGGTGCGGCGGGTGGCGGTGGCGTGCGAGGGGCGCGAGAGATCGCCGCCCCCGCGCCACCCAGCACGAACCATGTGCATTTAGACCGGAGGGGTCGGACCAATCGGCCGAAGTTCCGCCGCCCCCGCGCCACCCAGCGCGAACCATGTGCATTTGGACCGGAGGGGCCGGACCAATCCGCCAAAGTTCCGCCGCCCCCGCGCCACCCAGCACGAACCAGCTGGGCGAAACGAGGGGTCTCGGGCACGAGTGCCCAGAATCGGCGCTCCGGGATCTCTACCAGCTCCACTACCGAGTGGGCCGGAGACGATTTTCGCGCCGGGTCAGGCCGCCAAGCAGTCCGCCTCGACCCCCCCAAGGCTTGGAGGGTGGCGGAAAGCAGGCGCAATCGTCGCGCCGACCGCTAGGAGGAGTACCCACCCCGTGAGGGCGAGGACCGTCGCCGTCAGCCCCGCGTTCTCCAGCAGGAGACCGACGACGAGGGGACCGGCCCAGCCCGCCGAGAACGTGATCAGGGTGGCTGCGGCTTGGACGCGGCCCTGCAGCCGGTCTGGCGCCAAGCCCACGCGGAAGCTGACGACGATGGAATTGCTTACCGGCGTGATCAGCTCCGCGGTGGCGAGGACAAGGCCGAGCAGGAGCGCGTTGTGGAAGACGAGCAGTAGCGGTACCGAGAGCGCCATGACCCATGCCTCGCCCAGGAGAACGAGGCGCGGGGCGAGGATGCGCTGCAGTCGGGGGGCGAGCAGGGCGCCGAGCAGGCCGCCGGCGGCGGCGATCGCGAGCATGGTGCCGATGAGCAGCGAGGAGGCGCCGTGGCGTCTGGCGAGGACGACGACAAGCAGGTAGAGGCCGGTGAAGACCGGGTTGCTGCCCGCGAAGAGAAGCGCGCAGCCGCGCAGGAACGGCCGGCGCCAGATCCACCGCAGGCCTTCGGCGAGGTCGCCCTGGCCCTCCTCGGTACGCGCCTCCTGAAAGCTCGAACGGATGAGCAGCGTGCTCACGCTTGAAACGGCGTACGAGATGGCGTCGACGACGAACGGGATCGCTCGTCCGAGGCCAAACAGCAGGCCGCCCAGCGGCGGGCCTGCGAGCATCGCGACAAAGAGTCGGGACTCGTTACGCGCGACCGCCTCTGACAGCTGCTCCGGGGCGACGACGTGGCGCAGCGCTCCGCGCTCGGCCACATAGGAGAACACGAATGCCGAGCCGTCGACGAGGGCGACGGCGATGATCGAGGCATAGGGTGCGCTCCCGAGGGCGAGCGAGATCGAGAGCGCGGCCAGCGACAACGCGCGAACGCCGTCGCAGCCGACCATCACGAGCTTGCGGTTGACCCGATCGACGAGCGCTCCGGCGGGAAGCGAAAGCACGGCGATGGGGAGAGCTCGGGCAAACCCCACCAGGCCGGCCTTGGCCGGGGAGCCGGTGAGGGCGAGGACGAGCAGTGGGTAGGCGATCAGCGAGATCTGTGAGCCGAGCTCCGAGAGCGTCTGCCCGCCCCAAAGGAGCATGAACTCGCGGTTGCGATGCAGCGCGACCGAACCCACCGTGGCACGAGCATAGGCCGAAGCCCGCGCGTGGGACGCGCGCTGGCGCTGGGACTAAACCGCCGCCGCTGGCATCGGCTCGCGCGAATTCTCGGCGTGCACGATGAGCACCGGCACACGGCTGTGGTGCAGGACGTAATGGCTGACACTGCCCAGGAGGGCGGAGCGAACGGCGCCGCGGCCCCGCGACCCCATGACCACAAGGTCGTGACGGCCCTCGTCGATCTGGCGGATGAGCGCGGTGCGAATCGCCTCGTCGGTGAGCACGGTGGTGACGGCGAGACCGTCGGGCACGCGTTCGCGGGCTTGCCGGAGGACCGCCGCGGCCTGGTCGTGACGGTCTTCAACGAGATCACCGGTCGCCTGTCCGGCCACCACGTACGCCGTCGCGGGCAATTCCGCGAGGGCGGTCATCAAGGTCAGGCTCGCCTGCTCCGCCTCGGCCAGATCAATCGCCTGCGCCAGGGCCTCCTCGGCGTCGGGTGAGCCATCAACGGGAACAAGGATGTTGCGAAACATGACCGTAATTATACATCAGTCAGCAATATAGTTTGAAAATATTTGGTCTCCCCCGCTCCCGTCACGCCCGCACGGCGCGCAGGGCCTCCGCGCGCTCGGCTTCGCGACCGCAAACGCGCCCGTCGAGCTTGGCCGCCAGTGCCGCCCGAAGCGCCTCCCCCACCCCCGGACCTCGCGGGACCCCGGCGGCGATCAAGTCGTCCCCATCGATCTCCAAGCGCACGTGGCGCAGGCGCTCGAGCCACTCCCGCGCCCGCTCCTCGGGACCGAGCGCCCCGGCGAGGGCAACGAGCTCGGCGCCGCCACGTCCCACCGCGGCGGCGATCTCCGAGGGACAGCGGGCGGCGGCGAGGCCCTCGGCCAACGGTCCGGCTCCGCTCGTGACGGCGACGACGCCATCGCGCGCTTCAGCCTTGAAAGCCAGCTCGTCGAGCAGGACCGCGAGCTCCGCGGGCGGGACATCGGCGGCGGCAAGCGCGAGGGCCAGTACGTCGCGGCGGCCGTCCGGGGGCAGCAGCGTCAGCGCACGGCGGGCGAGCTCGGGATCGGCGATCCCGAAACGGGAATGAAGGGCGCGGTCGACGCCGAGCTCGGTGAGGGCGGCGAGGGCGCCCACGGGGTCGTTCTCGCGCTCGAGCAGGCGCAGTTCGGCGCCGATGCGAGGGCCGGACACCGTGGATAGGGCACCCCCGTCAACTGCCGCGCGAGCCAGGCCGAGAGTCTTCGGGTCGATCGCGAATCCGAGCCGGCTCGCGTAGCGGGCGAGCCGGAAGAGCCGGGTGGGATCGTCGATAAAGCTCCGGTCATGGAAGACCCGCAGTCGCGCCGCCGCGAGGTCCTCGAGCGCGCCTGGTGCGGCCGTCAGCGTTCCCGCGTGCGGGCCACCAAGGGCGGCCGCGATCGCGTTAACGGTGAAATCGCGCCGCAGTAGGTCCTCGCGCAGCGTGGCCGGCGAGACGTCGGGGAGCGCTCCCGGCTCGGCGTAGCTCTCGCGCCGCGCGGTGGCGAAGTCATAGTTGTGCCCGTCGAGGGTCACCGACGCGGTTCCGAACCGCTCGTGACCCAGGTGGCGACCGCCGAGCCGAGAGGCGAGCGCGGCTGCGTCGCCCTCCACCACGAGGTCGAGGTCGCCGGCCACGGGGCCGTGCTCGCCGCCAAGGAGCAGGTCACGGACCGCCCCACCGACGAGATGAACCCCGGGCTCGTCCCCTACCGCGGCGAGCAGCGGGGCCGCCGATGGAAGCGCCCGGATCTGGCCGATCAGCTCCTCCCGTGTGGGTGTGTGCATGCGGGCATCTTCGCCTGCCGGCAAGACGGCCGCCTCCGCCGCTACCGGCGCGCCCGCCGCTCGGATCATTAACATGGCGCGCCATGAGTCCCGGTTCGCGGCGCCGGGGGCGGCGCGGACCGCTCCTTGTCATGGCGGTTTTGGCCCTGGTGATAGCTGCCGTCCTGGTGGTCGTGCTTCACAAGCCAGGCAACGTCTCCCATCCCAAGGTGGAGTTCACCACGCCCACCACCACTACCCGCGCCAAGCCGAAGGTGGTGGTGAGCGACTTCCAGTGGCCCAGATACGGCTACGACGCCGCACGCACGCGCTTGTTCCCCTCCGGCGCGGGCCTGGAACCTCCTTTCCGCCGCGGCTGGACGTACTACGGCTCGGCGCTGCTCGAGTTCCCGCCCGTCATTCACGGCAACACGCTCTTCGTCCTCAACGACTCCGGCGAGGTGCTGGCGATCAGCAAACTCACCGGCAAGGTGATTTGGCACCGCACGGTGGGAACCCTGGCGGCGGCCTCCCCGGCGATCGGTAACGGGCTCGTCTTCGCCCCTCTGCTCTCGACGGTGCCGGGCGCCAAAACCCCGGCCCAGGGAAGGTTCGTCGCGCTCTCACAGCAGACCGGGCACATCGTCTGGTCGATGAGCATCCCCCCAGGGAGCGAGTCCTCCCCGCTTGCCTACGGGGACATGCTCTACTTCGGCGATCAGAGCGGAACCGTGCGGGCGCTCCAGGCGACGACCGGGAAGGTGAGGTGGACCTACCATGCGGCAGGTCCCGTGAAGGGTGCGATCGCCTATGCGAACGGGACCCTGTATCTGGCCGACTACGACGGTCGCGCCTATGCGGTGCGCGCGAGTAACGGCCGCGAGGTGTGGGCCGTCGCCACCAACGGCGCCCAGGACGGCTTCGGGTCCGGGAACTTCTACTCGAGTCCCGCGGTGGCCTTCGGACGCGTCTACATCGGCAACACCGACGGTCGCGTGTACTCGTTCGCGGCCGCCACGGGGCAGCTCGCGTGGGCCACCGGCACGGGAGCGTACGTCTACTCCTCCCCCGCCGTGGCCAACATCCCCGGCCTGGGACCGACCGTGTACATCGGCTCCTACGACGGGAACCTCTACGCCTTCAATGCGAGGTCAGGAGCGGTCCGCTGGGCCCACAACGCCGGCGGCAGGATCTCGGGCTCGCCCACCATCGTCGGCGATGTCGTCTACTACTCGAACCTGGCCTCGAAGACGACCACGGGCGTCAACGTCCGCACCGGGCACGTCGTCTTCACCTTCCCGGAAGGCTCGTTCAACCCGATCATCGCCGACCCGTCAGCGATCTACCTCACCGGCTACGCGGACCTGCACCAGCTGCTGCCGCGAAAGCCCGCGAGCACGACGACCACGACGACTCATCACTGATCACGGTCTCCCCTCGAGCCTGCGGCGAAATGAGTCGGCCCCCTCGACCACGGCGCCGCGAGCGCGCGCCCGATCCGCGAGCAGGCGGTCCGAGGTCACAACCCAGACCTGCTCCGGGCGCACGTCGGCGGCCAAGCGCCTGACGATCTCGTCGTCGGCGGCATTCGCCCCTCGGCGCGGCGCGTGCGCCACCCCGATCACCGTCGAGCGGATGGGCGGCGACGGCGGCCGTTCGAACACAACGGTCACGTCCTCGCCGCTCTCGGCGACCCAACGCTCGAGGAGGTCGACGAGCCGGGCCATGGCGGCATCGCGGTCGCGCCACCAACCGTCGGGGCGCGAGCCGATCACGTTCATCCCGTCGACGAGCCAGCGCATTCGGTGAGCGTAGGGGGTCTGATTCCACTAAGTGCACACATTCGCCTCCTCCTGCGCTAGGCTCCCGCGCAACATCAGCCGATTGCTCGCGAGAGGCTTAGCGCGACGCCCGCGGGGCGGAGCGCATGTGCATGGGCTCGGAGCAGGCCTCCTGACAGCGGTCGAGCTGCCGGGTCGGTGGTCTGGCGCCTCGATACATTCGCTGGGGCAATGCGTTAGAATGCCATGTCTATGCGTTGTCGTAGTGGAAGTCATTGCCCGAATTCGGCCGAACCCGACCGTCGGTTCTGCGCGGATCACGCTGCCGAGCTCGATCGCATGCGCGAGGAGCTCAAGGACGCGGCGGCTGCGCGCATCGGTCGAGGGCGCCCCAAGCGTTCCTCGACCTGTTGCCGACCTGGGTGCTACGAGCCGCGTGTCCCGCCCGCCGCGTACTGTGACGCGTGCTCGGCCGCGGGATACGTCGAAGAAGCTGCGTAGCCCCGACGCCGCCGGTGGAGACCGGCAAACCACTCATGCACACGGCGGGATTACCCGGTGCGTTTGTGCGTGGGCGAAGCTCGGGCGTCAGCCGGCAATAATCTGTGTCGCCGCCGTCGTCTCTGGGTAGACGCGCACTACGCTGAATCGGGAAAGTCGATACGTGAGCAAGGCGGGGAGACGGACCGTCATGCCGGCTGCGGTTGGCATGGAGCCTGGCTCGCCTTACGCGACGGGCCGCACCGGCACGCCGGCGCGCGCCAGATGCTCCTTGACTTCCGCGACCGTGTGCTGACCGTAGTGGAGGATCGACGCGCACAGGACGGCGTCAGCGCCGCACTCGATGGCATCGACGAGATCCTCGAGCCCGCCCGCGCCGCCGGAGGCGATCACGGGAACGCTCACCGTGTCGGCCACCTCGCGCGTGAGGAGCAGGTCGTATCCGGAGCTCGTGCCGTCACGGTCCATGCTCGTGAGCAGGATCTCCCCCGCGCCTCGCTCGACGCCCTCTTTCGCCCAGGCGACGGCGTCGCGTCCCGTGGGCGTCCGGCCGCCGGCCAGGTGCGCCTCCCAAGTGCCGTCGCTCCGTGACTTCGCGTCGATGGCGAGGACGACGCATTGCGCTCCGAGGGTCTCGGCGAGTTCGTCGATGAGCTCGGGGCGCGCCAGCGCCGCTGAGTTGACCGAGATCTTGTCGGCACCGGCGTCGAGGACGGCTTGGGCGTCCGCCACCGACCGGATCCCGCCGCCGATGGTGAAGGGGATGAAGACGTCGTCGGCCGTCCGGCGGGCGAGCTCGACCACGGTGTCGCGCTTGTCGGAGGTCGCGGTGATGTCGAGGAAGATGAGCTCGTCGGCTCCCGCGGTGTCGTAGCGGCAGGCGAGCTCCACGGGGTCGCCCGCATCCCGGAGGTCGAGAAAGCCGATGCCCTTGACCACGCGGCCGCGATCGACGTCGAGGCACGGGATCACGCGCTTACAGTGCACGGCTCCTCCCGCTCTTTGCTTCCCGTGGGCCGCGGCCGTTGTCCTGCAGTGCCGCCTGGGCCTCGGGGATCGTGAAGCGCCCTTCGTACAGCGCCTTGCCGACGATGACCCCGGCGAGGTTGACCTGGCGCAGGGCTGCCAGCGCCTCGAGGTCGGCGGTGTTCGCGACCCCGCCGGAGTAGAGGAAGCGCCCGCGGACCGCTGCCGCGACGCGTCGCACCTCGTCGAGGTCGGGTCCGCTCATCATGCCGTCCCGGTCGATGTTCGAGTACACGAAGCTGCGCACCCCGCGGCTGGTGAGGCGCGCGAACACCTCTTCCGCGGGGATCTCGGTCTGCTCGAGCCAGCCGGCCGCGGCCAGGCGGCCGTCTCGGGCGTCGACGGACACGATGACGCGATCGCCGTGCTCGGCGACCACGTCGTCGAGGAAGTCCACGTCCGTGTAGGCCGCGGTGCCGAGGATGACCCGCGCGGCCCCGGCGTTCACGGCGTCGCGCACCGCCGCCACCGACCGCAGCCCGCCCCCGACCTGGACGGGCACATCGACTTCGCGGGCGATGCGCTCGATCTGCTCGAGATTCTGCGGGCTCCCGCTCCGCGCACCGTCGAGGTCGACCACGTGGAGCACGCGCGCCCCCGCCCTGACCCACCGCTGGGCCGCATCGAGCGGATCGGCGTCGTACACCGTGCGCGCCTCGAAGTCCCCGCGAGCGAGCCGCACCGCCTTGCCGTCGAGGATGTCGATCGCCGGATAGAGGATCACGCCGCCACGCCCTGTGCGTGCCTCGCGCAGACCGACGCGAAGTTACGCAGCAGCGCGAGGCCGTGCGTGGAGGACTTCTCAGGGTGAAACTGGACGCCGAACACGGTGCCTCGCTGCACCGCGGTGACGAAGCTCTCGCCGTACTCCGAGGTGGCGAGGACGTCGTCGGCCTCCGCGGGGCGCGGGACCAGCGAGTGCACGTGGTAGAAGTGCGCACCCGCGGCCGGGAGCGACCCCGTGAGGGGCGAGGAGCGGACGAAGTCGACACGGTTCCATCCGATGTGGGGCAGGCGCAGACCCTTCGTGTCGAGTCCCGTGACCTCTCCTGCGATCAATCCCAGGCCAGCGGTGGGTTCGAACTCGAACGAGCGCTCGAAGAGGACGTGCATTCCGAGGCAGATCCCGAGGACGGGCGCCCCCGCGGAGGCGCGCTCGATGATCGCTTCCGAGAGCCCGAGCTCGTGGAGGTTGCTCATCGCGCGGGGAAAGGCGCCGACGCCGGGCACCACGAGGCCGTCGGCCGTCGCCAGCGCGTCGCGGTCGCGGGTGATCTTGGCGCGCGCCCCGACGTGCTCGAGGGCCTTCTCGACCGAGCGGCGGTTGCCCATGCCGTAGTCGACCACGGCGATCACGGGTCGTGCGCTCATGCCGTCAGCGTTCCCTTGGTACTGGGAACGCCGTGCTCGGTGGGATCGAGCGCGACGGCGGCGCGGAGGGCGCGGGCAAAGGCTTTGAAGGCGGCCTCGATCATGTGATGGGCGTTGGTGCCCGTCTCGATGACGAGGTGAAGAGTGAGCTTCGAGTTGAGCGCGATGGAGCGGAAGAACTCCTCCGCGAGCTCGTGGTCGAAATTGCCGATCGCACCCGGCGGGAGGCCGGCCTCGAAGGCGCAGTATCCGCGGCCGGATATGTCGACCGTGCACGCCGCGCGGGATTCGTCCATGGGCACCGTCGCCTCACCGTAGCGCGTTATCCCGGCGCGCTCGCCGAGCGCCCGATCAAGCGCCTGCCCCACGCAGATGCCCACATCCTCAACCGTGTGATGGGCGCCCGTTTCGAGATCGCCGGTGGCGCGTACGTCGAGGTCGAGGCGGCCGTGACGGGCCAGGAGGTCGAGCATATGGTCGAGGAACCCGACTCCGGTCTCACGCACGCCGGCGGCGGCGCCGTCGAGGGTCAGCGACACGTGGACCTCGGTCTCACGGGTCTTGCGGTCGATGACACCGGTGCGGCTCACGACGACCCATTCTGGCGAACGCGCGCCTCCATCGAGCGCGCGTGGAGCTCGAACCCCTCGGCGCGGGCCACCGGTGCGGCAGCGCGGGCCAGGGCCCCGGCGGCAGCGCCAATCCTCACCTCGGAGAAGCGGCGGCGAAAGTGCGTGGGTGAGAGGGCTGAGGCGAAGCGTGCCGCCCCACCGGTCGGGAGGACGTGGTTGGACCCGGCGATGTAGTCGCCGAACGCCGAGCCACCAGCCGAACCCACGAACAGGCATCCGGCGCGCGAAACGAGCGGCGCCAAAGCCTCGGCGTCCGCTCCCAGGAGCTCGAGGTGCTCGGGTGCGAACGCCTCGGCGAGGGCAAGCCCGCTCCCCAGGTCCTCGACCGCCACCAGGCGGCGGATCGCGCCGGTGTCGGGTGAGCTCGCCATCTCCTGGGCGACGGCGTCAAGGAGCTCGTGCGAGTCCGAGATACCCACCACCAGCGTGCCCGGCCCATGCTCGCCTTGGGCGAGGAGGTCGAGCGCGACGAGCTTGGGGTCGGCGCCCGCGCCAGCGATGACCACGAGATCGCTCGGCCCCGCAAACCCGTCGATCCCCACCTGTCCGATGACCTGGTGCTTGGCCTCCTGAACGTAGAGGTTGCCGGGCCCGACGATGACGTCGACGGGAGCCACCGACTCGGTGCCGTAGGCGAGCGCGGCGATCGCCTGCGCCCCGCCCATCCGGTACACGGTCGACGCGCCCGCGAGCCGGCAGGCCGCGAGGATCACCGGGTGGATGTCACCGTCCTCTCCCGGGGGGGCACACACCGCGACGTCCTCGACCTCGGCCACGCGAGCGGTGACCACGCCCATGATCACCGTGCTCGGGTACGGCGCCCTTCCCCCGGGCACATAGACCGCGGCGCGTCCCACCGGGACGCCGCGGAGCGCCACCTGGTAGCGAGCGGGCTCACCGCGCCCGTCCGCTCCCCCGTCAAGTTCGACGACGCGATCGGCGGCGAGGCCGGCAGCGGCCACGCGGCCGACGTTCTCCGCGGCGCGCTCGAGGCCGCCGCGAACGTCAGGGTCGAGCCCCTCGACGGCGCCATCGAGCTCCGCGTCGGTGACGACGAGCGGTCCGGGCTCCACGCCGCGCGTATCGAAGCGCCGGGTGTACTCGCGTACCGCCGCGTCACCGTCCACGCGCACGCGGGCGACGATCTCGGCGACGGCGTCCCGGACCGAGCCGGGATCGGGAACGAGCGCCCGCAGCTCGGCGGCGAGCGCTATGGGGTCGCCGCTCAGCACCTCAGATGTCACGGACCCGCTCCAGCACGGCGTCGATGGCACGAGCCTTGAGCTTGTGGGCCACGGGATTGGCGATGAGCCGCGCGCTGCACTCGGCGATCTCCTCGCGGATCACGAGGCCGTTTTCGGCCAGCGTCGTGCCGGTCGCCGTGAGGTCGACGATGGCCTCCGACAGCCCGGTGATGGGAGCGAGCTCGACCGAGCCTTTGACCTCGACGATCTCCGCCTGGCGCCCGGTGGCGAGGAAGTGCAGCGCGGCGATCCGGGGGTACTTGGTGGCGATGCGGATCACCCCGAGGCGCCGGAGCGCCTCGGCGGCGCGGTCCTCCCCGGCCTCACTGGCAAGGACCATCCGGCAGTACCCGTAGCGCAGGTCGGCGAGCTCGTAGCACTCGCGCTCGGCCTGCTCCATGAGCACGTCCTTGCCCGTGATTCCCAGGTCGGCGGCGCCCGCCTCCACGTAGGTGGGGACATCGGAGGGACGCATGGTGATGATCCCCGCGTCCTCGAAGAGCAGCTTGCGGTCGTTCTCGCGGACCTCGGCGGTGTCGAGTCCGAGGCGGTCGAGGAGGTCGAGAGTGTCGCCGAACAGAGCTCCGCGAGGAACCGCGATGCGCAGGCCGTTCACCGCCTCTCCTCTCCGGTCAGCGCGATGTGAAGCTGCTCGACGCCGAGGGCGAAGCCGACCGCGGGAAGCGGACGGCCGAACTTCCCGAGAAGATCGTCGTAGCGCCCCCCGCTGCCGATCGGGACGCCGAGCGCGGGGTCGTAGACCTGGAACACGGCGCCGGTGTAGTACCCGAGGCTGCGTACGAGACCGAGGTCGAAGATCACCCTGACCGCGGCGTCGGGCGGGAGCAGCGCGTGGACGCTCCGCATTCCCTGGACGGCGGCGTCGAGCGGCTCGGGGACGGCCTCGAGCACCTCGGGTCCACCCCGGATCTGGGGCACCCGGAGCAGGAGCTCGGCGGACTCGTCATCGATTCCGAGCGCCTGGACCTCACGCTCCACGCCGACGAAATCACCGGCCACGAGCTCCTCCACGAGTACTCCCCGCCGCTCGGGTGCGACCCCGACGCGTTCGAGCAGTGCCGGATACAGCGACGCGTCCCCGAGACCGACGCTATAGGTCTTCAAGCCGACGGCGTCGAGGGCGGCGCACAGCACGGTCAGCGCTTCCGCCGTCCCCTCGGGCGCCGGAGCGCCGACGAGCTCGACCCCGGCCTGCAGGAGCTCCCGCGGTTGACCTCGCTGGGGGCGCACCCGGCGGTAGGCGTGCGCGAAGTAGCAGAAGCGCATCGGAGGCTCGGCGGTCGCGTAGCGGGTCGCCACCAACCGGGCGATGGGAACCGTCATGTCCGAGCGCAGCCCGAGCACCAGCCCCTGCTCGTCGAAGACGCGGTAGGCGGGGATCGTCGCGCCGCTGTCGCCCCGCGCCAGTGTGCCCTCGTATTCGAGCGCGGGCGTGTACACCTCGCCGTAGCCGGCGCCTTCGAACTGGGCGCGCAGGCGCTCGGTGATGGCGCGGAGCTCGCGCATCTCGTCGGGCAGGACGTCGCGGGTGCCGCTGGGAATGCGATCGATCATCGTGGTACGTGGATGTTGGAGCCGAGGGGGTGCCGGGAACGGGCGCGAAGAGCCTCGATGAGCTTACGGATCCGCCGCCCGCGGCGACCGGGGCCCGGACCGCCCCTCGACCTCGTCCGGCGCCGCCGCGTGTCTCAGCTCAGGCGTGGACGGGGACGTCGTCGACGCGCTTGATCCGCGCCCCGAGCTCGCGCAGGCGCTCGTCGATGCGCTCGTAGCCCCGGTCGATCTGTCCGATGTTGCCGATCTCGGTCTCGCCGTCGGCGCACAGGGCCGCGATGAGCATCGCCATCCCGGCGCGGATGTCGGGGGCAGGGACGCGTTCGCCGCGCAGGCGGCGCGGTCCCAGGACGATCGCCCGGTGGGGATCGCAGATGGTGATGGCAGCGCCCATGACCTGGAGCTTGTCGGCGAAGAAGAGCCGGTTTTCGAACATCTTCTCGTGGATGAGCACCGAGCCCTCGGACTGCGTGGCGATGGCGAGGGCGACACTCGTGAGGTCGGCCGGGAACGCGGGCCAGGGACCGCTGTCGACCTTGGGCTGAATGCCTCCGGCATCGTCGCGGATCACGAGCTTCTGAGCTCCGGGAACGATGACGTCGTCGCCGCGCAGCTCGGTGTGGAGACCGAGGCGCTCGTAGACAATCCTGATCATGCGGAGGTCCTGGGGGTAGGTGTCCTTGACCACGAGCTCCCCGCCGGTGACCCCGGCGAGCGCCATGAACGAGCCGATCTCGATGTGGTCAGGGGCGATCGTGTGCTCGCATCCGCCCAGGGTCTTCATCCCGTGGACGGTCATAACGTTCGAGCCGATGCCGTCGATGTGCGCGCCCATCCGTTGGAGCATGCGCGCCAGATCCTGCACGTGAGGTTCGGAGGCGGCGTTGCGGACCACCGTCTCCCCTGGCGTCAGCGCCGCGGTCATGAGCGCGTTCTCGGTCGCCATGACCGATTGCTCGTCCATCAGGAAGTCGCACGGCCGCAAGCCGAAGGGCGCCTCGATCAAGATGTCGCGCGCATGCTCGACGGTGGCGCCGAACTCCTTGAAGGCGTCCAGGTGGGGATCGAGCCGCCGGCGCCCGATCACGTCGCCGCCGGGTGGGGGCATGCACGCGCGCCCGAAGCGGGCGAGGAGCGGGCCGGCGAGCAGGAAGGACGCGCGGATCCGCTCTGAGAGCCCGCGGTCAACGTTGCAGTGGAGGACGCCCGAGGCATCGACGGCGACGGTGTTGGGGCCGCGCCACTCCACCCGCGCTCCCAGCATCTCGATCAGCTCCGTCATCGTCTCCACGTCGGAGATTCGCGGCACGTTCCGCAGCACCACCTCTTCCTCGGTGAGCAGGCACGCGGCGAGGATCGGCAAGGCGCCGTTCTTGTTCCCGGCGGGCACGATGGTGCCGCACAGCGGCACGCCGCCTTTGATGACGAACTTCTCCATGGGGGCCGTTTGGCGCCGGGGCCGTTCTGAAGCGGGGGGCCGGAGGCGCTGAGCTAGGGTAACAGCCATGCAGGCAGAGATTTCGCGGGGCGAAGCCTGGACCCTCCTTTGTGAATGGACAAATGGCCATTCGTTGCGCCGCCATTCGCTCGCGGTTGAGGCGGCGATGCGGGCGTACGCCGCCCGCTTTGGCGAGGACGAGGAGCTCTGGGGCATCACCGGACTGCTCCACGACCTCGACTACGAGCGCTACCCGAACCTGGAGGACGGTCACCCCCGGTACGCGATGCGCGAACTCGAGGCCAGGGGCTATCCGCCTGAGCTCATCCGTGCCGTCGCCTCGCATGCCGACTACCTGGGTGTGTCGCGCGATACACCAATGGAAAAGGCCCTGTTCGCGGTAGACGAGCTGTCGGGCTTCGTGCTCGCGTGCGCTTACGTTCGCCCCGAGGGTCTCATGGGTATGACGTCCAAGTCCGTCAAGAAGAAGATGAAGGCGCCGAGCTTTGCGGCCGCGGTAGATCGCGATGACCTGAGGCGAGGAGCGGAGGACCTGGGAATCGATTTCCACGAGCACGTGGAAATCGTTATCGCTGCCCTCGCCGCTCGGAGCGACGAGCTGATGAGCAGCGGCGCGGCGCCCTCTCAGGGTTAGCTCTCTTGCTCGCCACCTACCGCTCGATCCTGCGGGAGCCGGGGGCTCCGCGACTGGTGATCACCGCGCTCCTCGCGCGTATCCCGGTCGGGATCAACGCCCTCGCGATCGTGCTCCTGGTCCGCCGAGCGACCGGGTCGTTCGCGGACGCGGGAGTCGTCGACGCCGGCCTCGCCATCGGCGCCGCGCTCATCTCCCCCACGCAAGGCCGGCTCGTCGACCGCTTCGGGCAAACGAAACTCCTGGTCCCCTCGGCCCTGGTCAGTGCCGCGGCGCTCATCGGCCTCGTGGTGGGCGTCCACCACCACGTCAGCATCGCCGTGCTCACTGGGCTGGCCGCGATCGGCGGAGGCACTCAGCCGCCGATGTCCGCGTCGATGCGGGCCCTCTGGGCCTCCCTGATCCCCGAACCCGCTCGGCGCGATACCGCGTTCGCGCTCGAGGCCGTGCTCACCGAGGTCTACTTCATCGCCGGGCCCCTGATCACCGCCGTGATCGTCGCTGTGTCCAATCCCTCCGTCGCGGTCATCGCCTCCGCCTCCCTCTCGGTCGCCGGGACGCTGGCCTTCGCCACTTCGCGGGCATCACGGACGTGGCGAGCGGCCAAAGCCAAGCGGACCTTCGCCGGGGCGCTGGCGGGACGGGGGATGCGCACTTTGGTCCTCTCGGTGGCCCCCATGGGCCTGGCCTTCGGAACGCTCGAGGTCGCCATGCCGGCCCTCGCGACCCGGAATGGTGATCCCGCGGCGGCCGGGATCCTTCTCGGTGCCTTCGCGGGGGGAAGCCTGCTCGGCGGCCTCCTCTACGGAAGCAGAAGCTGGCCGGGATCATCCGCCCAGCGCTACGTCTTCCTCACCGCAGTGTTCGCGGCGGGGATGGCGCCGCTCATCGTCGCGGGCTCGATCCCGGTCATGGTCGTCCTCATGGCAGTGGCCGGCCTCACCCTGGCGCCGGTAACCGCGTGCTCGTTCGCCCTCATCGAGGAGGTGGCGCCGCCCGGGACGACGATCGAGGCGTTCACCTGGCTCTTCACCGCCAACATGGCCGCGGCCGCCGTGGGCGCCGGCGTAGGCGGTGCGGTCATCCACAGCGTGGGGATCCGGGCCGCGCTCCTGATTCCGCTGTGCGGAGTGGCCGTGAGTTTCCTCCTCGCCCTGGCGGGGCGCCGGGCGCTCGCGTCAGGCGGTGAGCGTGAGATGGGTTCGAGCACCTCGGCACCGGTTGGTGCCGGGGGTGGGGGCGGCGCTGGGGGCGTGGTCGGTGTGGGGGGCGTGGTCGGCGTTGGGGGCGCGGTCGGCGCTGGGAGCGCTGGGGGCGCGGTCGGCGTGCTCGAGGGCGCAGGCGGGGCGGACGACGTGCCAGGTCGCGTGGGTGCCGCGGTGGAGGTCAGGCGCCCGCTCTCGAGCGGCCGCCCCGGCCGGGTCGGGGGCGCGAGATTCCTCGCTGCCGGCCTCATTCTCGTGGCCGCGTTGCTCGGCTATCGTGCTCGCGATGGCCGATCCGATCCGCATCGTCGTTCTCGACGGAGATGAGACGGGCCAGGAGCTCCTCGAGCAGGCGGTGCGGGTGCTCGACCCCTCGCTGCTCGAAGTCTCCCTCGAGCAGCGGCGGTACGACCTCTCGCTCGAGAACCGCCGCGCGACCGACAACGAGGTGGTGCTCGCCGCCGCGGCGGCCATGCGCGAGACCGGTCTCGGACTGAAGGCGGCGACGATCACGCCCGAGGGCGCGGGCGACGTCGGCTCGCCCAATCGCATCCTCCGCGAGGAGGTCGACGGCAAGATCATCATCCGCACCGGACGCCGCCTGCCCGGTGTCCCCACGATCGCCGGCGTGCATTACCCGATCTCCGTCGTCCGCATGGCCGTCGAGGGCGCCTACGGCTCGAAGCAGTGGCGAGAGGGCGAGCCAGGCTCGCCCGACGAGCGCGCCTATGCCACCGAGCACATCACCCGCTCGACCTGCCGCGCCGTCGCCGAGTACGCCTTCCGCACCGCCGCGAAGATGCAGGGCCGTGTCTACGGCGGCCCCAAGTGGACGGTCTCGCCTGTGTATGAGGGGATGCTCAAGGAGGAGCTCGACGACGCCGCGGCGCGCCACCCCGCGGTGGGCTACCAGCCGGTCCTGATCGACGCCACCTACGCCGGCCTGCTGTCCGGAGCCACGGACGTCCCGCTCGTGATCCCGGCCCTGAACCGCGACGGCGACTGCCTCTCGGACCTCGTCCTCCCGATGTTCGGATCGATTGCAGGAGCGGAATCGGTTCTCCTCGCCTTCGACGAGCGCTACGACACCACCGTGGCCATGGCCGAGGCACCGCATGGCACCGCGCCGGCCCTCCAGGGCAAGGATCTCGCCAACCCGCTGGCGATGATCCTGGCCTGCGGCGCCGTGCTCCGTCACGCCGCCGATCGACACGGTCCCGCCGCCGCCCGTGCCGCCCGCGCCATCTACGAATCCGCCTTCGAGACCATTGCCGCCGGGATCAAGACCCCGGACCTCGGCGGGCAGGCCGGAACCACCGAGTTCACAAGCGAGGTGGTCGACCGGATCGCCGCCAAGATCGAGGTGTGGTCCTCCCTGGGATCGGCGGCGTAGGGAGCGGTCGTGGCCGTGCCGGTGGCGCGCGGTGGGGGGTCTTGGGGACGTTCGCGGGGACGACTGCGCGCGGCCGACCGGGGCTTCGATGGGGTCCCGCGGTTCCGTCCGAAGGGCTCCCTACTCTTACGAACGTATGTTCCGTTCATCGCTGAACCGCATCCTTGACTGGGCCGAGAATGCCCTCGCCCCGATCGAGGAGGACGTGGAGGTCGGCGGGGACGAGATCGAGCCCATTCTCGTGGCGGCGCATCCCCACCGTCGCGAGCTCCGCTGGGAGCGCAAGCGCCGTCCGGGCTCGATCCCTCACCCCCCCGCGCACTGCATCTCACCGGTGCGGCGTAAGGCGGGGGCCCGGGCGCGTCAAGAGAGCCCGCGCTAGCGCGACTGGCCCGGGCGGGCGGCGAGCGGTGGCGCGCGGCGGCGCGCGGCGGCGTGCGGTGGCGTGCGGCGCCGTGCGTCCCGGCCCGCGCCGTCGGGCACACTTTGGGCCTGCGATGCCCGCCACCCTGTACTTCGATCTCGGCTCGCCCTTCGTCTACCTCGCCGTCGAGCGTCTCGATCGCTTCGAGTTCGGCGAGGTCACGTGGCGGCCGGTCTCATTGGGCGCCCTGTTCAAGGCGACGGGGCGTTCGTCGTGGGGCCTGAGCGACGGGCGCGATGCCGGGATGGCCGACATCGAGGCACGGGCCCGCGCCTATGGCCTCCCTCCCATCCGCTGGCCGCAGGGCTGGCCGAGCAATTACCTGCAAGCCAACCGCGCGGCCATCGTCGCCGAAGAGCACGGACGGCTCGAGCCCTTCGTGCGTGCGGCACTGCGCGTCGCCTTCGCCGAGGGCGGAGATCTCGGCCAGGAGGATGGGTGGGGTGAAGCCGCGCGACGGGTTGATCTCGACCCGTCGCAGGTGGCCGGGCGCGTCGCCGAGCCCGAGGTCAAGCTGCGCCTGCGCCAGTACACCGAGGAGGCCTACGGCGCCGGCGTGATCGGCGTGCCTACCCTGCGGATCGGCGAGCGCCTGTTCTGGGGTGACGACCAGGTCGAGGCTGCCGCCGCCGCCGCTGAGAATCCGTCTCGAACGCTGGGATAGGCTTGGGCGCGCATGAACCGCGTTCGCTGGCTGCTCCATTGGTCGCTGGTGAGGCTCGCCGGAGTCTTCAATCGAAATCCTTGGACGTCGTACAAGCTCAAGCTCGTGCCGCGGGCCGACTACGACCACGACGCCCTCACCACGTCCCACAACCACTCGTTCCTCGATGATCCTGATTTCCGCAGCGCCTATGAGCGCGCGGTGCAAGCGGCCGGTTGGGACTATGGGATCTACTGGAGAGTTCACGTCCTTCTCTGGGCGGCGAGGACTGCGCTCAAGGTTCCTGGCGCATTCGTAGAGTGCGGCACCGGGCGCGGCTTCATGGGGTCAGCGGTGTGTCGCCACCTGGCGTGGTCTGACCGGCCTTTCTACTTATTTGACACGTTTCAGCCCGAGATGGTCACACCCGACTCGTCTCGCCGGGGTCACGCCCATTCGCCTGTTTACGCCCGTGGAGCTCAGGAGGTGCGACGCAACTTTCGTGATTGGCCCGGTGTGCAGCTGGTGGTTGGGACCATCCCGGAGAGTCTCGGGGACGTCAACATCGAGCACGTCGCCTTTCTTCACATCGACCTCAACCACCCCGCGCCCGAAGCGGCAGCCTTGCGGCACTTCTGGCCGAAGTTATCGCCGGGAGCCATGGTGGTGTTCGATGACTATGCGTACACCGGGTTTGAAGCCTCGTACCGGTCTGCAAATCAGGTAGCGGAGGAGCTGGGCTTCTCCATCGTTTCCCTGCCCACCGGCCAGGGCCTCGCCATCAAGTGACCGGGCGCGAACACGAACGCCCTGACCGAGCCCAGAACGCAAGCCGGCCCGCCTCAGAAGCTCTGAAACGGGCCGACATTGCGATGAAGTAAACCGGCGGCGTCCTACTCTCCCAGGCCCTTTCGGGCCAAGTACCATCGGCGCTGAGGGGCTTAACGGCTCTGTTCGGAATGGGAAGAGGTGTTTCCCCCTCGCCATAGCCACCGGAAACCTGTGAGAAACCACCCTTCGCGGGCCTTGAAAACTACACAGTGCCAATGTCTTCGGATATCGATATATATCCGTCAAGCCCTCGACCCATTAGTACCGGTCTCCTACGGACGTTACCGTCCTTCCAGATCCGGCCTATCAACCTGGTGGTCTACCAGGGGTCTTACTCCCTCTAGGGGATGGGAGAACTCATCTCGAGGCCGGCTTCCCGCTTAGATGCTTTCAGCGGTTATCCGATCCGCACGTAGCTAACCTGCGATGCCCTTGGCAGGACAACAGATACACCAGAGGTGCGTTCATCCCGGTCCTCTCGTACTAGGGACGAATCCTCTCAA
>DASZLV010000095.1:0-2138 GCA_035552215.1 Solirubrobacteraceae bacterium | reverse complement strand
ATGGTGCGGACGCTGAGGTAGAGCTGGGCGGCGATCTCGCTGTTGCTGTGGCCGCCGGCGATCAGGCGCAGAACTTCGACCTCGCGCTCGGTGAGCCCGCCGGGGGGACCGGAACCCCGGGCCGGGGCGGCGGCGATCCGCGCGCCGAGCTCGGGGTTCAGGTAGGTCCGGCCCTCGGCGGCGAGGCGGATCGCGTGCACGAGCTCGGTGTCGGCCTCCTCCTTGAGGACGTAGCCGACGGCGCCGAGACGGAAGGCCTCGCGGGCGAACTCGGGATCCTCCTCCATCGTGAGCACGACGATCGACGTCGTCGGTGCCGACTGGCGGATGCGGGGGATGGCGGGCCGGCTCTCCTCGCCGGGCATGTTGAGATCGAGGACGAGCACGGTCGGGCGGTATCCGAGCACCCGGCGCAGCGTCGTCTCGATGTCGCCCGCCTCGGCGACGACCTCGATGCCCTCCTCGGCATCCAGAAGCAGGCGCAGGCCGGCCCGCACGACCTGGTGGTCATCGGCCAGCACGACGGTGGTCGTCCCCTGATGCCGCGTCTGGGCGTCCATCGCGGGTTACTGTAACCGCCGCGACTAGAAGTCGAGCGTCCAATGATGACCGATGTGGGCGGCGGCGCGGGGCGTATAGAACTGATCGGGGGCGATCGACTCGCTCACGCCGTCCCCGGCCAGCGCGGCGAGCGTCGCCACCACGCACTCGGCGAGTGCCTCGGGGTGGTAACCACCCTCGAGCACGGCGCCGACGGGTGCGCCGAGATCCTCGGCGAGGTCGCGCACGTGGCACGCCATCTGGGCGAAGTCCTCGGTCTCGAGCCGGCATCCGCCGACGGGATCGAGCCGGTGAGCATCGAAGCCGGCGGAGATGAGCACGAGGTCGGGCGCGAACTCGCGCGCGGCGGGCAGGGCAACGTGCTCGAGCAGGGACAGCCACAGGTGGCCGTCGGTACCCGCGGGGACGGGTAGGTTGATGGTGAACCCGGCGCCCGCCCCCGAGCCGCTGTCGGTGAGCGTGCCGGCGCCGGTGCCGGCGCCGGTGCCGGGATAGATGCCGCACTGGTGGATGCCGGCGACGAGGACGTCGTCGCGCTCGCGGAAGATCTCGGCCGTTCCGTCGCCATGGTGGACGTCCCAGTCGAGGACGAGCACCCGCCCGACCCCGAGCTCGGAGATGGCGAGCTCGGCCGCGATGGCGACGTTGTTGAGCAGGCAGAATCCCGCCGCGCGATCGCGGTGGGCGTGGTGCCCGCCGGGGCGCACCCCCGCGAAGGCAGTCCGCGATTCGCCCGCCACGAGCGCTCTGACCATGGCGCAGGCGGCGCCGGCGGCGTGAAGGGCGGCCGGCCACGAGGCCGCGCCGAGGAAGGTGGCTGCGTCGATCTCCCCTCCCCCCCGCGAGTCGAGTTCGCGCAGGTACTCGATCAGGCGCGCGGAGTGCACGGCAAGCAGCGCATCGTCACCCGGCGCGCCGGCGGTCCGGAGCTCGAAGCCGAGCCAGTCCTCCATCGCCATCGCCCAATCCACCATGGCGATCCGCTCCGGGCTGTCGGGATGCTCGGGGAGCTGCTCGCGAGGGTCGTGGTCGAGCGATGTCGGGTGATGGAAGTACAGGCCGGGAGAAACCATCGTCGCGCCCGTGACGTTACGACCGGATCCGGCGGCAGTGCTACGGAGTCCCAATCGCGGGGGATCACTATGTCGACAGCGTAAAAATCTCTCTAGGGATACCGCCCGGCGAGCCGATACTGGTCTTATCGTGCAAGAAACCGCTCCCGAGGCCCCGCGCACCGGCTCTCCCGTCGCCAGCATCACCACGCTCCGGCTCGAGGACGGCCGGGCGCTGTGCGTGCGCCGCTGGCCCGGCGTCGGGGATCCGGTCGTGCTCCTCCACGGCCTGCTCGATTCCGCGGAGGGCTGGAACCACCTGGCCGAGCTCCCGTGTGAGCGGATCGCCTTCGACCTGCCGGGCTTCGGCCACTCCGATCCGCCGGCGCGAGGCTCGCTGGCGGGCTACGCGCGCGACATCGCCGCCGGCCTCGAGATGCTCGGCGTAGAGCGCTTCAACCTCGTTGGCCACTCGCTCGGGGGCGGAATCGCCGCCGCGCTGGCCGAGATGATGCCCGAGCGGGT
>DASZLV010000094.1:0-8864 GCA_035552215.1 Solirubrobacteraceae bacterium | reverse complement strand
GGCCACCCTGCACGACGTGCTCACGGTGCTTCAGCGTGCCGAGCTCGTGACGAGGATGGCGGTGGAGATCGAGCGCTACATCGTCGAGCTCGGGACCGAGGGACGGCTGATCGAGATGCAGCTCGACGAGACGATGGTCGGCGTGGCCGCCGACAAGGCCGCGCTCGTCCACGACTATCTCGCAGCGGACACCGACGAGACTTTCGCCACGGCGTTCGACCAGCTCGTGCGCCTGCCCCACCAAGATCTACTCGACTTCGGTCGCCTCGCCGAGGTCCTCGGCTACGACCGCAAGGTAAACACCCTCGACTACCCCGTCTCGCCACGTGGATTCCGCATCCTGGGGCGCATACCTCGGTTGCCCAAGCTAGTTGTTCAGCGGATCGTGAGTGAGTTCGGAGGCCTCGAGGATCTGCTCGCCGCCAGCGACGGCGAGCTGGAGACCGTCGACGGAGTCGGCGAGATCCGAGCGAAGGACATCCGCGAGGGCCTTCGCCGGCAGCAGGAAATCAATCTCGTGGACCGGTACCTGCAGACCTAACGGGGCGTCTCCCGCCGCCCAAACTGGAAGAGGAGGACATCATCACCGAGCTAATGGAAGCGCATCTGCAGGAAGAGGATCTCGAAGCGGAGGTCGTGGTTCTCGAGCACATCGAATTCGAGATAGGCGACAACGTCGTCTATCCGCATCACGGTGCTGGCAAGGTCCTGCGTAAGGAGCTCAAAGACATACTTGGGGAAAGCCGCGAGTACCTCACGATCAAGATCCTGCACAACGACATGACCGTGATGGTGCCAACCGAGAACGCCGCGCTGGCCGGCCTGCGTCGAGTCATCGACGAGGAGACGGTCAAGAAGGTTCTCGCCGTCCTGCAGGATGAATGCTCCGACATGCCCAAGAACTGGAACCGTCGGTTCAAGCACAATCGCGACAAGATCAAGACCGGGGACATCTACGAGCTCGCCGAGGTCGTACGCAACCTGGCCATCCGGGAGCATGAGAAGGGGCTCTCGACGGGCGAGAAGCAGATGTTCACGCGCGCAAAGAAGATCCTCGCATCAGAGCTGATGTATGCGCTGGAGATGGGGGAGGACGAGGCGGAGGCCCATCTCGACCATCTGCTCAGTGCGTCGGCGGACGACAAGGTGGCCGTGTCGGCGAAGTAGGCCGACCGGCACCGAAACATGGCGGTCGCGCTCATCGTGGCCGCAGGCCGTGGCGAGCGCCTTGGGTCGGGCAGGCCCAAGGCGCTCGTCATGCTTTCAGGCAGGCCGATGCTCGAATGGAGCGTCGAGGCGCTGCGCCAGGTGCGCTCGGTCACCCAGATCGTCATCGCTCTCCCCGAGAATGAGCTCGCCGCCGCCCCCGAGGGAACGATCGGTGTCGTCGGGGGCGCCACGCGCTCGGAGTCGGTCCGCGCCGCGCTCACGGCCGCGCCCACCGCCATGGAGCAGGCGGTCATCGTCCACGATGCGGCGCGACCGCTCGCTTCGCCCGAGCTCTTCGAACGCACCCTCGCCGAGCTCGAGCGCCACCACTGTGACGCGGTGATCGCCGCCGTTCGCGTGTCGGACACCATCAAGGAGGTCGGCGACGACGGCGAAACGGTGCGGGCCACGCTCGAGCGATCGCGGCTCTGGGCCGTCCAGACCCCGCAGGTGTTTCGGCGCTCGGCGCTCGAACGGGCGCTGCGGGCCCCGGCCTCGGTGCTCGCGGCCGCCACCGACGATGCCTGGCTCGTCGAGCAGGCCGCCGGCGTGGTGCGCGTGACCGAGTCCGACCCCGGGAACATCAAGATCACCTCCCCCGCCGATCTGCGCTTTGCCGAGATGCTCATCGCGGAGCGGGGCGTAGCCCTAGACCGCCGCCAGGCGAACTCGCCAGCGACCCTGCAGGGGTCGCCGTGAGCGCCACCGGCATCGGCTACGACTGCCACCAGTTCGCCGCCGGCCGCAGGCTCGTGCTCGGCGGAGTCGAGATTCCGCACGAGCGCGGCCTCGCCGGTCACTCCGACGCCGATGTCCTCGTCCACGCGATCATCGACGCCCTCCTCGGGGCCGCTGCCCTGGGAGACATCGGCGAGCACTTCCCCGACACCGATGAGCGTTACCGCGACGTGAGCTCGATCGAGCTCCTGTGCCAAGTCGTGGCCCAGCTCGCCGAGCGCGGGCTGAGCATCGGCAATATCGACGCCACCGTGGTCATCGAGCGGCCCCGTCTCGCGCCCGCCCGCGCGGAGATCCGCGCCACCCTCGCCCACGCGCTCGGCCTGCCCGTCGAGCGCGTCAGCGTCAAGGCGACGCGGGGCGAGGGGATGGGGTTCGTCGGGCGCGAGGAGGGCGTCGCTGCGCTGGCGGTGGCGACGCTCACCTCGTCACGGTAAGCGTCACCACCGGCGTTCCGGCACCCCCGTAGAAGCCGTTGCCGACGGCCGCGGCGGAGAAGCCGGAACTCGCCTTGATCGCGTGGATCACCGCGGAGAAGGCGCCGCTCGAGGCTCAGGCTTCATCGGCTCCCCATCCTTCGGTTGCCTGTACTGGCCTCCTACGACGATGGCCGGTGCGCTTTCTTGCGCGACCCTCACACGCGCTGAGCGGTACGACGGGCGGCGGCGCGTGCGCGGACCTGTTCGGCCTCGACCAGGCGGCCCAGCTGCTGGACCGATCTGCGCAGGTGGTCCTTGACCATCGGGGCGGCGACATGCTCGGCGATCCAGCCGCCGAGACCTGATCCGGCGATCCCATAGGCGAGCCGGAGCTCGACCTTGGTCCGCCCGTCCGCAGTCTCGCGCAGCCGCCACCGGCCACGCTGGTCGACGCCCGTCACCGAGGTCCAGGCGATGTCGCAGGGCTCGGCGAACTCGACGAGCTCGATCAGGCCGCCGACCTCGGCGGAGCCGACGCGCAGGAGCATGCGGTAGCGGGCGCCGAGACCCACCGGCTCCTCGCCGACGACCTCCCACCGGGTGATCCCGGACATGTAGCTGAGCTGCCGGGCCGGGTCGGAGATCACTTCCCAGACCGACTCCGCGGGGGCGGAGACATAGGTGTGAGCGCTCACCCTCATCCGATCATCGGCAGCCGTCGCTCGGCGGCGAGCGCATCGAGACTGTCCTGCATGAGGTCAACCACGTAGTCGTAGACCTCGTCGAGGTCGGGTTTCGGGCCGAACTCCGCGCGCAGGTCGATGGCGGGGAGCGTCTCGACGGTGATCTTGGCGGGCAGGGGAACGTGACCGAGCATGTCGCCGACGTTCAGCCCCCAGGGCACCGCGATGGATATGGGCAGGACCTTGAGGCGGAACAGGCGGTCGAGCGCGAGGAGACGCGCGAGCCGGTCCCCACGGCTGAGGAAGAACGCGGTCTCCTGCCCCCCGATCGACACCACCGGCACGATCGGGACGTTCTGCTCGAGCGCGAGCCGGATGAAGCCCTTGCGGCGGTCGAAGTCGACGTGGTTGCCCTTCCAGCTCGGGCGGTGGGCGTCGTAGTCGCCGCCGGGGTAGACGAGCAGGGCGGCGCCCGACTCGAGCGCCTTGCGGGCGTTCTGGGGAGAGGCGGCGACGGTGCCGAACTTGCGCAGCGAGCCCATCGCGGGCATGGCGAGAACGAGGTTGTGGGCGAGTTGGTAGAAGGCGCGCTCGACCCCGAAGTAGGCGTTGAAGGCCAGGGTGAAGACGATCGTGTCGGGAGTCAGATTGCCGCCCGAGTGGTTGCCCACCAGGAGCACCGGACCCGAGTCGGGGATGTTGCCGAGCCCGCGCACCTCTCCCCGGAACCAGATGCTGGCCACCAGCCACATGAGGGGCAGGCGCTCGCGGATGAAGTCGGGGTCGCGCTCATCGAGGTCGGCCCGGGGGATGCGGCGCTGCGCCTGGTCGGCGACCGAGCGCAGGACCCGGCCGATGAGCGATCCGCCCGGGGTGGGCCCCTCTTCGGGCTCGGGCGCGTCCTCGGGGGCGGGAGCGTGCCCGTTGCGGCGCTCGTGCGCCGGAGCCGTCCTCGTCTCTGACATCGCTTAGATGCTACGCGCGATGGCCGGCGGGCCTCATGCCGCCCGCGCGTGCCCACGTCCCAGGCGCGCCGCGGTCCGGGGGCTCGCGGCCTGGGTTCTCGCGAAGAAATCGAGCAGCAGCTCGTTGCATTCCTCGGAGCGCTCGACCTGGGGCACGTGGCCGCAGCCGTCCATGATCGTCTGCTCGGCGCTCGGCAGCCATTGGTGCACGTGCCGGGCGAAAGCGGCCGGGATGAGCGGGTCGTGTGAGCCCCATACGAAGAGGGCGGGAGGCTCGAGACCGGCGAGGCGGGGATAGAAGCCGTTACGGCCGAACGGCGTCTCGAGGTAGATGTTCCGCGCCGAGGAGAGGAAGGCGTAGCGCGCTCCCCGGGAGGCGTAGATGCGGCGGAACTCCTCCACCATCAGGTCCCCGACCTCGGGATCGATGCGGTCGCGGTCGTGGAACATGGCCCAGAACTGCGAGGCGATGAGCGAGCGGTGGAGGGTGTGGGGGAGCATCCCGAACTCGGGACGCAGGAGCCGGACGATGGGATGCAGGCCCCGGCGCACGAAGGCGACCCCGGGGCAGAGGAGCCCGAGGGCGACGACTCGCTCGGGAGCCTGGAGCCCGACCTCGATGGCCACCCGGCCGCCCATCGAGTTGCCGACCAGGTGGGCGCGCGCGATTCCGAGCTCGTCGAGAAGACCGAGGATGATGTCGGCGAACCAGCGCGCGGTGTAGGCACCCGTGGCCGGTTTACTGGAGGAGCCGAAGCCAGGGAGGTCGATGGCGTGCACGCGGTAGTGGGCGCTCATCTCAGCCGCGATCTCGAAGAACGACGCGCGCGTCCCGCCGAGGCCGTGGAGCAGGAGCACGTCGGGCCCGCTTCCCATGGTCAGAGTCGAGACGCGATGGCGCCCGACGGGCACGTCGTGGATCTGGAGCAGCGGCGGACGGCCGTTGGGGAGCCGGAACAAGCCCTCGAACCCGACCGCGTGGTCGAGGTTTCCCCGCACGGAAAGGAGCCGCCGGCGGAAGGCCTCGAGTCCCGAGAGCTCGCCCTCGCGCAGGCGCAGCCAGGTGGCGGCATCGGTGGTGATGGTGACGTCGGGCTTTCGCCTCGTCACGCCCCGGCGCACTCGCGCGGTCTTGGGGCCGCAGCGGATCTCCCAGGTGTGGCCAACGTCGCCGAGGCGCAGATGCAGAGTCGAATCGAAGTCTGCGTCGGCTCCCAGATAGCGTTCGGGGAGCGAGCGGAAGGCGGCCTCCACCGAGGCGAGCAGCTGTGGATGCGAAACCTCCCCAGGCACGGGCGTACCCTACCTTCGGCTCCCGGCGGGCGCGCCGGTCAGCGCTACTGTAGCCCCAGCTTGCGGACGATCTCGCTGCACGACACGCGCACCGGCAAGGTTCTGCCGCTGCAGCCGCGCCACGCCGGCCACGTCGGCATGTACGTCTGCGGCCCGACGGTCTACGCCCGGGTTCATATCGGCAATGCCCGACCCTTCGTGGTCTTCTCGCTGCTCAAGCGATTCCTCCTCCATGAGGGATATAACGTGACATTCGTAGCGAACATAACGGACGTCAACGACAAGATTTACGACGCCGCCCAGGCCGCCGGGGTGCCGAGCGCCCAGCTCGCCGCCGAGATGGCCGCGCATTACCTCGCTGACACCGACGGCCTCGGGCTCGGCCGCCCCGATCACGAGCCGCTGGCCAGCGAGACGATCGGGGAGATCGTCGAGCTCATCGGGCGGTTGATCGAGACTGGGCATGCCTACGCAGCGGCGGGCGATGTCTACTTCGCCGTGCGCTCCTACCCGGGCTACGGCGAGATTTCACATCGGAATATCGATGAGATGGATCAGGGCGAGGACGTCCAGGGCACCGAACACAAGCGCGATCCCCTCGACTTCGCCCTCTGGAAGGCCCACAAGCCGGGCGAGGACACGGTGTGGGACGCGCCGTGGGGGCGAGGTCGCCCGGGCTGGCACATCGAGTGCTCGGCGATGGCCGAATCCCTCCTTGGCGTCGATTTCGAGATCCACGGGGGCGGTTCGGACCTGATCTTCCCCCACCACGAGAACGAGGAGGCCCAGACCTGCGCGGCGCGGGGGGAGCCGCTCGCGCGCCTTTGGGTCCACAACGGCATGCTCCGCCTCGACAAGGAGAAGATGTCCAAGTCCGGCGGGTCGGTCACCTTGCTCAGCGATGCGCTCGCCGTGCACGGCCGCCACGCCCTCCTCATGTACTTCTGCGGTGGCCATTATCGCCATCCGGTGGCCTACGACGAGGAGCGCCTGGCCGAGGCCGCCGCTCGCGTGGCCCGGATTCGGCAGGCCGCCCGGGGTCTGCGCGCGGGGGAGAGCGCGCCGTGGTCGGCGCCGCTGCGTGAGGAGTTCTTCAGTGCCCTGGCCACCGATTTCAACACCCCGCGGGCGCTGGCGGCGGTGTTCGACTGGGTCCGCGAGGCCAACCGCTCGCCGGAACCGGTGGGCGATGCGGACCTGCGCGAGATGCTCGGGGTGCTCGCGCTCGAGAACCTGCTGGCGCCCGAGGTGCGCGTCGCCCCCGCGGAGGCGGTGGCCCTGGCCGAGGCGCGGGAGCGCGCGCGGGCGGCGGGCGACTACGCCGAGGCCGACCGCCTCCGTGCCGAGATCCGCGCGCTCGGCTGGGAGGTCAGGGACAGTCCCGGCGGGCCGGAATTGCTGCCGGGCGGGTGATCGCGCCGATGGCCGCCGGCGTGCGAAACCTGGGGGGAGCGGCCGCGAAGTGCTGTCGTTTGGTCCGACCCCTCCGGACCGAGGGACATCGGTTCGGGGCGGGTGCGTCGCCGTGCAGGCCGGGCGCGTGATCATCTACGGACGCAACCCGGTGCGCGAGGCGATCCGGGGGCCGCGCAAGGTCTTGAAGGTGTGGGCGACCAAGAACGCCGCGCGCGAGGAGTGGCTGCAACGCGCTCGCCCGATCCTCGCCACCGGCGAGGAGATCGAGGCTCGGTCCGGATCGCCGTCGCACCAGGGCGTGTGCGCCGAGGTCTCGGAGTTTCGCTACGCGTCGGCCGACGAGCTGCTGGGGGCGCCCGAGCCGTTCATCGTCGCCCTCGATCAGGTGCAGGATCCCCAGAACCTCGGCTCGATCTCGCGGACCGCAGAGTGTGGGGGCGCGACGGGCCTGGTGGTCCCCGAGCGCCGCGCCGCCGAGGTCACGGCCGCGGTGTGCAAGGCTTCGGCGGGCGCGGTCGAGCACCTGCCCATCGCGCGGGTCCGCAATCTCGCCGACTTCCTGGGCGAGGCGAAGGCGGCGGGGTGCTGGTGCTACGGCGCCGACGGGGCCGGCAAGACGAGCTACGCCGGCGTCGACTACGGCGGGGGTGTCGTGCTCGTCCTCGGCTCCGAGGGCCAGGGATTGCGCCCGCGGGTGGCGGCGGCGTGCGACGCCCTCGTGGCCCTGCCCATCCGCGGGAGGATCGAGTCGCTGGGCGTGAGCTCCGCGGCGGCGGTTCTCGTCTATGAGGTGGCGCGCGGGCGCAATCCGCCTGCCGGGGCTTGACACGCAGGCGTTGCTATGTCAAGCTCGCGCCGAATATAACGATGAAGTTGAGCTTGAGCCTCAGCTTCGTTGAGGGATGAGGACCGTGACCCGCCGCCGATGAGGGCGCGTGGGCCATACCAACCAAATAAGGTGCGGCGCCAGGGGAGGTAGCCCGCCACGAAATCGAACGGCCCGGGTTCCGGGCCGCCGGAAGGACGCCTCGTGGCCAAACTTTCAGCCTCCTCTCAGGGTCAACTTCAGCTTGAGGATGGGTACCTGATCGCCCTTGCCAAGCAAGGGCACGCAGATGCCTACGACCGCATCGTCCGCCGTTATTACGGGTTCGTGCGCCTCAAGGCATCCTCGTATTTCCTGGCCGGCGGGGACTCCGATGACCTGATCCAGGAGGGCCTGGTGGGCCTCTACAAGGCAGTGCGCGATTACCGCACCGACCGCGAGTCGAGCTTCAGGAACTTCGCCGAACTGTGCATCACGCGGCAGATCATCACTGCGGTGAAGACGGCGACCCGCAACAAGCACGCACCGCTGAACCAGTACATCTCGTTCTCCTCGAGCCCCGCCTCAGCCTCCGGCGACGGCGAGCCGACCCTCGACGAGGTCATCCCCGGTTCCCCGGTCCACGATCCGGTCAACCAGGTGATCTCCTCCGAGGAGCTGCGCTCGCTCGTCGGCTGCCTCTCGAGCGCGCTGTCGGAGCTCGAGAGCCGCGTGCTCTCGCTGTATCTCGACGGTTACTCCTACGAGCAGGTCGGCGAGCGCCTGGACTGCGACACGAAGACCGTCGACAACGCGCTGCAGCGAGTCAAGCGCAAGGTCGGCGCGCACCTGCAGGCCCGCGCCGTAGCCGCTTAGCGAAAGGCGGCCGTCGCTCGCGACGACGGCCGCCTCACGAGTCAGCCGCTAGACCTGGCCTTCCGGCGGCAGGTGCGGCGTGCTGCTCGGCGCTTCCGGAGTTAGCGCCGAGGCCGGCGCCGCCGCCACGTTTACGTCGAAAGGCGCGCTCGCGACTGCCTGGTGCCCGCCGCCGCCGGGAACCTTGATCCGTAGGCGCTCGGGCCCGGCGATGTTGAACACGTGCTTGATCGAGAACGGCGAGGCGCTCTTCAGCGGTTCGGCCGTCGCGGCGACGCTCACGCTGTCGATCACGTGCCAGCCGAGCTGGCCAGTGTTCTGGCGCTCGAGGTAGACGCGGCCGGCGAATCCAGGAAGCACCGCGCCTGAGAATTCGACGAGCTGGCCGGCCGTCGCAGTGCTCGCCGGCGGCGTGAACGTCAGCTGGTGCTTGACGCCCTCGAACAGCAGCGCCGACTTC
>DASZLV010000093.1:0-26622 GCA_035552215.1 Solirubrobacteraceae bacterium | reverse complement strand
GAAGTGAAAGCCCGCCGTGTTGGCGATCGCCTGCATCCTCGTCTCCTGGGGGCCCTGGGGGGGAACCGGTGCCGGCAGCGTGGGCGGGGTCTCGGTGTCGTTCAACGGGATCGCCGGCTCGTTGTTGATCACCACTGCCTGGGGGAAGGTGGCGCCGAGATCGGGATCCTTCGTTGAGCGGTAACGCACATACCAGCTCGTATCGACATCGAGCGACTGCAAATTGGTGAGCCTGCCTGTGTCGCGAGCTCCCGTCGCCTTGCTGCTCGGCAGCGTGCGGAATTCGTCCAGGTTTACCGCGGCGGCACCGTGAGCACGCAGGTAGGCGTTGAGGAAGGCTGCGTGACTGAGCTCGTCGTCGGTGTTGTCGGCGATGTACTGGGACATATCGCCGTCTAGATTCGAGAGCGCGGCCATGTAGGCCGGGTTGCCGCCTTTCACGCCGCCGAGCTCGTTGTACTGCTGCCACAGGTCGCTCTCGATCAACTCGGCTGCCGCCAGGAAGCGCAGGATCGCGACGTCGCTCTTCGAGATGGCGGTGCTCGCGGCTCCGGCGCCGCCTGCGAGCAGGGCGCTGCCGGGCACGGCCGCGGCGCCCGCCATTCCCACCCCCTTCAGAAACGAGCGCCGGCCCACGACCCGGCGCCAGTGCGCGTCAAGGCCGTCCTCGGCTGCGGCTCCCTCGTCTGCCCCGCCCGGACCGGCGGATGATCGCTGCTGCGCGCTCGCCTCAGTGTGCTCACTCATCATGGTTCTCCTCGGTGGTTGCGATGCGACGAAATGGTCGTAGTGGCGCCGGCCGGTGTCATCGGCGAGCAAGCTGATCGGTTGCGCAAAACCCGACGTCAACCCCGGTCGCCTCCACGAACGCGCGCGCCAGCCGTAACCGAGCTCATCCTCGAGGAGCCTTGCCCGGCGGGCGCAGGCGCCTCTTGCTCGCGTCCGGCCGAGGTCGCCATCACCGCGCGTCTGTCGACTGCCGCGTGCGCTTACTCCGCCGACTGTGCACTCCTCGTGACGCATAGGAAAGAGTCGCTCCCCGGCTGACGACAACAGCGATGGCGCGGTGCAGCATTAACCCCATCGCCGAGCGTCGATCGAGACGACTCGCAAATCGAGCAGCAGTGATCAGGAGGGCTGACATGAGCATCGCCGCGACAAGCGATCCCGTGCCGACCGGCGCGCGACGTACCGTTGCTACCGAAGCGAACTACCTTGAGGCGGAACGGGCAGTCGACTGGCTGTCGAACCACGGCTTTCCCGTCGAGCGCGTCTCGATCGTCGGAACCGGCCTGCGTTCAATCGAGCAGGTCTTCCGGCGGCTCACGACGGGACGAGCGGCCCTGATGGGCTCCGCGCAGGGAGCGTCGCTCGGCCTGCTCTTCGGCGCCTTGTTCGGGCTGTTCTTTACCAACGTGGGTGCGTTCTTCAGCGTCGTGCTCTACGGCCTCGTGGCCGGCATCGTGTGGGGCGGGCTGTTCGGCGCCGTCATGCAGTTCGCACGGCGCGGCCGGCGCGAGTTCGCCTCCGCGACCGTGACGCAGGCCGACACCTACGAGGTACAGGTTGATGACGCCGTGGCGGGCGAGGCCAAGCGCATGCTCGATGGCATTTCCCCGCCGCTCGCCTGAGCGTGGCGCCGCGACCGTGCGACCTCGCCGCTGGACCTGCCCGCGCCGGTGACCGAGGCCGCCGGTGACCGCTACCTGCAAACCAGTAACTCTAAGGAGATGGCCTTGACCATGACATTGACCGAGCATGAGACCGAACAGATCGAGCGAGCGAACAGCAACGGAGCCGTACCGGTCGTCTTCATTCACGGCCTCTGGCTTCTGCCCACGAGCTGGGACCGATGGGCCGAGCTGTTCGAGGACGCCGGCTACGCGGCTCTTACCCCGGGCTGGCCCGACGATCCGGAGACGGTGGAGGAAGCGCGCGCCCATCCCGAGCCGTTCGCGGGCAAGACGATCGGGCAGGTGGCCGACCACTTCTCCGAGATCATCGGTGACCTTGACACCAAGCCCGCCGTGATCGGACACTCGCTCGGCGGGCTCGTGACCGAGATCATCGCCGGGCGGGGCCTGTCGGCGGCGTCGGTAGCAATCAGCCCGGCGCCCTTTCGCGGCGTGCTCCCGCTTCCCTTCTCGGAGCTCCGCTCCTCCGCGCCGGTCCTGCGCAACCCGGCCAATCGCAATCGCGCCGTGCCCCTCACCTACGACCAGTTCCGCTATGCCTTCGCCAACGCCGTCAGCGAGGACGAGGCCGAGGAGCTCTACAAGACGTTCGCCGTGCCCACGCCCGGCGCGCCCCTGTTCCAGTCTGCGAGCGCGAATTTCAACCCATGGACCGAGGCCAAGGTCGACACCCGCAACGCGGGGCGCGGACCACTGCTGATCATCGCCGGGGAGGTCGATCACACGGTGCCCTGGGCGGTCGCGAACGCGGCGTTCAAGGAAGAGGATCGCAACGAAGGTGTCACTGAGATCGTCAAGGTCTCCGACCACGGGCACGCGCTCACAATCGACGCCGGTTGGCGTACGGTCGCCGAGACCGCGCTGGCGTTTGTCAAGCGCTTCGCCTGATGAGTCGGACCCGGCTCTCGCTCGCGAGTGTCGTCCACCAGGAGCAGCAGTCGCGCGAGCTCCCGCCCGGGGTCCGGGCGGCGCTCGCGCTCGCCGCCGCGCCGGAGCTCGAGACGGGTGTGGCGCGCGCTCTGGCTGTTCTGCGCCGCGTGTGCGAGGCGGCGAGAATCGAATGGTGGGCGCCGGACGAGAGCGGCGAGCTCCGGTTGCTCGTCGCCGAAGGTGAAGGCTGGGGACGGCGGGGGACCTTCAGGCTCAACCAAGCGGGGGAGATAGTCATCGTCGGCGGCGAGAGGGGTCCGAGCGCCGCGGCGATTATCGCCGGCCTGATGCCTATCCTTCGACGCCGCTGGTACGAGGAGCGGATGGCGCAGGCGGCGATGAAGTTGGCTCGCCACAACGAGGCGCTCGAGGACTTCGCCGCGCTCGTGGCCCATGAGCTGAAGACCCCGCTCCAGGAAGCGCTTCTCTCCGATCATGCCGCGAGCGTCCTCGAGCCGGCCTTCGTCCTCATTGACTCCTTGCTCGAGGCGGCCCGTGAAGCGCGAGCGGGAGCCTCCTCGTGCGCGAGCGCCTGTCTTGGCGAGGCGGTCAGCGATCTCGGCCGAGCGGACATTTCCGTCACGGCCGAGCTGACCGCCGTTCTCCCCCTGCCTGCCGCATCACTGCGCGTGATCCTCCGCAACCTGCTCCGCAACGCCGTGGCGGCGGGCGCCCGCCACGTCCAGGTGTCAGCCGTCCAGTCGGTGGCGGCGTTGGGACTCCTCGTCGACGATGACGGGGTCGGCCTGGCCGGGGTGGATCGCTACGCCGCCGGCAGCGGCCTCGGGCTGAGCCTGTGCCGCCGGATCGCGAACCGCTACGACGGCACCCTCGAGCTCGAGCCGCGCCCCGCCGGCGGCACCCGCGCGACGCTGCTCCTCGCACGAGCGTCGCTCGCATGACCGCGAGCTCGATCAACCACGTCAGCGTGCACGCCATCGATCTCGATGAATCGGTGCAGTTCTACGAGCAGATCCTCGGGATGGAGCGCATTGCCACCCCGAACTTCGCCTTCCCCGAGCAGTGGCTGCGCCTCGGCCGCCAGCAGCTCCACCTGTTCGTCCGCGAGGAAGCTCCGGCGCCGACCTTTCATCACGTCGGCCTCAACGTCGACGACTTCGAGGCCGTGTTCTGGCGCGCCCGCGAGCAGGGACTCAACGACGAGAGCGCATTCTTCTCGGGCATGTACGAGCTCCCGGACGGAGCCGTGCAGATGTTTCTGCGCGACCCGGCGGGCAACCTGCTCGAGATCGATTGGCCCGACGCGACGACGTTGGACGCGCGCATCCGGGCCGAGATCGTTCCCCTGAGCAGCATCACACCCCAAAGCGCCCATGCGCGTACGGCGCGTCTCTACCTCGACCGCCCGCGGCGTTCCCGGCCCGGCGAGCGCTGATCAGCTCAGCGCGGTGCTGCTGTCACCCGGGAGGCCGCTCTGCTCCGCCGGGGGCCGCACGATAGCCCGGACTGATCGGCTCGGTGACCGGTCCGGGGGCGCCGGAGATGGGCTGGCCGCCGGCCTCGAACTGCATCGACACCGTCACCGCCAAGCGGGCGTCGCCCGGCCAGAATCTCGCGGGCGAGCTCATCGGGCCGCGAATGCCGCGGCCCCGCGCGCCGGCGCCGGTGCCGGCGCCGAGCACGCGCTGGCCCGATCGCGGGGGAGGACGAGGCCGGTTTCATAGGCCAGCGTGACGAGCCCGGCGCGGTCGCGCACCCGGAGCTTGCACAGCGCCCGGCTGACATGGGTCCGGGCCGTCGCCGGGGCGACAACCAGCCGCTCGGCGATCTCGTCGTTGCTGAGGCCCGCGGCGACGAGCGCCACGACCTCGCGCTCGCGCCGCGTCAGCTCCTCGAGCTGGCTGGGTGCGTGCAGGCGCGGGTCGGGCCGCGAGGCGAACTCGGCGATTACCCGGCGGACCAGGCACGGTGACAGCGCCGCCTCGCCGGCGGCGACGCTGCGAACGGCGGCGATGAGCTCGGCGGGTTCGACGTCGCGAAGCAGGAATCCACTCGCGCCGGCGCGGAACGACGAGAAGACCTCATCGTCCTCCCCCGAGACGCCGAGCAGCACGACGCGTATTTGTGAGCACTCGGGGTCCAGAGCCAGGCGCCGAGTCAGCTCGACTCCATCGATGCCCGGCAGTCCGATGTCGAGGAGCATCACGTCGGGCCGGACCTGCCTCGCCATGGCGAGGGCCTGCTCCCCGTCAGCGGCGCTACCGACGACGGCGATGTCCGGCTTGGTGTTCAGTACGGCACGCAGTCCGGTGCGTGCGAAGCTGTCCCCGTAGGCGACCAAGACGCCGATCACATCCCCGGCGGAGCCAGGCTCGCCGTCGACGGTGTCGACAGAAACGAGGCTGAGCGGGTAGTCATCGAGCTCGAGGCGCGAGGACCGGGTGGCTAACACTTGTGTCATGACTCTCCCCTGCGTGGCCGACTGATGGATGTGCTTGTCCCGCTCATCGTCCTCGGGCGCCGGGTGAGTCAGCATGCGTCAAATTACTTCACCTCATGCTCAGGCTCGGCGGGCAAGGAGGCGAGCGCGTCGCGCAGCCCGGCTCGCGACGACACCCCGAGCTTCGGGAAGAGCCGGTAGAGGTGGGTGCTGACGGTGCGGGGCGAGATGAAGAGGCGCTGAGCGATCTGCTTGCTCGTCAGCCCCTCGGCGGCCAGGAGTGCGATCTCGCGCTCCTGCGGCGTGAGCTCGTCGCGGTCATATTCGTCGGCTCGCGGCTTGGTCGGTCCGCTCGCGCGCAGCTCGTTGCGAGCGCGGGCCGCCCACGGCCGGGCGCCGAGGCGCTGGAAGGTCTCCTCTGCCGCTGTCAGGTAGCGCCGCGACTCGGACGCCGCGCGGCTGCGGCGCAGGCACTCGCCGTAGGCGAGCCGGACGCGCGCGAGCTCGAACGGCCAGTGGTCGGCTCCGGGGGTGGACAAGGCGCGGTCGAAGTGCTCGTTGGCGCTCCGGTCCGCGGCCGCGATGCCGGCGCAACCCGCGACCAGGAGCGCCATGCGCGGCGAGATCGACGCGACGTCCGCCTCGATCATCGCCTCGACATGCGCGGCCGCCTCGCGCTGGCGGCCTGTCCGCGTCGTCGCCTCGACCATGTCCAGGGCCACCCACAGGGCATGGGGGATGTGGGAGGCGAGAGTGCCGGCGGGACTTAGGAAGCTCGCACGCTGGTACGCCTCCTCGTAATCGCCGCGACCGAGCGCCGAGAGCGTGCGGGCGTGCTCGGCGAAGAGCAGAGCGCTGCGGACGCCGCGCGGCGTCGCCCACCGGGTCATCCTGTCGGCCAGGGCGAGGCTCGCGCCGTGCTCGCCGCGCACGGCGGCGAGAATCGCCTTCTGATAGAGGAAGTACCAAGCGAAGAAGCGGTAGCCGTGCGCCTCGCAGACGGCTAGGCCTTCGTCGGCCAGCTGCTCGCCCTCGTCCCACCTTCCGGTCAGGAAGTCATCGAGGCACAGGTGCTGAAGCGATCCCAGATGTCTTCGCGCCGGCCCCCCTTCCCGGCCCTGCTTCACGAGCCGCCATGCCCCCTCGCGCGCGTCCCCGAGCCGGTCGGCGTATACGGAGGCGGTGCCGAAGCGCATGATCCGCGTTGGGTCGCTCTCGTCCTCGATCGTCGCGGCGAGCACGTCGAACTCGGCGCGCCCGGCGGCCGCAGTCCGAACCGGATCCGGCCACGTCTTGCTCATGACGGACAGGATGTCCGGCGGCCCCGGGTCGAGCCGGGCATACGCGGCGTAGAACGGCTCCCAAAGCTCCGCTCGACTTCCGAACCAGCACACCAGCATCAGATTGTGCAGCGCCTCGATGAGCGCGTCGTTGCTTGCGTCGTAGTTGTGCTCGCCGGTCTCGATCGCACCGACGAGGAGCCGGTGGGCCGTGTTCACGTCCCCGTCGCCGTTGATGAGCAGGAATACCGCCGCGGCAGCGGCGTGGAGGGACCCGCCGACCAAGGGGTCGGCGCGGCGGGCGTCCGCCAGGAGGATGGCGGCATTTCCGAGCTCGCCGGCCTCCTCGGCACCGACGTAGGCGGCCTGAGCCAAGCGCCGAGCCCGGTCGGGTGCGGAGGTGCTGAGCTCCGCCGCGCGGGTCCACGCCGCGACGGCACTGACCGCGTCGCCTCGAAGGAGAACGCGCTGGGCGGCGTCGTCGAGGAGCCTGGCCACCTCCGCATCGGGCCCAACGGCGGCTTCCGCGAGATGCCAGGCGCGGCGGTCGGGCTCGTCGGACCACAGCTCCGCGAGCGCGGCGTGTGCCCGGCGGCGCTGGTGGCTCGTCGAGAGCTCGACGACGGCGGTACGGATCAGCGGGTGCCGAAAGGCGAGCTGTCGGGTGCGCGGATCGACGTGGGCCAGATGGGCCGTCTCGGCTGCCTGGAGCCGCTCGAGTCCCTGGTGACGGGCGTCCTCCGCCTCGAGCACGCGCAGGTCGCCGGTGCCATCCAGGGCGGCCAGGAGCATCAGTCGCCGCGTCGGCGCCGGCAGCTCCTCGACCCGCGATGCGAAGAGAGCGAGCAGGCGGCGGCTGAGGGGCAAGAGGGCCGGGAGGGACCTGAGCGCCGCGCGCTCGGGGTCGCTGAGGGCAGCGGGGAGCTCGACGAGGGCGAGCGGGTTGCCCTGTGCCTCGGACAGGAGCCGCTCGCGGACGCCAGGAGCGAGCATCGGGTATTTACCGTCGAGAAGGCTGCGAGCAGCGTCGTCGTCCAGTGAGCGGAGCTCGTGCTCGGGAAGGCCCGTGCGCTCGAAGAAGCTGCCGACGCCCGTCCTGGCGGCGGCGAGGAAGCCGATGCGCGTGCCGTTGAGCCGGCGCGCCACGAACCCCAGCACCCCGGCGCTCGCCCGGTCGATCCACGGCAGGTCGTCGATGACCACCAGCAACGACCCTCGCGCCGACGCCCGGCGCAGCAGTGCGAGGGTCGCGTTCGAGAGCACGAGCCGGCCCGGGGCCGGGCCCTCGCCGAAGCCCAAGGCAACCCTGAGAGCAGTGCGGTGGGTGTCACCCAACTCCTCGAAGAGCGCGTGCAGGGGAAGGAGCAGCTGGTTGAGGCTGAAATAGCTCACATCGGCCTCGAACTCGACGCCGGATGCGCGCAGCACGTGCGTTCCGTTCTCCGCGCCGATCGCAGCTGCCGCGTCGAGCAGCGTCGTCTTACCGACGCCCGCCTCGCCGAACACGACGAGGGCTTCGCCGTTTCTCGTGGCCCGGTCCAGGAGCGCGCGGATCATCGCGAGCTCTCCGGCGCGGCCGACGACGGACTCAGCCAGTCCGACTTGATCCACGTGGCTTACGGCTGGTGCTGTCCGTAGTGACCCTCGATGCTGATGTCGTGCAGCACCGGTTCGCCCGCGCGCGCGAGTTCGGCGTCGATGCGGAAGCCCGTGACCGGGCACAGGTACTCGCGGAACACGATCTGGTCGGCCATCTCGATGTCGCGAGCGTCGAACTCGGGGGCGATCTTGCGCACCGGCGTCTCACGCACCGGGCACTGCTCGCGGTAGTTGGCGCCGACGGGCCCGAGATCGGCCCCGTTGCACCACCAGCGTCCCTCGACGACGTGGAGGATGTCGCCGACGCGCCGCGCCCCCGGGGGGGGATCGACGCTCGCGCCGGGCTCGATCCCGTCGAGGCGCTCGCGCAGCAGGGCGCGTCGACTGGAGCTGGTCGCATCCTCGAAGACCTTGCCGTCGGCGATAACGACGCCATACACGCGCTGGGCAGTGACGGTTGACAGGCCGATGGCAACCGTGTCGGCGAGGACGGCGGCCGGGTCGCGCCGCAAGGGGTCCCCATAGCCGGCGGTGCTCGGTGAGACCCATTGCCACACGTCGGCCGGACCGAGATCGAGCGGGGCAGCCTTGAAACCGGCGTGCTCCTCCTCGCCGAGAAGGTCGTCGATCGAACCCGGCACCGTGCCCGCCTCGAGCTGACGGGCGAGGTCAGTGTCGCGACGGAGCCGCAGCGACGCCCGCGTTCCCGGGTTGGCGCCGAACAGGCCCTGCGCCTTGGTGAACGATTCGTTTGAGTAGAGCAAGAGCTGAAACGCCTGTGCGGCCAGCGGCACGGAGGTCTCGACGAAGCCAAGTCCGCCCCGATGACGCCCGGCTCCGTCAGCTCCCGGGTCGAGTAACCGGCGAGAGAGAATCAGCAATGGGTACTGTGACTCGAGGTCTTCACAGTTGGACGCAATTCCGTCCGGTATCCAGTAGTGACCGCCGACATCGACACCATCGCGCTCGCACATACCCCCGAGGGATCCCATCATCCCGTCCACGTTGGGGAAGATGAACATATCGCCGTGCGCGTCGATACCGCCCTGCACAGTTGAGTAGAAGTGGGGGATGCAGGGCCCGAGGGCCAGTTCTCGGACTGTGGCGTCCCCGCATCCAAGCATCTTCGCCACCACGATCCCGGCGATGTTGAGCTGCATCTCCGTGGTGTAGGCACCGGACGGACTAACCGCGGCGGGAAAGTCGGCACAGTTCAACAGCCCGGGCTCGGGCCTGAACTCGACGAGCCGGTAGACGCCACCGTACGCACCGGCGAGATCGGCGGTCATCTGCTGCGTGATGGCGGCGAGGACGGCCCCGGCGAAGGCCGCGTAGGTCACGTTGATCGAACCCGCCTGCGGGTCGGTCCCGCGGTTGTCGACGATCAGGCGCGGGCCTGACTTGGTGACGTTGATCTGGTAGGCGTAGACCCCACGGTCGCCGGGGACGGCGGCCTCGGTGAAGGCGCGGTGACTCCAGTGCCCGTCCGGCACGTGCGCCAGACGCTCGGCCAGCGCCGCCTCCGAGGCCGCGAGCGTCCGCTGCATCACCGTCTTGACAACAGGGGCACCGTAGCGCTCGACCAGCGCCTCGAGCTTGCGCCCGGCGCCCCCGATCGCCGCCATCGCGGCGTGGAGATCGGTCAATACCGCGTGCGGCAGGCGGCTCTGGCGGGCGAACAGCTCCTCGATCTCCCGCCGCACCCGACCGTCCTCGACGAGCTTCACCGGAGGCCAGCTCATCGGCTCGGCCCAGGTATCCTGGGCGTCGATACAGAAGCTCCCGGGCATGCTTCCACCCACGTCTGAGTAGTGCAACGTGTTAGCGACCCAGCAGAACAAGGCACCGTCGACGAAGATGGGAGCGAGCAGGGTCGTGTCGGGCTGGTGGGGAGCGCCGACGAACGGGTCGTTTGACAAGTACACGTCCCCCGGGCCGATCCCGGGATTCTCGGACCTGTGCTCGAGCGTCCACCTGACGGTGAGCGAGTGGCTGTTTGAGAAATACTGCAGGTTAGGGCCGAGGAACACCAGCTCACCGTCCTCGGTCAGGACCGAGGTCTGAAAGTCGCGCGTGAGCATGGTGATGGGCGAGACGCACAGGCGCTGGATGAGGGCCGAGTGTTCGAGATTGACGTGCAGCAGGGCGTAGCGGATCACCTCGTAGGTGACCGGATCGATCTCGTCGCTTGTGTCCTGGTGAAGCTCGAGCCCGCCGCCGATGCGCAGCTTGGCGGGCGGGATGTAGCTGTGGGCAACGCCGTCCCAGAAGTCCTCGCGTGGGGCGGGTGGCGCCTGAACGGCATCGTTGTCGGCGGTGGCCATTGCGGCTGGCTCCCTGGTCAGCTGGTTGACAGCACGTAGCTGCCGACCGGATCGAGCTCGAGAACGCGGTCCGCGGCGACCGCGACCGTTGTATACGGCAGCTCGACCACGGCCGGCCCGTTGACACGATCGCCCGCCCGCAGGACTCGGCCGTCGTGCACGGCGGTCGGGACCCACGCGTGCTCCTCGGGCCAGTACACCGGCCGGGTGCGATCGCTCACCATGGTCGTGGAGCCACCGTTCCGAGACGGGGTCGCGCGGAGCGTGGGGACGACCTCGAGGGGGACCCGCGCGCGCACGCGAATCTCGAAGATCTCGATTTCCTGGAAGACCGAACGAGCACCCTGACCGTACAAGCGCGCGTACTCCTCGTCGAAGCGAGCGGCGAGCTGTTCACACCCGTGCCGATCGATCGGTCCCGACGGAAGCGTGAGCGGCAGGTCGTGAAGAAACTGCTCGGCGTACCGCATCACCGCTTCGCGCTCGAAGACGAGCCCGGCAGGATCGAAGCCGGATTCACGCATCGCGGTCGCGGCGTTGCTTTCCACGGTGGCGATGACGCTGACCAGGTCGTCGGCGGCGAAGGGCGCGCGCAGGGCGCACTGGCGCTCAAACGTGCGGACGATCGCCGTCGCCGCGATCCCGAAGGCCGACAGCGTCGAGGCGCCGCTGCCGAGCGGGATCACGATCTTGCCGACGCCGAGCTCGCCGGCAAAGCCGAAGGCGTGAACGGGACCGGCGCCCCCGAACACGTAGATCACGAAATCGCGCGGATCGAGACCCTGCTCGATCGTCCGCTGGCGGATCAACACCGCCGCTTTCTGGTTGTTGACGTGGACGATCCCGGCGGCCGCCTCCTCGACGCTCAGTCCGAGCGGATCGCCGACCGCGGCGACGGCCTCCCGCGCGGCGGCGGCATCCAGAGCCATGCGGCCGCCAAGAAACGTCGCGGGGTCGATGAGGCCAAGCACGACGTCGGCGTCGGTCACCGTCGGAGCGGTGCCCTTGCCGTAGCAGGCAGGGCCGGGATCGGACCCGGCGGAGCGGGGGCCGACGCGCAGGGCGCCGCTGTGGGGGTCGACCCACGCGATCGAGCCGCCTCCACAGGCGATCGTGCGCACATCGAGGTGGGTGGCATGGAAGGCGTACTGGTCGACGACCTGCTCGCTGCAGACCACCGCCCGGCCCTCCACGATCAGCCCGACGTCGAACGAAGTCCCGCCCATGTCGGCGGCGATCACGTTCCGGTGCCCGCTCGCGGCCGCGATCGACGCGCTGCCCGTCAAGCCGCCCGCGGGCCCGGACCCGATCGTCTGAACGGGGCGCTGCTTCGCGACCGCGACCGGTACCACTCCACCGGCGGACTGCATGATGAGCAGGGGGCGCTTCAGCCCCAGGTGCTTCACCGCGCCCGCGAGGTCGGTGAGATAGCGGCTCGAGACGGGACCGACGTAGCTGTTCAAGACGGTGGCGACCGTCCGCTCGTACTCGCCCTGGCGCGGGGCCGTCTCGAACGAGACCGACACATACAACTCGGGCGCCAGCTCCTCGACGAGATCACGGAGCCGCTGTTCGTGGGCGGGGTTGCGGAACGACCACAGCAGCGCGATGGCGATGGCCTCGAGCTGGTTATGGTCAACCAGGCACTGAAGCTGATCACGTACGCGTTCGGGGTCCAGTGATGCGAGGACCCTGCCGTCGGCCGCGACTCGCTCGGAGACCTCGAGCACGTGTCGACGATCGACCAGCGGTCTCGGCTTGTCGGTGGCGTGAACGCTGAACACCTGATCCGGGGGGACTCCCGCGGTGCGTCCGTTGCCCCGCATCATCGAGAGCGCATCGCCGTGCCCGGCGCTCGCGAGCAGGCCGACGCGGGCGCCCTTACGCTCGACGATCAGATTCGTCCCGATCGTCGTCCCGTGGCCGAGCCGATCAGCCGCCGCACACAGTTCATCAGTGCCGACCCCGACCTCCTCGGCCAGCAGCCCGAGGCCGGCGAGCACGCCGGCGACCGGGGTGGAGCTGTGGGTCGACGCCGTCTTGGCGTGGAATATGTCGCCGTGATCGTCGACCGCCACGCAGTCGGTGAACGTGCCCCCGATGTCGACCCCGAGGCAATAGGTCATTCAGCCCCTCCCGGCGAGGAGCGCGTTTTTGTACGCGGGGCGACCGCGCGAGCTGGTCCCATCGTTCCGCACGGCAGCCAGTCTCACAACGCGTGAGCGTCCGCGCATCCGCCAACACCACAGTGTGGCTGGCCAGTGCGAGGACTAGCCAGGTGCGGGCGGGTCGAGGTGTACGTTCCCCAGGTGCTGCTGGGTCGGGACAGGGAGTGCCGGGCGCTCGACGCGCTGCTCGAGTCCGTCCGTGGAGGCGAGAGCCGGGTGCTGGTCGTGCGGGGGGACGCGGGGGTCGGGAAGTCGGCGCTGCTGGACTACGTCGCGAAGCGGGGATCCGGCTTTCGGCTGGCGCGGGCTGCGGGTGTGCAGTCCGAGATGGAGCTTGCCTTCGCGGGGCTCCATCAGCTGTGCGCGCCGATGCTGGGGCGCCGAGACCGCCTTCCCGGCCCGCAGCGCCATGCTCTCAGCGTCGCGCTCGGGCTGACCGCCGGGGATCTACCGAGTCGGTTTCTAGTGGGCCTGGCGGTGCTTGGCCTGCTCTCGGAGGTCGCCAAAGAGGAACCGCTTGTCTGCCTCGTGGATGATGCGCAGTGGCTCGATCAGGTCTCGCTCCAGGTGCTCGAGTTCGTGGCCCGGCGGCTGTCTGCGGAGTCGGTCGCCTTGGTCTTCGCCGTCCGCTCGTCCGCCGACGAGCAGCTCATGGCGGGATTGCCGGAGCTCGTGGTCCGAGGTCTGCGCGACGGGGACGCGCGCGCGCTCCTCGCCTCGATGATCAGGTCGCCTGTGGACGTGCGTATCCGTGATCGCATCGTCGCCGAGGCGCGCGGGAATCCCCTCGCCTTGCTGGAGCTGCCGCGGGGATTGTCACCAGCGGAGCTGGCGGGTGGGTTCTCGCCGCAGGACCGGCAGACCCTCTCGCGGCGCCTCGAGGTGAGTTTCCAACGCAGGTTGGCGCTTCTGCCCGAGGACGCGCGGCGGCTTCTGCTCGTGGCGGCGGCCGAGCCGCTGGGCGAGCCCATGCTCGTCTGGACAGCAGCGGCTCAGCTTGGGATCGGGGGCGAGGCGGCGGACGCCGCCGAAGCCTCTGGCTTGGTGGATTTTGGCGCGCACGTGACGTTTCGCCATCCGCTTGTGCGCTCGGCGATCTACCGGGCAGCCTCACCGCAGGAGCGGCGTTGTGCGCACGGCGCGCTGGCGCAGGTCACGGGTCCGTACGTCGATCCCGATCAGCGTGCCTGGCATCTCGCGCAGGCGCGGTCTGGGCCCGACGAGGATGTCGCGTCTGAGCTCGAGCGCTCGGCTGCGCGCGCGCATGCGCGCGGCGGGCTGGCAGCGGAGGCCGCCTTCCTCGAGCGCTCGGTGGTGCTGACGGCGGACCCAGCGCGGCGGGCGTCACGCGCGTTGGCGGCGGCGCGGGCCCATGCCCAGGCTGGCGCCTTCGATCCAGCTCTGCGACTGCTGGGCACGGCGGAGGCCGGTCCGCTCGAGGAGCTCGAGCAGGCCCAAGGCGACCTCTTACGGGGTCAGATCACCTTCGCCTCCTCGCGCGGGAGCGACGCCCCGCTGCTGCTGCTCAAGGCGGCAAAACGGTTGGAGCCGCTCGAAACCGGCCTCGCCCGCGAGACCTACCTGGAGGCGCTCTTTGCGGCAACCTATGCCGGACAGCCGGCCAGCCACGGGGGATTGCGAGAGATCGCCGAGTCCGTGCGCGCCGGGCCGCCCTCGCGCGAGCCGCCGGGCGCGGACGATCTCCTCCTCGATGGCCTCGCCCTCCTGATCACCGACGGCCCGGCGCCCGCGGCGCCGATGCTCAAACGGGCGGTACGCGCCTTCTGCCTCCGGGATCTCTCGAGAGAGCAAGAGCTGCGGTGGCTTTGGCTTGCTTCGACGTCGGCCCAAAGACTGTGGGACGACGCGAGCTGGGACGTGCTTTCGACCCGCCAGGTCGAGCTCGCTCGTGGCGCCGGCGCGCTTTCTGTGCTTCCCATCGCCCTCAACCAACTCGCAGGGCTGCGGCTGTTCACGGGCGACTTCGCCGCCGCCGCGGCGCTCATCGAAGAGGCCGCGGTGACGGCGGCGGCGACGGGGGGCGAGCTTCCGCCTTACGCTTCTCTGATGCTCGCTGCCTTCCGTGGTGTCGAGCTTGGGACCACGGCACTGATCGCGACGAGAACGAACGAGATGGCGGATCGGGGCGAAGGCGCCGGAGTGGCCTTTGGTCACTGGGTGACCGCGGTGCTCTGCAACAGCCTCGGTCACTATGAGGACGCCGTCGCGGCGGCCCAGCAGGCCCGCGAGGGGCCCTATGAGCTTCTGTTCTCGACGTGGGCGATGGTCGAGCTCATCGAGGCGGCGACACGATGCGGGATGCTCGAGCAGGCGGCCGGTGCCGTCGAGGAGTTCTCGGACAGCGCCCGGGCCAGCGGCAGCGACTGGGCGCTCGGCCTCGAGGCGTGCGCGCGCGCCCTGGTGAGTGCCGACGCGAGCGCCGAGGGCATGTACCGCGAGGCCCTCGATCGGCTTGGCGCCAGCCGCGTGCGCTGGGCTTTGGCCCGCGCCCACCTCCTCTTCGGCGAGTGGCTTCGCCGCGCGCGCCGGCGTGCGGACGCGCGCGAGGAGCTGCGAACCGCGCACGAGATGTTCGTCGCGATGGGGGCCGAGGCATTTGCCCAGCGAGCTCGAAGCGAGCTCATGGCGACGGGGGCCACCGCCCGCCAAGGCACCGGTGAGAGCAACACGAACCTCACGCCCCAGGAGGCCAAGATCGCCGGGCTCGCCTACGACGGTCTATCCAACGGTGAAATCGCGGCCCAGCTCTTCATCAGCCCCCGAACCGTCCAGTATCACCTGCGCAAGGTCTTCGTCAAGCTCGGTATCACCTCGCGTACGCAGCTGGCGCGCGCCCTCACTGGTGACCCGGGCCGCGTCACGGACCGATGACACCGTTGGCGAGCGCGAACATGACCAGCTCCGCGCGCGTCTCGAGCGTGAGCTTGAGCATGATGTGAGCACGGTGGCTGTCGACGGTGCGAACGGAGATAAAGAGGCGCGTCGCGATCTCGTGGTTCCGGTAGCCGAGCGCGAGCAGATGTAGCACGTCGCGCTCGCGCTCTGACAACGGGGCCAGCGCGGGAAGGGCGGTGTCGATGACGAGCCTGGCGCCCAGATCGGGGTCGACGTAGCCCTCGCCGTCGGCCACGCGTCGGATCGCCGTCACGAGCTCACGGTCAGAGGCCCGCTTGGGCACATATCCGGCGGCGCCCGCTGACAGCGCTCGTCGCACCCAACTCGGCGCGGCTTGAGAGGAGACGACGAGAACCCGCGTCCTCGGCTCGTGCCGCACAAGATCGGGGATGACCTCGCAGCCGTTCTTCCGGGGCAGAAGGAGATCGAGGAGAACCACATCGGGGCGCAGGGCGCGTGTCTGTACGAGCGCCTGGTCCGCGGTCGCGGCCTCGCCAAGCACCCTCAAGTCGGGCTCTCGCTCAAGCCGACTGCGCATTCCCGCCCGCAAGATCGTATGGTCGTCACAGATCAGGACGCCGATCACGAAGTCAGCTCCCAGCCACGTCGGGGAGGGCGCGGTCCGCTTCGGTGGTCAGGCGCGCGAGGTTGCGGCGCACATACACCACCGCCCTCGCGATCGCGCCCAGGGCAACGAGGAGGAGCACGATGTCGAGTGGGGCGCTGAGGGACTTGAAGGCGCCTTGCCCGTAGTAGGCCGCGAGGCCGTAGGCCGTGGCCCACACGATCGCGCCGCCGGCGTTGAAAGCGAAGAATCGACGCCGCGGCATGCGCATCGTCCCGGCCAAGAAGGCGGCGTAGGTGCGGAGAATGGCCACGAAGCGACCGACGAACACGACCTTGGCGCCGTAGGTCATGAACAGGTAGCGGCCGAGCTTGATCCGAGCCTCACCCACATGCAGGTAGCGCCGCAGGAACGGTAGCCCACCTCGGCGTCCGACGCTGTAGCCGATGTTGTCGCCGATGATCGCCGCCGCGGCAGCGGTACCGATCACCGCGGCAATCGAAAGCTTGTGGGTCGAGCCGGCATAGATCGCGGCGGCGATGAGCGCCGTTTCGCCGGGGAGCGGGATCCCGACGCTCTCGACTCCAACCAGCACGAAGATGGCGAGATACCCGAGCTGAGTCACGAGGCTGTTGAGGATCCCTGCGGTCACCAATGCCAGCACCTACCCCTGTTTGGAGGTGGGGTCGGATGCTGACCGACTCAGACGTGGTTGTCGTCTGACGGCGGGAGTGTCCTGCGCACGCCCCCGCTGGCGTACGCCGGCGCGGGGCCGCCACGGGCGACGTACGCGGGACCGTCGCCGCCCGGGGTGTTAACACCGTTCTGCCCGCGTTCACTCGCGCCCGGACCCGCGCGCGACTCCGGCGCAAGCACGCGCTCTAGCTGCCGGCGCGACGTGATCCCGAGCTTCGAGAAGACCTTACGCAAGTGATACTGGACCGTGCGCGGGCTGATGAACAAGCGCACGCCGATCTCCGGGTTAGAGAAGCCGTTGCGTGCGAGCCGGGCGACCTGCGCCTCCCGCGGCGTGAGCGCTGCGCGCAGCGCCACGGCGCTGGTACTCACCGTCTCGCCCGTGGCCGCCAGCTCGCGCGCAGCTCGAGCGGCGAACGCCTCGGCGCCGACCGTTACCAGCATCTCGTGGCTCATGCGGAGCTGCACGCGGGCATCGACCCGGCGCCTCTCGCGCCGCAGCCATTCGCCGTAGAGCAGATGGGCGCGGGCGAGCTCGACCCTCGCCTCGGTGCGCACGAGATGCTCGATCGCCTTGCGATAGAGCCGTTCTGCGGCTGGGCCCTCGACGAGCAGCGCGCGCGAGCGCGCCTCGATCCCGAGCGCCCAATCGGTGGCGATGATGGCGGTCATCTGCGCCAGCTCTTCCAGCGCGGCGGCCGCCTGCTCGAGTTCGCCGCTGCGCACGGCGGCCTCGACGAGCTCGTGCAGCCACAGGGGCGACTGGAGCTCCTCGGGGTACTCGCTCGCGGAGCGGGCCGCAGCGAGCGCGTCAGGGTAGCGGCCCAGTCCGTTGTAGAGGACGGCCGTCAGCCACTCGATGAAGGTCACGCCGATGCCCTCCCCGCGGGCGACCACGGCCTTCATGCTGCTCTGCATCAGCGCGGAGGCCTCGGCCTCCCGGCCGCGCCAGGCGGCGAGGGCGAGCTCGGCGTAGGGTGGGATCTCTGCTCCGGTCGCCTTGGCGACATCGTTCAGTTCCTCGAGCAGCGATGCTGCCGTATCGAGCTCGCCGGCGTGCAGGTGCGCGCCGATGCGCATGGTCAGGGTGAGCGGGAGCACCAACAGCGCGCCGGCCTCCCGGGCCAGCTCGATCTGACGGGTCGGGAGCGCGCGGTAGCCCTCCTCGTCCCATGTGGCCTGCGCGGCGTAGGAGGCGAGGAAGGCATAGCGCAGCACGGCGTCCGGAGCGGTGTCCTCGCTGCCGAAGGCGCGGACGGCCTGCTGCAGGATCGGCGCCCCAACCGCGTACCCGTCCGTGATCGTCAAGGCATAGCCGTCGAGGAGGAGATCGGCGGCCCGCGGAGGCCGCGGTGCCGGTGGAGCGGAACGCGCTGCTCGGGCTGCCGCCAGCACACCGCTGCTCCCACCGAGCCGACCGGCGAACAAGGCGGCGAAGATAGCCTCCAGATAGGTATCGCGGGCAACGGTCGCGTCCAGGGGCTCGAGCCGCTTGGCTGCCTTCAGCAGCAGCGGCGGCGCGTCACGGCCGCGGTTGACGGCAAAGGCGATCTGCGCACGCACGAGATCGACTCGAGCGCAATCGAGCTCGTCGAGTGGGCCGCGCTCAGCGATGGAGAGCAGCTCCAACGCCTCCTCCGGTGCGCCGGATGCCATCTTTGCTTGCCCGGCGGCGACGGTGCGCGCGCCCCGGCGGACCGGATCGGGGGTCAGCGAAACCGCTCGCTCCAGGAAGGCGGCCGCGGCGGCCAGCCCGCCGCGCGCGAGCGCCCGATCGGCCGAGCGTTCGAGCTCGCCGGCGACGGCCTCGTCGGGACCGGACGCGGCCTGCGCCCGATGCCACGCACGTCGATCGGGATCCACGAGAGGATCGGTGACCTCGGCGAGCGCCTGATGTACGCGACGGCGATGATCGAGGTCCGCCAGCCGATAGGTGGCCGACCGGACCAGGGGATGACGGAAGACGACACGCACGCCGACGCGCAACAGGCCGGCGTCCTCGGCGGGCGCCGAGGCGTCAGCCGAGATCCCGAGCAGATCGGCGGCCCGCCACAGCAGCACCGGGTCGCCCACCGGCTCAGCCGCCGCAATCAGCAGCAGCTGCTGCGTCTCCTCCGGCAGCGATTGCAGCCGCCGCACGAAGCTCTCCTCGATACGGCTGGCCAACGGCCGCGAATCGGGCAGACCAAATCCGCCCGCAAGCTCCGCCGGGGTCAACCCCCGCGGCAGCTCGAGCAACGCGAGCGGATTGCCCCGAGTCTCAGCCACGATCCGGTCCCTGACCTGCTCATCCAGCCGCCCCGGAACCGCTGAGGCGAGCAACAGACGGGCGTCGCGATCCGCCAAGCCATTCACCGTGAGCTCCGGGAGACCGGCGAGCTCGCTCTCCGCGCCGGGCTCACGAACCGCGAAGACCAGCGCCACCGGTTCCGCCATCAGCCGACGGGCCACGAAGGCGAGGCACTGCAACGTGGCCCGATCGAGCCACTGCACGTCATCCACCAAGCACACCCAGGGCTGATCCTCGGCTACCTCCGAGAGCAGGCTCAAGACCGCCAGACCCACGACGAAGCGGTCGGGAACCGCCCCCACCGACAACCCGAACGCGAACCGCAGCGCGTTCTGTTGCACCGGCGGCAAGGCCTCCAACCGGTCGAGCATGGGCGCACACAGCTGTTGCAAGCCGGCGAAGGCGAGCTCCATCTCGGACTCGACACCCCACGTCCGCGTGATCCGATACCCGCACGCTCGCGCGCGCAAATAATCCAGCAAGGCCGTCTTACCCGTGCCCGCCTCACCGCGGAGGACCAGCACCGAGCTCCCCGCCGCAAGCCCTCCCAAGAGGCGATCGAGCACCTCGCATTCCTCGCCGCGGCCGCGCAACGGGCGCCCGGGATCGCCGGGGGACGAGGCTCGGGACCCGTCGAGAAACGGGTGAAGCGGCTCAGCCGCGGTGCGATCACGCCGACGCCCGTCGGCGACATCGACACCCTGCTCTGGTGCGGAGTCATCCCGCAATTGGAACACGGTCAGAGCTTGGCTCGGCCGCGATCACGGCGCCATACCTTCACGCCCGAAACCGCTGGCTGCCGGACCCGAGGGACGCATCGGGATAGCCCGCCGCCTCCCTCGGGTCGGGCCCCTTCCGCCAATCGTTCGCGTCGTCTAACGTTCGCCTACGGCCGTCGAGGAATCACCGCACTCGGAACCTCTTGCGAGCGAGCACGCTGTGTCCCGGCCTGCTGCGGGATGGATCGCGGGTGAGTCGTTCGAGCTCTTCGAGCTCTCGCGTGATCTCTGCTGCGTCGTCGGCTTTGACGGGTACTTCGCGCGCGTCAACGAGTCGTTCACGAGCGCCTGTGGTTATTCGCGTGAGGAAGTGATGAGCCGGCCGTGCCTGGACTTGATCCACCCGGATGACGTTTGCTCGTGTCGCGAGGTGCTCGCCAATCTCGCTCGCGGGCACGACGTGGGTGGGTTCGAGAGCCGCATGATGTGCGCCGACGGCTCGGTCAGGTGGCTGGAATGGAGCACCCGAACCATGCCCGACCGAGATTGCTTCCTCGGTGTCGGACGGGACGTCACCGATCGACGGCGGGCCGAGGATCACCTACGCGAGGCGCAACGCATCGTAGAAGCGAGCCGCGACGAGCTTCGGGAGCTCGCCGCGCAGCAGGCCGCGCTGCGACGAGTAGCCACGCTCGTCGCGCGAGAGTCCTCGCCCGCGGAGGTGTTCGCCAAAGTAGCCGAGGAGGTGGGCCTGCTGCTCGGGGCTGAGTCAGTGATTATGCACCGCTACGAGTCGTCTCAGGAGACCATCGTCGTGGCCAGCTGGGGCGAGCTCTCATCCCCCTTCCCGGTGGGCGCCCACATGCCCCTCGATCCCGACACCATCGCAGGAGTGGTACGCCGAACCCGACGACCCACGAGGATCGACGATTACTCGAAGGTCAGAGGCTCGCTCGCCCCCCGCTTTCGGCAACACGGCCTGAGCTCGGCGGCCGGCGCGCCCATCATCGTCGCCGGCCGGCTGTGGGGTGCGGTCTCAGCGGGGACGTTCAATTCCCGGATGATGCCGCCGGACGCGGAGTCGCGGATCGGGGAATTCACCGAGCTGGTCGCGACGGCGATCGCCAACGTGGAGTCGCAGGCCGAGCTGGCCGCATCGCGGGCGCGAGTGGTGGCCGCGGCCGACAAGGAGCGCCGGCGGGTCGTCCGCGACCTCCACGACGGGGCCCAGCAGCGCCTCGTCCATACCGTCGTCACCCTGACCCTGGCGCTCCAGTCGCTCGAGAAGGACCGGGGAGATGCTCCTGCTCTGGTCAGCGAGGCCCTTCAGCACGCGGAGGAGGCGACGGCCGAGCTGCGCGAGCTCGCGCACGGGATCCTCCCGTCGGTACTCACCCTGGGCGGGCTCCGGGCCGGAGTCGCCGCGCTCGCTTCCCGCATCGCGGTCCCGGTCGAGATCGACGTTTCCGTCGGCCGCCTCCCGCCGCCGGTAGAGGCGACGGCCTACTTCGTCGTCGCCGAGTCGCTGACCAATGTGGCCAAGCACGCCAGCGCTCAGGTGGTAAGAGTCAGCGCGCATGTTGAACGTGGCGCGCTGCGCGTAGAGGTCCACGACGACGGGCTCGGGGGCGCCCAGCCTGTCGGCAGCGGGCTGGTGGGCCTGACCGACCGACTGGCTGTGCTCGACGGCAGCTTGGAAGTCGAGAGCCCGCGCGGCCGCGGCACGCTGATCGCGGCCGTCATTCCCATCAGTTAGTCCATCGGGCCGACGCTTGGCGATCACCGAGACGCCGAACGGGCCGCCCGCGGACGCAGCGCGCGCAAACGTGGACGCTCGCGACCTCGCGGCGTTTGGGTATCAGCAGAAGCTGCGCCGCAGCATGACATCGGTCACATCCTTCTGCGTTGCCTTTTCCATGATCACCATCACCGGCTCGCTGCTGGGCTTGTTCGAACCCGCACTTCGGGAGGTAGGCGGCGTCGCCGTGTGGCTGTGGCTGGTGGCACTCGTCGGGGTGATGCCCGTTGTCCTCGTGTTCATGCACATGGCCGCACGAATTCCGCTCACGGGCTACGCCTATCAGTGGTCCGCCCGGCTGACGAATCCCTACTACGGCTGGATCGTCGCCGTCTTTGGACTCATCACCTTTACTACCGGGTCGGTCGCAATCGGCGCCCTGCTTGGCTCGGTCTATGCCCCCGTGTTAGGACTCAAGCCCACACCGCACAACGTTGCCTCGCTCGGTGCAGCCGCGATCACGCTGGCAGCCGTGATCAACATCATCGGGATTCGAGCGGTCGGCGCGATCAATAATGGTGCCGCCTTCCTGGAGATCGGCGGCACCATCGTAATCTCGTTGATGTTACTTCTCGGGGTGGCGATCTTCTTCGACGGCAGTCAGGGTTTCCGCGTCATCTTGTCAAACCACGGTGCCGGCGCCGTGAATGGCACCCGAATTCCGTTTGTGCATTATTTGCTCGCCGCGTTACTGCCGATCTTCACCCTCCTGGGGTGGGAGGCGTCCGCCGATCTGGCCGAGGAGACTCAGGATCCTCGCAAGACCGCCCCAAGGGCGATGTTGCGCGCGGTCCTCGTCTCGGGGCTCGCCGGTTTCGCGGTCATGTGGGTGTTCGTGGCGGCCATCCGCGGGCCGATTCCGTCCGCCCTCGGGCAACAGAACGCGATGTTCTGGTTGGTCGGCCGCCAGCTCGGGCCCGTCTTCGAGGACGCCCTCAAGGTCATCGGCCTGGCGGCGATGATGGGTTGCACGATCGCGAACGTGGCCGTCGCCACGCGCTTGACCTACGCGGTCGCGCGCGACCACATGCTGCCCTTCTCAAAGCATCTGTCCGAGATCAGCAAGACCTTCCGATCTCCGGTCGTCGCCATCGTCACCCTCTGGGCCGTGATGTTGATCATCAATATCGCCGGCGCCGGTGACATCTTCCGTATCGTCTCGATTGCGGCGGTGGCTTTTTACTTCACCTATGCCGCCACGCTCATCGCCGTGATAGCCGGAGCACGAGCTCGTACTATCCCCGATGCTCCGCCCGGGCACTTCGGCCTCGGGCGCTGGCTGATCCCGGTGTCGGTGCTGGGCTTGATCTGGTGCGCCGTGACCATCCTCGCGTACACGCTCCCGGCCGTGAACCGCTACGTCGACGGCTACTTCGCGGTCGCCCTCGGTATCGGAGCTCTGTTCACCGCCTACGCGTGGTGGGCGGTTCGAAGCGGCCGGGCGCCGTTGCGGAGGACCGGCGGCGAAGTGCTCGAGCCCAGTCCCGATCGATAGCGCCGTGAGCCCAACCCGAGAGGTTGCCTCCGGAGGAGCCGATACGGAGGTGGAAAGACCCGCCGTCATCCTCGGGTTGCCCCTACCGTGCCGGCGCACGCATGGTGCGATCATCGTCTCATGGTGTCTTCCGCGCTCCTGGTCGATGACGATCCCGGCTATCTCGTACTGGCCACACGAATCCTCGAAAGCATGGGGATTGAAACGGTGACCACGGCGCAGGACGCGGCGGCCGCGATCGCCGCGGCCAACGCGACGAGGCCCGAGGCCGTGCTCGTCGACGTCTGTCTGCCCGATCGCGTCGGCATCGACCTGGCGTATGAGCTCGCGGCGTTACCCTGGGCACCGCGGGTGGTGCTGACCTCAACCGACAGCGACGCGGTCCACGCCATCGACGTTCGCGGTCGACCGCACCGGATCCCTTTCGTGCCGAAAGCGGAGGTGGCGCGCAGCCTGCATCGGCTCCTCACCGCCGAGGCTGTAAGTGGCGAGGAGTAACGTGGGGGCGTGTCAGCGCCCGTGCGCGTCGTAATCGGCGAAGACGATGTTCTGTTACGCGAGGGGGTCGCACGACTGCTCGTCGAGGCCGGGTTTGACGTCGTAGGTCAGGCTGGCGAGGCGGGAGATTTCCTGCGCAAGGCGCTGGCCCACCGCCCGGACGTGGCGATCGTCGATATCCAGATGCCTCCAGGTCACGGTGACGATGGCCTCCGCGCGGCGGTCGAGTTGCGAGAGCGTCTTCCTGACACGGGGGTGCTCGTCCTCTCCAACTATTACGAAGAGGACTATGCCCTCGACCTGATCGGCCACAGCGCGGAGGGCGTCGGCTACCTCCTCAAGGAGCGGGTCCGAAACATCGAAGCGTTCACGGAGGCGGTCGGCCGCGTGGCCGCAGGCGGCAGCGCTTTAGACCCGGAGGTTGTCGGTCGCATGCTCGGGCGCCGCCGGGTCCGAGGCCCGCTCGACGAGCTGACCCCGCGCGAGCGCGACGTCCTCGCCCTGCTGGCCGAGGGGATGTCCAATCAGGGCATCGCCGAGTCACTGGGGGTGGGAAGCGCCGCTGTTGAGAAGCACGTCACGAGCATCTTCCAAAAGCTCGACCTCGAGGTGAGCCAGACCGGCCACCGGCGCGTGCTGGCGGCATTGACCTACCTGCGGGCCTAGCGGCGGAGTTCAGGCCCAGCGGCGCAGTTCGGGCCTAGCGGCGGACGGCGGGGACGATCCTAGCGGCGGACGGCGGGGACGATCCGGTAGTCCCCGCCGGTCTGGAAGACCAGGTTGTGGATGTCGGCCGCCGCGATCGCGCGAAGGTTGGGTAGCTTCTCCTCCGCCTGCTCCTGGTTGAAAACATTGAGCGGCCAATCCCCGACCGTGCCGCCCCGCAGGTGCGGATGGTGTGCACCCACGGCGTAGTACGCACTGATGACGATCGGACCGACCCCGGCCGCCCGCTGCTCTGGCCACGATAGTGACCAGACGGCGTCGAGGCTTCGGCCCCGTGAGAGCTGAACCCCGCCCGCCGCCAGCTCGCCGGTACCGAGCAGCAGATCGGTATTGAGCTCATCCAGCACTTGTCGCGCCACCGGGTCGAGGAGCTCGGCGGCCACCATGAACAGGCCCTCCTTGTCCCGGCGCGAGCGCACACCGCCATGGGTGCCGTCCCGCAGGTCAGCGAAGTGGCGCAACAGCTCCGACGTGTACTCCGGGCGGGCGATGGGCATGTGTGAGCTCTCTCAATCTCTTGTGTTTGAAGTGGCTGGTGTCGTGAGTCGGGGCGGAACCAGGCGCTCGAGCCGTGGATCGACGCTCACGACGCCTGGCAGGTCAAGCGACGGCTGACAGGGCCCGCGCCGAGCTCGGTCCGCGCTCGAGGCAGGTCGCCGTGACGCGGATGAACTCGGCGAGCACCGGTGACGGCGTCTGGTCGCGCCAGTACAGCCCGAACGTCAGCGCGCGACGGGGATCCAGAGTCCGAGCGAGCACGTCGGGGTGAAGCGTCTCCGGCGCCGTGGCGAGGGCCACCGTGAGGCCCTGCGCGAGGGCGGTGTGCAGCGCGGGCCCCGGGGCGCCGGTCACCATCGCCGCCGCGACGCCGAGTTCGCTGAGCAGATCGGCGACGGCGCGGTCATAGCCGGCGCCATCGCGGTGGGCGGTGACGGCGATCTGTTCACCGTTCAGCTCGCACGCGGCGAGGGGACCGACACCCGCGAGCCGGTGGCTCCTAGCCATCAGGACGACCCATGGCTCTTGATCGAGATCGAGTCTCCTCAGGTCCGCAGACCCGAAGATCGACGGCGCGAGTAGGGCATCGAGGCGTCCGTCGCGCAGATCACGCCATAGCGTTCCACCGTAGCCCTCGAGCACCGTGAGCTCGACTCCGGCGCGCTCACGGCCAAAGCGCTCGAGCACGCCCGAGGTCCCGCGCCAGTGAGCCCCGGTGGCGACTCCGAGTCTGAGGTGACCGAGGACTCCCGCCTTGAGGTCGCGCCCGGTAGCAGTGGCGATCTCGGCGGCGCCCAGTACCGCGCGGGCCCGTTCGAGGAAGACCTCCCCGGCCTGGGTCAGGTCGACCCCCCGGGCATGACGGTCGAAGAGCTGGACGCCAAGCTCCGCTTCGAGCCGGCGGATCTGCGTCGACAGCCCGGGTTGGGCCACCCACAGACGCTCGGCCGCACGCGTGAAGCCGCGCTCCTCGGCGATCGCAACGAAGTAGCGGAGGTGACGGAGTTCCATGCCGACCTTCTCTATGCGGCCGCGAGTGCACGGAGCCCGGCCATTTCGGCAGCCGCGGCCTCTTCGGCATCCAGCGCGGCGACGTAGGACATAAAGGCCCACGAGCGCGCATCCGGCTCGGCGTCGAGGAAGGCCGCCCAGCGCGCCGACGCGATGCGCGCAGACTCACGCCACGCGTCCAGCGCCCGAACTTGTGCACGTGCGCCGAGGGTTCGAGTGCTGCGATCGCTCAAGAACATCGGAAGGTCCCTCCAGTCGTTTCGTTTGCCGCGGCGTCTTGGCTTGACAATCGCCGGATAAGGCGATCCCATCGTCGTCGCCGCCGTGGGGGCTGTCATCGGTGGCCATGCTGAGCGGTTGCGGAAAATCCGCTCTGAGGGGGCGCGGGTCGGGTTGGCGTCGCGCGCGCGCCGCGGGCCGCGGCTTGGGGCCGCCGCGCGCGCCGCGGGCCGGGGGTCGAACGCGCGCTGGGGTCCGCGCCCCCGCGGTGGCGGGGGGTGTGCTGCGTTTTCCTTGAAATACATGGAAAACGCAGCAAGGGCCCGCCCGCGCGAGGGCGTGGTGGCTTGGCGCGCCCCATGCCGCGCCACGGCCACACCGCAGCGCGGCAATCGACGACGATTCGCCGCGAAGCGAACGAGGAGGCGCGGCGCGAACCCATGAGAGCAGAGGCTGCGCAAAACGTCTCGCGGCAACCTCCATGGTCGATGAAACGCGACACATCCTCCGAGTTTCCGCCGCGGCGGGCCGCGGCCGGCCGAAAGTGGGCCGAGGGTCCGGTCAGGGAATACCATCGGACGTACTGGACGCGAGAGCAGAATGCGAAACGAGACCTGCTCCGCGCCGAGGACGGGTGGCGGCCTATACGCCTCACATGGAGGATGGCGTACCTGACACCGGAGGAACAATGAAGAGGTTCGGGAATCCGCTCGCCCGCGCGGGCGTCACTATTCGCTCCAGGAGATGACCGCACCCCAGCCCCATCGCGTCGTGATTATCGGCTCCGGCTTCGGA
>DASZLV010000092.1:0-2316 GCA_035552215.1 Solirubrobacteraceae bacterium | reverse complement strand
CGGTCTGGGAGGCGCCAACCGCAGCCGGACGTCTCCACGGGTTCATTGACGAGCCCGCCGGCGACCACTCGCGTCGCGTCATCGGCTCGATCTCGGCCGGGGCGGTGCCCAATACACCCTGCCATTGATCCTCTGGTCGGGGCAAGCGTCGGCGACGGGTGACACGCCCTGTTGCAGAAGTAGAGTCGCGGCTGCGGCCCCCGGGCGACCCCGACCAGGTCGGCTGTGACGCGGATGACCCGGACATCCACCCGGTGCGTACGTCCGGTAGCGGTTGGCGAGTGCGACTATCGACTAGCACTGACCCGGAGCGCGAAGCGGCGGCACCCGGGCGAGCGAGGCGAGAGAACGAACCGGGTGACCAGGCGCAATGCACAGCCCGGCGACGTCTGCGAACTGGCACTTGGCCACGGCCGGTTTGCCTACGGCCGGGTCCTCAACGACGCGAGCATCGCCGTGTATCGGTCGACAAGTGAGCACCCGGGCGCACCGCCGATCGGAGAGCGCGAGTTCTTATTCACCGTTGGCGTTTACGACGATGTCCCGGGAAGTTCCTCGGCGCCGGTCGTGGGCCACGACCCCATCCGAGGATGAAGCCTGGCCTCCGCCCTACAAAGTGGTCGATCTGATCACCGGGCAAGTTCGGATCTACCACCATGGCGAGCTCCAGGACGCCGACGATCGGGGCGCAGCCTCAAAGCTGGAGAAGGCGGCCGTCTGGGATTTGCATCACCTCGTCGAGCGGATCCGCGAGGCGCTGCTCCTTTGACGAAAGCCCGCGCTCCGGTCTGATCCAGCTGTTGTGCGGTTGACGTTGGTCCGTGAGACGCTCGGAGAAGTCGGCGCCCACGTCCGGTGCGATGCCGTCGACGCCGTCCACGCCGTGCGCCAACCGATCCTTTGTGAGACCCCGGGGGGCGCCGGCGCTGCCGGATGGTCCCGCACGGATCGCGTCGCCGCATTCGGCGACGACGAGCCACCTTGTGGCCACGCCTCACGTGGCCGAGTCAGCGGCAAAGGAGCGACGCCGCGGGCGAGGCCGGCGAGTCCCCGCCTCGTGCCTGTCCGCACCAAATGCAGGAGGCCGACCGTGTGAAGCGAGGGGACGCCTCTGCGATGCACGCAACAGCGCCGGGCTTATCGATTCAGGCAATCCCGACCGCCGAGTCGATGCGTTGAGAGGGCCGCTCAGGCTCCGCAATTCGCCCGTTGGCAGGAGTCGTAGACGGCGATGAGGTAGTGCACGTACGCGGGCGGGGGCGTAAAGGTCCGGAGTGCGTGCCCGTCGGGCGCGAGCCATTGGATGCTTGTCGGCAGGCTGTGAAGAATCGCGCGACGGATCGCGGCGGCTTGGCTGAGCGGGGGCCCTTGTGCGAAGGGTACGTAGTCGGGTACCGACACCCAGTAGACATTGTCGTGGACGGGTGCGGTGATCGCGGATCGGCCTTGATAGTGCAACACGAGGGTCGCGATGCCGTCGGGAACGATCGATGCGCGTTTCGACGGCGAGGAGATCGGCAGCGACCGAGCATCCATGTTCGCCGCGCTGACTGACCAGCAGATGCTCGGCGCGACGCCGGAGCCGAGCGCTCTGTTATCCGCGAATTGCGAGGCGGTCGGCGCGGCGCCAAGGTGCCCGTGCGGCCACGGATGCAGGACTGGCCGGGCCAGGCGCCTATCGGTCACGGGCTGCTGCTCCACGCCTGTTGCGGCAGCGACACGCTCGCGGCCGCTTCTGCCGTCGACCGGCAGCGTCCGCGGTGTGGCGGAACCCGCTTCTGGCGAGGAGGAGGTGCCTCAGAACTCGCGGCGCTTGCCCTGCTTGGGGCGGAACCCGTGACCAAGCTTTGGCCGCGAAGGGCCCGAGGCGGTCGCTCAGTCGAGCTGCAGATCGAGTGGCAGACCGAATCGTGGCAACAGCTCTGGGGTCCCGAACCGGGTCAGACGGACGATTCGGTCGCCCTCCAGCACGAGCGCGAACAGCCCGAGTCCGCGTGCCAGCCGGCTGCCCGCCTCGTGCTCCATGTAGTGGCCGAAGGCGGGCGCTCCGTTCGCGCGGGTGGCTAGAAGGCGGACGCGGGCGCCGGGCGGGCGGTAGGCCTGCCCATGGGCGAGGAACTCCGCGATCGCGGCGTGCCCCTGGTACTCGAATTCCTCAGGAGGCATGGTCACCCAGGCGTCCTCAGACAGCAGGGCAACGACTCGGTCCATGTCACCCACTTCGAACGCGTCCGCGAACTCCTCAGCGAGCCGCCGCTCCTCGAGCGAGTCAGGGAGGGGTGCGCGTTCGTGCGCCGCGGGGTTCCGCTCTTCGAG
>DASZLV010000091.1:0-42357 GCA_035552215.1 Solirubrobacteraceae bacterium | reverse complement strand
GTTCAAACAGGCGATCAGTGCGTGCAAGAACCTGGAGCCTGCGGGGTTCACCGGCAGCAAGCGCAGCTCCCAGCAGCAGCAGGCGGGCCTCAAGTTCGCCCGTTGCATCCGCGCCAACGGCGTGCCGGACTTCCCGGACCCCACCCCGAATGGGCCGCTGGTCGACACGAATCGAATCCCATCCTCCAATTCGTCCAGTGGTATGACCATTCTCCATGCCGCGATGCAGAAGTGCCGCGGTATGGCAGCCGCAGCGGGGGTCACGCGGTGATGTGGAAGACCTGGGCGTTGGCCGCAGCGGTCGTCCTGGTTGCCGTGGCCGTCACTTGCGGCGTGGTCGCCATGCCCAGTGCGAAGCAAGCCACCCCGGCTGTACACCAACCGACGGCGAACACCGCAACGGTGAAAAAGAGGGAGCTCTCGGCGACGGTATCCCAGGATGGGATCCTGACCTACCGGGCGCGGTCGGACGGCTCGCCGTACATGGTGATCAACCAGGCCCGCGGAACCTACACCAGGCTGCCCGCGGTCGGCCGGGTGATCTCTCAGGGTCACGTCCTCTATCGGGTGAATGATCGCCCGGTGGTGTTGCTGCGTGGCTTCACGCCGGCCTACCGGATCCTGGCGGCCGGGGTGAGCGGCCCGGACGTGGCCGAGCTCAACGCGGATCTGGTCGCACTCGGCTACGCCACCCGGGCTCAGCTGCATCCGAGGTCCGCGTTCTTCGGGGCGGACACGACCACGGCCGTGGAGAAGCTCCAGGCGGCGCTAGGTGTGGCCCGGAACGGCTCCCTGGCTCTTGGTCAGATGGTGTTCGAACCCACCGCCGTGCGAGTGACGAGCGTGTCAGCTCAGCTCGGGGGACGCACCCAGCCCGGAGAGACGGTGATGCAGGCCACCTCGACCGCGCGGCTGGTGCAGATCGCGGTGGCCGCCTCGCAACAGACCGAGGTGGCGGTCGGGAACAAGGTGACGATCACCCTGCCCAACAACCAGACCACCGCAGGTGTCGTCTCGTCGGTGGCGACGGTCGCCACCTGCCCGTCGAGCTCGGGGCCTGGCGGGTCGAGCTCCAGCGCGGCCGCGCCGGGGACGGACTTCTGCTCCTCAAGCAGCTCGGGGAGCGGCACGCCGACCATCGCCGTGGACGTCGCCTTCTCTGACCCGGCCGCCGCCGGCACGTGGGATGAGGCCCCGGTCCAGGTCGGGATCACCACCGCCAGCGTACGGGGCGCTCTGACCGTGCCGGTGGCCGCGCTGCTGGCCCGGTCCGGGGGTGGCTACGCGGTGGAGGTCGTCAGTGCAGGCCGGAGGAATCATCTCGTGCCGGTATCGCTCGGACTGTTCGACGATGCCGAGGGGCTGGTGCAGGTCACCGGCTCGGGGCTGGCCGCCGGCCAAGAAGTCGTGGTGCCAGCGACATGAAGGACACCCCGCCTCCCACACCCGACGACAACGCGGTCGCCGTCGGCAACGGCTCCGCGATCGGCGGGGCCGGGGTGCCGGTGCTCGGTGTCGATGACGTGACCAAGAGCTACCCCGGTGAGCCGCCCGTCGAGGCCCTACGCGGGGTGAACTTCAGCATTGGCCAGGGGGAGCTGGTCGGGATCGTCGGCCCGTCGGGGTCGGGCAAGACGACGCTGCTGCAGCTCATGGGCACCCTCGACCGGCCGACCAGCGGCAAGGTTCGGATCACCGGGCTCGACGTCGCGGCCATGGCCGACGACGACGTGGCCTACCTGAGGGCGACGCGGATCGGGTTCATCTTTCAGCAGTTCTTCCTGGCCGAGTACTCCACGGTGGTGGACAACGTGGCCGACGGGCTCCTCTACGCCGGCATCCCCCTCACGCAGCGCCGCCAGCGCGCCCTCGACGCGCTGGAGCTGGTCGGCCTGGCCGAGCGCCCCGATGCCCGTCCCACCCAGCTCTCGGGCGGGCAGCGCCAGCGGGTGGCGATCGCCCGGGCTCTGGTTGGCCGGCCGGCGATCGTGCTGGCCGACGAGCCGACCGGGAACCTCGACCAGGCGACCGGGCAGTCGATCCTGGCGCTGATCGACCACCTCCACCAGGCCGGCTCGACGATCGTGGTCATCACCCACGACCACGCGATCGCCGAGCGGATGCCCCGAGAGGTCGAGATCCTCGACGGCCACATCGTCGCCGATACCCGCCCGGCTGGCGAGGCGCCGTCGTGAGCGCGACCGCGACCGTGGGTCGCCAGCGCCTACCGGCTTCCGACCTGGCCCGGCTCTCCACCGTCGGACTCCGCACGCGCAAGCTGCGGTCCGGACTGTCCGCTCTCGGTATCGCGATCGGCGTGGCGGCCATCGTCGCCGTGCTCGGACTGTCCGCCTCCTCCCAGGCCGGTCTGCTGGCCGAAATCAACCGGCTCGGCACGAACCTGCTCACGGTCAGCAACGGGCAGAGCGTCACCGGAGGCCCAGTCGAGCTGCCGACCGCCGCGCCGGCCATGATCGGCCGCATCACCGGTGTACAGCAGGTGCAGAGCACCGGGACAGTCAAGGGCGTGGGTGCCTTCCGCAACCCTTTCATCCCCTCGGTCGACACCAACGGCCTGACCGTCGAAGCCACATCGCTGGACCTTCTCCCGGTCGTCGCCACCACCCTGGCCGACGGCCATTACCTCAACGCGGCCACCGGCCAGGAACCTGTCGCCGTCCTCGGCGCCACCAGCGCCCGGCTGCTTGGCATCGACCGCGTGTACCCCGGCGAACGCATCTGGGTCGGCGGCCAATGGTTCTACCTCGCCGGCATCCTCCGACCCGCCGTGCTCGCCTCCGACCTCGACTCCGCCGTCCTGGTCGGCTACCCCGCGGCAGAGAAATATCTCGGCTTCGCCGGGCACCCCTCCACCATCTACCTCCGCGCCGAAACCGAACGGGTGAACGTCGTCGACAACCTCCTCGCCGCCACCGCCAACCCGGAGAACCCCAGCGGGGTCAACGTCAGCCAACCGTCCGACGCTCTTGTTGCGCAGGCGGATGCCAAGAGCGCCCTCAACGGTCTCTTCCTGGGCCTCGGCGCTGTCGCCCTCCTGGTCGGCGCGGTCGGCGTCGCGAACATCATGATCATCTCCGTGCTCGAACGCCGCTCCGAGATCGGACTGCGCCGCGCCCTCGGCGCCACCCGAGGCCACATCCGCACCCAGTTCCTCTCCGAAGCCGTCCTCCTCGGACTGCTCGGCGGAGCCGGCGGCGTTGCGCTCGGCACCGCGGCCACGGCCGTCTACGCACACGTCAAACACTGGGCGACCATCGTCCCCACCGAAGCCTGGGCCGGCGGGATCGCCGCTTCCCTCATCATCGGCGCGGTCGCCGGCCTCATACCGGCGCTGCGAGCCGCACGCCTCTCACCCACGGAAGCCCTGTGGTCGTTGTAGCCCACCGAAACCGATCCACGTTGCGGATCCAACGACGTCTCTGAGAATGGGCACGGCTGGGCTCGAACCAGCGACCTCTCGCGTGTGAAGCGAGCGCTCTCCCACTGAGCTACGCGCCCGGAGGAGCCTGAGTTTACGACGGGCTCGCCGAGGGCGCGGTGGCGAGCGTTCATAAGGCTGAACGCTGAATGGGCCATGGTGGTCATTGAGGGTTGATTGCCTGGACTCGATACTCGCGGTCCAGCCCAGGGCGATGGGTCCGGGCTATCAGGGGGTAATGATGATTAGAAGCCATTGCGGGAGCGATGGGCGACCGGCTCTTGACGCAAGCCTGTCGACCCAGTCGCGTGCAGCTATCGGTTTTCGGCGCAGTACCGCGCTCGATGACTCGCCCAAGGCAGTGCGTGAGACCGCGCTCGCCGTCGCGCGAGCCAAGGAAGGCGACCGGGAGGCGTTTCAGTTCCTCTACGTTCGCTACGCGAACAACATCTACGGGTACGTGCGCAGCATCGTGCGTGACGATCACGAGGCCGAGGACGTCACCCAGCACGTTTTCGCCAAGCTGATGACCTCGATCGTGAAGTACGACGACCGCGGCATCCCGTTCTTCGCCTGGCTCGCTCGCTTCGCCCGCAACGTGGCGATCGATCACATGCGCGTGAATCGCGCGACGCCGTGCGAGACGGTGATGGATCCCGAGCATGCCGACGGCGCCGACCTCGAGCATTCTCTGACGGTCCGCGGCGTGCTCGCCAGTCTGCCCGTGGAACAGCGCGAAGTCGTGGTCCTGCGTCATCTTGTGGGCCTGTCGCCCGGCGAGATCGCCGACCGCATGGGCCGCTCGGAAAGCTCCGTCCATGGGCTGCATCATCGCGGCCGGCGGGCGCTGAAGCGCGAACTCGAGCTCAATGACACCACGCCGTCGATCAAGGCTCGGCTCGCCGTAGCCTGAGCTCGTCGGTCAGGCGAGTCGGCGGAAGTAACCGCCGGGGCTCAGCACAGCGCGACTTCGTCGTCGTCGCCGACCCACAGGCGCATGGCTCTTGGGAGCGAGAAGTCGCGGAAGACGCGGGCGTTGCGGCCGACGAGGCTCGAGACGAGACGGCCGCCCACGTAGAGGACGCTGGCGCCGGGCGAGATGATCGAGCGTTCGATTTCGGTCCCTTCGATGCGCGCGCCGGCGCCGACGGAGGTGTAAGGCCCGATGTAGGCGTTGTCGACCATCGCTCCCTCGCCGATCACCGTCGGGCCGACGATCACGCTCGTGTGCACGGATGCGGCGGGGTGGATCGAGACGCGACCCTCAATCCGGTTCTCGCTCCGCACCGAAGGGCACACATCGGTCGTGAGCCCCTCGAGGGCCACCCGATTGAGCTCGAGCAGGTCGGCCCCATGCCCGTTGTAGCGCCGCCACGATTCCACGAGCTGGAAACGCACGGTCGCCCCGGTGGCCGCCACGCGCTCGGCGATCACGGCCAGATCCGCTTGCTCGCTGGGGGTGGCGACCTCAGATGCGCGTCGCAGCGCCCCGGGTCCGAACACGGCCAGCGCCGCAGTGGGGTCGTCGCGCGCCGAGGAGCCATTCCGATGCGAGCGGAAGTGAACGTCCTCGTCGGCGCCGCCGAGCGCGTCGGTGAGATCCGCCACGGGAACGATCATGTCGGCCGCGCCCTGGTCGAGCGAGGGTACGAGCGAGGCGACGGGCTCGCCGAACAGGCCGTCTGCGGGCTGCAGGAGACAGGGCGAGTCGCCGACCGCCGGTGCTATCGACCTGAGGGTCGCTCCCACGTCGGGGGAAGGCCCGCTCTCTACGTATTCGAGCCGTTCGAAGCGGTGCCCGTAACCATCCAGGCACGCGCGCACGGCGACGACGGTGTCAGAGTCTCCGACGACGATCAGCTCGCGGATCGACGCGGCGCGAAAGCCATCGAGCACGTGGTGGATGATGGGCCTGTTGGCCACGGGCTCCAGCGCGGGGATGCTGCTCGCGCCGCGAGCGCGCCCGTGCGCCCAGGAACCCCGCCCTACAACAATGGCCGCTTTGACGCGCACATAGATCTAACGGTGCGGGCGGGCCACTACTCACGCGGAGGCTATGGGTGAAGTTGCGCCCGAACGCTGCAGGTGGCAATGTTCACACGATGAACGGGGGGCGACCGGGCTTGGAGCAGGAACGAATCCGTGTGCTCGTAGTCGATGACCACGACCTGTTTCGGACGGGGGTGTCGTCGATGCTCGCCGCTCACACGGACATCGAGGTCGTTGCGCAGGCGTCCGGTGGCCGGATGGGGGTACGCCTCGCCGCGGAGCTGAAGCCGGACGTGATCTTGATCGACCTGCGGATGCCCGACCTCGATGGCATCGACGCGATCGGCGAGATTGTCAGGCACGACCCGAAGGCACGCGTGATCGCCTTGACGGTGGCTACCGACGAGCGGGACATAGCGGGCGCGGTGGTCGCGGGAGCCTGCGGCTACCTGGCCAAGGACACGTCGATCGACGACATCGCGGGCGCGGTGGTGGCCGCGGCGGGTGGCGAGTCCTGGCTGTCCCCTCGGGCCGCCTCGACGCTGCTCGAGCGCGTCCGGCGCGACAACGTCGAACCTCCGCCCGCGCTCGACATCACCGCCCGTCTCTCACCGCGGGAGCACGAGGTGCTGGCGCTCGTGGCGCGGGGAATGGACAACGCCGAGATCGCCTCTGAACTCAGCATCAGCCCGCGTACCGCCAAGAACCACATGTCGAGCATCCTCTCGAAGCTCGGCGTGACCAGCCGCCTGCAGGCGGCGATCTACGCGGTACGCCAGGGCCTGGCCTAGGCAGGCCCGCCTGCGCTCAGACGGGCGGACGGTCCTCGTCGCCGACGACGAACCCGAGCGCGAGCAGGCTCGGGGGGCCGCCGGCCACGCGGGCCCGAAGTTCACCCATGGCGTGGAGCACGAGCTCGATCGCTCCCCCGAGGTCGGCCTCGGCGGTGCCGTGATCGCGCGACAGGAAGCGCATGCGCGCACGACTGGCCTGAAGGGCGAGCAGCGCTACGCATTCGGTCTCGAGAACCGCCTCGACGGTGGGCGACGCATCGGCGTCCTCGCCGCAGGTGAGCGGTTCGCAGCGGCTCTCACGCGGCTCGCCGTCGAAGTTGGATTTGAAGAGGGCGCCCATCGATGATCGAAACAAGGGTTCGATCATCCTCGCCGGTGTCCTGCGAAACCGCAATGAGCCGAGTGGCCCGTTTTGCGTTCAGTTGGCGACGACGGCCTCGGACAGGCGGGTGTGCCCGCCGACCGGGGCAAGGAGCCCGGCGCGATCCGACACCCCGGTTTTGCGGACGATCTCCGAGATGTGCCGTCGGACGGTGACCGGCGAGATGGCGAGTCGGTCGGCGATCCCCGAGGTCGAGTGCCCGCGGCGGAGCATTCCCAGGATCTGCGCCTCCCTGGCGGTCATACGCTCGTCGCCTGCGGATTCGGCGATCCGGAGCTCGCCGAGCAGGTCGAGGACCATCGATCGGGGCACGGCGGCTTCCTGTTCGGCCACCGCGCGGACGATCCGGCGAAGTCGTTCGGCGTTCACGTCCCCGGGAACGTACCCCACCGCCCCGGCGCGGACGGCGGCGAGGAGGTCGTCCACGTCACTGACCCCGGCCAGGACGATCACCGCCGTGTCGGGTGCCGCTGCGCAGATCCCGCGCACCGCATTGATCCCGCCCCCGGAAAGATCGAGCCCGACCAAGCACACGTCGGGCTGGGCGCGCTTGGCCTCGGCGATCGCCTCTTCGGCGGTGCCCGCCTCGGCGCAGATCACCGCATCGTCGGCCAGCGCCATCCTGACCCCAAGCCGCGTCGGCGCGTGATCGGCAATGAGAATGCTCGTGCTTGTCATGCCGGCACAACGAGCTCAAGCTCGGTGCCGCCGTCCATGGGCGCCCTGGCGCTGAGCCGGCCGCCGAGCGTCATCGTGCGCTCGCGCATGCTCTGGAACCCGAAGCCTCCTCCGCTCGGAGGGGCGGACCCGATCCCGACGCCGTCGTCGCGGACCCGCAGGACCAACTCGTCCTCTCCGCCATCGAGCGACACAGCGACGTTACGGGCACGGCCGTGACGCGCAGCGTTGACGATCGCCTCGCGGGCGATCCGCACGATGTCCTCGCGGTCCGATGACGCCACCGCTGCCCGGGGGTCGGCGTTGACGTCAACCTGGATCTCGAAACGGGTGCTGAGTTCATCGGCGACGAGGCGGAGCGCCTCGCCGGCGGACGACGCTTCCGGCGCGGAGAGCTCGGCGATGGCACCGCGGGAAACGGCCAGAGCACGGCGTGCGGCGATCGCCAGGGGATGCTCGGCGCCCATTTCGACGGCGAGCCGGTCGCCATGGGCCGCGATGAAGGCGAGATCCTGGGCCAGCCCGTCGTGGAGGTCGCGGGCGATGCGAGTTCGCTCGCGCACCGTCGCGTCCTCGGCGATCTGGCGCCGGACCTCCGCCTCGCGCTTAGGACGAGCATGAAGCATCCGAGCCCCCAGCAGCGCGGCCACGCCGAATCCGATCTCGGCGACCAAAGTGATATTTGCGCCGCGACGCGCGTACGCATCGCGGTTCTGACCATTTCCGGTCTTCGCCCCCTGCATTTCGAACCCCCCGGCCCTTAGCCTTTGCACTGGATTTCCGCCAAAGCTACATCAAGTCGTCGCCACACGCAACAGGAACGGTGCCAAAACCTCCCTTCTTTCGCTCATCGGCACCCGTAAGAAGTGAGAGCACTCAGCCGTTCATCTGATACCGCAGCAGGAGCTGCGTCCGAACGGGGAGCCGATCAATGCCGCGTGCACGCGCGTATCTCATTCTTGTTGTCGCCATGCTGTTCACGATGGGCCTTGCGAGCGCTTCTGCCTCCGCGGACTCGAGCGTGGTGGGCCTATGGCATTTCGATGAAGGGGCCGCCGATTTCACGGCCGACAGCTCGGGACTCGGTAATAACGGCACCCTGATCGGCGGCGTGAACTGGACGACCGGCGTGACCGGCTCGGCTTTGACCTTCGACGGCACAACCGGCGAGGTGAACGTCCCGGCCTCGCCCGCGCTCGCGCCCGCGAACATCACCGTCCAGGCGTGGGTGAAGCGTCCAGGCAGCCCGGGTACCTTCCGATACGTCATCGACAAGGGCTACAACGGCTGCGTCGCGGGCTCCTATGGGCTCTACACCGGGCCTACGGGCGGACTCTTCTTCTATGTCTCGACCCCGGGCGATCCGACCTACGTGCTGTCGCCCGACGCCACGAGCAACGCCGTGTGGGACAACCAATGGCACCTCGTGACGGGAACCTACGACGGCACCGCGCTGCGGATCTACGTCGATGGCCAGCAGGTCGGTTCGGGCACCTCGTTGAACACTCCGATCTCCTACGGCCTGCCCAACAACGACCTGTACTTCGGCTCGTATCTGGGTTGCGCCGGCCTCGATTACCCGGGCATGATGGACAATGCGGAGATCTGGAATCGGGCGCTGAGCCCGACCGATGTCGCGGCCCAGCCCCGCACCTTGACCCTGTCGCCGCCAAGTGCGACCGTTCGCTATGGCGCAGCGCAGACGTATGCGGCAACGGGGATCAATCTGACCGGTAACGACCTGGGCGACGTCACGCCGGCGACGACGTTCTCGATTGGGCCTGACGGCACCTGCTCAGGGGCGAGTTGCACACCGGCTTCGGTGGGATCGCACACGGTCACGGGCTACGACAACAGCGGAGGCGGTACCGCCAAGCTCGACGTCACCGCGGCGCCGCTCACGGTCACGGCCAACAACGTCACCCGTCCGTTCGGCACCGCCAATCCGGCTTTGGGAGCGACGATCACCGGCTTTGTCCTCGGACAGAACCTCGCCACCAGCGGTGTCACCGGTGCGGCCGCGTGCTCGACCACGGCGACGACGAGCAGCACCCCCGGTAACTACCCGATCACCTGCACGCAGGGGACCCTGACCGCCGCCAACTACAGCTTCCCGGCCGGGAACTTCGTTGCCGGGACGCTCACCGTCGCCAAGGCGGGGACGTCAATCGCACTGCCGTCGCTCGGAGTCGTCAACTCGATCCTGGCGGTCGTCCCGGCGTTGACAGCGACTCTCACCTCGCAGGCCACGGGCGCTCCGATCGCCGGGCAGCCCATTGCCTTCTCGTTCTCGGCCGCTCCGAGAACGACGGCATGCACGGGCACGACCAACACGTCGGGCGTGGCATCGTGCCGGTCCGGCCTGGTGTCGATCGTGACGGTGCTGCTCAGCTCCTCATATAGCGCGAGCTACGCCGGCAACAGCAACTACGCCGGGAGCACCGCCACCGCTCCGGTCGTCCTGATCTCCTCCGGCTCGCGGGTCAACGCCGCCATGCGGAAATTGACTGGCCACGCGCGCGTCCTGCTAGGCCACGACCTCAAGGCGTGCAGGAGCATCCTCGCGCACAAGGCGAGCAAGGCCGCCCGCAAAGCAGCCCGCCATCGGCCCCGCTGCGTGGCTCACTGAGCATCGGTTGACGCGGCGCGCATAACGGCGCATCGCCGTAACTCAAGAGTTCAGAGTCTTGAACGGCGAATAGGCCTCGGTGGTCATTGACCACCGAGGCCCAGCTTCGGATACTCCCTTTCGCGTACTCCGTACGCCAAGCACGAGATAGCGTGCCCAGGGGGCCCGCAGGGGGTAAATGATCATGGGAGTGATCCCGACGAAGGACGGGCGGCCGATACCGCTCTACGCGAGGCTTGCTGCCGCAGCGAGGACGCACGCTGGGTTCAAGTGCCAGACGAGGATTGACGACTCCACGACGGCGGTGGAACAGACGCGACTTGCGGTTGCACGGGCCAAGGAAGGTGACCGCGACGCGTTCCAATTCCTCTACGTCCGCTACTCGGACAACCTGTATGGGTATGTCCGCAGCATCGTGCGCAACGACCACGAGGCCGAAGACGTGACCCAGCAGGTGTTCGCCAAGCTCATGACCTCGCTGGTCAAGTACGACGACCGCGGGATTCCATTCTCGGCCTGGCTCCTGCGCATGGCGCGCAACGTTGCCATCGACCATCTTCGAGCGAACCGCATGATTCCCACCGATAGCGACCTCGACCGTGACGGCGAGGACGAGGGCGTCGATCTCGAGCGCTCGCTCACCGTCCGTGCTGCCTTGTCAACCCTGACAGAAGACCAGCGTGACGTGGTCATCCTTCGGCACGTGGCCGGCCTATCGCCGGGGGAGATAGCCGATCGCATGGGGCGGACCGAAGGGTCGATCCATGCGCTCCATCATCGCGGTCGCCGCGCGCTACAGCGCGAGCTCGAAAGCTTGAGCTGCGCGCCCTCGAGCATGCATGGCCAGGGCGCGGCCGCGGCATAGTCCCGCGCCGGCTTCACATTGGCGCGGCCCAGGGCGACCGCGGCGCGAGAACGCGTCGCGGTTTTGCCATGCCCGGTGTTGTGGTCAAATCTCACACAGTTCCATACCGGCAAACCGCGTAAGACTGTGCGCCCCAGCCACGTTACATAGATATGACGCCGGGGGCTATTAGTGGATTGAGACTGCGGCAAGAGGCCGCTGCCACCGCGGGCCACGCTCCTGCGCTGCCGGCCAAGCTCCGGGCCATTGAAGTCCAAGCGCGGCCGACCCAAGCCTTCTCGAGTCCGTCCTTCCATCGCCGAGCGCTCGGTTTCGCTGACAGCGCCGCTGTCACCATCACTCTCTTCGCCGTCCTCGCTCTGTTGGGCAAGAATGGAGTGCTCGTGGGGATCGCAGGCACGCCATTGGTCCTGGCCCTCTTCAAGCTGGGCGGCCTCTACGACCGCGACGAGCTACGTCTCGCGCCGTCGACGCTGAACGAGGTCCCGCGCCTGTTGGAGTTGACTGGCCTGCTCATCCTCGCTTTCGTCATTCTCCAGCCCGCATTGCTGCCAAGTGGCATCAGTGGTGCCGAGATCGCCACGCTGTGGCTCACGGCGTTTCTTGGTGTCACTACCGGGCGAACTCTCGTCCGGTGGCTAACTCGGCGCACACACGCGGCGGAACGCTGTCTCGTCCTCGGTGACCTCGAGCAGGCGCGCCGCATCCGTGAGCGGTTGGCCGAGAGTCGGGCGCGCGCACAAGTGATCACCTGTGTGCCACTGAGCAGTGATGACGTCGACGCGGTCGAGATCCCGTCGTTCGTAACTGACCTCATTCGCGAGCAGCACATCGAGCGGGTCATCGTCGCTCCCGCGGCGGGGGACAAGACCGGCGGCGCGGAGTTGATCCGTATGGTCAAGGCCGCGGGCGTGAGCGTCAGCGTCCTGCCCCGCATCCTTGATGCGGTCGGCGCCCACGTCGAGTTTGACGAGGTCGACGGGCTCACCTTCCTGGGCGTGCGACGGTTCGGCCTGTGCCGCTCTTCGCGCCTGGTCAAACGACTCTTCGACATCGTGGTGGCGTCCGCCGGTCTGGTCGCGGTCGGCCCCATCATCCTCGCCGTCGCCGTCGCCATCCGCCTCGACTCCAAGGGCCCGGTGTTCTTCCGGCAGCTTCGCGTGGGACGCGACGGCAAGTATTTCTCGATGATCAAGTTCCGCTCGATGGTCTCCGACGCCGAGGCTCTCAAGGACGAGCTTCGCGCCTTGAGCCAGCCTGGCGATGGTCTCTTCAAGATCGCCGACGACCCGCGCGTCACCACGGTGGGAAGGTTCCTCCGTCGCTCGTCGCTCGACGAGCTCCCTCAGGTCTTCAACGTCCTGCGTGGCGAAATGAGCCTCGTGGGTCCACGACCGCTCGTCCTCGAGGAGGACGAGCTTGTCGTGGGGTTCTCCCGAAGCCGCCTGCACCTCACGCCTGGCATGACCGGTCCGTGGCAGGTGATGGGCCTGCGCCTGCCGCTGCACGAGATGGTCGAAGTCGACTACCGCTACGTGGCCAACTGGTCGCTCTGGCTCGACTTCAAGCTTCTGCTGCGCACCGTCCCGCACGTCCTGCGCCGCGGCAACGTCTGAGTCTCGGGCCGCGCGCCACGCCTCTTCAGTCGGTGAATTCATCGGCTGTCGGCAGCGGGGCGCGCGACACATCACGCGCCGGCGCTCCGAACCACAGCCGCTCGGTGGGCACGTCCCGCGTGACCACGGAGCCCATCCCCACGAGCGCCCAGGCGCCTACGGTGATCCCCTCGCGAATGCAGGAACCGCTCCCAAGGTAGGCGCCTTGGGCCACGTGGCAGCCGCCGCCTAGGCGCACGCCAGAGGCGATCGTCGCCCAATCGTCGACCCGCACGTCGTGCGTGAGCACGACTTGGGGCATCACCGCAACGTGGCGACCGAGGACGACGTCGGCGGTCAGGTCGACATGGGCCAGGAGTATGGATCCCGCACCGATCTCGCAGGTGGTGCCCACGGAGGCGGTCGGGTGGACGATGGTGGCGTAACGCTCGTCGCCGAGGCCGAGCCGTTCCGCCAGCAGCCGGCGGGTGACGTAGTTGTCGGGCCGGCCGGTGCACAGGAGCACCTGGGCGTCGGGATGCGCATGGACGTCATCGACCCCGCCAAGGACGGACACGCCGCCGATCAGGGTGCCGTGCTTGGCCGGATCATCGTCGACGAAGCCGAGCAGGTTCCAGGTCGGGGCGACGGCGTTCGTCGCCCGGATGGCGTCGGCCGCTTCGCGTGCGAGGCCGCCCGCTCCGACGAGCAGCAATTCGCGGACCTCGCTAGGCATCACGCCTGATAGATGTGCGGCATGCCACCGCGAGCGCCCCTGGGGGCGCTCATCGGTCGCACCGGAGCGGGACCACGGAGCCGTGGAACTCGAGGCTCCGGGAGGCGGCTTCCAGCACGTCGAGCACGCGCAGGCCTGCCCGGCCGTCAGTCCGGCTCGCGCGACCTGTCCTGATGCAGTCTGCGAACTCGGCCATAACTCCTTGGAGAGCTTCCCGTTCCGGAAGGGCAGGCGCGACCATGTCGCCAGAGCGGTAGGAGACGATCGCCTGGCGCCGGTCATCGGGATCGAGCTCGGAAGGGTCAGCCAGGTCAACGCCGCGGTCGTAGACCGAGATGCGCTGAGAGGGATTGAGGTCGTCCCAGACCAGCGTTCGGTTGGATCCGCCGATCGTCGTTGTGCGGACCTTGATCGGGCTGAGCCAGTTCACGTTCACGTGCGCGATCGCGCCTCCGGGGAGCTGCAGGGTGAGGTAGGCCACGCAGGCCTGGCCGGCGCCGATCGGGTCCGCCCCGTGGGCTGCGACGGCGATCGGCATGCAGCCGTCCGGAAGGATGTAATCGAGAATCGAGAGGTCGTGCGGCGCGAGGTCCCACAGCACGTCGATATCGCGCTGGACCAGGCCGAGGTTGATGCGCACCGAGTCGACGAACTGCAGGTCGCCGAGCACCCCGGTATGTACGAGCTCGCGAATGCGTTGGACCGCCGGGGTGTAGCAGTAGGTGTGGTCGCACATGAGGACGACGCCGCGTTCATCGGCGGCGTTGACGAGCGCCCGTCCTTCGGCATAACTGGAGGCGAGGGGCTTCTCGACGAGAACGTGCTTGCCGGCTTCGATGGCCGCCATCGCGACCTCGAGGTGGGTGGCCGCGGGCGTGGCGACGGCGATCGCCTCGACCTCGGGATCGTCGAGGACCTCCTGGAGGTCATCGGTGGCGTTGACGCTCCCCAGGGCGCCGGCGAGCTTGACAGCGCGGGTCAGATCCATGTCGCACACCGCGGCAAGCCTCGTGACGGGAGACTGCACCGAATTGCGGGCGAGATTCGGGCCCCAGTAGCCCGCGCCGACAACGGCGATCCCCACCGGCTTGGTCTCTCGGTCGGCGAGTGCCGGTAGTCCGTCCGGCTCGTTCTCTACGTGCATGGGCAAGTTCCGTTCTCGGCGTCGTCGACGTTCTGAAATCAATGCTGATGAGCTAAGAACGGCTGACCGCGGCCGCTTCTCGCGCGCGTACTGAGACGAAACCGGCGCGTGAGAACCGCGCCCTCGCCGCCGTTCGTATGGCAGTGCGATCACTCAGCTGGAGATCTGGAGCCTCGCGGGACAAGCGGGTGCAGCGCAGCGTGCCATCGGCCCCGCAGGGGCGTCCCTCGGTGACGGCCGTGGTGACCGCTTACAACTACGGCCGGTTTCTCTCGGACTGCGTTGACAGCGCGCTGAGCCAGGAGGACGTCGACGCCAGAGTGGTGGTCATCGACGATTGCTCGAGCGACGAAACCCCACGCGTCACAAGCGAGCTGTGTCGCGACCCACGGGTCACCGCCGTCCGGAACGATGCCAACCTGGGGCTCGTCCGCTCGTTCAACAAGGGCATGGAGCTGGTGGAGAGCGAGTACGTGGTCAAGCTCGACGCCGACGACCTCTTGCCTCCCGGAGCGTGGGCGCGGGCGACGGCGCTGCTCGAGCTGCATCCAGAGGTCGCGCTCGTGTACGGACAGCCGCTGCATTTCTCGACCTCCGCACCTGACGTGGCACCCGGGCCCGCCAAGAGCTGGACGATATGGGCCGGGCACGACTGGGTCGCCTGTCGCTGCCAGAGCGGGGCCAACGTGATCAGTCAGCCCGAGGTCGTGGTGCGTACGGCGGCGCTGCGCGAGGCCGGTGGTCTGTCTACCGAGGGACCCGCCGTGAGCAGTGACATGAACCTGTGGCTCCGACTTGCCGCGATCGGCGACGTGGCCCGGATCAACGGTACGTGCCAGGGCTTCTACCGGGTCCACGAGGCGAGCATGCTGCGCACCATCTCCGCCGGCAAGGTGCGCGATCTCCAGGGACGAAGGGGCGCCTTCGACGCTGCCTTCGCGGCCACCGCCGGCACCCTGCCGGATGCGCGCGCTCTGCACCTCCTGGCGCGGCGGAGCCTGGCCGCCACCGCCCTCGACGAAGCGTGCCGGGCTTTCGACCGCGGACACACGGAAGACTGGCCGGTGGAGGATCTGGTGGCTTTCGCCCTCACCACGTGCTCGGATGCCCGCCGGCTCGACGAGTGGACACGGCTCGAGCACCGGCGATCGGTGGGCGCGGATCGGGCCAAGTGGCATCCTCAATTCTTCGCGGATGCGGTGGCTCGCCGGATCTCGGATGAGCTACGGCGCCGCTATTGGCTGCGGTGCGGCGAGTGGTAATCACGCCTATGAGCTCATCGCTGGCCAGCAGGGCACTGCCGGCGGCGCGCGGCGGAATCCGACTCTGGCAGGAAGCGGGGTTGCGCGGCGTGGCGCAGCGAGTCGCGCGCGTGGCTTACCACGAGCTCGACGGTCATGCGCTGGAATTCCCGCTCGAGTTCGCTGATGTTGCCGATTCACGTGCGCTCGACCTTCCCGTGCCGGCCCAACCGGTCGACCGAGGTCGCCCGCTGCGCGTGGGATGGGTGACCACGCCGCCGGGGCTGCACTCCGGCGGCCACACGACGATGTTCCGAATGGTCACCGCCTTGGAGGCCGCGGGCCACGAGTGCACCATCTTCTTGTATGACCGGTATGGCGGCGACGCACGCAGCCATGAGAAAACGATCCGGCGCGGCTGGCCGTCGGTCAAGGCCCGAGTGCTCGACGTCTCCGAAGGGATCGCCGACCTCGACGGCTGCGTGGCTACGTCGTGGGGAACCGCGCATGTGCTCGCCACCCGCGGGCGCGTGCCCATGCGACGCCTCTACCTCGTCCAGGATTTTGAGCCCTTCTTCTATCCCCGCGGCGCCGAGTACGCGCTGGCCGAGGACAGCTACCGGTTCGGATTCCGATGCATCACCGTTGGACACATGGTCGCCAACGCGCTGCGCGAGACCATCGGCGTCAGCTCCGATGTCGTCGAGTTCGGATGCGACAGCGACGTGTACCGGCTCAGCCAAGCCGAGCCTCGCGATGGGGTGGTCTTCTACACCAGGCCGGGCGCGGCGCGTCGCGGCTTCCTCCTCGGGGTGCTCGCACTCGAGCAGCTCCACAAGCGCCGGCCCAGCGTGCCCATTCACCTGGTCGGCGATCCGGGAATTCATGTCCCGTTCGACGCCGTCCACCACGGATCGTGCTCGCCGGCCGAGCTGTGCCGCCTCTACGGTCGCATGCGCGTTGGCCTGGCGCTGGCGTTCACCAACGTCACGTTGCTCGCCGAGGAGCTGCTGGCCTGCGGCACGGTGCCGGTGATCAATGACTCGCCCTATGCGCGAGCCGACGTGGAAAGCGACCAGGTCCGCTGGGCGGCGCCGACCGCCTCAGGTATCGCGGACGCGATCCTGGACATCCTCGATGCGCCGCCCGATCCTGCGCAGGTGGCGCGCAGCGCCCGCGATCAGGGCTGGCGTCCCGGTCAGGCGGCGTTCCTGCGGGCCGTCGAGGACGAGATCTACGCGAGCTGAAGCGGCGCGGTCAAGCGTGCGCGACGGGCTCGGCCGAGTCGACCGGTAGCACCAACGGCGCTTCGTGGCCGCGGTAGCCATGCAGCGATGAGGCGCGGCGCGCGAGCATGGGAAGGAAAGGGATCGTGGTGATGAACACGCCGGCTGCTGCCCCTGCGGCGCACGCCAGGAACGGGTTGGCGACGTTCGAGGCCACGAGATGGGCGCCGGCGCCCGCCGCGAGAGCGAGCAGGATGGCTGGGAGCAAGGCTCGCAGGATGTCGCGAACGCGCACTCCGGCCCGCTGCAGGAATATGGCGTAGACGGGGCCGACCACCGCCACGACCACGGTGGCCTGCGCCCAGCCGACCCCGCGAATGCCGTAGCGCGGCGCGACCACGAGCAGCGTGGCGGTGAGGGCGACGAGCCAGGGCGCCTGGGCCAGCAACACCGCGCGGGTGCGACCGAGCGAGACGAGGAAGTCGCCTGAGAGCTCCAAGAGGATGCGGCCGGCGCCGAGGACCGATAGCCCGACGAGCGCCGAGGCGGCGGGCGCCCAGCGCGTCCCGTAGATGGCGACGACGGCGGGGCGTGCCAACGCGCCGATGATGAAGCAGATCGGCACCGTGACCGCAGCGATCAACCCCAGCGCGCGTGCGTACTGCGCAGGCATCGCCTCGCCCTCGAGGCGAAGTCTCGAGAAGGCAGGCAGGGAGACGCTGCGGATGACGGCGCCAAAGACGTTGGTCGGCCAGCCCGAGATGTTGAAGGCGAGCAAGTAGAAACCGAGGGTGACGGTCCCGAGGACGCGCGCCACGACGATGTAGTCGACGTTGAGGACCAGGAACGCGAGCAGGTTCGCACCCGCGAGCGGAAGTCCAAAGGCCAGCAGGCGGCGCGCTTCCGCACCGTTCCAGCCAGGCCGGAACCGCCCCGACCGGTAAGAGAGGAGGATGAACGTAGTCACGACCTGCCCGAGCACCCAGGACCACGCGAGCGCCAGGGCACCCCAGCCGGAGAGCGCGAGCAGTATCACCACGACGGCGCTGACGACCATGTTGGCCATGTCGGCGACAAAGATCCGATCCATGCGAAAGTCGCGCTTGAGCACGGCGGCGGGTACGGCAGTCAAGCCCGCGAGCGGAAGATTGATGGCCATCACGGCAATCGCGGGTCCCGCATGCACCGACCCCAGGGCACTGGCTAATGGCGTCGAGAGCAAAGCAACGACCAATCCGAGGATCACCCCGGTGGCCAAGCTGAGCGTGGCGACGGTGGGGGCGCTGATCGAGAGCCGTGCTGGGTCATCGCGAACGAGGGCGGAGCTCACGCCCAGTTCGCTGACGTTGACGACGATCATGTGGACGACGAGCGCGATCGCGAAGACGCCGAAGTCCCGCGGCGCCACGATGCGCGCGACGATGACACCCTGCCCGAACTGCCACAGGCGCCCAACGACGACATCGAGAGTGCTCCACGCTGCGCTCTTACCCACGAGACGGCGCAGCGTTGGGCGATTCCGGCTCACACGCCGGTCCAGCGCCATCGTCGCCAGCGAAGGCGCCACCTTAGGTCCTCAGCCAGTCGTCGCGCTCGCGGCTCGAGGCCGTGAGCAACGCTGCGAGGATCAGCGCTGGCGCGCCGGGTGATCGCTCGCCACTTTCGGCTCTCGGACACCGATGGCGCCAAGCGGGCTGCGAAAGCAAGGTATTCGTCGATCGGCTCGCGGTCCACGCGTCCGTGCGCACAAGCTGAGCGCGCGTAGTCGAGCGCCGCCTCGGCGAGCGCGTGCTTCGCGGTGGCGAACAGTGCCGCCCCGCCCGGGACCCGCGCGTCAGGCCCGACGAGGAGCTTCTCGAAGGCGTCCAGGCGGCCTTGGAGATCGGTGGCATGCCCAGCGTATGTGGTTCGCTGCATGCTGCTGGCATGGATCCGATACAAGCCCTGGGTGGATCCGTTGACGCGGCCGATATCGCTTACCGCGGCGGTGCGGAGCCACATCTCGAAGTCGCCGGAATGAGGAAGCTTTGGGTCATAGCCCCCGATCGCGTGTTGTACCGAGGTGCGCATCAGGACCTCAGGATTGACGATGCAATTGCGGCCGGTCCGGCATCGGCCGGCGATCCATTCCTCTCCGGGCCACACGGTCCAGTTGCGGACCGAGGTGATGGTCGACGGGAGGTCATCCTCGAAGGTGAGCGGATGTCCGTATACGAGCCCGACGGAAGGGTGGGTCTCGAGCAGTGCTGTGCTGCGGGCGAGGGCACCCGGCGGCAAGGCGTCGTCGGCGGACAGGAGTGCGACGTAGTCGCCCTCGGCCTGCATCAAGCCCTCGTTGTAGGTGGCGATATGACCGCGATTGCTCTGATGGAGGATCGCCCGGACCCGGTCATCGGTGCCGGCCAGTTCCCGTGCCACCGCGCCGGAGCCGTCGGGCGAGGCATCGTCGATGATGATGACGTCGACGTCCACGCCGATCTGCTCGAGGACCGAGCCGACCGCGATCGGAAGGTAGCGCCCGTAGTTGTAACAGGGGACCACGACCGTCACGGTGGGATGGCGCGTCAATGGCCGTGGGCGCAGGCGGCGGCTCACAACTGATCAACGGCCCAGACCCGAAGCGACTTGCGCCCCATGGGCCTCCCGGATGCCGGCAGCCGGACAATATTCCCGTGGTACAGTCTCGTCGGCCGGATGCCCAGGCCTCCGAGGGCCTCAGGGGGTGTTTTCCACGGACCAGAGTCGGACATCATCTAGCTCGGACGAGGAGAGCTCGAGCCGGGACTCGCGCCGGAGCGGTCGCCTTCCCCGTCGCCGCCGGTTGATGCTCCTGGTCGTACTCACGCTGGCGGGCTGCTCGGTCGCGATGGCGTCGATCTCAGGATCCGCGGCTCGCCGAGGGCCGCCGCGCGGCGTGATTCTTCAACAGATCGACGGCGGTACGCAGTACTTCGCTCGCTTTGGCAAGGCCCGCACCGGGAGCCCTTCGGCACGAGCGGGCATGTCAACTTTCGACTCGCGGAGCTTCTATCCGATCTCGGTTTACGACCAGCCGCTGGGCTGCGCCAGCCCCTGCAACGCCGGCAGCCAGTGGGACCCACGCGTCCTCACCGCTTACCAGCACGAAGGCATCAACGGCTTCATCTCGCTCTACAACGGCTCCAACCGCTCGATGCTCAACGCGATCGGAGCCCGCAGGATGTGGGTGATCGATTCACCGCTGGCGCCTTCGTATCCGAACCCGCTGAAGGGCTACGTGTGGTTCGACGAGCCGGACGGAGGCACCGCCGCCTGCCAGGCGGTGCCCCCTTCGTCCGCGCTCGGGGAACGCGTCTCCTGCGGCCCCAATCAGTACGGGTACATACCCCCGAGGACGATCGCGCAGGTTACGGCCGACCTTCACGGCGCCCAGGGCGCGGGCGACCCCACCCGTGTCGTATACGGCAATTACACCGGCGGGCATGTGGCGGCGAACTCGGGCATGAGCCAAGCCGATGCGTCTGCGTTCGTCAACGCTGTCGACATCGCGTCCTACGACGACTACATCCTCTCCGGTACCTACGAGCCGGACCATCACCTGTGGAGGCAGTACGACGACATGGTCCATGTGCGGAGCGAGGCGCATTACCGCCATCCGGTCTGGGCTTATATCGAGGCGGGAGATCCGGAAACGCACGCTCAGTGGTCGGGCCTCACCGTTACCCCGGCGATGGAGACCGCGGAAGCATGGAACGCGGTGATCGGCGGTGCGCGGGGGATCACTTGGTTTGACCATGATTTCGGAGGCTCCGACAGCGGGTACGCCAACTCGAGTGCCGATCTCATCGATTCCAACCCCGTGTTCGCGGGGCTACAAGCCACGGTCAAGGCGTGGGACGCGGAGGTCACGCGACTGGCGCCCATCCTCAACGACCCGTTCGCTCGGGGCTACGTGACTCGGACCGCCGTCACGGGGGGCAACGCGATGAATGAGATGGTCAAATACGACCAGCGCTCGAGCCGGTTCTACATCTTCGCGGCTCCCCGTTTCAACTCCGCGCAGACCGCCACGTACTCGATCTCCGGCAGGTATTCCGGGCCCGTGGCCGTGTACGGGGAGCGACGAACGGTGACGGCCACCAACGGCGTGTTCTCCGATTCCGTATCGGGGCAGACGGCGGTGCACATCTACGTCGTCCCGAGCCGATAGCCGTCGTGAAGGGCGAGTTGGCGTGAATTTGTCCTGACCCGTAAGCAGGGCGCTATGCCGGTCGTTGATCGACCAGCATGTCAACTCTCACAATCGACCCTGACGAAGCGTTTGAACCCGACTTAGGGCTCCAATCCGCAGTAGCGCTCGAGTCTGTCATCGCGCTCGAACCGCGCCCGCGGCTGCCCGTCGCACCGCGCGAGCGACGACCGCCACGCCCGCGGCGCGAACCGCGCCGGCCGCTCGAATCCATCGAGCCGCTCGAAATCGCTCAGCGCACGGCTTCGACGGTGCAGCTCATGGGTCTGGAGCTGGCGGCGGTGTCCGAGGACGAGACCATCGATCATGTCCTCAAGTCGCTCGCCGTGGGGCGTGGCGGCTGGATCTGCACGGCCAACCTCGACATTCTTCGCCAGTGGCGACACTCCGCCGAGGTCCGGGAGATCGTCGCCGGCGCTGACTTGGTCGTGGCCGATGGGATGCCCCTGATCTGGGCGGGCCGACTGCAGGGCTCTCCGTTGCCCGAACGGGTGGCGGGTTCGACCTTGGTGGTCTCCCTGACCTCCGCCGCCGCGAAAGCCGGCGCGTCGGTCTATCTCCTCGGGGGGAACCCGGGCGCGGCCGACGCTGCCGCTGCCAGATTCTCCGAAACGAACCCGGGCCTCCGGGTGGCGGGAACGCTGTGCCCGCCCTTCGGCTTCGACGAAGACCCGGAATGGCTCGAGCGCATCGAGGACTCGGTGCGGGAGGCCGCCCCTGACATCGTCTACGTCGGTCTCGGCTTCCCTAAACAGGAGCGCGTGATCGTGCAGCTGCGCAAGCGCATGCCGTCGACGTGGTTCGTAGCCTGCGGCATCTCGTTCAGCTTCGTGGCAGGCGAGGTGCATCGCGCTCCCGTGGTCGTCCAGCGCCTCGGCCTGGAATGGCTGCATCGGATGGTGCAGGAGCCCAAGCGGCTCTACCGGCGCTACCTGGTGCACGGAATCCCCTTCTTCATCACGCTGCTGTGGTCGGTACTCGTCGTGCGCGTGAGCGATGCGGGACAGTCGGCCCCCTAGATCTGGGCCCCGGCCGTGCGGGGCCGGCGCGGAGAAGAATCGCGCCGCTTGGACCGTTCAATAGGGAGAGACCACGCGCGGGTGCGCCTTCATCCCGACGCGCTGGCCGAAACGGTGCGCGGGCGACGTGAGTAACGCCGCGGCGCGCCCTCACCGAGGACCCTGAACCACTAGTGGAGCAAGAACCCAATCACTCATCGCGACCTGAGACCGTGAGCGCGCAGTCCCCGCTCGGTTCGGTCGTGATCCCGGCCCATAATGAGGCTGAGGTGATCCGGCGCTGCCTCGATGCGTTGGTCGAGGGATTCGCTCCGGGGGAGCTCGATGTCGTCGTCATCGCCAACGGTTGCCGAGACGACACGGTCGTGCTCGCCGGGTCCTGCGCGTACCCCGTGCGGGTCATCGACCTGGCCGGCGCCTCCAAGGCCGCCGCTCTGCGCGCCGGCGACGCCGCGGCGCTGTGCCTCCCACGCCTCTACCTCGACGCCGATGTCGTCGTCTCCGGTGCCGCGGCGCGGACCGTGCTCACGCGCCTCCGGGATGGCGCGGTCGCCGCCCGTCCCCCGATCACCTATGACTTCGCCCGCTCCTCAGCCCTCGTCCGCCGGTACTACCGCGCGCGCTCACGCATGCCCGCGGTGCTCAGCTCGTTGTGGGGGGCAGGCGCGTACGGGCTCTCGGCGGCCGGGCGTGGCCGCTTCGACGAGTTTCCCGACGTGGTGGCGGACGATCTCTGGCTCGACCGGCAGTTCGCGCCTGATGAGATCGAGATCGTGGACTGTGCTCCGGTGATGGTCATGGTGCCTCGACGCCCCCTCGAGCTCATCCGGGTCCTGAGGCGCACGTACCGCGGAAAGTCAGAGCAACGGAGAGAGCTTGTTGCCGACGCGCGCTCGCGCGGGACCATCCGGGCGACGCTCGCCGACCTCGTTCGTACCGTGGGAGCCGGCCCAGCGGCGAGCCTGGACGCGGTCACGTATGCCACGTTCGCAGCTTCGGCTCGGGTCGCACTGGCATTTGCGACGGTCCCGGGACGGCGAGGTCCGCCGCGAGCCTGGGAGCGAGACGAAAGCTCGCGTAGGAGCTGAGATGACGGCCACCACCGCCGCAGCCGCAACTTTCAAGACAGCGAGCCAGGACCGAGTCCGGCCGCATGCCGTGCGCATCCTGCAGGTGTACGCCGTCGCCATGCTCGTCATCCCGTCCGACATCGCCATCCAGGCGATCGGCGGCGCCAGCTTCCCCGCCGGCCTGGTCGGCATGTTCGCCTTCCTGGTTTGGGTGATGGCCACCCTCTTCGGGCTTCACGACCCTCGCTTGCACAAGAGCCCGATCCGCTGGGTGCTGCTGGCGTTCTGGGTGACCACGCTTATCTCCTATGCGCTCATCAACCGCTCCGCGCTCGGCGTGCACGAGCTGAAGGGGGCCGACCGGTATCTGATGGAGCTGGCCATGATGACGGGCATCGTCTTTCTGGCCACGGAATGTCTCACCACCCTGGACGACGTCCGCCGAGTCCTCCGCACCGTCGTCTGGGCCGGGGCATTCTGCGGATTCGTGGCTTGCCTGCAGTTCTGGCTCAGGATCGACATCACCCCGGTCCTCCGGAAGCTCCCCGGATTCTCGGTCGTCACCGACAGCGCCGGGATCGGCGGTCGCGACTCGGTGGCCCGCGCCGTCGGGACCGCGACCCATCCGATCGAGCTCGGGATCGTGGCCGCGATCCTCTTGCCGCTGGCCATCTGGCTCGCTCTCTACGACAACGGCGACCGGTCGGCCCTGAAGCGCTGGGGGCCGGTCGTGCTCATCGCCCTGTCCGGTGTGGTCTCCGTCTCCCGCTCGGCAATCCTATGCGTTGCCATCGCGGTGGCCGTGCTCCTGGTCGCGATGCCGGCGCGCCAGCGAGTGGTAGCCCTCTCGGCCCTGCCGGTCGCTGTCGCCGGTGTATTCGTCTCGGCCCATGGATTGATCCGCGCGCTCCTGAATCTCCTCGGCCTCGGCGCCGCCGATCCGTCGATCGCTCATCGCGTGAACAATTACACCTACGTCGAGGAAGTCGTGCGGCACGCCCCTTGGTTCGGACAGGGCGTGGGCACATACATCGCCGACAGCAACCTCCACATTCTCGACAACCAGTACCTGAAGACGATGATCGAGTCGGGACTGCTCGGCGCGCTTGCCCTCTTCGGCCTGTTTTTCATACCCATGATCGCGTCCCTCATCGCACGCCACAACAGCCGAGACCCTGCGCTGCGGCTCCTGTGTGCGGCCACGGCCGCCGGAGCGCTCGCGGCGGTGGTGGGCTCGGGAACGTTCGACGCCTTCTCCTTCAACATGTTCTACGCAGCCGTTGCCCTCTTGCTGGGGTTGACGGGCGCCGCCTGGCGGCTCGTCATACAAGAGGTGCAGACGCGGGGTACCGCCGTAAGTCAACCTGACCACAACTATGATCGCCCGCCGCCCGTGAAGTTGGCTCGTCGGGCTCGAAGCGTCGAAGCCCAAGGAGCATGACATGGACCTAGTCGAGATTATGGGGAAGATCTGGCGGCACAAGCTCGCCACGATCCCGGTGCTGATTCTGACCGTGGCGGGCCTGGCCTACACGACGGTGATCAAGCCGAAGGTCTACCAGGCGCAGGCCAGCTACCTGCTCATCCCCCCGCCACAGGCGCCTACGCCGCAGCAGATCGCCGCGCACCCGGCGCTCGCCAAGGTCAACACGAACAATCCCTACGTCCGCTTCAACGACCTGACGGTGATTGTTTCGCTGCTCGCTCAGACGGAAACGTCAAACACCACTCGAAACCAGCTCGTGGCCCAGGGAGCTGATCCGAACTATCAGATCGGTCCCAACGTCCAGTTCGGAACCGATCCCATCATTCAGATCACCGGATCGGGCCCAACCCCCGCGGCGGCCATCAAGTCGGCGACGGTGGTGGGGAAGTCAACGATTCAGATGTTGACCACGCTCCAGGCCCAGCAGGGTGTGAACTCGACCTACATGATCTCAGCACTGCCCCTGACGGCGCCTTCGGGAGCCACCTTGCAGGTGTCGAGCTTGCTCCGGACAGCGGTAAGTGTGCTGGCGCTGGGAGTCATCGTGCTCTTCATCGTGGTGTCAACGCTGTCGGGCATTGAAGAGCGTCGGGAGCAGAGGCGCCCCCGCCTGTTCCTCGGACATCCGAGACGGCCGGAGCCGGACGTACTCGAGGTCGTCCCGTCCGAAGCTCCCGTCGAGCTCCAGCCCGCCAATGGCAAATCACGACCGAGCGGAAACCTGGTGGATGCCGCCAACGCGCTGGAAGAACTGGTGAGCCGGAGCACGGCAATGGCAAGCGGGGGTACCAACGGCAAGCCGGCAGTCGCGGGCAAGCGGGCGCCGAGCGCCAAGCGGGCGGCCGGCGGCAACCGCGACTGAGCCTCAGCCGGCTCGGGCCCCGGGCAGATCGACCCAGCTCGACCGGCGACAGACGTGCCTCAGGGCCAGGCGATCATCGGGATCCCAGTAGCGCAAGACATGTTTGAGCGCTAGTACCGCTCGGAACATCGAGGCGGCCAGGCGCCCGTGATACTTCTCGTAGTAGCGAATGCGGTTGACCGAGGCGAGCGCGTCGAGGGTCGCCGGGCGGCCGGATCCGCCGTCATCGTGGCGCACGTGGGCGTCGGGCACATAGCGAACGCGATATCCGAGATTGCGAACGCGGACAGCGAAGTCGGTCTCCTCGGAATACAGGAAGAACCGGCCTTCGTCCCAATCCCCGACCGCTGCATCGCACTCGCTCGAGACACAGAGGACCGCGCCTGTGGCCCACTCGGCGTCGCGCGCCTCCCTGTAGGCGGCGGGATCGCGGACCGTCTCGCTCAGCCATGCCGGCCGCGAGGGAAAACGGTCTCCGAAGAGCGCCTCGCCGAGCGCGCGCAATATCGTGGGCTCGCGGCGAAGGGTGGGGAGAACTTCGTCATCGCGCCCCCGCATCATCGGCACCGTTACGCCAACGGTAGGAGCGTCGAGCGCGGCGTACAGCTTGGCGATCGCTCCCGCCTCGAGATCCAGGTCGGGATTGACGATGAGCAGGCTCGAGCACCGGCCCGCCAAGGCGCGACCGACATTGATGCCGCCGGAATAGCCGAGGTTCCCACCCGAGTCCACAAGGGTCACGTCCGGCCGCCGGCGCACGAGTTCCCGCGTGCCGTCGTGCGACTGGTTGTCCACCACCAGGCACCGCACGCGGAGGTCGCCGGCGGCAGCGGGAATGGAGTCCAAGAACCTCTCGATGTGATCGGCGCTGTTGTAGGCGATGACGATGATCGCGCAGTCCACCTCATCGCTTCCCGTGCTGGGCACCGCTCAGCTCGCTTCGAGCAGCTCGCCGTACAGGCCCTCGAGCCAAGTGACCTTCGTGGACCAGAGGAATTGGGTCTCCACCCGGCGACGCGCGGCGTGGCCCTGAGCTTCCCGCCTCTGCGGGTCCGACGCCAGAGCGGACACCGCCTCGGCCAGTGCGCGCGCGTACTGCTCCGGGTCGATGGGAGGCACGCGAAACCCCGAGTCGGCGTCGACGAGCTCAGCGGGGCCGCCGTAGTCGGCCGTCACCACCGGCAGTCCGTAGCTCATGGCTTCGATGATCACCCCACCGGTGGGCTCGCGAAAGCTCGGGAAGATGAACACATCGGCCTCGCTGTAGAGCCGGTTGACCTCGGTCCGCGGCATCCATCCGTGGAAACGCACCCGGCCGGCCACCCCGAGCCTCTGTGCTTCGGCTTCGCACGCGGGCCGATCCTCGCCGTCGCCCACCACATCGAGGGTGACGTGGGCGAGCCCGGCCAGGGCGCCCCAGGCGCGGATCGCGTCGCGGACGCCCTTGCTGCGGATGAGGCGGCCCACGAACAGGGCCTTGAGCTGTCCCGGCGCGCGGCTCGCCCGGCGGGGCGTGGGCGGCACTTCATCCACCCCGAGCTCGTTCATCACCTCAAAACGCCGGAGGGGCACGTCTGCCAATACATCGCGGACATACGACGCCGCCCCGATGACCACCGAAGCGCTTGACATGGACCCACGGAGCAGGGGGTCATGGCGAAAGCGCCACTGATCGAGCGACCTGAGCTTCGTGAACCACGGGCTGGACGCCATCTCGCCGCGAAAGCCGGGCGGAGTTGGAAGTGCGCCCGCCATGGGTCCGACGACCAGGCGCGGTACGAGGCCGGCCGCCGGCGACGGATACCTCAAGGCCATGGGTGTGAGCTGATGCACGATGTCGAACTCTTCGTTGCGTGCCGCGGATTCGCGGATCCACCGGCGAGCGTGTAGGTAGAAACCGGCGTAGGACGGTTGCAGCAGGTTATTGAGGGTCGCCGCCCGGCCGACCAGCGGCCACTCCTGCCACTCAACGAACTTCGCCTCTGGAAACTGCTCGCGGGCGGACGCTCGGTCCCGCTTGCGGTAAGTCAGGATCGTGACTTCATGGCGGGCCGAGAGCCGAGATGCCCATCGGTATGCCACCGCGCTCTCGCTGACATCGGTTCCATCGCATGCTGGCGCTATGAGCAGTATGCGGAACCTCCCCGTCATGCCGGATTACTTATACCGGATCGCTGTAGGCGGGGCCGGTGGCGGAATGCCGCGCGCGACGGCGCGGCATTCCGCCTGGTGTGGCCTCGATCAGGCGTTGGGGATCTGGTAGACGTGAACCGCGGTCTGACCGGCGACGTTATCTGTGAACTGCCCGTTGGTCGCCTGCACAGTGCGGTTCTCGTTCACCACGGTAACCGGCCCGGTGTACCCACCCGCGACGGTGTACGTGATGTTCTGCGAACTGTTGAAGCGTGGTGCCGCGAACACGTAGAAGCTGTTCTGCGACGAAGCGTATTTAGCCATCACGTTCATCGAACCAGTATGGGTCACGTAGCTGTTCGCGGACGGCGAGTTGATGACCGGAGCGAGACTCGCGACTTCCTGGTCCCAGGCCTTGACGGCCGCTTGCAGCGGCGCCCAGTAGGGGTTCGGGTCGATCAGGGTATCCGAGGACTGAGGCATGCCGCCGCAGGAGCAGAAGCTGTGGTCAAACCACGTGATCCCGCGAGCGCCACCGATGACCATGTTCCAGGCCTCAGCGGTTTCCATCGCCGGGGTGGGGGTGATGCCAGACCATGAGCCGGAAGTCTCGGGGTTGCCGGCTTCGATGTAACCCCAGATCGGGTGACTGTAGTTGGCCTCCGCCCTGGTGTTCTGTACGTCGTCGTATTGACGCCAGAGGTTGTGGTCGGGGTCGTAGCCGCCGGTGATGATGTAGTCGTCATAGGAGGCGATGTCGACGGCGTTGACATAGGCGGCACTGTTCGCGTTCGGCGGCGTGGGCCAGGCGATGTTGCCGCCCGTGTAGTTGCCATACACGGCCCGCGTGGGATCGCCGGCCCCCTGGGCGCCGTGCAGGTCAGCGGTGATCTGGCCGATCTGGCTGGCGCTCGGGGCGCCACCGTAGTAGCCCGTGCTGCACGACACCGACTGCCCGAGGAGCGACCCCGAAGGCATGTTGGCGCATTGGTTGATGCCGTCAGCTTCGTCGAACCACTGCAGGCCCGTCATCGGGCTGGCGTAACTCGGAGCGCTGCTGTCGAACACCCACATGTTGTCGCTCTGAATAGAGTTCATCATCGACTGGTTGAAGCCGTTATAGAGCGAGATGAATCCGTTGACGCCCTCGTTGTGATACGAGCTGAGGCTCGCCGGATCCCAGCTGCTTCCGTTGTACCCGAGCGTCTGATCGAAGACCGAGATCGGGTAAACGGCCGGATTATCGAAGCTGCTGGAGTTCGAGAAGTGGCTGAAGTAGGTGGAGCCGCCGTCGATCTGCTGAAGGCTGACGCCCGAGGGGAGGGTGCCGCCGCCGCCACCACCGCCGGTGCTCGCGGCCGAGACGACAGAGGACTGCGCCGAGTGGGCCGCGGTCGAACCGCCGGAGTTCGTGGCCGTGACGACAGCGCGCACCGTGTGAGCGACGTCGGTGCTCGCCAGGGTGTAGGTGCTGGCATTGGCGCCGCTGATGTTCACGCAGGCGTTTCCGGAGCTGTCGCAGTCCTGCCATGCGTAGGAGTAGGAGGTCGGGGCGTTGTTCCAGGTGCCGTTGGTCGTCGAGACCGTCTGGCCGGCGGTCGTCGTCCCGCTGAGCACGGGGGGGACGGTGTTGGCAGGGGCGACAACGGTCGGGGGCGGGGCACTCGGCGCCGCGATCGCTCCGGTCATGGCGGACATGGCCAAGGAGGAACCGCCCGCGTTGGTGGCGCTGACGACCGCGCGGACGTCGTGCCCGACGTTAGTGCTCGTGAGCATGTACGTGCTGCTGGTGGCGCCGCTGATGTTCGTGCAGCTCGCCCCCGTGCTCCCGCAGTCCTGCCACTGGTAGGCGAAGGCGGTGGGACTGTTGTTCCAGGTTCCGTTGGTGGTGCTCAGGGCATTGCCCTGGGTCTGCGTCCCCGTGACGACCGGAATGGCGGTGTTGACGGGGCCGGGCGTGGGCGGTGGGGTGGTGCTGGCGATGCTCACATAAGCGGAGAGCGAGCAGGTGGTCCAGGTCGCCCCGGACGACCAGGTCGTGGCCAGGCTCGAAAGTGTGGTCTCAGCGGAGTTCTGCGAGCACGTGCCGCGTCCGGGATCGGCGTCGCGGAAGTTGAGCGTCCCGCCCGTGCCGAGCACCGCGAGCCAGTACGTCTGCCCGGCGGTCAGGGCCGGATAGGAATGGAAGTTGATCGTGTTCCAGGACGAGGCCGTCGGGAGGGCGAGGCTGGCCGCTCCGAGGAGCGTTCCCGGATGACCGGAGGCATTGGAATATATGCCCGCGATGAGGTTCGTGGCGGCCGAGCCACTGTCTACGTAGACAGAGATCGCCCCGGCGTTGCCCGAAGCACCTGCGGTGTACCTGAAGGCTTCTGCTGAACCCGCCGCGTCGTTGTCCTGCAGCGACTGCACACTCGTTTTCCCCAACAGAGTGGTCGTGGACGCGAGAGTCGTCCCTGTCATCACCATAAAAGAGCACGTCGAAGCGAGTGCACTGAGCAGCAGAAGTCGGCGCATGCGGTCCCTTGCCTTGGTCGTCGGTGGGCGAACTAGCCACCTATCGACCCATGCCAGCGGACCTTTAGCGCCTGTCAGCTAAGAGGGATAACCGTCCACTCGGGTGCTCAGGAGCCCGGGAGCCGCGGCAAGGCTGCCCGGGCGATCTGTGCGGCGAGCGGGCACGGGGCGGTGATCGTCATCACGCGGCCGTGGGAGAGCGACACGTAGGCCACGGGATGCCCGACCACGCCGCAGTCAGCGGTGTGTCCGCCCACCTTGAAGGCGACCGCATTCTTCAGCCGGGCGGCGGAGGACTTGAAGATCAGGGGCGTCACCGCGAGGGTGACCTCGATCGGGTGGACCTGCCCGCCACGGTGGCCGCGGCTCGCGGGCACTTTGCCCGGGATGAAGACGCAGGTGGGACCGAGCGCGGTGACCACCGCCTTCTCGACGGGCTGGCCGATGATCGCGGCGACCTCCGGCGTGCTCATCAGCGAGCAGGGACTAACGGTTCGCGGCTCTCCTTCGGGCTCGGTGTCGTGGCCGTGGGCGAGGGCGACCTGCCCAGAGCGGTGGACCACATCGCGGGCCGGGCCCGCGTGTCCGCGACTGGTGTGCGTCGTGCCTGCCGGATATGAGGAGACACTCGCGGTGGGTCCCGACGACGGCGTGGCGCTCGACCCGCCACAGCCGGCGAGCAGCACCAGCGCGGACATCGTCGCCGCTGTCGCTAGCGAGCGTCGCACTACGGGCCGGGGGCGAACAGGAGATCGACCGAGTACCCCGAGGAGTTGTAGCTGGAGGTCGGGAAGGTCGACGTGGCGGAGTACGCGTACACGCCATTGACGCTGGTGGCGTTGGCGACGGCGTGCAGCGGCGCATTGTCCACCGGCCCGGTGGCAAACTGCGACGAGGTGGCCGAATAGTGGCCGTTCGGTGCCAGGTAGCCGACCACGTAGGTGGTCCCAGAGGTGATCGAGACCGGGCTCGAGAAGGAGGCTGACTGCCAGCCCGACGCCGTCTCGTTGCCGAACGTCACCTGCGCGAGCAGCGTGCCCGAAGCGTCCCACAAGGAGCCTACGTGCGTCCCCGTGTTCGTGGCCGCCTTGTAGAAGCGGATGCCCGTGACCGAGCCGCTGACGTCCGAGGTGAACTTCAGGCCCACCTCGATCGAGGAGCCATCTCCGGGATCGATGGTGGCCGGAAGGGCGAAGTCGAAGATCGTGTCCTCGGGGGTGATCGCGGTGGCGGTCGCGGGCGGGCTGGTGCCGGCGGCGTTCGTCGCCGTGACTTGGAAGGTGTAGGCCGTGCCGTTCGTCAGGCCGCTGACAGTCGCCGACGTCGCCGACGCACCAACCTGCAGCGGGGTCCCGGCGGCCGTCCCCGCGTACGGGGTGACCGTGTAGCCGGTGATCACGCTGCCTCCGTTGTTGGGCGTCGACCAGGACACAAGCGCCTGTTTGGTCGCCGGCGCGGCCGACGCGCCCACGGGGGCGGCGGGAACGGCGATAGTGTTCGAGGGCGTGAAGCTCACATCAACCCAGTAGTTGGTCGCGTTGTATGTGTTGGTGGGGAACGTCGTCGAGGCGCCGTAGGCGTAGACCCCGTTCGGGCTCGTGCCGGTGCCTAGCGCGTGCAGGGGGGCATTGTCGACTCCCGCGGAAGTGAACTGGCCCGCTGAGGCTGAGTAGTGCCCGTTCGGGGCGAAGTAGCCCGCGACGTAGGTCGTTCCCGAACTGATGGCGACCGGACTCGAGAAGTTGACCGACTGCCAGCCCGAGGCCGACTCGTTGCTCGAGCTCGCCTGGGCCACGAGGGTGCCCGAGGTCGTCCACAGGGAGACGACATGGGTTCCCGTATTCGCTGCCGCCTTGTAGAACCGGATGCCATTGATCGAGCCATTGGAGTCGGCCGTGAACTTGACTCCTACCTCGGCCCCACTCGTGTCCCCGGAGTCGATGGTCCCCGGCGTGGCGAAGTCGAAGATGGTGTCCGCCGGCGTCGCCGTGTTCGTCGTGGCCAAGGGACTCGCGCCGACCGAGTTGGTGGCCGAGACCTGGAAGGTGTAGGCCGTCCCATTGCTCAGGCCGGTGACGGTGGCCGAGGTGGCGGCGCCGCCGACCTGGACGGGCGTCCCGGCGGTGCTCCCCGCATACGGGGTGATCGTGTAGCCGGTGATCGTGCTCCCCCCGTTGCTCGCGGGCGGCGACCACGTGACCTGAGCCTGCTTGGTTGCGCCGGTCGCGCTCACGGACTGAGGAACGGTGGGGGCGGTGACCTTATTGGTGAACATCACGTCGACCCAGTAGTTGGTCGCGTTGAAGCTGTTGGACGGGAACACGCTGGAGGAGCTGTAGGCGTACAGGCCGTTCGCGCTCGTGGCATTCGCGACGGCGTGCAACGGCGCGTTGTTGACCCCGGCTGAGGAGAAGGCGCCGCCGGTCGCCGAATAGTGGCCGTTCGGGGCCAGATACCCGGCCACATAGGTGGTATTGGCGGTAACGGCGACGGGGTTGGCGAAGTTGACGTTCTGCCAGCCCGACGCCGACTCGTTGGTAGCCGTGGTCTGGGTCACCAGCGTTCCCGTCGAAGTCCACAGCGAGAGGACGTGGGTGCCCGTATTGGCAGCGGACTTATAGAACCGGATCCCAGTGATGAGACCGTTCTGGTCGGAGGTGAACTTGACCCCGACCTCGACCGAGGAACCATCGCCCGAATCGGGTGCGGGGGGCGCGCTGAAGTCGAAGATGGTGTTCTCGGGTACGACCACGCTGGTGGTGGCGGCGGGGCTGGTACCGATTGCGTTGGTCGCGGTGATCGAGAACGTGTACGCGGTTCCGTTGGCAAGTCCGGTAACCGTCGCGGAGGTGGCCGAGGCGCCGACTTGTACAGCGGTACCGGCCGTCGAGCCCGCGTAGGGGGTGATGGTGTATCCGGTGATCGCGCTGCCCCCGTTGCTCGCCGGCGGCGACCAGGTCAGGGCGGCCTGACTCGTCGCCGGACTCGCGCTCACCGACTGCGGGGCGGGGGGGGCGGTGGGGGCGGAGGGGGTGACGGCGTTGGACTGCCCAGTGGGCGCAGCGGTGCCGTTGGGATTGGAAGCGGTCACCGTGAACGTGTACGTGGTCCCGCCCGAGAGGCCGGAGACGGTCGCGGTCGTGGCCGGCGGCGAACCGGAGATCGTCGTCGCGGTCTGGGCGCTGGAGCCGATGTAGGGCGTGATCTTGTACTGGGTCACCGGGCCGCCGGTGGTCGGCGCCGTCCAGGAGACGGTGGCCGAGCCGGTGCCGCCGGTCGCGGAGGGGTTGCTCGCCGGCCCGGGGGGTGCCGCGGGCGCGAAAGACACGTCCACCCAGTAGTTGCTGCCGAAGAACGAGTTGCTGGGGAACGTCCCAGCCGTCGACGTGTAGGCGTACATGCCGTTAGGCGCGCTCGCGCTCGCCGGCGTCGCGTGCAGCGGAGGGCTGTTGAGGGCGTGCCCACCGAGCGGGGGAGGCGAGTAGAAGTAGCTGGTATCGGCCGAATAGTGGCCGTTGGGCGCGTAGTAGCCGGCGACGTACGTCGTGTTCGGCTGGATATTCACGGGGGTGGGGAAGGTCACCGTCTGCCAGCCCGATGCCGTCTCGCCGGTGAAGGTGGCCGAGGATAGGAGCGTTCCGCTCGCCGTCCACAGGCTCCCGACGTGGGTTCCCGTGTTCGTGCTCGCCTTGTAGAAGCGCACGCCGGTTACGGCCCCGTAGGTGTCCGAAGTGAACTTGACCCCGACCTCGATCGAGCCCGTGTCGCCGCTGTCTGGGCTTGGCGGCGTCACGGCGTTGCCCCAGATCGAGCACGGGCAGTTCACGTTCACGGTGATTCCCGCCGCTGGCGTCTCGAGGTTCCCGCTGTCGTCGACGGCACGCGACATGATCTTGGTGCTCGGGTTCCCGTGGGCGGCCCACGAGTAGGACCAGCTGACCGTCGTGTTGTCGGCCGTTGTGAGGTTCGTCGGATGCCAGGACGTACCACCGTCGGTGGAGACCTCGACACCGGAGACGACGCCTCCGATGTCGGTCGCGGTTCCGGAGATCGTCTGGGCGCTGCCATCTGCGACGGTGGCGTTGTTCGACGGGGTGATGATCGTCGAGGTAGGCGCCTTGGTGTCGCTCGAAGGCGCACCCGAGACCAGCCCCGGGAGGAGGGTCGACGGCTGTACCCCCATCATCGCGAAGAGATTCACCGTCGCCTGCTGCATGTTCGGATCGGGCGGGTTGCCGCTCGGGTCGGTATTGCTCGTGTTCCAGGCATTGAAGTTGTTGAGGCCCCACGACCACTGCACCGTTCCGGCTCCGAACACGAGCGCGCCGCTCGGGGCTCGGTACATGGTCAGGTGGTGCGTCGCCGTCGCGGTGGTACCGGTCACCGTGCTCCCGTAGTCGGTGAACGCCTGCAGGCCGGTGGCGGTGGTGGAGGAGAGATCGAAGAGACCCGCGGGACGGAAGCCGTTGTCCACATCGAGGTCCCACTCATATCCCAGTACCCCCGTCCCCGGGGCCAGGGTCAGCGTTTTGCCCGTGGCCAGGGTGGCGACGGCGGTGTGCTTCCACAGCTGCAGCCTGCTGTACTGCGAGGGCACCTGCATATCGGTGGTGCCGGCGTTGATGTTGAATTGCTGCCCGGTGAGGGCGTTGGCCGGTTGGCCGCCGTCGGCCGGTGGGCTGAAGCGCGGGTCGCCCCAGACGCCCGTCCACGTCCCGGGGTCCTGGGGATCGGTGGGCGAGTTGAAATGCGTCTCCTTGTAGGAGATCAACGTGCGGTAGGCGGTGTTCGAGCCGTCGATGCTCGCACCCCAGCGCGTCTTCCAGAAGACCTCGTTGCCGCTGAAGAAGGCCAGGTTGACGCCCGCCTTGAGGGCGTTCTGCACGTTCGTGCGCTGCCCGGCCGACCAGTACTCGTCGTGGCCGCTCGAGACGAAGATCTTGTGGTTCTGGAGCAGCGTCGGACTGGAGTCGACGTTGTTCTCGGCGGTGTAACTGACGTTGTAGCCGTTCTGCTCGAGGAACTGGATCATTTGATACTCGGCGTAGTAGAGATACGAAGTACCGCCGTCGGTGGCGAACGAGCCGTCCCAGGGCCGGTTGTAGGAAACGGCGTAAGCGGCCTTGTACGCGAGCGGGTTGCCCGTCGGACAGGCGACTGCGCATGTGTAAAGGCTGTTGCCGCCATAGTTGTTGTAGGCCTGCCAGGTCTCATCGGAGGTCTGCACGAGCATGTCCGAGTGGCTCGAGGGGTTGGTCACGACGAAGGGAATCTGGCTGTCGTCCCCGGCGGCCTTGCCGTCGTCACGCACGAGGTGGGCGATGTACACGCCGGACACGGCCTGACTCGGCACCGTCCACGAGGCGGACACCGACCAGTTGCCACAGTCGATCAGTCCGGTGGAAGAATCCGTGAGGCACGCGGGCTGCGTCTGGGGGAGCGATGCCGAGGGCTTGAGGCCAGCCGCGATCAGGCGAGCTCCATTGCCGCCGTAATAGCCCAAGCGCAGGATGTCGATGTGGTAGCCAGTCGAAGGCGTGTTGATCTTGAACGAGATCGTCCCCCCGATGGGCACGCTCATCGCCGTGCCATATCCCTGAATGTCCGAGTCCCCCACTCCCGACGTCTGCCAGTTGGCGGGCGGATCGCCGGGCAGCGAGTTCTCGCACTGCACCGGGTTCGCCACGTTGGTGGCGCAAAAGGTGGTGGCGGCGCCGGCGGGCGCGGCGGCGGCGGCGGCGGTGCCGAGCACGACGAGCACAGCGGCGATGAAGAGGCGCGGGTGCGGGCGGCTACGTCCCCACGCACGCGCCCACGCCTGTGACAGGGGCGCGTGTGCGGGGCGAGCAACACGCGCGAGCGTGGGCGCGTGCGTGGGGACGAAACCCTCGGGGGTTGTCCGAGCTTTGATGTTCATTGGCCTCATGCCCTGTCGATTGGGAGCCCGTCGGCGTTTCTGGCGCGGCGGCTCCGGTCCACGCACAGATCAGTTGAACTATGAACGGGCGCCGGACCCCGACTCTTACGCGCTCCAGAATCTGGTTCATGCGCGGGTTCTCGACGCGAGCCGGAAGATTGGCCGTTCTTGAGCCGTTCAATGGGCATGGAATCTCAGACATCGATGCGCGGTGAGCGCGTGCTCATCACCGGGGGCGCCGGCGCCGTCGGATCACACTTGGCAGACCTGGTCGTGCGTGCCGGCGCACAAGAAGTAGTAGTGCTCGACAACTTCGTTCGAGGACGGCACGACAATCTCGCGTGGGCCGTCGCCAACGGTCCCGTCCAGGTGGTCACCGGCGACATTCGCGACCGCCAGCTCGTCGACCGTCTCACGCGGGGGATCGACCTGGTCTTCCACCAGGCCGCACTGAGGATCACCCACTGCGCCGAAGACCCGCGCCATGCGCTCGAGGTCATGGTCGACGGGACCTACAACGTGCTCGAGGCCGCGATGCGCGAGGACGTACGCCGAGTGGTGGCCGCCTCGTCCGCATCGATCTACGGCCTGGCCGAGATCTTCCCCACCAACGAGAACCATCACCCCTACGCGAACGACACTTTGTACGGCGCCGCCAAGACCTTCAACGAGGGTCTGTTGCGGAGCCTGCACACGATGTCGGGCCTCGACTACGTGGCACTGCGCTACTTCAACGTCTACGGCCCGAGGATCGACATCCACGGCGTCTACACCGAGGTTCTCGTGCGGTGGATGGAGCGGATCACCGCCGGAGTGCCGCCGCTCATTAACGGTACCGGCTCGCAGACCATGGACTTCGTCTACATCGAGGATGTCGCGCGGGCCAACATCCTGGCCGCGCAATCCGATGTCACCGACGAGGTGTTCAACATCGGCATGGGTGTCGAGACGAGCCTGCTCGAACTCGCCAGCGGCCTGCTCAAGGCGATGGACTCGGACCTTGACGTCGAGTTCGGACCCGAGCGCGCGGTGAACAAGGTCCCCCGCCGTCTGGCCGACGTCAGTGCGGCTCGCGAGCGGATCGGCTTCGAAGCTCAGATCGGCCTCGAGGACGGCCTGCGGAGACTTGTCGAATGGTGGCGCGCCGAGCGTGCCGAAGGCGCCAACGAGCAGCCGCCCGCGCTGATCGTCGCGAAATGATGCAGGTTCCCTTCGCTCGCCCCTCGTTCTCGGGCAACGAGACAGCGGCTGTCGCGGCGGTCATCGAGTCCGGCTGGGTCTCCCAGGGACCCCGCGTCGCGGAGTTCGAGACCGCCTTTGCCGCTCGTGTCGGGGCTCCCCAGGCCGTCGCGACTACGAGCTGCACGACGGCGCTCGCCCTCGCGCTCTACGCATCCCGCGTCGGCCCAGGGGACGAGGTCATCGTTCCTTCCCTGTCGTTCATCGCGACCGCCAACGCGGTGTGGCAGTGCGGGGCGACGCCGGTCTTCGCCGATATAGATCCGCGCACCTATAACCTCGACCCAGCGGCCGCCGAGCGGGCGATATCCTCGAGAACGCGGGTGATCATGCCCGTTCACCAGCTCGGGCTACCGGCGGAGATGGACGACTTCCTCGCCCTCGGTGCCGCCTACGGCGTTGCCATCGTCGAGGATGCCGCCTGCGCGATCGGCGCAAGCTACAAGGGCCGGCCCGTCGGCGCGCTCAGCCCGCTTGCCTGCTTCTCTTTCCACCCCCGTAAGGTCATCACCACGGGTGAAGGGGGCATGATCTCGGTGGGGGACCCGGCCGTCGCCGCTCGCATTCGTCGGCTGCGCCAGCACGGGATGGACACTTCTGATCTGGCCCGGCACGCGGCCAAGGACGTGGTCCTCGAGACCTATCCCGAGCGTGGCTGGAACGCCAGGATGACCGACATGCAGGCGGCGATGGGGCTTTGCCAGCTCGACGCCCTTGACGGAATCCTCGATCGCCGGCGCCGGGTGGCCGAGCGCTACACCGAGGCGATCGAGCAGATGCCCTATCTCGACCCACCGTACGACCCTCCGCACACGAACCGCACCTGGCAGTCGTACTGCGTGCGGGTGCGCGAGGGATCTCCGGTGCGGCGCACCGAGCTCATGCGCCTGCTCCTCGCGGACGGCATTCCCACGCGTCGTGGCGTGATGGCGATCCACGAGGAGGTCTCGTACGCATGCGCGGCGGTGAACCTCCGCCACACCGAGAACGCGACCCGGGACACGCTCATGCTGCCCCTCTTCGCAGACCTCACCGAGCAGGAGCAGGAGTACGTCATCGAGCGCCTGGCGAGGCACGCCTCGTACCGCGCGATCTCTCCGGGGCGAGCACAGCGTCGCTTGCAGGCCTCGGCGGCCAAGCCTGCTCCGACTCCGGCGCGCGCGCGGAAGTCGGCCGGATGCTCCGAGGCGACCTAGCCTGGCGCTAGGTCGAGACGGCCGGGGCGGCGAACTCGTGCACGGCCTGCACCACGCGCCCGATCTCCGCCTCGCCCATGGTCGGGTAGATGGGAAGCGAGCAGATGCGCGCGGCCAGGGTCTCGGCGACCGGAAGCGAGTCCTCGCCCAGTCCCGCCGAGGCGTAGGCCGGAGTGCGGTGGATGGGCACCGGGTAGTGAATGGCGCTCGCTACCCCGACTGAGGCGAGGTGCTCGCGCAGCGCCTCACGCGAGTCCGTTTCGACCACGAACTGGTGGTAGACGTGATCTCCGCCGGGCGTGGCGGGGGGTGGGGACGTGACGGGGCTGTCTTTCAACCCGCTGGTGAGCGCGGCTCCGACGCGGCGCCGTTCCGCGTTCACGCCCTCGAGTCGGCGTAGCTTGATGCGCAGGATGGCGGCTTGGAGGGCGTCGAGACGGGCGGTGGTGCCGACCACCTCGTGGTGGTAGCGCGTCACCTCTCCGTGCGAGCGCAGGAGCATGACGCGGTCGGCGATCGCGTCGTCATTGGTGACGAGGGCGCCGCCATCACCCCAGGCGCCGAGGTTCTTGGCCGGATAAAAGGAGAAGCACCCGGCATCGCCCATCGATCCGGCGCGGCGACCGTCGAGCAGGGCGCCGTGCGCCTGGCAGGCATCTTCGAGCACGGAAAGCCCGTGGTCGCGGGCCAGGCTGACGATCGGGTCGAGGTCGACGGTGCGACCATAGAGGTGCACGGGGATCACGCATCGGGTCTGCGGCCCGATGGCGGATTCGACGGCGTCGGCGGTGATCACCGCCGTCTCCCGGTCGATGTCGACGAAGCGCGGAGTCGCTCCGACGATTGACACGGCCTCGGCGGTGGCGATGAACGAGTTCGCGGGAACGATGACCTCGTCGCCCGGGCCGACCTCAAGGGCCCGCAGCGCCAGGGCCAGCGCTTCGGTCCCGGAGGAGATCCCCACGGCGCGCGTGGTGCCGCAGTACTCGGCGTACTCGGACTCGAAGGCCTGGACCTCGGCGCCGAGGGTGAAGGCCGAGGTGGTGGCGATCCGCCGCACCGCCTCGAGGAGCTCCTCGATCAGGTCCGGGTCGGCGTTGTCCAGACGCGTGAGCGGGACGTTCGGGGGTGCAGTCATGGGAGGCGATCGTACTAGCGGGGCTGCTCGGGAGTGAGCGTGCGCACGACCCGGGCGGGATTGCCCACCACGACCGCGTTGCTCGGCACATCGGCGATGACCACCGCGCCCGCTCCCACCATCGCGCCCTCGCCGATCGTCAACCCGGGCAGGACGACAGCGCCCGCCCCGATCGTCGCGCCGCGGCAGATCGTCGTGACCGACGCCTCGAACGGCGCCTTGCTGCGCGGGAACCGGTCGTTGGTGAAGGTGGCCTGGGGCCCGATGAACACATCGTCGTGGACGCGCAGGCCGTCCCACAGGAAGACGCCCGACTTGATCGTCACCCGATCGCCGATGACCACGTCGCCTTCGACGTAGGTGTGGTCACACAGGTTGCAGTCCGAGCCGATGCTCGCGCCGGGCATCACGTGCGCGAAGGCCCAGATCCGCGTCCCCGAGCCGATCGCCTCGGATTCCACCAGCGCCCGCTCGTGCACAAAGACCGCATCGCCCACGATTGCGATTCTGGCGGGTCACGGACCGGCGCGTCGGGCGGCGGCTCGGGCGGCGGCTCGGGCGGCGCTGAAGTCGCTCGTGAACGTGGACTCGAGCGAGCCGAGCACCGGCCGGCTCGTGGTGATCACCCCCAGCTCGCGATTTCGCTCGAGGCTGGTGTACGAGAAGTTCTCAGAGCCGACGTAGGCGCGCGACCCGTCGGCCACGATCTCCTTGGCGTGGATATACAGCGGCGTCTCGCCGTGGAAGAGGTGGACTTGGGCTCCACACCCCGCGAGACTCGCCAAGGGCTGCGCCCACTTGCTCGCGTAGGTCATCACGACGCGCACACGGACCCCGCGCTTGGAAGCGCGGCACAGCGCGGCGATGACCGGCTGGTCGGCCATCTCCTCGTTCTCGACATCGAGACTCGTACGGGCGTGGTCGATCAGGCCGACCAGGGCGGATTCGGCCCCCGGCGACCACACGAGGTCGCCGGCGCCGGCGGGCGGGATGATCCTGTGCCGGGTCCAGTCGGCTTCGAACACCGACTCGATGGCCTGAACGTCGGCGGGCCGGACATCCTCGATGGCGAAGTCTCGGGTATTGACGTAGTACTGCGCGGTCAGGTTCAGGGTCATGATCAGCGACCGGCGATGATCGACGGTGATCGTCTTCTGGTGGGTGAGCGCGAAGTAGGAGGGCGAGGAGCGGACTTGGACGTTATGCGCGCGAAGGTACGCCGACGCCCCGGCGTTCGCCGGCGCTCCGCTCCCGTAGTAGCCGCCGTCGAGGAGCACGCGGACCTTGACGCCGCGACGGGCGGCGGCGGCGAGCGCGCCTTCGGCCGTGGGGTCCTCGAGCTCGTACATCGTCATGTCGATGGTGGTGCGGGCGGAAGCGAGGGCCGCGTAGATGGGGCCGATCTGGCCGGGCTCGGTGAGGAGGGCGGGGGTGGGCGTGGGCGTGGCGGGGGCGGGCGGCGGGGCGGCTGCGGTGGGCGTGGTGGGCGCGGGCGGCGGGGCGGCTGCGGTGGCGCCGGCGCAGCTGGCCAGGGTGGTGGCGAGGAGAATGGCGGCGGCGGCTCGGGCGAGGTGGCGGAGGGTGCGGGGCGGGCGGCGGGGCGGCGTGCGGGGCGGGCGCGTGCGGCGGGACGGGGTGCGGCGGGACCCGTGTTGCGTTTCCCCTGACTGTGCGGAGTTTCGTAGCACAGGTCGGGACGGTAGCCGCGCGTGGGGTTGGCGGGCGCGAAATGTTGCAGACCTGGTGCACGACCGTCACCGGGGCACGACATCGGTGCGGAGGTTCGGGGGCCCTGGGCCGGCGGGGCCGCCGAGACCGCCGGGCCCGCCTGGGCCGCCGCGCCCCGCGCGCCGCGGCCCTGGCCGGGGTGACGCTCGAACCGATGTCGTTTGGTCCGACCCGTCCGGACTGATCGACATCGGTTCGGACCCCGCGGCGCGCCCGGCGCGCCCCGGCGCGCCCGGACCGCCCGGCGCGCCCCGACGCGCCCGACGCGCCCGACGCGCCCAGAGGCGCCGGACGCCGAAAGAGGCCCGCCGCCGAGCCCCCCAACCCCCCGTACCGCCCCGCCGTGCCCTCACCAGTACGATCCCCTGTGGACCGTGCTAGGCGGGGAGTTAGCGGCGCCCTGAATCCGCAATCCGCTCTAGCGGGGCTGAATTCCCCCTCGAGGGGCGCAGGCCTTGGGCCCGCGCCTCGTCAGGCGGCGTTGATGGCTCGGTCCCGTGGCGATGGAGACCCGTGAACCAGGTCAGGTCCGGAAGGAAGCAGCCTTAAGCGGTCATCTCCAGGCGCAGCGGGAGCACCGGACCGGAGCTTTCAAACGGTGGCCGCAACCCCGGGTACGACTTCGACGGAGGGTGCACGATCCGCCTTCTGGGTCCTCGCCGGGCGCGTCCGGCGGGCGCTCTGCGCGCGACCGTGCCTGTGGGGACGACCACTAGACTCGATCACCCGTGTCGACCGGTCCTTCGCTCTACCGCCGCCACCGTCCTCGCACGTTCGCCGACGTCGTCGGACAGGAGCAGGTGGTGCGCACCCTCTCCAACGCCGTCATCCGCGGCCAGGTGCATCACGCCTACCTGTTCGTGGGCTCCCGGGGGACGGGCAAGACGAGCATGGCCAAGATCCTGGCGGCCTGCCTGAACTGCGAGCGCGGCCCCACGACCGAGCCCTGCGGTGTGTGCGAATCGTGCGTGTCGATCGCCTCCGCCACCTCGCTGGATGTGATCGAGATGGACGCCGCCTCCAACAACTCGGTCGACGACATCCGCGATCTGCGGGAGAAGGTCGGCTATGCCCCGGTGTCCGGACGCCACAAGGTCTACATCCTC
>DASZLV010000090.1:0-1591 GCA_035552215.1 Solirubrobacteraceae bacterium | reverse complement strand
CGAATTCACGGTCGACCGCCTCGATGCTCTCGACCGTCCCGTCGCTGGCCCGGCTCGTCACCGCCAGGCCCGCGCCGAGCTCCGCCACCGCCTGGTGGTGGAAGGAGTTGACCTTGGTCCGGCTGCGGTCGAGGATCTTGTGCAGGCGCGTGCCGGGAGCGAGCGTGACCCAGTGCGTGGGCCGCTCTCCGAGCTCGACCTGCCGGTGCACGATCCGCTCCCCGACGACGTCGGGGAGGTGCTGGTGGAGCGTCCCGCCACGCGCCACGTTGAGGAGCTGCATTCCACGGCAGACGGCGAGAATCGGCAGGCGGCGAGCGTCGGCCGCCTTCGCCAGCGCGAGCTCGAACACGTCGAGCTGGCGTTCGGTCGGTCCGGTACGCGCATGCGGGCGCTCGCCGTAGGACTGCGGGTCGAGATCGGGCCCCCCGGACAGGCACACCCCCGCCACGCGGTCGAGCAACGCGTCGAGGCAGTCGACCTGGAGCGGCGGCACGACCACGGGGACACCGCCGGCCGCCTCGATCGCGTGCAGGTACTTGAGTCCGAGCGCCATCTCGAGCTGGGGAGGCTCGCCGTGCCGCGTCGGCGTCACCGCCGTGCCCTCGCGGACCTCCGACGTGGTCACCGCGATCAGCGGCCGCGCCCTGGCCGGCTGCCTTAGCCGATGCTGCTCAATGGGCTCGACAACCAGGGACATTCCCTGCTTATACCCGTGCCCGCGGACACTGACTTTGGCCTTAGGGCCAAAGATGCACTAGTGGTGACCACTAGTTCGTGGGCAGGGCCACGCCGGCGATCCGCACGACGCGAAGCTCGGTCCGCTGGATCTCCCTCACCGCCGTGGCCATCGCGCGCTGGAGCGTGGGCGCCTTGCGGTAGAACTGGGCGAACGGCTCGCCGTCGTCGGAGACCCGGAACAGGGCGTCGCCGCAGCCTGCGGCGACGAGGTCGTCGAGGAAAGGGGCGGGATCCTGGTCGAGGATGAGCGTGAACTTGTGGCGCACCATCACGGCGGGAATTCTCGCACGTGCTCACCGGGGCAATGTGCCCGCCCGGCGGGTTGCCACCCGCACGCGTTGCTCGCACGGCACGGCGGCCGGCGGCCGCGGGTGCGGGTATTCCCACACGTTCTCCATTGGACTAGGTTGTCTCGTCGTGAGCGATCTGTTCCAGAGCCGGGACGGGCCGCTGCCGCCCCTGATGCTCGCGCTCACCGTGGTCACCGGGTTCGTCGACGCCACCAGCTACCTGCGGATCGGCCATGTCTTCGTCGCCAACATGACCGGCAACGTCGTCTTCCTGGGCTTCGCCATCGCGGGGGCTCAGGGCCTGTCGGCCGCGGAATCACTCGTGGCCATCGCCGCCTTCCTCCTCGGCGGGGTGATCGGCGGCAGGCTCGGGGTCCGCCTCGGCCACCATCGCGGTCTCCTGCTGCGCGCCGCCCTCGGCCTCCAGCTCGTGTTCCTGGCCGGCGCAGCCGTGGTGGCGGCCGCCACCGGGGCGGGCGTCGAGGTCGGGACGGCCACGGGGTATGTCCTCATCGTCCTCCTCGCCATCGGCATGGGAATCCAGAACTCGACCGTGCGCC
>DASZLV010000089.1:0-30178 GCA_035552215.1 Solirubrobacteraceae bacterium | reverse complement strand
CGAGTACATCTACGCCGGTGACGCCTACCAGGTCGTGCCCTCTCAGCGGTGGTCGGCGCCCGTTCCGGTGGAGGCGTTCTCGATCTACCGCGGGCTGCGGGTCGTCAATCCGAGCCCGTACATGTACTTCCTCGATTTCGGCGACTTCGAGGTGGCGGGGGCGAGCCCCGAGCCGCTCATCACCGTCGCCGGCCGCGACGTGTCCACCCGGCCCATCGCCGGCACCCGGCCGCGGGGAGCGACCGTCGAGGAGGACCGGCAGATGGCCGAGGAGCTCCTCGCCGACGCCAAGGAGCGGGCCGAGCACGTGATGCTCGTGGATCTCGGACGCAACGATCTCGGCCGCGTGTGCGAGTACGGGAGCGTCCGCGTCGAGAGCTTCATGGCGGTGGAGAACTACAGCCACGTCATGCACATCGTCTCCAACGTGAGCGGGACGCTCCGGCCCGGCGTGGGCGCGCTCGATGCGCTGCGCTCGGTGCTCCCGGCGGGCACCCTCTCCGGCGCCCCCAAGGTCCGGGCGATGGAGATCATCGACGAGCTCGAGCCGGTCAAGCGGGGCGGCTACGGCGGCGCCATCGGCTGGGTCAGCTACACCGGTGATCTCGACACCTGCATCCACATCCGCACCGTCGTGATCAAGGACGGTGTCGCCCACATTCAGGCCGGCGGCGGCACCGTGGCCGACGCCAAGCCGGACTTCGAGTTCCGGGAGTCCGAAGCCAAGGCCCGGGCCGTGCTCCAAGCAATCGAGCTTGCCGTGGCCCAGCCTGAGTGGCCATGAGAGTTAAGGAGACCGCTTCGCTCTCGGCCTCACGGCTCCGCTCTGTGATTCCACGGTAACCGCTACGCCGTTCGGCCACAGTACCTTTGCAACCTTGCGGGTGCTTGTAATCGACAATTACGACAGCTTCACCTACAACCTCGTCCAGTACCTGGGTGAGCTCGGGGCCGAGGTCGAGGTCGTGCGCAACGATCAGGCGTCCGTTGATGACCTGCTCGTGCGCGGGTATGACCGGGTGATCGTGTCGCCGGGGCCGTGCACTCCGAATGAGGCGGGAATCTCGCTGGAGGCGGTGCGGCGGTTTCCGCTGGCGCGGATCCCCACGCTGGGGGTGTGTCTCGGGCACCAGGCGCTCGTGCAGGCGTGGGGGGGCAAGGTGATCCAGCACGAGCCGATCCACGGCAAGACGTCGGAGATCGAGCACGATGGGCGGACGATCTTCCGCGGTTTGCGGACCCCGCTGACCGTGGGGCGCTATCACTCGCTGGTGGCCGACCCGGGGTTGCCCGATGTCCTCGAGCGCAGCGCCGTGGGAGGCGAGGTGGTGATGGCGGTGCGCCACCGGGAGCTTCCTGCCGAGGGGGTTCAGTTCCATCCCGAGTCCGTGCTCACCGAGCAGGGTCGCGAGCTCCTCGGCAACTTCTTGGCCCCGGAGCGGGGATGAGCCCGCCGCTCCTGACCGGCGCCATCGATGCGCTTGCCTCGGGGCGGAACCTGAGCCTCGATGACTCGGCAGCGGTGCTCTCGGAGATCATGGCGGGCGAGGCGAGCGAGGTGCAGATCGCCGGCTTCCTGATCGCCCTGCGCACCAAGGGGGAGACGGTGGACGAGCTCGCGGGCCTCGCCCAGGCCATGCGGGGCTTCGCCGCCCGTGTCATCGTCGATCGCGACGAGCTCCTCGACACGGCGGGCACCGGCGGCGGGCGCCAGACGTTCAACGTCTCGACCACGGCGGCGCTCATCGCGGCGGGCGCGGGGTGCACGGTGGCCAAGCACGGCAACCGCTCGGCCACCGGCCTGTCGGGCTCGGCCGATGTGCTCGAGGCCCTCGGCGCGCGGATCGACCTGACGCCCGACGCCGTGGCGCGGTGCATCGAGGAAGTCGGGTTCGGGTTCATGTTCGCCCCCACCCATCACCAGGCCACGCGCTATGTCATACCGGTGCGCCGGCAGCTCGCCGTGCGCACGATCTTCAATTTCCTCGGTCCCCTGACCAACCCGGCAGGCGCTACCCGGCAGCTCATCGGCGTCTCGGACCCCGCGTACCTTGACGTCATGGCGGGCGCGCTCGCGCGCCTCGGAGCTGAGCGGGCGCTCGTGGTGGCCAGCGAGGACGGCCTCGACGAGCTTTCCATCTCAGCACCGACGACGGTGGTCGAGGTCTCGGGCGCGGAGACTCGCCGCTACACGGTGTGCCCGGAGGACTTCGGCCTTGAGCGAGCCTCACTCGCCGCGGTGAGCGGCGGAACTCCGGAGGCGAACGCGCAAACCGCCCGGCGCATCCTCGCCGCCGAGGGCGGCGCTCAGCGCGACATCGCCGTGCTCAACGCGGGCGCGGCGATCTACGCCGGCGGAGTCACCGACAGCCTCGCCCACGGCGTCCGCGCCGCGGCGGAGGCGATCGACTCGGGTGCCGCGGCGCAGGCCCTCGATCGCTTCATCGCCCGCACCCTGGAGCTGGCGCCGGCATGAACGCGCTGGAACGGATCGTCGCCGAGACGCGCGGGGAGGTCGAGCGCCGCAAGCAGGCAACACCGATCTCCGGGCTCGAGGTGCTGGCAGCGGAGCGGATCGGCGCCCTGCGCCCCTTCGCGGAGGCGCTCGCCCGGCCTGGGCTGTCGGTCATCGCCGAGCACAAGCGCCGCTCGCCTTCGGCAGGCACGATCAGGGAGGGGATCGCCCTCGAGGAGGTCGTCGGAGCCTACGAGCGGGGCGGCGCGGCGGCGCTCTCGATCCTCACCGAGGGGCCGAGCTTCGGCGGCTCCCTCGCCGATCTGCAGTCGGCGCGCGAGGCGAGCGCCCTGGCGCTCCTGCGCAAGGACTTCGTCGTCGACCCCTACCAGGTCACCGAGGCGCTCGCCACCGGGGCGGACGCCATCCTCCTCATCGTGGCCGCGCTCACCGATGCCGAGCTCTCGGACCTCTACGAAGCGGCGCGCCGGGTCGGGCTGGCGGTCCTCGTCGAGGTTCATGACGGAGGCGAGCTCGATCGAGCCATCGCCGCCGGCGCGGAGATCATCGGGATCAACAACCGCGATCTCACCACCTTGACCGTCGACACTGCCCGCACCTACGAGCTCCTCGCGGGCGTCCCCGAGACGGCCACGGTGGTGGCCGAGTCCGGGTTCCGGACTCGGGTCGAGCTCGATCAGCTCGAGCGCGCCGGCGTCGACGCCGTGCTCGTGGGCGAGGCGCTCATGCGCTCACCGGAGATCGAGGCGGCCTGCCGCGACCTCGCCGGCGGGCGGCCGCTGCCCGGCGGGGAACCCCTGGCCCCGGGGCGGGCGGCGGGCGGAGCGGTTTCCCCGCTTTAAGTGCAGTTCAGCGCCCTAGCGAATAATCCATGAGCCGCATGAAGTCACTTTTGCGCTCACCGATCGTGTCCGCGACCGTCGGCGGCCTCACCGTTGCCGGCGTGTTTCTCGCTCTCGGTGTCACCGGCCGTCGCGTCGTCAGGACCGTGATCCAGGAGGCGCCGCTCTCCTCTCAACGCGCCTCCGACGTCGCCAGCGGGCTGACGCCGTATGCGATCTACGAGCATGCCTCGCGCGGCGTGGTGTTCGTACGCGCCAATGTGGTGGCGAGCGTCCCCGATCCGTTCGCGCTCACGAGCGAGCAGCAGGCGAGCGCGGTGACGGGGGCGGGGTTCGTGGTCGACCGGCGCGGGGACATTCTCACCAACTACCACCTGATCGCCGCCGCCGGCGTGGGGGGGATATCGGTGCAGCTCCAGCCCGGCGAGACGGTAACGGCGCGGGTCATGGGCCAGCAGCCCAGCGAAGATCTGGCGGTCATCAGGGTCGATCCGCGCGGACTCCACCTTCGGCCCCTCGAGCTCGGTAATTCCGCCACCGCGCGGGTGGGAGATCCCGCCCTGGCCATCGGCAACCCGTTCGGCCTCGACCGCACCCTGAGCTCCGGCATCGTCTCCGCCCTCCAGCGCCAGATTCCCGTCTCGAGCGGGTTCGCGATCAACCACGTGATCCAGACCGACCTCCCCGCCAACCCCGGGGTCTCCGGCGGCCCGCTGATCGATGCCGCCGGCCGCGTGATCGCCGTCAATTCGCTGCTCCCGACGAGCGGGGACTCCGGGAGTGCTCCGGTCGGCTTCTCCGTTCCCATCAACACCGCGAGGGCGCTGCTCGCGCGCGTCGGCGCGTCGCCGAGCTCGGCCTATCTCGGCGTCAACGGCGTGACCATCGACGGCGCGTTCGCCGCGCTCGGGGTCCGGGCGGGCCACGGCGTGCTCGTCGAGTCGGTGGATCCGGCGGGACCGGCCGCCAAGGTCGGCCTGCGACCGGGCAACGTCAAGCGCCTGGTTCACGGCCAGCCCGTCTACGTTGGCGGCGACGTGATCGAGCAGGTCAACGGCTCTCCCGCGGACTCGGTCGACGATCTCACCCAGGTCCTCGCCTCAGAGCAACCCGGTCAAGTCGTCAACCTCACCGTGCTGCGCGGGCGGACGGTCAAGACCCTCAAGGTCACGCTGGCGAGCGGACCGCACCCGAAGTAGGTCCGATGGCGTGCGGCCGCGGGATCGTACGATGTGGCCATGGCTTCCCCCAATCTCCCGAGGATCAAGGTCTGCGGCATCACTACCCATGAGGATGCCGAGCACGCCGTCGCCCTGGGCGTATGGGCGGTCGGCCTGAACTTCTGGCCCCGATCCGTCCGGCGCTGCGATCCGGGCACCGCCGCGGAGATCGCCGCGTCGATCAAGCGACGGGCTGAGGTGGTCGGCATATTCGTGAACCCCACGCTCGCCCACGTGACCGCCACTGCCGAGTCCGTTGGCTTGACGATGATTCAGTTCCATGGCGAGGAAGGCCCCTCCTTCTGTGCCGAAGCGGCAAGGCGCACGGGCTGCAAGATCATCAAAGCGGCACGCGTCCACAGCGGCGCCGACATCCAGGCGCTCGCCGCCTTCCACGTCGACTACCACCTGCTCGACAGCCATGTCCCCGGGCAGCGCGGCGGCACCGGCGAGACCTTCGCCTGGGAGCTCGCACGCAAGCACCGCGGACGGGTGCCTCTGATCCTCAGCGGGGGCCTGACGCCCGAGAACGTGGCGGAGGCCATCGAGGTGGTGAGACCGTTCGCCGTCGACGTGGCGAGCGGCGTCGAGTCCGAGCCGGGCCGCAAGGACCCGGCCCAGGTCGAGGCCTTCGTGGCGGCCGTGGAGTCGGCTAAAGCCGACTCCGTTGAAAGCTCGCCTGGCGGCGAGCTTCCGGCGTCCGGGAGAGCGGCATGACCGCTCCTGCCGTCGAGCACCGCTTCGGGCCCTACGGCGGCCAGTACGTGCCCGAGACCCTGATGCCCGCCCTCGACGAGCTCGAGCAGGCGTGGATGGCGGCGCGGGACGATCCCGGCTACCGGTCCGAGCTCGATGCGCTCCTCCACGATTACGTCGGGCGCCCCACCCCGCTCTACCACGCTCGCCGCCTCAGCGAGGTCGCCGGGCACCCGATCTACCTCAAGCGCGAGGACCTCAATCACACCGGCGCCCACAAGATCAACAACGCGCTCGGCCAGGCCCTGCTGGCGAAACGCATGGGCAAGGAGCGGATCATCGCCGAGACCGGGGCGGGTCAGCATGGCGTCGCGAGTGCGACGGCGTGCGCGCTCCTGGGGCTTGAGTGCGTGGTCTACATGGGGACCGAGGACATGCGCCGCCAGAAGCCCAACGTCGAGCGCATGGAGCTCCTGGGCGCCCGCGTCGAGCCCGTCGAGGCGGGGGCGCGGACCCTCAAGGAGGCCGTTTCGGCGGCGATCCGTGACTGGGTGACCAACGTCGCCACCACCCACTACATCATCGGCTCGTGCGTGGGACCGGCGCCCTACCCGGCGCTCGTCCGGGACCTGCAGCGGGTGATCGGGGACGAGGCGCGCGCGCAGGCGCTCGAGCACTGCGGGCGGCTCCCTCAGCGCGTGGTGGCGTGCGTGGGCGGCGGCTCCAACTCGATCGGGATCTTCACTCCCTTCGTCGAGGACGCCGAGGTCGAGCTCATCGGAGTCGAGGCCGCTGGGGATGGGCTCGAGAGCGGCCGCCACGGCGCGCCCCTCACCGCGGCGGGACTTCCCGGCGTTCTCCACGGCGCCTACTCGGCGGTCATGCAGGACGAGGACGGGCAGATCCTCGAGGCGCACTCGATCTCCGCCGGGCTCGACTACCCGGGAAGCGGTCCCGAGCACGCCTGGCTGCGGGATTCCGGACGCGCCCGCTATGTCGCGGTCACCGATGCCCAGGCCCTCGAGGCGTTTGCGCGCACCGCTCGGCTCGAGGGCATCATCCCCGCCCTGGAGTCCTCACATGCGCTGGCATGGACGCTCTCGCATGGGCCCAGCGAGCTCGACTTGATCTGCCTGTCGGGCCGCGGTGACAAGGACCTCGCCGAGGCGATCGCCAACCTCGAGAGCCCGCAGGCATAGCGTGCTCGCCGCCGAAGATCCGGCGCGCGACGTGCATGCCGCGCCGTCGGGGATCGAGCGCATCGCCGAGGCCTTCGAGGCCGCCCGCGCCGACGGGCGCCGGGCCGCGCTCATGCCCTACATGATGGGCGGCTTCCCCGACCTCGAGCGCTCCAGGGAGATCGCCGTGGCCTACGCCGACGCCGGGGCCGATCTCGTCGAGCTCGGCGTTCCCTTCTCCGATCCGCTCGCCGACGGCCCGGTGATCCACGCCGCCGGGACGACCGCGCTGCGCGCCGGCGTGCGCCTCCCCGACGTGCTCGAGCTCGCGGGCGCCATCGCCGACCGCGTCCCTGTCGTGGTTATGTGTTACGCCAACCCGATCTACGCCCGCGGTCTCGACCGCTTCGCCGACGCCCTCGCGGCCAGCGGGGCGAGTGGCCTCATCGTCCCCGACCTCCCGTATGAGGAGGCACCCGAGATGCTTGCCGCGTGCGAGCGCCACGGCATCGCGCTCGTCCCTCTCGTCGCCCCGACCACCCCCGAGGCGCGGCTGGCGCGGATCGGCGAGCGCGCCCGCGGGTTCCTCTACACGGTTTCGCTGACCGGGACGACGGGTGAGCGGGCCGGGCTGACCGAAGGACTGAGCGGCGTGCTCGCGCGCGCCAAGGCGCTCACCTCGGTCCCCGTGGCGGTGGGGTTCGGGATCGCCACGCCGGAGCAGGCAGCCGCTGCCGCAGAGGCCGGAGCCGATGGCGTCATCGTCGGATCCCGGCTCGTGCGCGCCGCCGGCGAGGCCGTCGATCCGGCGGCCGCGGTGCGCGACCTCGTCCTCGCCCTCGGCCGCGCGCTTCGTTAGGATCGCGGCGACATGGTCATCCTCTTCACCTCGATTGCTGCCCTCATCATGTGGATCATCATGTGGGCGTTCGGGATCAAGTCCATCGTCGCCATCTCGGGTTCCCTGCTTTTCATCGGGATCGCGGTCGGCATCCAGCGCATGGTGGCGGTCCTCACCGGCCGCAGCGAGTAGCGCGGGCCGGCGCCGACATGCGTCTTCGGAACCGGGTACTGACCGGTGCTGGCTGTGCAGCGCTGATCGCTGCGCTCGCGGGGTGCGGTTCGGCGACGACCACGACGACGACGATCACCGGCACGGCGCTGACCATCTACGCGAGCGTGCCACTCGCCGGGCCCGAGGCCGCCGAGGGCCACGACGTGCTCAGTGCCGAGCAGCTCGCGCTCCAGCAGGCGGGCGGCAAGATCGGCGTTTACACGATCCACCTGGTTTCGCTCAACGACGCCAACAGCACGGGCTGGAGCCCCAAGCTCATCGCCGCCAACGCCCGCACGGTGATTCAACAGGCCGACGCGATCGCCTACCTCGGAGAGATCGATCCGAACGCCTCGGCTCAGTCGATCCCCATCACCAATGCCGACGACCTTCTTCAGGTCAGCCCCTACGACACCGCGATCGGCCTCACCCAGGCGACGAAGGCGGTCCCCGATGCCCCGAACGCTTACTACGAGGCGCTCAGCACCAACGGCCGGACCTTCGGCCGCGTCGTCCCCAACGACAACTACCAGGCCAAGGCGCAGCTCCAGGTCATGCAGTCCCTGGGCGTGAAGAAGCTCTTCATCGCCGAGGACGGCAAGGCCTACGGCGACGCCATCGCGCTCGCGGTAGCGCAGAACGCCTCCAAGTACGGGATCACCGCGAGCGCCCCTGCGAGCTCGGGCGCTCGCCTCGCCCAGTCAGGGGCCGACGCGGTGTTCTACGGCGGCGTCGCCGGCCCCGCCGCGGTGCAGCTCTTCAACGGTGCCGCTTCCACGAACCCGAAGCTTAAGCTCTTCGGCCCCAGCGGCCTCTACACGAGCTCCTTCGCCTCCCAGCTCGCGCCGGGCGCCCAGAGCGCCACCTACCTCAGCGAGCCGGGGCTGACCCCGAGCGCGCTTCCGGCCGCGGGAACGAAGTTCCTCGCGGACTTCAAGTCCGCCTACGGCCACGCACCGTGGACCCAGGCGATCTTCGGCTACGCGGCGATGCAGGCCGTGCTCCATGCGCTCAACCAGGCCGGCGGAAAGCTCAACGCCCGCCAAGCCGACATCAACGCCTTCGACACCGCGAGAAACGTCAGCTCGGTGCTCGGGACCTACTCGATCGATAAGAACGGCGACACCACGCTTGCGCCGTACGTGTTCAGCCGGGTCAAGGGCGGCAAGCTGGTCGCCTACAAGAGCCTCATCGTCAAGCCCTGAGCCCGCTCGGCGTTCGCGGTCCGTGAGCCTCGCGTTAGCGTCCGTTGGTCGTCCGGCGCGCGGGCCTGACCCGCGCGAAGCGGTCCATACGATGCGCCGGTGCCCCGATGTGCACAGGAGGGAGATGTGCGCGCTCGCGCCGCGCTGATCAGCATCGCCGCGCTCGCCCTCGCGGGCTCGCTCGCCGGCTGCGGTGGCGGGGCGAAGTCCGGCGGGCGGATCTCGGGCCGCGGCCTGACCATCTATGCGAGCCTCCCCGAGCAAGGCCAATGGAGCTCGCAGGCCCTGGCCGTGATGCGGGGGGCCGAGCTCGCGCTCGCCCAGGTGCATGGGGCGGTCGGGAAGGACAGGATTACCTACGTGGTGCTCGACGACTCCACGGCCAAGGCGGGCACGTGGGTGCCAGGCTTCGTGGCCTCCAACGCTCAGCAGGCCGCAGCCGACAGGACCACGATCGGCTATCTCGGCGAGTTCAACCCGGACGCGAGCGCGATCTCGATCCCGGTGCTCAACCGCGCCGGGATCCCCCAGATCAGTCCCGCCGACGGCGCTGCCGGGCTGACCATGGAGACCCCGGGCAACTTTCCCGGCGAACCCGAGAAGTACTACCCGACGGGGACCCGGACCTTCGCGCGCGTGGTTCCCAACGACGGCGTGGAAGCGGCCGCCCAAGCCGAGCTCGAGCTCAGCCTCGGCTGCACGAAGACCTACGTGCTCGACGACGGCACGGTCTATGGCGCTGACTTGGCGAACACCTTCGCGCACGATGCCCAGGCGGCGGGCCTGACCCTCGCCGGCACCCAGGGCTACGACCCCTCCGCGACCTCGTATGGGGCCCTGGCCGCGGCGGTGACCGCGACCGGGGCGGACTGTGTATTCCTTTCGGCCATCGCCGAGTCAGGCGCCGCCGCGGTCACCACCGCGCTGGGCGCGGCGCTTCCGGAGGCGAAGATCTTCGCCCCCGATGGTGTCGCCAACGGCGCCTACCTCGACGCCGGCGCCGCCGGAATTCCCTTCAGTCTCGACCACCGTGTCTACATCACCATGGCGCCGCTCGAGCAGAGCGCATATCCGCCGGCGAGCCACGCGTTCTTCGACGCCTACGAGCGGCGCTACGGGCCCGTCGAGCCCTACGCCATCTACGGCTATGCGGCGATGACCCTGATGCTCCGGGCGATCGATCGAGCCACCGATCACGGTCGTCGCCCTGCCGATCGCACCAAGGTGCTGGCGGCGATCTTCGCGACCCGAAATCGCCAGAGCGTGCTCGGGACGTACAGCATCAACCACAGAGGGGACGCGACCCTACGCGCCTACGGCGCCTATCGGGTGGTCCGCGGGCGTCTCGTTTTTCTCCGCACCTTGCAGGGTTAATTTCGGGTTAGGGCCCGCAGGCGGCCGTCGCGGTGGGTGCGCCCTGATTAAGCTGTGACCCGCTTGTATCGGGGGTGAGGCTTTGAGGCACCTATCCACGAATGAATAGGGGTGGTCGAGTTGGTCGCAAGACGGAAAGCCGGGCTATTTCTGGTTGGTGCGCTGGTCGCGCTCGCCGGTTGTGGTAGTTCCAGCAACACTACGAGCAGCAAGAGCAGCACAAGCACGCCGTCCACGGGGGGTGGGAAGACGGTCGATATCTACTCGACCTTACCGCTTCAGGGTGCGGTGACCGCGCAGACCGGGCCTGAGGTCAACGGGATGAAGCTCGCGCTCGCCCAAGCGGGCGGCAAGGCGGGCCCATTCACGGTCAACTTCCAGTCGCTCGACGACGCCACGGCGCAGGCCGCCGGCTATGACCCGAACCAGTGTCAGGCCAACGCGCGCCAGGCGGCGACCGATGTGAAGGCCGTCCTGCTCATCGGCCCCCAGAACTCCGGCTGCGCGAAGGTCCAGATTCCCATCACCAACCAGGCGGGCCTGGCCCAGGTCAGCACCGCGAACACGTATGTCGGGCTGACGCTCAAGAACCCTGCCGACGCGCCGGGCGAGCCGCAGATCTACTACCCGAGCGGCAAGCGAACCTATCTGCGCATCGTGCCCAACGACTTCTACCAGGGCAGCGACGGGGCAGTGACGATGGCTCACGACGGCTGCACCCGCGTCGCGGTCGCCAACGACAAGACCCCGTATGGCGCCGGTCTGGCCACGCAGATCCAGCTCAACAAGGGCAAGCTGACGATCACCGGCGATACGCCGCTTGATCCGACGGCGCCCAACTACCGCGCGTACGCGCAGTCGCTCAAGGGACAGGGCGTGAACTGCGTTTACACGGCGTTCAACCCCCCCGGTGAAGTGGAGCTGATCAAGGACATCCACGCGGCGTTGCCGACGGCCAAGATCTACGGCGGCGACGGCGTCTGCACCAACTCGGTCACGAACCCGGCCATGCACGGGTTCCCGGCCAGCATCGCGCCGTTCTTCCAGTGCACGGTGGCGACCCAGGACCTGCCGGCCTATCCCGGCGGCCGCTCCTTCCTCGCCGCGTACAAGGCGAAGTACGGCGGCTCGAGCCCGGATCCGTACGCGATCTATGGCTACGAGGCGATGAAGCTGGGGCTCGACACGATCGCCGGCCTGGGAGCGAAGGGCAGCGACAAGGCAGCCGTGCTCGCCGCACTGTTCGCGACGAAGAACCGGCACTCGGTGCTCGGCACCTACGGGTTCACTCCCACGGGCGACACGACGCTGAAGACCTACGGCCTGTACAAGGTCGGCCCAGACGGAAACCCGCTGTTCGAGCGGTCGGTGGGCTAGCGACCAAGAGAGCAAGGGGGGCGGGACCGCTTGGTCCCGCCCCGCTCCTCTGAACGCGGCATCTTGGAGGTCAAGTCACTCATCGTCCCGCCTCCCGCAGCGAAGGCGGTGCTCGACACGACTCGCCGGATCGTGGGGCGCTGGGGGCTGATCGTGGCCCTCGCCGCGTTGCCCGTCTACTACGGCATCCACGATCTCGTGTCCGGGTACCCCGGGTTCGCGCACGGCCACGCGACGACCACCCACGATTTCTCCTACCTCGGGGGTACGCTCGTCCAGGGGATCTCCAACGGCTCGATCTGGGCCCTCATCGCGATCGGCTACACGCTCGTCTACGGGATCATCGAGCTCATCAACTTCGCCCACGGCGACGTGTTCATGATGGGCTCGTTCGTCGGCGCGGGCCTCGCGGCCTCGCTCGGGCTCGGGCTCGCCACAGGCCCCCTCGGCCTCGTGTTCGGCCTGCTCCTGACCCTGATCGTCTCGATGCTCGTGTGCGGGAGCCTCAACGTGCTCATCGAGCGAGTCGGCTACCGACCCCTGCGCAGCGCTCCCAAGCTCGCGCCGCTCATCACCGCGGTGGGGTTCTCCTTCATCCTCCAGAACGTGGGGCTGCTGTGGCTCGGGGGCGCGCCGGCGGGGATCCCCGACCTGATCCATCAAAATGCCACCGTGATACAGATATCCGGTGTGGTGGTGCGCCGCGCCGACGTTCTCGCGGTGGGGGCGACGGTTCCCCTCGTCGTGCTCCTGGCGTGGTTCGTGGCCCGCACGCGTCTCGGTAAGGCAATGCGGGCCACCGCGCAGGACCCGGAGGCGGCTCGGCTGATGGGCATCAACGTCGACACCACGATCTCGCTCACCTTCCTGCTGGGCGGGATGCTGGCGGGCGCCGCCGGACTCATCTATGCCCTGTACGAGACGACGATCTGGTACTTCCAGGGATTCGAGGCAGGGCTCATCGCCTTCACCGCCGCGGTGATGGGCGGGATCGGCAACATCCGCGGCGCCGTCCTCGGCGGCCTCATCATCGGCATCATCCAGCAGCTCTCCGACGCCCGCATCGGGCCCCAGTGGACGCCCGCGATCGTCTTCGGCTACCTCGTCGTGATCATGGTCCTGCGTCCTCGCGGACTGCTCGGCGAAGAGACGCGGGAGGCCGGATGAGCGAACTCCTCGCCCTGCTGCGCGAGTGGCGAGCATCCCTCGAGCGGCGGCTGCCTCCGTGGTGGCCGCGCGTGCTCGTGGGCGTGGTCATCGTCGTCGGGCTGGTGCTGCCGCTGTTCTTTTCTGACAGCAGCAACTTCCTCAACAAGGAGATCCTCGCGCTCGCCTACGTCGTGTTCGCGCTGGGCCTGAACATCGTCGTCGGGTTCGCGGGCTTGCTCGACCTCGGATACCTCGCCTTCTTCGCCCTCGGGTCCTACACGCTCGGCTGGCTCGGGTCCGGCTTCTTCTTCAAGGCCGACGTCCACATTCTCGTCTCCAAGTACCTGAGCTCGCTGCCCGGCATCCATCTGAACTTCGTGCTCATCCTCATCTGCGCGGCGCTCGTGGCCTGCGTGGCCGGCGCGCTCATCGGGCTCCCGACGCTCCGGCTCCGAGGGGACTACATCGCGATCGTGACCCTGGCCTTCGGCGAGATCATCCGCGTGTTCGCGATCAACGGGACGGACATCAAGGTCGCCGGCATGCCCATAACCGGCGGCGAGCTGGGGATCAGCGGGATCGACGCTCCCAACCTCCCGGGGGTGGGGTCATTCGATCAGCTCCACGTGAAACCGTGGTACTACACGGTGTTCGTGCTCGTGCTCATCACCGTGTTCGTGAACCTCCGGGTCCGCGACTCACGCTTGGGACGGGCCTGGATCGCGCTGCGCGAAGACGAGGTCGCGGCCGTTTCGATGGGGATTCCCCTCGTGCGCACAAAGCTGGCCGCCTACGCGCTGGGCGCTGCTTTCGGCGGCATCTCGGGCGCCTTCCTCGGGAGCTACACGACCCTCATCACCGCCGACCAGTTCCAATTCGGCTTCTCGATCTTCGTCCTCTCGATGGTCATCGTCGGGGGCCTGGGCTCGATCTGGGGCGTGGTGCTCGGCGCCCTGCTCCTCGCCAACATCAACTACTACCTGCTTCCCGACGTGCTCAACGGGCTGCCCGCGAAGTTCGGGCTCAACTTCAGCCTCACCGATCTCCAGGTGAGCATCTTCGGGTTCCTGCTCGTGCTCGTGATGGTGCTGCGTCCCCAGGGATTGCTGCCGGAGCGCCGGCGACGCATCGAGCTGACCGAGGGGATCGGCGAGACCGACCTGGGGGAAGCGGTCCCGTGAGCGCGCAAGCTCCCGCGACCCCCGAGGCCCCGCCTGCGCCCGCGCTTCTCAGCGCCGAGGCGGTGCGCAAGGAGTTCGGCGGCCTCGTGGCCGTCAACGGCGTCTCGATCGACATCCCGAGTCACTCGATCGTCTCGATCATCGGGCCCAACGGCGCCGGCAAGACGACGTTCTTCAACATGCTCACGGGCCTGTACAAGCCGACCGGCGGGCGGATCGTCTTCGCCGATAAGGAGATAACGGGTTCGCGGCCGGACAAGATCACCAGGCTGGGGATCGCTCGCACCTTCCAGAACATCCGTCTCTTCGGCGCCATGAGCGCGCTCGAGAACGTGATGGTCGGTCGCCACACCCGGATGCGCGCGGGTCTCTTCGGTTCGATCCTGCGAACCCCGGGGGTGCGGGGCGAGGAGCGGGCGGTACGCGAGCGCGCCGCGGAGATGCTCATCTACGTCGGCCTCAAGCACCGGCAGTTCGATCAGCTCTCGATCAACCTCAGCTACGGCGACCAGCGACGGGTGGAGATCGCCCGCGCGCTCGCCTCAGAGCCGCAGCTGCTCCTCCTCGACGAGCCGACCGCGGGCATGAACCCGCAGGAGTCGGCGGTTCTCACCGAGTTCATGCGCCAGATGCGTGACGAGCTCAAGCTCACGATCCTCCTCATCGAGCACGACATGAAGGTGGTGATGGGGGTCTCCGAGCGGGTGACGGTGCTCGACCACGGGGAGAAGATCGCCGAGGGGCCGCCCAGCGAGGTGCGCCGCGATCCCCTGGTCATCGAGGCCTATCTGGGAAAGCAGGGCTGATGGCGCTCCTCGAGGTTGACGCCATCCACACCCATTACGGCTCGATCGAGGCGCTCAAGGGGATCTCGCTCACCGTTGACGAGGGCGAGGTGGTGACGCTCATCGGGTCCAACGGCGCCGGCAAATCGACCACCCTGCGCTCGATCTCCGGTCTCAGCCCGGCCTCGGCCGGGACCATCAGCTTCGGCGGCGAGCTCATCACCCGGGTGCCGGCTCATCAGATCGTCAGTCGCGGGATCGCCCTCGTCCCCGAAGGACGCCACTGCTTCGCGCGCATGACAGTGCGCGAAAACCTCGACCTCGGCGCCTTTCGCCGCCCCGGCGGCTCCGTCATCGAGGACATGGAGCGTGTCTTCGAGCTCTTTCCGCGTCTCCAGGAGCGCGAGCGTCAGAAGGCCGGGACGATGTCCGGCGGCGAGCAGCAGATGCTCGCGATCGGCCGGGCCCTGATGGCGCGGCCGAGGCTGCTCATGCTCGACGAGCCCTCGATGGGCATCGCGCCGATTCTCGTCCAGCGCATCTACGAAACGATCAAGGAGATCAACCGCCAGGGGATGACCATCCTCCTGGTCGAGCAGAACGCCAACTACGCGCTCGACGTCGCCTCCCGCGGCTACGTGCTGGAGACGGGACAGGTAGCCCTCGCCGACAGTTCCGACCATCTCCGCGTCGACCCCGAAGTCCAGCGAGCCTACCTCGGCACATGATGATCGTCGCGACCATCGGTGCCACCGGGCTCTACCTGCTTTTCGTGTGGCTACTCTCCGCGGCGATCGCGTCCTGGCTCACCGAGCGCAAGGGCTACGGCGAGCGTCTCGGCCTCGCCTTCGGCCTGCTCCTGTCCGCAGCGGGGCTGCTCATCGCCCTGCTCCTGCCGAGTCGCCCAGGATCGAGCTGGAGGGCAGAAGGACCAATCCCGCCGTCGCTGCGCCGCGGGCGCACGCGGGGCAAGTAGCGCCGCTAGCCGGCGAGCGCCGAGCGCAGCGCTGCGTCGAGATCGTCATGCGCCCACCGGTACCCGAGCGCCTGCGCGCGCGCCGGGATCATGCGCTGGCCTCCGGTGACGATCTCGGCCATCTCGCCGTACATGGCGCGCAGCGCCAGCGCCGGCACTGGAAGTACGGCAGGCCGGTGCAGCGCCCGCCCAAGGGCATGTGAGAACTCCGCGTTGGTGACCGCCCCCGGCGCACACCCGTTGACCGGGCCACTCCAGTCCTCGCCGTCGAGTGCGGCCAGGTAGAGCCCGACCACGTCATCGACGTGGATCCACGACATGTACTGCTGCCCTCCCGCCACCGGGCCGCCGACGCCGAGGCGAAACGGCGGCAGCATCTTGGCGAGCGCGCCCCCGCTCGCGTCAAGGACGATCCCCGTGCGCACCTTGGTCACGCGCACTCCGAGCTCCGAGGCCCGGTCCGCGGCTGCCTCCCACCCCAAGCACACCTCGGCAAGGAAGTCATCCCCGGGCGAGGCGCCCTCGTCGAGCTCCTCGGCCCCCCGGTCACCGTAGATCCCCGAAGCCGACGCGCTCACCAGCGCCCGCGGTCGCGGATCGGCGGCTTCGATGCCGGCGACGAGGTTCGCCGTGCCCTGCACCCGACTGGAACGGATCGCCTCGCGGGCGTCCGCGCTCCACCGCTGGGCCACCGGTTCGCCCGCCAGGTGGATCACACCCTCGCGCCCCGCCAGTGCCTCCACGGGTGCCGCGTCCGTCAGGAGATCCCACCGCTCAGCGGGCACGCCGAGCCGCTCCGTCGCCCGCGCGGGATCGCGCGAGAGGGCTGTGACCTCGTCGCCGCGGGCCTTCAGAGCGCCGACGAGGCGGGAGCCGAGGAGGCCGGTGGCGCCGGTGACGGTGACCTTCATCGGGGCACAGCGTGGAGCGGGAGCATGCCCCCGATGCTATGTGAGTGGCGTCGCTTGGATTTTCTTCGGTGTCGGTGGGGGCGAGCCTGACGTGGTACTGGCCCGGGGTACACGCTTGGGACCTTGACCACGAACCGTCCGCCACGCGCCGCCTCGCTCGGTGCGAAGTCGAGCGTCAAGACTCCGGTCCGGAGCCCACGATCGCGGCCAGGGAGGGACAGGACGCCTTCAAAGGTTCCGGCCCGAGCGACGAATCCGATGATGGGAATCCTGACGGTGCGGCGCTTGATGCGGCCGCGAAGGACTACGGTCATCAACGCGTTCGCGGGATCTGAAATCTGCCCCGCGATCGCGATCGCGTGATCATGGATCCGAGTGCTCAATGCGAGCAGGCGGGTCGGCGGACACTCGGTGCCAGCGCAGAACATGAAGTCGACGTTAGATGTCGTCCCTCCGGTTTGGACGGTCGCGGGCTGGGACTTGACGTACTCGCCGTTTCCGTTGTGGTTTGCGGAGATGCTCCACATTCCCGGTGCGAGATCCGTGAGGGTGAACGTGCCGTCAGGTCCAGTGGTGGTGAAATCGAACGTCGGGAACGACGACCCGTCGGGCTCGGTGATCGAGGCGCCAACGACATAGCCGGCAAGGGGCGCGCCGGCCAGGTTCATCACGCGCCCTGTCACCGTGCCTGGAGCCTCTGCGAGTTCCACTCCCAGCGATATCGTCTGGCGCGTTTGGACGCTCACCACGGTGGCATGGCCGGGATCCGGCGCGTCTGGGTACCAGGCGTCGGCGTACGGGCTGGGCGCGCCATTGCCGGTCACGTCGAAGTGCACCCGATAACCCCCTGGGGCGAGGCCCGTGATGGTGAAGGTCCCGTCCGCGCGGATGACGCCTCCATACACAAATGGGTTGTAGGCAGGGGAACCGGGTCCGACCAGCTCGGCCACGGGGGCGATCTCGGACTGTGGGGGCGGAGTACCCGTTCCCTGGTCGACCACCGTGCCCGTGATTGTCCCGCCGACCGCCATGTGTGCGTCTATTCCTCCGGTCGTCTGGCCGGCGGTCACGGGAACGTGCCCCGCAGACTGTACGTCGGCCTGCCCGGGGTAGAACTGGTTGACGTAATTCTGGCCGCAGCCTTGGAACGAGATCGCATACGTTCCCGGCGGAAGCGAGAAAGCGTAATCGCCGTTCGCGTCGGTGACCGGGCCGCCGTACCCAGCTCCCGGATACGGAACCGTGTTGGCTTCGATGCAGATTCCTACGAGAGGCGTCCCATTCGCGTCTGTGACGTGTCCCGTCACCGTGCCAGTCGTGTCGGCCCTCGCCGCGCCCGCAACGACGGCTAGCGCTGTCAGGACGACAACCACGGCGCTGACACCACGCAACAAACCTGTCCAGGCCATCTTTCCATTCCTCATCGAGCCGGGTCCCGCGCTCGGCGCGCCGCCGGACGATACCGCAGGCCCGCCTCTCCTCGGGGAGGCCAACTAACCTCCATTACATGGCGGACGAACTCTTCCTGATCGACGGAAACAGCCTGGCCTACCGGGCCTTCTTCGCGCTGCCCGAGTCGATCGCGACCTCGACCGGGGTGCCGACCAACGCGATCTTCGGCTTTGCCTCCATGCTCGTGAAGATCCTCACGGACTATGGGCCCAAGGCCACCGTGGTGGTGTGGGATGCGGGGTCGTCGGGACGCAAGGAGATCTACCAGGAGTACAAGTCTCAGCGCAGCTCGCGCCCTGACCTGCTCAAGGAGCAGTGGCCGCACCTTGCGCCGCTCGTCGACGCCTTCGGGTACCGCAACCTCTCCGTGGATGGCTACGAGGCCGACGACGTGATCGCCTCGATCGCCGAGCAGGCCAAGGCGGCCTCGATCCCCGTGATGGTGGTCACCGGCGACCGCGACGCCTACCAGCTCGTCGACGACGAAGTGCGGATCATGACCACCTCGAGGGGCATCACCGACACGCGCGTCTACGACCGCGAGGGCGTGATCGACCGCTATGGCATCCCTCCTGAGCTCGTTCCCGACTTCATCGGCCTCAAAGGCGATACGAGCGACAACATTCCCGGCGTCCCCGGGATCGGGGACAAGACCGCCGCTGAGCTCCTGCAGCGCTTCGGCTCGGTCGAGGGCGTGCTCGGGCACATCGACGACATCTCGGGGGCCAAACGCAAGCAGAACCTGACCGAGCACGCCGACAACGCACGGCTCTCCAAGGAGCTCGCTACCGCGAAGCGGAACATCCCGCTCGACCTGGATGTCCAGGAGTTCGTCTCCGCCCCGCCGGACCGCTCGCGGCTGCGCGACGTCTTCCGCCAGTTCGAGCTGCGCGAGCCCCTGCGCCGGCTCGAGGAGGCGCTCGGCTCGGCGGAAGCCGCGGCCCCGGCGCCGGAGGCCGGCACGGAGAGCACGCTCAGCGCGCGCGTGCGCCAGGGCACGGTGGCCGATGTGGCGCGGATGCCCGGCAGGGAGCTGGCCGTCGCCGTCCGTGCCCCCGAGGTTCCCGACGACGCGCTCTTCGCCGCCGACCCGACGTGGCGCTTCGGCGTCTACGCCGACGGAGCGGAGGTGCTGGCGGGGACGTGCTCGACGCCCGAGGAGCTCGTCGCCGCGGCCGGTGACCGGCCGGTCGTCGCCCACGACGCCAAAGCGCTCGGCGCCGTGCCCGCAGTGCTGGCCCACGACACCGAGATCGGGGCCTACCTGCTCGAGCCGGCGCGGCGCGCCTACCCGTTCCGGGAGCTGTGCGAGGAGCGGGGGTTCGGGGTCGCGGCCGAGGTCGACGACGAAGCGGCCGCCGACGCCGTGCTCCTGCACGCGCTCGCCGACTGGCAGCGCGAGGAGATTCGCGGTCGCGGGCTGACCGACCTGCTCGACGACGTCGAGCTCCCGCTCGTGCGCATCCTGCGCAACATGGAGGTGGCGGGTCTGAAGCTCGACACCGAGCGCCTCGCCGAGATCTCCGGGCGCGTGCGGGAGGAGGCGGACGAGCTCGAGCGCGAGATCTTCGAGCTCGCCGGCGAGGAGTTCACCCTCGGCTCCCCCAAGCAGCTCGAGGAGATTCTCTTCGGCAAGCTCAGCCTCTCGCGCAAGCGTCGCGGGAAGACCGGGTACTCGACCGACGCGCGGGTGCTCCAGGCGATCCGCGACGAGCACCTGATCATCCCCAAGATCGAGCGCTGGCGGGAGCTCACCAAGCTCGCCCAGACCTACCTGGACGCGCTCCCCGAGCTCATCGCCGCCGACGGCCGCCTGCACACGACCTTGAATCAGACCGCCGCGACCACCGGGCGGCTGTCCTCGAACAACCCCAACCTCCAGAACATCCCGATCCGCACACCCCTGGGCCGCGAGATCCGCGCCTGCTTCGTGCCCGAACCCGGGCACCTGCTCGTCTCGGCCGACTACTCGCAGGTCGAGCTCAGACTCCTCGCGCACATCGCCGGCGAGGATGTCCTCAAGGAGATCTTCCGCCGCGGCGTGGACGTTCACACCGCCACCGCATGCCGGGTGTTCGGCGTGATCCCGGAGCAGATCGACCCGGCGATGCGCTCGAAGGCGAAGATGATCAACTACGGGATCGTCTACGGACTCTCGGCCTACGGGATGGCCGACCGGCTCGACATTCCCCAGTCCGAGGCAGACGAGTTCATCCAGCGCTACCTCGCGGGCTTCCCGGCCGTGGGGCGCTTCATCGAGGAGACCATCGTCCAGGGCACCGAGCACGGCTACGTCTCGACCCTGTTCGGCCGCCGCCGCCAGGTCCCCGAGTTGCGGGCGCGGCGCTGGGAGCTCCGCAAGCAGGGCGAGCGCTTCGCGGTGAACATGGTCATCCAGGGAACGGCGGCGGACATCATGAAGATCGCCATGGTCCACACCGACCGCGCCCTCGCCGACTCGGGGCTCAAGTCCCGGCTCGTGCTTCAGATTCACGACGAGCTTCTCCTCGAGGGCCCCGCGTCGGAGGCCGAGCGTGTCCGTGAGCTCGTCGCTCGTGCCATGGAGGGCGCCCACGAGCTCGACCCGCCGCTCGCGGTGGAGTCGGGCGTGGGGGTGAACTGGCTGGCGGCTAAGTAGGGCCGCCGCACCTTGTCTTTTCTCGACCACGTCCACGAGTTTCGCCCGCCCGGAGAGTGAAGGGGGCGAAGGTGCCCCAAAATTCGCACGCGCGGCGCAGGTCCGTTACACGCGCGTCACTTTCGCGACGATCGCGCCGATCTGCTGGGGGGCGTTTTCAGGCCGCGGCGTGGGCGCTGGGCACTTTCCGCTCCGGCGAACCGCCCCCGCCGACCAATCTCGGGTGGGCGATCTCGAGGTAGTGGTTGAAGGACCAGTCGACGAAACGCTTGGTGCTCATGGCGCGCAGCGAGGGGGCGAGGAGACGAGGGGCGACGCGGGGGATGAGGCGCTGCACCGCGAGCATCGAGCGGAAAGCGAAGGCGTGCTCGGCGGAGAAGCGGTGGTAGCTCGCGAGCGCGCTCTCGCGGCTCTGGCGTCCAGCGAGGACACCTCGGAGCTCACGGCCGCAGGCCAGCCCGAAGTACAGGGCGGTCCGGATCCCCTCCGCGGTCAGGGGCAGGCAGTGACCGGCCGAGTCGCCAACGAAGAAGAGACCGTCCTCGGTCGCGTCGCGCAGGGCGTGGGGGATCCAGTTGCCCTGGTAGCGGACCTTGTCGGCGCCGAGATCGGTGGCGAGACGCTCGGTGGGCTCGCGGACGTGATGGCGGGGGTCGAAGGACCCGATACCGATGCGCACCTCGCCGTCGGCCGGGAAGCTCCATCCGTAGCCGGCGGGAACGTAGGAGCGATCGATCCACACCTCGAGGTCCTCGCCCGACCCGAAAGGATGCACCTCGAGCCCGCGCGAGAGCAGCGCGTCCGGCGGCTGGATGTTCGCCCCGGCCCCGAGGACCCGCCGCCACCCGAGGGCGTCGACGATGAGGGGAGCGGTGATGTCTCCGCGGTCGGTGTGGACGGTGTCGCCGGTGCGCCCGTCGACCTTGGCCGTCTCGAACTCGAAGGTCCCCATCCCGGCGAGCAGGCCGCACAGGGTCCGGTAGTCGAAGGTGGAGAAGGTCCAGGGGAGGTCGTAGCGGACGGTGGCGTGCGGAGTGTGGATGACGAGCTCGCCGAAGGTCTGCTGCAGGGACTCCTGAAGTCCCAGCGCATGCAGCCACCCGGTGGGGATCCCGCAGGCGGAGGTCTGGCGCTCGCCGATCTCGTAGCGGTCGATCACGAGGACGTCGGCGCCGCTGTCCGCGAGCTCCCGGGCCACGGCGAGTCCGGCAAAGCTGGCTCCGCAGATCAACACGTCGCAGTCGCGCTGCAGCGATGTGCGCTCACTGCCTCGCTTGGTGGCCCGTGTCGGCATGCCGGTGATGATAGGGCCGTGACGTACCCCGCAGGGCGCCACCACGGCGTTCGCGCGGACCCGGGGGCGTGAGGCGGGAAACCCTTGTCGTCCGAGGGGTTGTAACCTCTCTCGGCTGATGCCTACAACTGCAATGCTAACCCTCTCCGAGCTGCCCGACGCCAAGGTCGTCCCCGACTCGGACGGGCTCCTGCTCGAGATCAACGGGCAGATAGTCCCCAACTACGACGCCACCTTGCATCCCTTCCAGGAAGGGGACGTTGTCACCGGCAACGTCGTGCGCATAGACAACGACGAGGTGCTCGTCGATATCGGCTACAAGTCGGAGGGGGTCATCCCCGCCGGCGAGCTGTCGATCCGCAAGTCCGTCGACCCCCACGACGAAGTGGAGCTCGGCGAAGAGGTCGACGCGCTGGTCCTAACCAAGGAGGACCAGGACGGCCGGCTGATCCTTTCCAAGAAGCGTGCCCGCTTCGAGCGCGCGTGGCGCAAGATCGAGGCCGCGGCCGAGTCCGGTGAGCCGGTCGACGGTCGCGTGATCGAGGTCGTCAAGGGCGGTCTGATCATCGATCTCGGGGTTCGTGGCTTCCTGCCCGCCTCGCTCGTCGACATCCGCCGCGTGCCCAACCTTGACGAGTATCTCGATCAGACGATCGAATGCAAGGTCATCGAGCTCAACCGCTCGCGCAACAACGTCGTCCTCTCCCGCCGCGCCGTGCTCGAGGAGCAGCGCAAGGAGGATCGCGAGCGCATCCTCGACCGGCTCCAGCCCGGCCAGGTCGTCGAGGGCACGATCTCGAACATCGTCGACTTCGGCGCTTTCGTCGATCTCGACGGGATCGACGGTCTCATCCACATCTCCGAGCTTTCCTGGTCGCACGTGAATCACCCGAGCGAGATCCTCTCGATCGGCGACACGGTCAGCGTCAAGGTGCTCGACATCGACCGCCAGCGCCAGCGCATCTCCCTCGGCCTCAAGCAGACGCAAGAGGATCCGTGGCAGCGCGTGATCGACACTTACAACATCGGCGACGAGCTCGAGGGGACGGTGACCAAGGTGGTGACCTTCGGCGCCTTCGTCGAGATCCTCGACGGCGTCGAGGGCCTGGTCCACATCTCAGAGCTCTCCCAGCAGCACGTAGAGAACCCGCGCGAGATCATCCAGCCGGGCGACGAGGTCAGGGTCAAGATCCTCGAGATCGACTCCGAGCGCCGGCGCCTGTCGCTGTCGGTCAAGCGCGTTGAGGATCAGGTGCTCCCGGTCAGGCCGATCGAGCCGGTGAGCGGCGACCTCGACGACATGCCCGAGCTCGGCCTCTCCGAGGATGTCTTCGCCGAATCGGCTGGCGCCGATTCGGTTGCGAGTTCGGTCTCGGGTTGGGAGGGTGGTGCTGAGACTGGCGCCGAACTCGCGGGTGCTGCCGGGACGGCGGAGCCTGCGGAGCCCGAAGCCGCGACGGCGGAGCCCGTGGCGGAAGCGGAGCCCGAAGCCGTAGCGGAGCCCGAAGCCGTAGCGGAGCCCGAAGCCGTGGCGGAGACCGAAGCCATAGCGGAGCCTGAGCCGGCCGACGAGGCCTCCCCGGCCGCGGAAGCGCCGGAGGCCGAAGAGGCCGCGCTCGACGAGGTCGCGACGTCGAACGCGCCCGAGGCAGCCGGCGATGACGAGTCGCTCCCTGCGGACGATGCGCCGGCAGGAGTGAGTACCTCCGGCCCCGGCGAGCCGACGGCCTGAGCAGCGACCGGGTTCCCTTCGTCGCACTCACCGGTGGTCTCGGGGCCGGCAAGTCCACTGCGCTCGACGCGCTCGAGCGCCTCGGGGCGGTAGTGCTCTCGACCGACAAGGTCGTCCACGAGCTCTACCGGTCCCCCGAGGTGCGAGACGCCGTGGTTGCGCGCTTCGGGGCGGAGGTGGCGCCCGAAGGGGCGGTCGATCGCCGGGTGCTGGCCGAGCGCATGTTCGCGAGCGAGTCCGACCGGGACTGGGTCGAGGGCGTGCTCTGGCCTCGGGTCGGGGAGCGGATGGTGGCGTGGCGGGCAGAGGTCGAGGGCGCCGAGCCCCGTCCTCCCGCTGCTGTCGTCGAGGTCCCGCTCCTCTTCGAATCGGGTATGGAGGGAGCTTTCGACGCGACCATCGCCGTGGTCGCCGGCGAGGCGGTGCGCGGCGAGCGCGCCAGAGGGCGGGGTCATGCCGCCGTCGCGGAGCGAACGGCCCGCCAGCTCACGCAGGAGGAAAAGGCCGCCAGGGCGCAGTATGTGGTGGTCAACGACGGAACTCCGGCGGAGTTGGAAAGCGCTCTGTCGGCCGTGCTTGACATGCTGAGGCAATGAGCTCGAGTTCCGCGGGCGTCACCGCTCGTCGTGCGGCGGCCCAGCGCCGGCGCACCATCGTCGCGCGCCGGCGTCGACGGGTCCGCCGCACCGTGCTCACGCTCGCCGCCTTCGCGGCCGCATTGTTCGTGATCCAGGTTGCGGTGCCCCTGTTCGAGACGGCCTACCGCGACCTCACGCTCCCGCTCGCGAACGCGGACATCATCGTCCAGCAGGCGCACGAGAAGAAGCTCGATCCCGCGCTCATCGCCGCGGTCATCTATGCCGAGACGAAGTTCGACGCGCGCACGTCATCGGCCGGAGCCGAGGGACTGATGCAGATTCTCCCCGCCACGGCCGAATTCCTCGCGCACCGCTCCGGCGCGACCACCTTCACGGTCGCCGACCTCTCCAGTCCCCAGGTCAACATCGCCTACGGCAGCTACTACCTGCGCTACCTCCTCGACACCTACGGCGGCAACAAGATGCTCGCGCTCGCCGCCTACAACGGGGGCCAGACCAACGTCAACGAGTGGATCGCCCGGGCGCGGGCGCAGGGACATGCGCTCACGGTGAACGAGATCCCGTTCTCCCAGACCCGGGCCTACGTCGAGAAAGTCCTCGGCGCCCAGAAGCGCTACCGCCACACGTATCCGGGCCAACTCGGCTACCGGTAGGGCACGAGATCCGTCCGCGACCCCCGCTACGCTGGAGGGTCCGCAGTCATGCCCAAGTTCGAGCTCGAAGCCGCCTACAGTCCAACCGCAGATCAGCCTGCCGCGATCGCCTCCATCGCCGAGGGGGTCGAAGCGGGCGAGCGCTTCGTGACGCTGCTGGGGGCCACCGGGACGGGCAAGACCATGACCATGGCGGGGACGATCGAGGCGATCCAGAAGCCGTCGCTCATCATCGCCCACAACAAGACTCTCGCCGCCCAGCTGTGCAACGAGTTCCGGGCGTACTTCCCCCGTAACGCCGTCGAGTACTTCGTCTCCTACTACGACTACTACCAGCCCGAGGCGTACGTCCCGAGCCGGGACCTCTACATCGAGAAGGACTCGGCGATCAACCAGGAGATCGACCGGCTCCGCCACGCGGCCACGGCAGCGCTGTTCGCCCGCCGCGACGTGGTCATCGTCGCCAGCGTGTCGAGCATCTATGGCCTCGGCTCGCCGGAGGTCTACGAGACGAACCTGCAGACCCTGAGCAAGGGCGAGTTCATCGACCGCGACGCGCTCCTGCGCAAGCTCGTGTCGATCCAGTACACGCGCAACGACACCGCCCTGGCCCGAGGCACGTTCCGCGTGCGCGGCGAAACGCTCGAGATTTTCCCCGCTTACGCCGAGACGGCGTATCGGGCGGTCCTCTTCGGGGACGAGATCGAGCGCCTGCAGCACTTCGACCCCCTCACCGGCGAGCTCATCGAGGACGACCTCGAGCACGTCGGGATCTGGCCTGCGACCCACTACAACGTGCGCGAGGGGATGATCGAGGACGCGGTCACGCAGATCGGCGCCGAGCTCGCCGAGCGCTGCGCGGTGCTCGAGGGCGAGGGGAAGCTGCTCGAATCCCACCGTCTGCGCCAGCGCACCCAGTACGACATGGAGATGCTCCGCGAGCTCGGGTTCTGCAACGGGATCGAGAACTACTCGCGGATCCTCGATGGGCGCCGGCCGGGCGACCGGCCCTACTGCCTGCTCGACTACTTCCCCAAGGATTTCGTGTGCTTCATCGATGAGTCGCATCAGACGGTGCCGCAGATCGGGGGCATGTCCGAGGGCGACCGCTCTCGCAAGCAGACGCTCGTCGATTACGGCTTCCGCCTCCCGTCCGCGCTCGACAACCGCCCCCAGACCTTCCAGGAGTTCCTCTCCATCACCCCGCAGATAGTCTTCGTCTCGGCCACGCCGGGGGAATACGAGCGCACCCGGAGCGGACGCGTGGTCGAGCAGATCGTCAGGCCGACGGGGATCGTCGACCCGGAGGTCGAGGTCCGGGAGACCCGCAACCAGATCGACGATCTCATGAACGAGATCCGCGGGCGCGTCGACCGCAACGAGCGCACCCTGGTCACCACGCTGACCAAGAAGATGTCCGAGGACCTGACCGACTATCTGCTCGAGAGCGGCTTCCGGGTCCGCTATCTGCACTCGGAGATCGACACGCTCGAGCGGATCCAGATCATCCGTCAGCTCCGGCTCGGGGAGTACGACGTGCTCGTGGGCGTCAATCTCCTGCGCGAGGGCCTGGATCTGCCCGAGGTCTCGCTGGTGGCGATCCTCGACGCCGACAAGGAGGGCTTCCTCCGCGGTGAGACCTCGCTGATCCAGACGATCGGCCGTGCGGCCCGGAACGTCGAGGGCAAGGTGCTCATGTACGCCGACCGGGAGACCGCGGCCATGCGGTCGGCGATCGAGGAGACCGACCGCCGCCGCGAGATCCAGCGCGCCTACAACGTGGAGCACGGGATCACCCCCGAGACGATCGTCAAGGGAATCTCCGACATTGCCGAGTTCCTGCAGTCCGAATCGAAGGTTCCGCGCTCCCGTCGCCGGCGGGTGCGCGAGAGCGACGGCATGGCGCCCGCGGAGATCGAGCGCACCATCGTCGAGCTCGAGGAGGAGATGCTGGCGGCGGCCGAGGAACTCCGCTTCGAGTACGCGGCCAAGCTCCGGGATGAGATTCGCGACCTCAAGCATGCCTTCGACCGGGCCGTCGCCGAGGGCCGCGCGCCCGCCTCGTGAGGCGCGCCTCCGGCGGCATCGTGAGGTACCCTGCCCGGGCTGCCATCCGACTGGAGGAACGCTAGCGTGGCCCTTGACCGTCAGAGCATCGAGAAGAAAGACTTTCCCATCGGCCGCCGGGGCTACGACCCGGAGGCGGTCGACCTCCATCTCGGCAGCCTCGCCGACGAGGTCGACGAGCTCAAGCGATCAGCTCGTCGCCGCAGCGAGACGCTCGCCTCGGCCGCGAGCGAGCAGGTGCGCGCGATCGTCGAGGCAGCGGAGACGAGCGCCAGCGACATCCAGCGCCAGGCCGAGGAGGACGCGCGCGACATCCGCGCCGAGGCGACCTCAGAGGCCCAGCGCACCCGCGACCAGGCCTCCGAGCAGGCCCGCGACTACGTCGCCAAGGTCTCCGAGTCCACCGCCGTCATGCTCCAGCGCCTCGATGCCATGGAGAGCGAGCTGGGAGCGCTCGTCGAGTCGCTGAGGACAGGCTCGAACCGCCTCAACGCCGACGTCCAGCTCCTCGAGGGCAACCTCTCCGACCTGACCGACGCCGCCACCACCCGGCCGCGCTTCGAGCCCGAGCCCGAGGGCTACGCCGAGTACCCGCCCACCGCTGTGGAGCCCGCCGTCGCCGTGGTTTTCGAGGAGATCGACCTCGAGGTCGAGAGCGACACCGGGGCCGCGCTCGCCGAGGAGCTCCCGGCGGCCGAGGAGCCGATCGACGACGACACCACCGAGACCGATCTCGCCGACGACACCGAGGGAGCCCGCCTCATCGCCCTCAACATGGCCCTCAACGGCACGCCGCGCGAAGAGACCGACCGCTACCTCGCCGACAACTTCCGGCTCGCCGACCGCCGTGGGCTGCTGGACGAGGTTTACGCCAGCGTCGAATAGGCCCGGGCGCCACCGCCGGCTGCCGCAACCTGCGGGATTCCGGAGCCACGAACGTCTGTTCGGTCTCCTAGAATCATGATTGTGGATCAGCTCGTTATCTCCGGTGCGCGGGAGCACAACCTGAAGGACGTCACGGTGTCGATCCCGCGAGGGTCGCTGACCGTGATCACGGGCCTTTCGGGATCGGGCAAATCGTCGCTGGCCTTCGACACCATCTATGCCGAGGGGCAGCGTCGTTATGTCGAGTCGCTGTCGGCGTATGCCCGGCAGTTCCTGGGGCAGATGGACAAGCCGGACGTCGATTCCATCGAGGGCCTGTCGCCGGCGATCTCGATCGATCAGAAGACGACCTCGCGCAACCCGCGCTCGACGGTGGGAACGGTCACCGAGGTCTATGACTACCTGCGGCTGCTGTGGGCCCGCATCGGCCAGCCCCACTGCCACATCTGCGGCCGTCCCATCGTCGGCCAGTCGGCGGAGCAGATCATCGATCAGGTGATGGAACTACCCGACGGCGTGCGCTTCATGGTTCTCGCGCCGATCGTCCGGGGACGCAAGGGCGAGTTCGGGAAGCGCCTGGAAGAGCTCCAGGCCGAAGGCTTCAGCCGGGTCAAGGTCGACGGGGAGCTGCGGCGCCTGGACGAGGCGATCATCCTCGACAAGAAGTACAAACACGACGTCGCCGTGGTCGTCGACCGGCTGGTCATGAAGCACGACCTGCGCAAGCGCCTGGCCGACTCGATCGAGACGGCGGTGGCGCTCGCCGACGGCCTCGTGGAGATTGAACTCGTGCCGGCTCCGCCGGCATTGGGAGTTTCGCCTGGCGGCGAAACATCCCGGGATCAGCCATCGGGCATCCTCACCTTCTCGGAGAAGTTCGCGTGTCCGGTGCATGGGCCGAGCCTGGTCGAGCTCGAGCCCCGGGTGTTCTCCTTCAACTCACCCCACGGCGCCTGCCCGCGATGCCACGGACTTGGCTCGCAGATGGAGATCGACCCTGAGCTCGTCGTCCCTGACCCGGCCCTGTCGATCGGCGAGGGGGCGATCGCCCCGTGGTCGGTGAGCGCCTCGAACTACTACGACCAGCTCGCCCAGGCCATCGCGGAGCGGTACGGCGTCGACCTCGAAACGCCGTGGCGCGACCTGCCCGAGGAGTCGCGCGAGTTCTTCCTCTACGGCACCAATGGAGATCGAGTCCAGGTCTCCTATCGCAACCGCTTCGGTCGCAAGCGCTCGTACGCCACGAGCTTCGAGGGGATCGTGCGCAGCCTCGAGCGCCGGTATCTGGAGACCGACTCGGACCTCTCGCGGGAGAAGATCGAGGAGTTCATGACCTTGCGGCCGTGCCCGGATTGCAAGGGCGCCCGGCTGCGGCCCGAGTCGCGGGCCGTGCTCGTAGCCGACACGCCGATCCACGAGTTCACCGGGCTATCGGCGCGGCGCGCGCTCGAGTGGATTGCCGAGCTCGAGCTCTCAGACCACGACCGCCGGATCGTCCGGCTCGTGCTCAGGGAGATCGAGGAGCGCCTGCGCTTCCTCGAGAACGTGGGCGTCGGGTACCTGTCGCTCGACCGGGCGGCGTCGACGCTCTCCGGAGGTGAGGCGCAGCGGATCCGGCTGGCCACCCAGATCGGGTCCTCGCTCGTGGGGGTGCTCTACATCCTCGACGAGCCCTCGATCGGGTTGCATCAGCGCGACAATGCGAAGCTGCTCGAATCCCTGCGGGGTCTGCGCGACATGGGCAACACCGTGCTTGTCGTTGAGCACGATGCCGACACCATCGACCGCGCCGACTATGTGATCGATCTCGGCCCCGGCGCTGGCCGTCTCGGCGGTGAGCTCGTTGCCAGCGGAACTCCCGCCGATATCCGGAAATCGGATGCCTCGCTCACTGGCCGCTACCTCTCGGGCGAGCTCGAAATCGCCACACCGAAGAAGCGGCGGCCAGGCAACGGCCTGTCCATTCGCATCGAAGGCGCCGCTGAGCACAACCTCAAAGACATCGATGTGGAATTCCCGCTGGGCAAACTGATCGTCGTGACCGGCGTCTCGGGCAGCGGCAAATCCACGCTCATTAACGACATTCTGCATCGCGCGCTGGCCCGCGAAATCTACGGTTCTTACGACGCGCCTGGCACCCACGGCAAAATCACCGGCATCGAAAACATCGATAAAATCATCCGCATCGATCAATCCGCCATCGGCCGCACCCCGCGCTCCAATCCGGCTACTTATACCGGCCTGTTCTCGCCCATCCGCGATTTCTATGCCATGCTGCCCGATTCGCGCGAGCGCGGCTACAAACCCGGGCGCTTCAGCTTCAACGTGAAGGGCGGTCGCTGCGAAGCCTGCCAGGGCGATGGCCTGCGCCGCATCGAAATGAACTTTCTGCCGGACGTCTACGTAACCTGCGACGTGTGCCGCGGCCGCCGCT
>DASZLV010000088.1:0-15623 GCA_035552215.1 Solirubrobacteraceae bacterium | reverse complement strand
GTTCCCGCCCGTCCGGCGCTCCCGCCCGCCGGGCGTTCGGGCCCGCCCGGCGCTCCCGGCCTGAGCTCACCCCTCCGCCTCGGGCCGCCGCCTGGTGTCCTTACGGGCCGCCTGGCGCCGCTTGGCGTCGAGCCGGCGGCGCCGGGAGGCCTCGGTGGGCTTCGTCGCGCGCCGCGCGCGCGGTACGGCGAGGGCGGCGGCGAGGCGGCGGCGTAGGCGCTCGAGTGCGAGCTCGCGGTTGCGGGCCTGGCTGCGGGCATCCTGCGCCACCGCGACGACCACGGGTCCGTAGCGCGCTGTGATTCGTCGTTTCTGCTCGTCGGTGAGAGCGCGAGAGTCGGCCACCCGGAACACGGCCTCCACGCGCGAGGCGGTCACGTTGGCGTGCTGGCCGCCAGGTCCCGAGGAGCGGCTCGTGCGCAGCTGGACCTCGCGGAGCGGCAGGCTCGTGTGCCGGTCGAGGGGCATGGGGTCGTCCATTTGCCTATTTCGGCTGATTCGGGGCGGCCACAGGCCGGTGCCGGGAGGGTCGGGGCTCGGCCGCGACCGAGCGCTGACCGGCGCTTCTCGCGCGCGCGCGAGACGCCGCTTCGGGCTCGGCGCGCCCTCTGCGAGCGTGACGCGGGCCATCGGCCCGTGCTAGCGTCCCGCCTCGTCCGGTCGCTCGCGGTCTTCGTTGGGCGGCAAAAGCAGGTGCAGGCGCGGCGGAGTCGCTGGAGCGAACCTCCGGGCAAGGCGCACTAAAGGCCACGGAGGAATTCCACGTGCCAACCGGAACGGTCAAGTGGTTCAGCGACGAGAAGGGCTTTGGTTTCATCACGCCCGATGATGGCAACCGAGACCTCTTCGTCCATCACAGCGGTATCAACTCGGACGGCTACCGATCCCTCGCTGAGGGCACCAAGGTGTCCTACGAGGAGGAGGCCGGCCCCAAGGGACCCAAGGCAGTAAACGTCACAAAGATCTAGAACGGGCCGCAGGGGCCTCTTCGCCGTGGAATTCGCCTCTGGCGAATTTCACCACCTCTGGCGAATTTCACGATGGCTGACTGGGTCACGATCTCCTCGCTCGCGACTGCTGGGGGAACGCTGGTCCTCGCGGTGGCGACCTTCAGCTCGGTCAGGTCCGCCAATCGGGCGGCGCGAACGGCCGAGCGTTCGCTCCTCGTCGGACTGCGCCCCGTTCTCATCCCCTCGCGCGAGGACGACCCGGTCGATCGCGTGCTCTTCGGGGACGACCACCGGATCGACGTCCCCGGACACGGCGGGGTGGTCGAGGTCGTCAAGAATCACGTGTACATGGCGATCGGCCTGCGCAACGCCGGCTCGGGCCTGGCCGTGATCCACGGCTGGTATGCCCAGCCCTATGACCCGTCGGCGCCTGCGCCGCCTCCCGACCCCGACGATTTTCACCGCCAGCAGCTCGACCTCTACATTCCCGCCGGCGCTGACGGCTACTGGCAGGGCGCAATTCGCGACCAGGCGGACGAGCAGTTCGAGCCGATGTGCGCGGCCGTCGAGTCCGCACGCCGGATCATCGTCGATCTCCTCTACGGGGACCACGAGGGCGGCCAGCGGGCCATCGCGCGCTTCTCGCTCGTCGCCAACGACGATGGAAAGGCCCACTACTCCAACGTCCTGCGCTACTGGAATCTCGACAACGACGATCCCCGCCAGCGCGAGGCCTAGACGCTAGGGCAGCGCTAGGGCTCGGCGACGAACCCGTCCGGCGGTTCCAGGGGAAGGCCATTGCCCTTCCAGGCCAGCAGGCCGCCGTCGAGATTGTGAGCGTCGAACCCGGCGGCCATGAAGGCCTGGGCGGCCATCGCCGAGCGCGAGCCACTGCGGCAGTAGAAGACGACGGGGACCTCGCGATCGATCTCCGCCGCGCGCTCTCGGAGTTCGCCCAGCTCGATGTGCTGGTCGCCGGCGATGCGTCCGGCGGTGTGCTCGTGGCGCTCGCGGACGTCGATGAGCTGGATCTCAGAGCTCTCGAGAAGCTCCGCGACCTGCTGGGGGGTGTAGTCCGGGTCCATGCCGAGAGCGTAGCGATCGGGCGTCTTGACGCTCACGTGCCCGCAACATTGCATGCGTGGCAAAGGGGGCGACGCACACGTGCCGATCTTGCCTACGACACGAAGGTCTCCATTCCTTCGTGGCGAATATCCATAACGCCTATTGAAATCGCATTAGTCCGTGGAAACCGATAGTCTGCCGCCCCGGAAACTGAATACCCAGCCGAATCCTGAGGTCGCCTAAGCGGCCGAAGAGCGGGGGACCCAATGGAGCCGGCCCACCGGCTCTGAGGGGGCGAATCGCCGCCACGTGCGGCGTAGCGCAAGCTCTTTCAGCGCGAGCCCGACAGCTAACCCCGTAGGCACCCGAAAGAGAAGGGTTGTCTCCGTTGCACATATCCCCCCGTTCGACGCATCCTGGGTTTCGCCGCGTCTACCTCGCTGCGACATTCATGGCCGTGATGGCGCTCGGAGCGCCGGCCGCCGCACTCGCGGCGCGGGCCTTCGGGAGCCGGGTCCTCCAGCAGGGCATGTCGGGCAGCGACGTCAGCACCCTCCAGAAGTGGCTCACCATTGCCGGCTACAAGACGCCGGTGGCGGGCACCTTCGGGCCCATCACCGCCGGTAACGTGCGCCGCTTCGAGCGCGCCCACAGCCTCCCCGTCGACGGAGTCGTGAGCCCTCCGGTGGCCCGTGAGCTCAAGGCCGTGGTGGCGGACAAGACCAACGGCAAGGCTGCCTCCGGTGGCGGCGGCGCTTCGGCCAACCCGATGTCGACCCCCGTGACTCCGACGACCCCGGCGCCGACGACGACCACTCCGGTGGGGACGGGCCTGTTCGGTGGCCGCGTCCTCAAGGTCGGGATGCGAGGCCCATCGATTCGCGGCATGCAGGAATACCTGTCCGCGGCCGGCTTCCCCGTCACCGACGACGGGAGCTTCGGATCGGCCACCAAGCAGGCCGTGATCGCCTTCGAGACCGCCCAGAACCTCACGCAGGACGGGATCGTCAACCTGGCCGTGGCCAACGCGCTCCGCGCCGCCGTCGCCGCCGTCGACGCCAACAACACCGGTCAGAAGGCCGTGCTCACACCCCAGGGCCTAGCGGTGGCGCCGGTGAACGCGCCGCCGGTGGTCAAGGCAGTGATCGCCGCGGCGAACCAGATCGCCACGCTGCCCTACATCTACGGTGGGGGACACGCCCGGTGGGCCGACACCGGCTACGACTGCTCAGGCTCGACGAGCTTCGCGCTCCATGGCGCCGCGCTCATCGCCGCTCCCGAGGACTCGGGAGAGCTCGAGTCCTACGGCCAGCCCGGACCGGGAGTGTGGATTACCCTCTACGCCAACGGCGGCCACGTGTATATGGACGTGGCCGGGCTGTGGTACGACACGGCAGCCCAGAGTTCGAGCAACGGCCAGAATCGCTGGTCGACGACGAGGATCTCCCCCGCATCGGGATTCGTCGTCCGCCACCCCGGCGGCCTGTAGGCCCGAAGGCGGGAGCGTCGCCGCCCGGCGAACTTCCAATGGAATCGACGCAGTCGGTTCCACAAGTACCATCCCGCTCCCATGAGCGCAGTCGCCGATCTCTACGTGCTTCCCCAGGAGCACCGCGACTTCCGCGACATGATCCGCCAGATCGCGCGCGAGCGGGTCGCCCCGCGTGCGGCCGAGATCGACGAGCGGGCCGAATACCCCCATGACCTGCGGGCCCTGCTCTCCGAGCAGGACATTCTCGCCCTGCCCTTCGAGACCGAGCACGGGGGCACGGGGACGGGGACGCTGATGTTGAACATCGCCATCGAGGAGCTTGCGAAAGCATGCGCCTCGACGGCGCTGATCCTCATGGTCCACGAACTGGGCACGCTCCCGATCAGGCTCTTCGGCACCCCCGAGCAGCGCCAGCGCTTCCTTCCGCGGTGCGCGAGCGGCGAATGGTCGCCGGCCTTCGCGCTGTCCGAGCCCGATGCCGGGTCCGATCCGGGGGGGATGCTCACCCGCGCGGTGTGCGAGGGCGACGAATGGGTCATCGATGGCTCCAAGAACTGGATCACCAACCTCGGTATCGCCGACTTTTACGTCGTCTTCGCCGTCACCGACCGCGAGGCCGGTCACTCGCGCGGGATCACCGCCTTCGTGGTCGAGGCCGATCGCCCCGGGTTCAGTGTCGGGAAGCTCGAGCACAAGATGGGGATTCGTGGCTCGCCGACCGGCCAGCCCATCTTCGACGACGTTCGCGTCCCCGTCCAGAACGTGATCGGCGAGGTCAACGAGGGCTTCAAGGTCGCGATGGCCACCCTCGATCGCTCGCGGCTCGGAGTCGCGGCCCAGGCGCTCGGGATCGCCCAGGGCGCCACCGATTACGCGGCGGCGTACGCGCGCGAGCGCCGCCAGTTCGGCCAGCCCATCAACACCTTCCAGGCGATCCAGTTCAAGCTTGCGGACATGGAGACCCAGTGCGCGGCGGGACGCGAGCTCCTCTACCAGGCCTGCGCCAAGGTCGACCGGGAGGACGCCGACCTCGGCAAGTTCTCGGCCATGGCCAAGCTCTTCTGCTCCGATGTCGCGATGCGCGTGACGGTGGAGGCGGTCCAGGTGCTCGGCGGCTACGGGTACGTCAAGGAGTACCCGGTCGAGCGGATGCTGCGCGACGCCAAGATCACCCAGATCTACGAGGGGACGAACGAGATCCAGCGCCTCGTCATCGCCCGCACCATGAGGTAGGCGGATGGCCCGGCCCGCCCCGACCGCCCGCCGGATTCTCTTCTCCGCGCTCTTGGCGCTCGCGATCGGGCTGGGCGCGGTGAGCCTGCTCTTCGGCTTCAGCTCGAACGTCCCCGTCCGCATCCTCCAGGTCCTGGCGGTGTTCGCCGCAGGGGCGGCCATCGTCGGCGGCGCCGCCGTGGTGGTGATGATCCGGCTCGCCGGCTGGCGCGACCCCGTGTCCGAGGAGGAGTTCGACGCCATCGTCGAGCGGGCCGAGCGCCTGGCCGCCGAAGGCGGCTGGAACCCGGGGGAGGACGAGCTCGCCGCCGTGCCCGAGGACGGCGAGGAGGACCTCCTCGATCCCTACGACGACGAGGACTTCCAGGCGCTCGTACGAGCGGCGGTCGACGACCTGCCGCTCGAATTCCACCGCGCGCTCGAGCACGTCGCCGTGGTGGTGTCCGACGGCGGCCGCAAGCGCCGCGCGTACGGGCTCTATGAGGGGGACACGGTGGCCCGCGACTTCTTTCATGACCGGATCGTCATCTTCCGCGACACGCTGCTGCGCGACTTCGGCCACGATCCCCTCTTGCTGCGCGCGCAGGTGACGCGCACCGTCCGCCACGAGCTGGCGCACCACCTGGGTTGGGATGAGAACGGCGTGCGGGGACTGGGGCTCTGATGCCGACGCGGTAGGACGGCGCCGGACCGAGAAGCGGCTGCTAGCGTGGCAGCCGCCATGGATTGGGGTGAGGGCGCGATCTGGAGATCGGCTGTTGCGCTTGCGGCAGCCCTGTTTGCCCTGCTCGCGCTCGCGAGTAGCGCCAGCGCCGTCGTGGTCAAGCTTCCCGATGGCCAGGCGCTCGGAGTCACGCCGCGATCGGGGGTCGCGCTCGCGTCGCTACCAGGGGCGCGTAAGTCGGCCGCGCTTGCGAACGCCGTTGACAATGGAGTCGTGAGCTATCAAGGGGGCCCGGTCATGCACTCGAGCGCCCCGTATCTGATCTTCTGGGACCCCGCCTCCAACATCCCCGCCCCGACGAAGACGCTGATGAGGACCTACCTCACCGACGCCTCTCTCGACAGCGGCCTGGCCAGCAACGTCTTCGGGGTCCTGCGCCAGTACAGCGACCACGCCGGCATCGCCGACTATCAGCAGACCTTCTCCGCCGGCCAGGTGTTCACCGACACCCACGCCTTCCCGGGGCTCGACGCGAACAACTGCGTCAACCACGTTCCCACCGATGAGTCGGCGTGCATCACCGACACCCAGCTCCGTTCCGAGCTCACGCGCTTCATCGCCGCCAACAGCCTGCCCACCGCGGGGCCCACGAACGCGGGCGAGCTCGTCCCGGGCGCCCCGGTCTACCTGGTCGTCATTCCGCCCAACGTCAACGTGTGCGCCACCGGACTCGGATGTGCTGACAGGCAGTTCTGCGCGTATCACTCGAACTACGTGGACGGTGCCAGCCGTGTTCTCTATGCGCCGATTCCGCTCCTCGATGCGCTGGTCACCGACCCTGCGCACGGCCTTGACCCCAAGTCCTGCCAGACCGACAACAACCCGGCCGTCCAGCAACCCAACGGCGACGGCGGCGACGTAGCGCTCAAGTACCTGAGCCACGAGCTCAGCGAGACGATCACCGACCCGTTGCTCAACGCGTGGTTTGACTCGACTTCGGGCAACGAGATCGCCGACAACTGCAACTTCTGGGACGGCACCACCGCCAACATCGCGGCGGGCGACGAGCCGAGCGCCTTCGAGCCCACCCTCGGCGGGACGGCGGCGGACGGCACGCTCTACGACCAGTTGATCAACGGCGATCGGTACTACACCCAGAGCGAATGGAGCAACGGCGACGTCGATTGTCAGATGCGACCGTCCTCCTCCGCCCTCACGCCCAGCTTCACCGTGCCGCCGGGACCGGTTGCCACGGGCAGCTCGGTCGGCTTCGACCCCGCCGCGACCTCCTCGAGTGGCGGCTACAGCAGCATCGGCTGGACCTTCGGTGACGGCAGCACGCGCTTCGCCTCGACGGCGACGATGGGCAACGTCGCACCGGCGTCGACGTCGCACGTCTACACCGCGCCGGGCGTCTATCCCGTGACCCTGAGCGTGGTGGACACCCACGGCAACGTGGCGACGACGAGCCACACGGTGACCATCGACAACCCACCCTCGGCAGGCTTCAGCGCTTCGACCATGCGTCCGCTCGTGGGCACCACGGTGTCCTTCGACGGCTCCGGCTCCTCAGATCCGAACGCCGGGGCCTCGATCGGGACCTACCAGTGGTCGTTCGGCGACGGCGGCACGGCGACCGACGCCACGCCGTCGCACTCGTACGGGGCGGCGGGCACGCGCACCGTGACGCTGACGGTGACCGACAGCCTCGGTCTCAGCGGTTCGGTGAGCAAGCTCATCGAGGTCCTCGCCACCCCCGTCGCCGCGTTCACCTTCTCCCCCACGATGGGGGTGTCCGGTCATGCCGTCGCCTTCAGCGCTGCGGGCTCTTCCGATCCGAACACCGGAGGTCAGATCAACTCCTACGCCTGGTCGTTCGGTGACGGCGCCACCGGGACCGGGGTGACGACGTCCCATACCTACCGGACGCCCGGCGTCTACACGGCCCACCTCAACGTCACCGACAGCTTCGGCCTGAGCACGAGCGTCACCCAGTCCGTCCTCGTCAACGCCCCCGGGCCGCCGTCGTCGAGCGCAGGGTCGCTGTCCGGGCTCGCCAAGCGAAAGCCGAAGCTGAGCTTCGAGCTCTTGGCCGGCACGAACGCCCCCGGCCTGCAGAAGCTCACCGTCGGGCTGCCCGGCGGGCTGAGCTTTGCGGGCAAGCGCCTCGCCCGGGGCATCAGCATCAAGGGTGCGGGCGGGCAGAAGCTGAGCTTCACCGCCAAGCTCACCCACGGGAAGCTGACGATCGTGCTGGGCGGCGCCGCTCGTGATGTGAAGGTGACGATCGCGGGACCCGCCCTCACCGCAAGCAGGCAGCTCGCACAGCGGGTCAGCCGCGGCAAGGTCAAAGCCGTGACCATCGCGGTCGCCGCGCTCGACAGCGCCGGGACGTCGACGCCGCTGACCCTCACCCCGAAAGTCTGAGAGGGCCGGGGGGCGTTGTCTACTTCGGCGGCATGCGCAGCGCCCCGTCGAGCCGGATGACCTCGCCGTTGAGCATCTCGTTCTCGACGATGTGCGCCGCGAGCGCGGCAAACTCCGACGGCCGGCCGAGGCGTGAGGGGAAGGGGACGGCGGACGCGAGCGCTTCGCGCGTCGGATCGGGCAGGCCCGCGAGCATGGGGGTGTCGAAGATTCCCGGGGCGATCGCGCAGACCCGGATACCCGCGCCCGCGAGGTCGCGGGCCGCCGGGAGCGTCATGCCGACGATCCCGCCCTTCGAGGCGGCGTAGGCGACCTGGCCGATCTGCCCTTCGTAGGCGGCCACCGACGCGGTGTTGATGCACACCCCGCGCTCACCGGAATCGGCGGGATCGTTGCCGAGCATCGCCGCAGCCGCGAAGCGCAGGACGTTGAACGAGCCGATGAGGTTGACCCCGATGACCTTCGCGAACGGATCGAGGGCATGCGGTCCCTTGCTCCGGGCCACCCGCTCGCCCCACTCGATCCCGGCACAGCACACGGAAATCCTCAGGCCCCCGGGCTGGGCCGCGGCGAGCTCGACGGCGGCCTCGACGGTGGCGGGGTCGGTCACGTCGACGCGGACGAAGATCGCGAGCTCGCCGAGCTCGCCGGCCACCTCCTGACCGCGTTCCTCGTTCACGTCGGCGATGACTACGCGCGCGCCCCCACCGTGGAGACGCCGCGCCGTCGCCTCGCCGAGCCCGGAAGCGCCCCCGACCACGAGGGCTCCGCTGCCTCGGATGTGCATGGGCCGAACCCTACCGCCAGCGGGTCCTAGCCCGGCGGCGCTTCCGTCGCCCGCGCCGCCAGCGACAACGCATAGTGCTCGTTCTCGTCGGTGTACCAGCGGTCGAGGGCGAGACCGGCCGCGAGATAGTCGGCCTCGATTCGCTTGCGAGTGAACTTGGCGCTGATCTCGGTGCGCAGCTCCTCACCCGCGGCGAATTCGACGCGCAGGCCGAGGTCGCCGATGAGCACACTGCAGGGACGGCGAGCGCGCAGTCGCATCTCGATCCACTCGTGGCGGCGATCGAAGAAGGCAACGTGGTCGAACTGCTCGGGGGTGAAATCGGCGTCGAGCTCGCGGTTCACGACGTGCAGGACGTTGCGGTTGAACTCGGCGGTGATGCCCTCGGTGTCATCGTAGGCCGCCTCGATCACCGCAGGGTCCTTGACCAGGTCGGTGCCCAGGAGGAGACGGTCCTCGGGCCCGAGCAGGGCGGCCACCGAGCGCAGGAGCCGCCGCCGGGTCCCGGGCGGGAAATTGCCTACCGTCCCGCCCAGCAGGGCGACGATCCTGGGAGTGCCGGCGATCGGTGCCGGAACCCGATTCAGGTGGCGCTCGAAGTCGCCGATCACGCCGTGGACGCGGAGCTCGGGGTGCTCTTCGACGAGCTGCGCGGCGGCATCGCGCACCACGACCTCGGACACGTCCAGGGGGACGTAGCGCCGCAGCGTCCCGGCGTCGGCCATCGCATCGAGAAGGATGCGCGCCTTGTCGGCGGCGCCCGAGCCGAGCTCGACGAGCTCGCCGGCGCCGGTGGCTTTGACGATCTCCGCCGCCCGGGACTCGAGGATCGAGCGCTCGGCCCGAGTCGGGTAGTACTCGGGGAGCTCGCAGATCCGCTCGAAGAGCTCCGAGCCCCGCGCGTCGTAGAAGTGCTTGGGGGGCAGCTCCTTGAACGGTCGCGTGAGTCCGTCGAGCACGTCGTTGGCCAGGCTGCGCTCCTCGGTCTCCGAGAGCCAATTCTCGATGACGATCGAATCAGTGTCGAGTAGTGACTTCACATGTCCCTCGCGATCCGTAGTCCGGAGAAGATCTGGCGACGTTGGGGGAGATCCCAATTGCGGAAGGTGGGCGTGGCGACGCGGGCGCGAGAGGCCCAGGACCCCCCGCGCAGGACGCGGTACTCGTGGCCGAAGAAGACCTCCGAGTACTCGCGATAGGGGTGGGCGGCGAAGCCCAGGTAGCCGTCGAAGAGGCTCGACGTCCATTCCCACACGTCGCCGATCATGGCCAGGCAGCCGTAGGGTGAGGAGCCCGCCGGGTGTGCGCTCGCCGGGGCGGGGCCGGCGCTGAGGAGGTCGAGGTTGGCATGCACGCCCGCCTCAGGGGGGTCCTCGCCCCATGGATAGGGGCGGGCCATCTGCATCTCCTGGTCCCAGGTCGCTGCCTTTTCCCACTCGATCTCGGTGGGGAGGCGGGCTCCGTGCGCTCGGGCGAAGGCGTCGGCCTCGAACCAGGAGATGTGGACGACGGGGCGGTCCGGGTCGAGCGGCTCGAGTGCTCCCAAGCGCCACTCGGCGGCGAGGTCCGCCGTCCACCCCCCTGGGTGCGTGATGTCGTACTCCTCCTTCCACGACCAGCCCTCGTCCGACCACCACTCGCGCCGTTCGTACCCGCCTCCTTCGACGAAGTGCAGGTAGGTGGCGTTGCCGATCGGGGCACGGCCGACCATGAAGCCGCGGACGTCGGTGTGATGGCGCGGGCGTTCGTTGTCGTAGGCGAAGCCGTGAGCGGGGGCGCCGACTGTGCACGCACCCGCGGGGATCTCGATGAGCTCGAGGCCGCTCACGGGAGAGCGAGCGGTGGGGGCGGCCGCTGTCAGGACCGGAGGCAGGTAATCCTCGAGCCGGGCGAGCTGGAGCGTCTGCAGCATGGTCTCGTTGTGCTGGTGCTCGTGCCGGATCACCAGCTCGTGCAAGACCCCGTCGCCGATGTCGCCGGTCGAGATCGTCTCGAGGGTCCGCGCGCGCACCTCATCCAGGTACTCGCGCGCGGCCGCCGGTCGCAGGAAGGGAAGCTCACCGCGTCCCGCGCGCGGAGTCTCGAAGGCGTCGTAGACGTCGAGGAGCTCGCCGCGGAGGAGCCGCTTGCCGCCGAAGCGATGAGCGAGCCACAGGTCCTCGAAGGCGGCGATGTGACCGAGGTCCCAGACCAGCGGGCTCATGAGCGGCGAATGCACGCGCTCGAGATCCTCGTCACTGACCGACGCCACGAGCGCGAGGGTTCGCTCGCGGGCTTCGGTCAGCGCTCCAGCCGCATCGACGGCCGACAGGGCCGCCGGTGCTAGGGCGGGGGCACGCATTGGACGTAATTCTTCCATGCCAGAGGTTTCGGCAAACGAAACAGTTACGCACGCAGGGGCAGCGCCGGTTCACTCCTCCGGGCGCAGGCGGTAGCGCAGGAACAGCGAGGCGGCGCGCTCGAGGATCCATTCCAGCCCGAGCTCGGCGGGGTCGAGGAGCTCGGCGCCGACGGTGATCGGCGGACCGGCGCCGCCGCCGGCGAGTTTGGGCGCCACGGTCAGGAAGAGCTCGTCCACCACGTGCGTGTGGATGAGGGCGCCGAACAGCGTCGGCCCACCTTCGCAGAGCACCGAGCGGATCCCGTGATCGGCGCGCAGACGCCGCAGCACGGTCAGGGGCGTGAGCTCGGCCGGGTCGACGTGCACGACCTCGACCTCTGCCTCGGCCTCGGCCGTGATGGCCACCGGCGCTCCCGTGTAGACGAGCACGGAGGACTCGGGGTCGCCGAGGAGCGGGATGTCGGTGGGGAGGGCGCCGCTGCGGGTGATGATGCACATGAGCGGGGTGGGGGCGAGCCCGGCGGCCACCCGGCGCTCCACCCGCTCGGGGCTGCGGACGAGCCGCCCGTAGTGCTCGGCTCGCAGCGTGCCGGTGCCCGCGAGGACGGCGTCGACCTGCTCCCGCAGGCCGTGGAACATGGCGTGGTCGCCGTCGTCGCCCAGGGGCCCCGAGCGCCCACCCAACGTCGCCCGGCCGTCGACACTGGCCACGAAGTTGGCGATCACGTGCGGGCGCTCCTCGCTCGCGCGCTCGTTGACACGCAGCTCGGATAGGAGCTCGAGGAGATCTACCGTGGCCGGCTCGGGGTGCAGGCGCGTGAATTCCACTGGTTGATCATCCTGCAATTCCAGGGCGTAAACCGGATAGGCTCCCCCCACCCATGAAGTTCGACAGGCTGGACAGGGGAGAGGCGATTGCCGTCGTCGGGGGGCTGATTCTCACGCTCTCGCTCTTTCTCTCCTGGTACACGCTCAGTAATCAATACGCGTCGCTGCACGGGTGCCGCGGGCCGCAGGCCTCGTGCTCGGGATGGTCCTCGCTCGGGCCGCTCAGCGTCATCATCCTCATCGCGGCGATCGCCCCGGTGATCCTCGCCTACATCGTCGTCCGCGGACACGCTCTGTCGTGGCCGCGAGGCGAGCTCACCGCGGTGTGCTCGATCATCGCCATCGTCCTCACCCTCTTCCTCGGTTTCATCGACAAGCCAGGGAGCCCGTCGGGGGAGATCCATATAAGCTACGGCTGGTTCCTCGCGATGCTCGGCGGCTTCCTCATTCTCCTCGGTGCACTCGTCCGCTCGCAAGAGTCGGGCGGTCGGCGTAGAAAGCCGCCCGGAGTACTTTGAGCGCGCAAGGCGGCCCGGCTCGGCCGGACCGAAACCTCGCGCTCGAGCTCGTGCGCGTCACCGAAGCAGGCGCTCTCGCCGCCGCCCGGATGGTCGGTCGCGGTGACAAGGAGGGTGCCGATCAGGCTGCCGTCGACGCGATGCGTTACATGCTCGACTCGGTCCCCATGGACGGGATCGTCGTCATCGGCGAAGGGGTCAAGGACTCCGCCCCCATGCTCTACAACGGCGAGAAGATCGGCGACGGATCCCCGCCCCAGGTCGACATCGCCGTCGACCCGCTCGAGGGCACGCGACTCACTGCCCAGGGCATGCCCAACGCGATCGCCGTGATCGCGCTCTCCGAGCGCGGAACCATGTTCGATCCGGGCCCCTGTTTCTACATGCAGAAGATCGTCGGTGGATCCCAGATCGCCGACCTGCTCTCCCTCGACCGGCCGCTCTCGGAGACGCTGGCCCTGATCGCCGAGCGCAAGAAGACCGACATTCGTGACCTGGTGGTCATGATGCTCGATCGCGAACGTAACCACGAGGCCATGCGCGAGGTGCGCGACGCGGGTGCGCGCGTGCGTCTGATCCTCGATGGCGACGTCGCCGCGGGCATGCTCGCGGTGGCCGAGAACTCACCGGTCGATCTCCTGTGGGGGATCGGCGGGACTCCGGAGGGCGTCATCACCGCCGCGGCCGTCAAGTGCACCGGTGGCGGAGTCCTCGGCCGCCTGCACCCGCGCAGCGACGAGGAGCGCACCGCCGCCATCGAGGCCGGATACGACCTCGAGCGGATTCTCACCGCCGACGACCTTGTCTCCGGCAACGACGCCTTCTTCTCCGCGACCGGGGTGACCGACGGCGACGTCCTCCAAGGCGTCCGCTACCAGGCCGATCACGCCACCACCGAGTCGATCGTCATGCGCTCGCGATCGGGCACCGTGCGCCGAGTCACGGGGCGCCACGACCGCGCCAAGCTCCGCGCGCTCACGGGCGTGCGCTACGGCTGAAACCGCCGCACCTTCGACTCGTCGAGCTGGAGCTTGGCGAGCGAGCGCAGGAAGGCGTGCGTGACGAGCACGTGGATGTTGGACTGGGTGGCCTCGTAGACGACCTGGCTGAGCCCCGAGGCGATCGAGGGGTAGAAGTTCGCCACCTCGACCTCGATCCGCAGCACCGCCTCGTCGGGCGTCTTGCCCGGGCGCCGGCGCACGTCGACCGAGAGGAAGCCCGAACCGCGGCCCGAGCGTGCGACGAGCAGACCATCGCGGATCCGCCAGCGGACGTTTCCGTGGTCGGGCTCCAGCACGTACTCGGGAGGGTCGAAGCGCAGCAGGGTGAGCGGCCGCGCGAGCAGGACGACAGAGCGCTCGTGCTCCCCGTAGACGACGCGGATGAGCCCGAGGGTGACGCGCGAGAGGAACCGCCAGTACGTGCGCGCGAGGTCCTCGAGGCTCGTCGGCGACCATAGGCGGTCGAGGTCCGCCGCGGACATGGTGATCTCGGCCGATTGCACCGAGCGCACGCCTCCGTCCTTGGCGATGACCGTCGACTCGCGCGGTGAGACGATCACCGCGCGCGCGGGAAGCCCGCCTGCCCGGCGACGGCGTCGGGCCACAGCGGCGACCGCGGTGAGCGCCGCTATTCCGGCGAGCAGAGGGGCCAGCACGCGATCATTCTTACCGCTTCAGTGGCCGAGCGCGCTCAGCGGGGCAGGGAGATTACGGCTACGCGCGAGCCGGCCTCGAGCTCTCCCGTGCCCGACGGGATCAGCGCCAGTGCGTCGGCTCCCAGCAGCGAGCTGATCAGGTTCGCCCCCTGCGGGCCGTTGGGCACGGCGGTCGTGCCCGCGTCGCCGTGCTCGAGGCGGACGGTGATGAGCTGCTCTCGGGTGGGATTGAGTTTGAAGGGCGCGGCCAGGGCGGCGATCAGTTCTCCGTCTCCGCGTGCTCCCTGCAGCGCGAGCAGGGCGGGGCGCACGAACATCGTGAAGGCGACGAAAGCGGCGACGGGATTGCCGGGCAGGGCGAACACGGGGCGGCTTCGCCGCCCTTGGGAGTTCGCCTGGCGGCGAACATCCCGGGGGGGTTGCTGTCCGGAGGCGTTGGGGCGACTGCGTCGCCCTTGGGAGTTGGCCTGGCGGCCAACATCCCGGGGGGCTTGTTGTCCTTGGCTGGCCCGGCGGCCAGCGTCCCCGGGGTCCGGGAGCGTCCCGAACCATGTGGGCTTGCCGGGCTGGATCGCCACTCCCCAGAATTGCTGCTCGACGCCGAGGGCGCCGAGCGCGTGCTTGACGTGGTCGTGGGGCCCCACCGAGACGCCGCCCGTGAGGACGACGACATCGGCGCCGGCGAGGGCGGCCGCGAGCGCGGTCTCGATGGCCGGGAGATCATCGGCCAGGCGCGCGGCCGGGCTCGTGAGGGCGCCGGCGCGGGTGGCCAGCGCGCGCAGGGTGACGGCGTTGGCATTGTGGATCTCGCCGGGCCCGAGCGGCTCGCCGGGGGCGCGCAGCTCGGTTCCCGTGCACAGGATGGCCACGCGCGGCTGCCGAGCGCACCACACGGCGCCCGCCCCCGCGGCGACGGCGCCGGCGAGCTCGGGAGCGCCGAGCCTCGTGCCTGCCGAGAGCACGCACGCGCCGGCGGCGAGGTCCTCGCCCCGGTGGCGGACGTCCTCGGTGACGGCGACCCCGGCGCGCAGCGTCACCCGGTCACCCTCGGCGTCGACCTGCTCCTGGCGAATCACGGCGTTGGCGCCGGCAGGCAGCTCGGCGCCCGTGGAGGTGCGGATCGCCTCCCCGGCTCCGATCTCGAGCTCCGAGGGCACCCCGGCCCGCGCTTCGCCGATCACCCGCAGGGTTCGCCCCGCCGGGCCCGCGAGGACGGCGTATCCGTCCATCGCGGCCGAGGCGAAGGGCGGCACGTCACCGGCGGCGCGAAGGTCCCGCGCGAGGACCCGGTCGAGCGCGTCGTCGATCGGCACGAGCTCCTCTCCCAACGGCTCGACGGCGTCCAGGATCTGCTCCTGAGCGCGGCCGATGGTTACCAGATTGGGGGGCATGTGCGCATTGTGCTGAGATCTGTGGCTGATATGCCGCGATCCGTGATAGAAGGACGCGAGTGACTTCTCGACCGGCAGTGCCCCGGCGGCTCCCCTCCCGTCCGGTGGCGGATACGCCGGTCGAGGCACTGCTGGCACGTGCCGAGGATCTCACGAAGGGGTGGCTGCTCGCCCTCCTGGAGGAGCGTGAGCTCAGGGAGGCGCCGGCCATCCTCGCCGCCGACATCGTGCGCGAGGGCCCTCGGCTGTGCGAGGCCATCGTCCGTGCGC
>DASZLV010000087.1:0-20467 GCA_035552215.1 Solirubrobacteraceae bacterium | reverse complement strand
CGCGGCCCGGGCCGCCGTCGAGGCGGTCTCCCGCGAGCTCGCGCAGGAGTGGGCGGACGACGGCGTTGCAGTCGTCGCCCTCGCGATCGGTCGCTTCGCCACCGAGTCGCTGCGCAAGTATCCGGCCGAGCTGTGGCGCAGCGCGGCCGCGACCGTCCCGCTGCAGCGGCTGGGGGAGATGCACGAGTACGGCTGGACGGTCGCGCTGCTGGCGTCCCCACTCGGCCTGTCGTTCGCGGGCTCGGTCGTCACGCTCGACGGCGCGCTCGACAACGGCACCGGCCCCTGGCCGCCAGAGGGCCTCCAACGCCAAGGGGTCGTGCCGACCGAGGACAGGCGCCCCCCGACCTGACCCGGTCTGGGTACCATCCGGAGGAAGTCCCGCGGGCGAAGTGTTGTGGTTGCACAGGAGCCTTCCAAGCTCCGAGGGCGGGTTCAATTCCCGTCGCCCGCTCTGGCCGGCACCACGGCAGGGCACTCGACGGACCCGGCGAGGCACGACGCCCGGCCGCCATCCGGCGGCTATGATCGACCGACCACGGGGAGTGGCGCAGTCTGGTAGCGCACCCGGCTGGGGGCCGGGCGGTCGCAGGTTCAAATCCTGTCTCCCCGATCAGTGCCAGAACGGACGGACCCTGATCCCCGAGAAGGGGGATTGGGGTTCCAGCGGTACCGCCTGATCGAGCCCGAGCGTGACCGACAGCGATCCCGTCCGCTTGCTCGAGATGCTGCGGGCGGCGAACCGGAAGGCGACGTCCAGCTTGTGGCGGACCCTCGTCCTCGAGTTCCAGCGGTCGCTGCCTGGCCGCTCGCGGGACATCGTCTAGGCGTGCAAGTAACCACCAAGGAGAATGACCCCATGCGCTACATGATCTTGCTCTACGACAACGCCGACACCCGCGAGGCCTTCTTCGGGCCCGGAGGTGAATCACTGGGAGCCGAGGTCAATGCGGTGCTCGCCGAGCTCAAAGCTTCAGGCGAGCTCGTCGCCACCGACCCCCTCGCCGATCCGGCCCAGACCAAGACGGTCCGTGTCAGCGGCGGCGCCCCGGTCATCACCGACGGGCCGCTGGCCGAGGCCAAGGAACACTTCGGCGGCTACCTCGTCGTCGACTGCGAGACCATCGACCGCGCGGTGGAGATCGCTGGGCAATGGCCGAGTTCGCGCTTTGCGCCCCTCGAGGTGCGTCCGATCATGGACATCGGCGGGGTGGAGATGTGAGACGGGGAGGTGAGCTCGAGCCGCTCCTGCGCCCGCTGGCGCCGGAGGTGCTTGGCATCCTCGTCGGCCGCCACGCGCATTTCGACGCGTGCGAGGACGCCGTCCAGGAGGCGCTGCTCGCCGCCACTGTGCAGTGGCCGGTCGAGGGAGTGCCCGCGAACCCGCGGGCGTGGCTGCTCACGGTGGCCTCGCGGAGGCTGATCGACGCCGTCCGCGGCGACGCCGCCCGCCGCCGGCGCGAGGAGCTCGCCGCCGAGTCCGAGGTTCCCCAGGGCGCGGGCGAGCCTGAGCAGGAGCGAACGCATGACGACACCCTGGCGCTGCTCTTCCTCTGCTGCCATGAGTCGCTCTCCGCGCCCTCGCAGATCGCCCTGACCCTGCGGGCCATCGGCGGCCTCACGACGGCGGAGATCGCCAGCGCCTTTCTCGTCCCCGAGGCGACGATGGCCCAACGCATCAGCCGCGCCAAGGCCACGATCAAGGGCGCGGCCTTCGAGCTGCCCCCCGACGCGGCGCGGGACGCCCGCCTGCGATCGGTTCTGCGCGTCCTGTACCTCATCTTCAACGAGGGCTACACGGCCAGCTCAGGGATGGAGATCCAGCGCGTCGCCCTGGCCGAGGAGGCGATCGCGCTCGCGCGCATGCTCCGGCGTCTGCTCCCCGCCGACGACGAGGCGCGTGGCCTGTTGGCGCTCATGCTCCTGACCCATGCGCGCAGGCAGGCCCGGACGGGGCCCGACGGAGCGCTGATCCCGCTCGCCGAGCAGGACCGCGGGCGCTGGGATGGGGCGGCAATCAGCGAGGGAGTGGAGCTCATCACCGGGGCGCTGTCATCCGGCCCGGTCGGTCCCTTCCAGCTCCAGGCCGCCATCGCTGCCGTTCACGCCGAGGCTCCGAGCACTGCGGAGACCGACTGGCGGCAGATCACCGTCCTCTACGAGCTGCTCGAGCGGATCGCACCCAATCCCGTCTTCACGCTCAACCGGGCGGTCGCGGTGGCCATGTTCCGTGGTCCCGCTGCCGGCCTCGAGGTCCTCGCCGAGGTCGAGCACGACGACCGCCTCTCCGGGCGCCATCGTGTCGCAGCGGTGCGCGGGCATCTCCTCGAGCTTGCCGGCGATCACGCCCGAGCGGCGGCGGCGTACGAGACCGCCGCCACCCTGACAACGAGCCTTCCCGAACGCCAGTACCTGAAGCGCCGCGCGGTTGCCGCGCGCGTGTGCGTCTAGTCGGGGTTCAGGCCGCCGAGCAGGGCCTCGCAGGCCGCGACGGTGTCGCGGGCCACTCCCGAGTGGATCCGGCAGTGATCGTGGTGATCGGCGTGGGCGGCGCACAGCCGCTCCGAGCGTCCGCAGGCGGTGATCGCCGCCTCCAGCATCTGACGCTCGAGCCGGCTGTCCTCGCCGCCGCCGTGGGTGATCACCGTGGCCGCGGACTCGGCCACGCTTGCGCTGCTCAGCGCCGCGATGACGGCGTCGGGCATCCCGCCCTGGGCGGTCATGGCCGTGGCGCACGAGGTAGCCGCCTGCTCATACGCGGCCAGGGCTTCGAGCGTCGCCGCGACCAGCGGGAGATCGCCGCGGACCTCGACGACCTTGCTCTGGGCCTCGAGTAATTCCATCGCCGTAGACATCTCACGTCCTTTGTCGTTGACCTCAGGATCATTACCCGCGCCGAGGGATGGAGCAACCGGTTGTGCCCCGCGCCGCCGCGTAGACTCGCGCCGGCGGATGCGGCAGCTGAGCCCGGCACCGACACCAACCTCCTGGTGATGGCCGACGTCGCGCTCAGCCGAATCGTGCGCGAGTGGACGAGGATGGGATGCCTCGGCTTCGGCGGCCCGCCCACCCACATCGCCATGCTCCGTGCCCTCTGCGTCGAGCGCGAGCGGTGGATCGAGCCGGTGGCATTCGAGGACGCGCTCGCCGCCTGCAACCTCATGCCCGGACCTGCTTCCACGCAGCTCGCCATCTACTGCGCGTGGCGCCTGCGCGGGACGCGCGGAGCGCTCGCGGGGGGCTTGTGTTTCATCCTTCCGGGGCTTGTCGTGGTGATCTCGCTCTCGGCGTTGTTTCTCGCGTCGGGAGCGCCGCTGTGGGTGCGAGCGGCGGGCGCGGGCGGGGGCGCCGCTGTCCCTGCCGTGGCCTTCAACGCGGGCTGGGGCCTGGTCCCCGACAGCTGGCGCCGCGCCCACGCGCGCCGCCTGCTGTGGCTCACGGCGTTTGCGGCGGGCGCGGTGGGAGCGGTGCTCCTCGGCGCTGAGCTTGTGCTCGTGCTCCTCGGCGCTGGTCTCGCCGGTGTCCTCCTGAGCCGCGAGATGGGGGAGGGGCGCCTGGCCGCGATCGCACCGGTGATCGCGGGCAAGAGCTTTCTCGGGCCGCTCGCGTGGACGGCATTCAAGGTCGGCGCGCTGGCCTTCGGCGGAGGCTTCGTGATCATCCCGCTCATGCGCTCCGATGCGGTCGGACCGCACCACTGGATGACCTCGTCACAGTTCCTCGACGCCGTCGCCCTCGGTCAGATCACTCCCGGCCCGGTGGTGCAGACCGTCTCGGCCGTGGGCTATGCGGCCGCTGGGGTGGGTGGGGCCCTGCTCGCGGCGGCGATTGCCTTCGCGCCCTCGTTCGTGCTCGTGCTCGCGTTCGCCGGTCGCTTCGACCGGGTCAAGGGCAGCCCCCACGTGCAGGCCTTCCTCGCCGGCGCGGGCCCCGCGGCTATCGGGGCGATCGTGGGCGTGGCCGCGCTCCTGGCCTCGGAGCTGCGCCACGGCTGGCAGGTCGCGCTGCTCGCGGCGGCGCTGGCGGCGTTGCTCCTCGCTCGCCGTGGCGTCGTTCCCGTGCTCCTCGCCTCGGGGTTGATCGGTGCCGTGCTGGGCCTGGGGGGTGCCGCGGTGGGCTGAGCCGCGGTAGGCTCGCGCGCCATGGAGGAGACGCTGCTGGGCCACCGGCCGCGATTCGCCGGCGGGCTGCAGGTGGTCGCGGCGGACACGTACGCCTGGGTGCAGCCCAACGGTGGCTGGGGGGAGTCCAATGCCGGACTCGTGGTTGGCGGCGACGCGGCGGCGCTGATCGACACGCTGTGGGACATCCGGCTCACGGGCCGCATGCTCGCCGCCATGCGCGACCGCACCTCCGTTCCCATCGAGACGGTGGTCAACACGCATTCCGATGGCGATCACGTGTGGGGAAACCAGCTCCTGGCGGGCGCGGAGTTCATCGCCACCCGCGCGGCCGGGCACGTAATCCGCGAGGAGACCCCGGATCAGATGGCACGCTTCAAGGCGCTGGCGGAAACGTTGCGGCGCTTGGCTTCGCTGCCGTTCATGCGTCCGCTCCTGTCCCGCTTCGCGCTCGGCGGGCTCGGCGGGCTCGGCGGCTACGTGAGCGCCATGCTCGCTCCCTACGACTTCTCGGGCATCTTCGTGACCCCGCCCGGGCGGGAGTTCGACGGCGAGCTCACCGTCATCGTCGGCGGTCGTGAGCTGCGGCTGATCGAGGTCGGCCCGGCGCATACGGTCGGGGACCTCATCGTTTACGTCCCCGACGTGCGGGTGTGCTTCGCCGCCGACGTGCTCTTCGTCGGCGTCGCGCCGGTGATGTGGGCCGGGCCCACGGCGAACTGGATCGCGGCGCTCGAGCGCATCCTCGCGCTCGATGTCGACGCGGTCGTCCCGGGCCACGGGCCGGTGAGCGGACGTGCCGAGGTCGAGGTCCTGCGCGATTACTTCCAGTGGCTCGAGGTCGCCGCCCGCTCGGCGCTCGGGGCGGGCCGCTCACCCCTTGACACGGCGCGGGAGCTGCTGGCCAGCCGTGAGTATCGCGATGCGCCCTGGGGCAGCTGGGACTCGCCCGAGCGCATGGTGATCACGCTCGCGACCATTGATCGCCATCGCCGCGGCGTCACGCGCGGCGTCGGAGCACGAGCCCGGGTGGATCTCTTCATGCAAGTCGCGGCGCTCGCAGCGGAGCTGAAGCCGACTGCATGACCGTCAGCGATTTCGGCGAGGTCACCGGACCGGTATCTTGCGTCCTCGATCGCGATCTAGTGGAGGGTTCGGATGAAGATCTTTCGTTTGCTGCTGCGCGTGACCATCGGCGCGCTGTTCGTCGGCCACGGCTCCCAGAAGCTCTTCGGCTGGTTCGGTGGCGGGGGTCTGAAGGCCACCGCCGCGGGCTTCGACCAGATGGGAATGCGCCCCGGGTTGGCCAATGCGATCGCCGCCGGCACCGCCGAAGCCGGGGGCGGGGCGCTCGTGGCTGCCGGCTTTCTGACGCCCCTGGGCAGCGCGAGCATCATCGGCACGATGCTCACTGCCATCCATCGCGTGCACCTGCAGAACGGCCCCTGGGTGACCAAGGGCGGCTACGAGTACAACCTCGTTCTCATCCTCACTCTGATCACCTTGGTCGAGGTCGGGCCCGGGCCGGTATCGCTCGACGCGCTCAAGGGCCAAGAGCGCAAGGGCGACCTGTGGGCGCTCGCCTCGCTCGCCGTCGGCGGCGCTGGAGCGGCTGCGGCTCACTTCGCCTCGGCCGCGCTTGCTCCCGCCCCGCCCGAGCAGTCGTAAGTGGGGGCGCAAGCTTCCTTCGCGGAGGTCGCGCGCGAGGACGGACGCGCCGCGCTGGTCACGGCGATCAGCGGGCCGCACGCCGGCGCGCGGCTGCTCGTGCGCGCCGACGGTGGCCAGGAAGGCTCGCTCGGGGACGCGGAACTCGACGCGGAGGCGGTCGAGCACGCGAACGAGCTTATGTGGGACGAGCGTTCGGAGGTGCGCGGCGACCTGTTCATCGACGTCACCGCGCCCGGGCCGCGGCTGCTCATCTTCGGCGCGGTCGAGTACGCCAACCACCTCGTGCATCTCGCCACCTTGCTGGGCTGGCGACCGTATGTGATCGATCCGCGCGGACGCTTCGCCACCCGGGAGAGGTTCCCCGAGGCACTGGAGATCGTGGTCGCGTGGCCCGGGCCAGCGCTCGAGCAACTCGGCGGGATCGACCGTGCGACGTATTTCGCCGTCCTCTCGAACGACACCAAGCTCGATGACGAGGTGCTCATGCTGGCGTTGCGCGGCAACCCTGCCTACATCGGCGCGATGGGCTCGACCCACGCGCAGGAGGAGCGCCGCGAGCGACTCCTTGCCTTGGGCGTGGCCGAGGAAGAGCTGGCGCGGATCAGCGCGCCCGTCGGCCTTGACCTGGGCGCACTGAGTGCGCCGGAGACCGCGATGTCGATCATGGGTGAACTCGTCGCAGTGCGTTACGGACGCAGGGGCAAGCGGCTTTCCCAGCGCTCCGGCGCGGCTGTGCACTGAGCACGTTCACGCTGGACACGGCCGGTGTCGGCCAGTATTTTAGGCGCCCTCGCACCACGAGGTCCGGCCGCCGGCGCACGACGGCTGCGTTACGCGTGCTGGAATTCGCCGGAGGAGATAACGATGCAAGGACGGGCTTTGCCCATGGAACTCTGCGCACGGGGTGGCCCGTGCTGACGCTCGCCGCAAGCTCCGGATGGGGCATTGGGATGGTCATCGGCGGAGCCGTCCTGCTCATCGCCGCCGTGATCGTGATCGTCATCCTCTACCTGGCCTTCAAGATCGCCTCGGTCGCCAACGCCGCCCGGCAGGCGGTAGAGCTGATCAACGAGCAGACCGACGAGCTCGGCGGGATCGCGCAGATCAACGACTCGGGCGTGCGCATCCTCCGCGCTGCGCGCGCGCTTCGCAAGGTCGCGGTGGGCAAGTGATCGCCTACGCGGTCGGCGGGCACACGCTGTGGGCGATATCGCTTTCGGCCGCCTTCGGGGTGGCCGTGGTCCTCGCGATCCTCCTGACTCTGCTCGTCGAATATGTCGCAAGCATCGAGAGCTCGGTCGACGGACTCCTCGAAGTTGCGGGGAAGGTGGCAGCCAACACCACGCACATCCCGCAGCTCCAGGCCACGGCGCCGGTGCTGTCCCAGATCGTCGAGGAGGCCGTGGTCCAGGACGGCTATATGAACGCGCTCACCGACGGGTTCGGCGAGCAATGAGCAGCACGCATGTGCTCATTCTCCTCAGCGTGGTGCTGACCGTCGGGGTCGTGCTCGTGCTCGCCGTGGCGCTGATCGAGGTGCGCGCGCGCTTGCAGCGGATCGCTTCGGGACTCGAGAGGCTGGAATCGGCCCTCCAGGGCGTGGAGTCTCAGCATCTGCGCCCGCTCGACGGCGCCGTCAGGGCCATCAACGACCAGTTCGAGATCATCCTCGGGGCTCTTCCGGGCATCGCTCGAAAGGCCGGGATCGTCGCCCGGCGCAGGCAACGATGATCCTCTGGTGGCTCGGCGACCTGGTGCTGCTCCTTGTTGTCCTGCCCATCGTCGTCTACCTGCTCGCGGGCGTTCTCCGCGCCGCCAAGAGCATCCCGGAACGCGTGGAGGGGATCTCGCAGGTCGCCGCCGCGGGGTCGAGGGACCTCAACGCCGTGCCGCTGCTCCTGACCACGCAGGATCAAGTCATCAAGACGGTCGCCGGCGTCGCCAGCTACGGCGGATCCCTCGACATCATCATCGACGACGCCGCGCCCGAGCGCTAGGACGAGCTATGGCTATCTTCGCCTTCGCGGCTGCCGGTGCCGTCACCATCGTTGCCGTAGCCCTCATCGTCGGAGCGCTCGTCTTCTATCTCGTCTCGATCATCCTGCAGCTGCGCAGAATCAACGCCGGCTTGACCGAGGTCATGGGCGGCGTGAGCGAGATGGTCCGCAAGAGCGCGCCCGTCAACGGCGTCGTAAGGACGATCAACGAGCACCTTGACACCGGAGTGGATCTGCTCGAGGGGCTGCTCGTCAAGAAGGCCGGCATGGAGGATGCCGTCGGTCTCGTCGACGGGCTTTACCCGGGTTCTGGCGCTGCCGGATTCAGGAGGTTCCCCGAGAGCCGTACCGCCAGGCCACCGCGCATCGGCGAGGTCTACACGAAGGGAACGCTCACGCTGGCGCGCCTTGGGCGCGAAGCGCCGATCGCTGCCGCGAGCCCGGCGGGCCCGGCGCTCAGGAACGCCGGATATGGCAGCGCGGCCGCCGCGAAGCTCTATCCGGAGCCGCGCCAGGCTCATCCGCCTTCGCTGCCGAGGTCTCCAGTGGTCGGCACAGGTGCTCCAATCCAGTACGGTCCCAGCCCTCCGGATACGATCTCATGGGGTCGGACCGGGTACGAGGCCCAGGCCGCGGCTCCTGAGCCCACCGCTCCTGAGCCCACCCCCGTCCCCGAACCGACGCCCCCGGCCCCCGACGCTCCTAAGACGATCTCGTGGAAACGCAGCTAACCCCAAGCCACGCCACCGTGCCGCTAGTCGAGCGAGAAGGCCTGTGGGTCGGAGTGATCGACCGACAGGATGCACGACGGGGGGCAGCCGAAGGGGAGCTGGAGCTGGCTCCGTGCCCACCACCAGCTCTCCGCTTCGCTGACGGCGGAGTCCGGGACGTCGAGCTCGAAGAGCACGCAGGAGTCGGCGCCCAGGGTCATCGCTCGCAGCCACGAGTACTGGCTGGCCAGCGCGCGATCCTCGGAAACGAAGGTGCCTGGACGCAAGCCGTCGCGCTCGATCCCTTCCAGGCAGTCGATCGTGGTCCCGTGATAGACGATCATGCTCACCACACCAATAGCAGCTTTTGGCCCGACCGCTCTCGCGCTGCGCGCGGTTCGGCCCCCCTTGCAGGCCACCACAACGATGACGAGGAGGAGTTCTAGCCGTGGCTAATGAGGCATATCGTGCGGTCTTTCTGCGCGTGCACCCGACGGGCAAGATGGTTCTCAGCTTGACGACCCAGGCTGATGGTAAGGAGGCGCAGTACGCGCAGCAGGTCGCTGACATGCTCGGCGTGCCGGCGCTCGACGTCAAGGTGGTTCCCAGCGATACCGATCGTTTCGGCGAGGGTCACGGCTACAACACGAGTCCTTCGGCCGGGACGGCCGGCGCGATCCAGAGCGCAGTTGGCAAGATCCTCTCCAAGGGCCAGCGCATGGCGGGCATGGCGCTCGGCGTTCCCGCTGGGCAACTACGGTGGGACGGCGGGGCGTGGGTCAGCGGCAGCCAGGCGAAGACGCTTGAGGATGTTGCCCTCTACACATTCGGCAGCGGCGAGCTCCCCCCGGGCGACGAGGGGTTCCTCGATGGCCAGGCCGTCTACTCGAACTAGATCCGTGTCAGTGGAAGAGACGAAGACATGGTCCTGACGATCATCATCATCATCGTCATGCTGGTGATCAGCTTTGGTCTGGTCGCGCTCTATCGCGAAGTCGGCCTTGGGCGGGGCGAGGGTGGCGGTGAGCGCTTCGATGCGCCGCCGTCAGCCTCGTCCTGGCCGTTGGGCAACCTCAGGGCGGGCAACCACTTCGCGATTCCCAGCGAAGACGCGTTCACCGGCTTTGTCGCCCTGTGCGCGGACGACGACGACGCGCTCGCGGAAATCAATCAGGCTGCGCTCGTGGCCGACGACTGGGGTTACCCGTTCCTTGTCGCGATCGCCAAGACGCCTCGGCCTAACGGCTGGATCAACCGCCTCGACGCCCTGCCCGGGAACGTCGGTCAGTACGACATGCGGGTCGACCAGATGCGGGCACTACAGCCGGTGAGCCTGCCCATCGTCGCGTTCGTCAACGAGGGCCGTCTCCTCGACGCGACCACGAGGCTCGATTCGTCGTCATCGATCATCACCACCTTCCAGCACTGCCGGTTTGGCCTGACTCGCTGAGAGCGCGGCCGGCCGGCCGCGCCTCTAGCCCGGGACGACTCGGAATGTCCGGGCGATGTGGTCGAACTGGCCGGCGAGCGAGGTGAAGTTGTTCGACGGCAGCGACTGGAAGACGAGGCTGATCATCGTTTTGCCATCGAACAGGAAGTAGTGGGCGTGGGCGCCCGTCTCGCCCGTCGTCGGGTCGATGAAGGTGTAGAGGTAGAGGAGACCCGGTAGCCCGCCGATCGACACCACTCCGGGCTGCGTGTAGCGCAGGGCGAGGAGCTTCACCTGTGGCCCGGAGTGGACAATCCGCTCGGTGAGCTTCTTGGCCGCGCCTACGTTGGTCGCGTTGACCGGAGCCGTGATCGTCGTCTTGGCGACCTCGTAGGAGGCTCCGTTCGGCCCCTTGGCCAGGAGGATGAACTGACCGCTGGTGGGAATTCGCTGCCAGGTCGAGGGGTAACCGCCCTCGAACGCGCCCGCCGGGTCCTTGAACGTCGTGTACCGGATCGAGTTCTTGGACTTGTGGCGGCGCGCGGTCGAAGACGACAACTGCTGGCCGATGACCCACCCGATGATGCCGAGGAGCACCACCACGAGCGCGGTCAAGCCGACCCATCTGGGAACGACAGGGAGGCGGCTTCGGTCCCAGCCCCTGAGTTCGTTGGTCTGTGGCTCGCTCAGGTCTGGTCCGGACATGTCACCTCACTGCGGTTCAACTAGCTCCCATACAAAGCGGCGTCGGCATCTCTCTGCTGGGCTGCGCCTGCCAGACCGCCCAGGAGGGCGAGCGAGGCGGAGGCGAGGTGGAGAAAGTTATCGCCATTGCCGGCCGTGGTCACCGCGATGATCGGGAGGTGCCCGGTGAACCCGACGATGGTGGCGACGACGTAGACGGCCCCGACGGCGAGCAGGGTGCCCTGCGTCATGGCCGCATCGGGCAGCCGCGAGGCCACGATGAGGATTGCCCCGATTCCGACGTGGACGATGTTATGAAACACGTTCAGATGCAGCCCGATGAAGCTCGACCCACCGCTCGTGACGAAACCGTGGAAGCCGGTGACGATGAAGCCGAACACGCCGGCCGCGAGATACACGACGCCCAGAAGCAGGGCGATGGGTCGCGAGATGTTCGCTTGCGAGCCTTGATTCATAGAACTCTCCTCCGGATGTATTGCCGTTCGCGCGCCGAAGGTCCGTGCGCATGGACCCTGCACGCCCAAACACGACTACGCATCCACCGGAGATCCGGATCATATACTCAGCGCGCGAAGTCAGGAACCGGTTCTCGTGGGCCCCGGCAGGGCGCCGTCGACACCACCGATGCAGTTCCTCGCGCTGCAAGACCGCTGTCACTCCGTTGACGGTCGCGACTCCCGTCGTTACGTTGTCGTTTCCGGACAACTAGGCAGGGAGATGCATGCGGTGATACAGAGGCGCGGACCCGCTCAGGAACTTAGGGCGACCATTGATCGGTTGCCCCTGCACGTGCGTAAGGCAGTGCTCGATGGGATCAAGGGCCAGAGGATCATCGCGGGGGCGCATGCGGACGGTTCCGGAGGCGTCTGCCCGATGGTCGCCGCCGACATCCACCTTCCCTGGCAGACCGTGAGCGAGTCGAGCGTCGCCACCGCCCAGGAAGCGGCCCGCGCGTGGGACCGCTACGCCGACGCCAGCGGCTCATCTCACGCCGCCACCAAGCGCCAGCTGCTGGCGCTCACCGCCATGCTCGAGGCGAGCATCCTCCAAGAGTCCTCGCTGACCGATCTCCCGCTTTCGGAGGCCATCGCCGAGTACAAGGGGTCGAAGGCCGGGCACGCGCGGCCTGCGGTCCGCGCCGACATCCCGACCAGCGGTCGCGCCGACGTGCCGAGACGCGGTGCCAAGTATCTCGGCCTCGCTGATGCCTACGAGGTGCCGGCCGAAGAGCCGCCCCGCCGCGTCCGGACTCCGAGGATCGTCGAGGCGCCCGTCGAGGTCCCGCACTTCGTCGAGCAGCCGATCGCCGACGTGGCCCCGCCCGAGGTTCCGATGGCTGCCGAGGTTCCGCTCGCCGCCGAGACGCCCGCGCCCCGCCCGTCGCGCAAGCCCCGTCGCAACACCGGGGAGCGCGACCGCAGCGCCGAGCTCGAAGAGCGCGGCGGCTGGGCATGGCTACGGCCGTTCCGGAGCTACGACGAATACGAGGAGACCCTGCTGCGCGCGCTTTCCGAGCTTGACTCGCATGAGCGTGAGCTGGAGGAGCTGAAGGTCAGGTAGCCGCGCCCGCGCCTCGGTGCGCCTGGCGTGCCGCGGCGCGCCTGGCGCACGCCTGGCGAGGGCCCCTGCAGCTCGCTGGATCCTGCCACCACCTCCCGGCGGGGTGCGGCCGGTCCTCAACCCGCCGCGAGGTCTCGTGGCGCGCGGCGCGGGGTGCTCTGACCGCCGATGCGGTGGTCCGTCCCGCCCGACCGCGGGCCCGCCCGACCGCGGGCCCGCCCGACCGCGGGCCCGTGCTCACCGGGGTGGCGCGCGCTCGCCCACGCGCGCGCGCCCACGCGCGCGGGAAGCAGCGTGGCAGCGCGAACATCCTATGTACCCATAGAGCACCACTATGTGCGCGGCGCCCTGGCTGCCCGCTCATCTGGCGGGGGGCCGGACGGGACCGGGACCCGGCGTCAGCAAATGACACCAGCGGCTAAAGGAGAAGGCGCAACCTGCCGATACGGACCCTCGAGAAGAAATCTTCGTGGACGTAAGGCGAGCGGCCACGTGATCGTTGATCCAGCAGGGGGCTAGCTCCGTAGAACCCATAGTACGTATAGCCAAAGGATGCCTTCGGGCGTCGTCTGAAGGGTCCGCCGAAGGGCTTCGGCGATCCTCCTCCTCCGCGCTTTAACACCGCTTCGACAGGTTCGGGGTTGCGTGACGTTGACAGTTGCGCATATACTGCCGCCCGGTCATTCGGCAGCGGGCCGCGAACCTGCGGGAGGAGAAGGAATGAGGCGGTTTACCGGTGTGAGCATTGTCGTGCTCGTGGGCGTCCTAGCGGCCGTCGTCATCGCATCCATTTTGCTTGCGGAGACGGTGTCGACAGCGCAGTCCATCAACGGCAAGGCGCAGAACATCGCCCACTCGGCGAAGGGCATCAACGCTGACACCAAGTCAGTGATGGAGCTCTACCACACGAATCAGCTCGCGCTATCGATTCTCCACTCAGCGAAGCCGCTGCAAGGCGAACTCGGCGCGATCGTCAACACGGCTGGCGGGATCAACAGCGAAGCGAGCTCGATCAACGGGAGCGCGACGACGATCCTCGGCACGGCCCAGACGATCAACTCGACGGCTGGGACGATCAACTCGACGGCCCAGAGCATCGGCAGCGACGCTGGCAACATCGACTCGACGGCCGGCGCCATCGCCAGCACGGCGGGCGCGATCAGCTCGACGGCCGGCAAGATCAACGGGAGCGCCGGCGCGATCAGGAACAGCGCCGTGAGCATCAACTCGAGCGCCACCACGATCGATAACACGGCGGGCTCGATTCTCAACGTCGCGAACAAGATCAACAGCAACGTTCAGTCGATCAACGGCGACGCCTCCGCGGCGGTCACCACCGCCGCGGGCATCAAGGGCGCGACCGGCAACATCCTTGCCACCTCGCTCATGATCCGCACGAACGCGGCCTGCATCGACGTGAAGGTCAAGGGTTCCGCGAGCGGCGACAATCAGTGCTCCGGATCATTCCTGGCGGGTGCTCGCAGCCTGAGCTCGACCTCCGCCACACACCTGAAGAAGTCTCTGATTACAAGATCCACAGCTCAGAGATCCGCGGCCACGTCGTCCGCGGCGCGGTCTACTTCGTCGGCTCCCGCTTCGAGCGGCGCGCCGAGCGTCCAGGGAAGCGCCCCCAGCACCGCTGGGAGCACGACCCCGAGCGCACCACAGGGAACGACGCAAACGACACCGGCCGCACCAGCCAACGCGCTGAGCGGCATCCAGCAACTCGTCAACGCACTGTTCTAGGAGGCCTGGCCACATGGAGGCAGCTTCGACATTCGCCAGGCCCGTCGGCAACCGACAGGCTACTGGCGCACCGCCGCACCCCACCTTCGTCAGGTGGCTCTGGCTCTGGATCGTCACCCTCGTTCTCGTGGTGATCGTCGTTATCGGATTCCTGATCGGAATCGTCAGCAACCTGCACAACATCAACGGTGGCCTGCATGAGGCCAACGCCTCGGTCACAGGGATCGGCGCCGACGCCAACCCCCTGCCCGGCTACATCAACGAGATCAACGGGAACCTGACGAGCATCGACACGGCGCTCAAGCCGATCCCGGCCCAGGGCACCGCCATTCTCGGTGCTCTCAACTCGATCCACGGGTCGCTCGGCCAGGTCCAGAGCTCGCTCGTGGACACCACGAACTCGCTGGTCAACACCTCGGGCTCGCTGGTCAACACGTCGAACTCGCTGGTGAGCACCTCGGGCACCCTGGGGACGATCTCGAGCGCGCTGGTCGGCGTTTCGAACACCCTGAACGGCGTTGAGGGCTCGCTGGCCGACACCTCGAACATGCTCGTGACGATCTCGAACTCGCTGCAGAACGTCACGAACACCGCGGTCTCCATTCGCAATCGTGCGGGCGCGATCAACTCCACGCTGATCAAGGCTCAGGGCACGACGAACGGTACGGCGAAGATCAACAGCCAGCTTCAGTTCCTGCTCAACAACCCCAACGGCCTGAACCCGGTCCTGGCGGACGCCGGCCAAATTCTGACCGGTCTGAACTACGCCAACGGCCATCTGAACAGCATCTGCAACGCGCCGGTCCTTAGCCCAGCAGGGGTGGCGGCAGTCGTCGGACTGCTCGGCATCACCAACCCCAACGGCCCGTGCCCGGCTAAGTGATCGGTCGGTCATCGATGAGCGGAGCGGAACTATCATGAGAGAAGAGCGAAAGTCAGGTCTCGGTCCGGTGCTCGCCGGGATCTGCTTTGCCATCGCCATCGCGTGGGCTCTGGTATCGGTGCTGGAGCTCACCGGGACGCTGACGTCAGCGGTTCAGATCAAGCAGCGGGTGAGGGTGATCAACAACAACCTGAACCCGATCCACAGCGACCTGAACTTCATCAGGTACGCGGGCAAGGTGGCCCGCTTGACGGTCCAGATCAACGCCGCGGCTCAGCCCCTGACGCACCAGGCCGCCACCATCCTCGCCACGGCGCGGTCAATCGACGCGAAGGTGGGGCCGATCCTCCACAACGCCACGTCGATCAACGGGGTGGTCCACCAGATCAACTCTAACGTGCTCGCGATCAACCAGAACGTCCAGGCCATCCACGCTTCGGTCGCTTCGATTGGTTCGCACGTGTCGTCGATCGGCGGCTCGGTCGCCTCCATCAATAACAGCGTCAACTCAATCCACAGCCGGGTCGTCACGATCAGAAACGCGGTCGGTCCGGTCGGGACGAGTGGGAGCTCGATCACCCCTGATCTAACGCGAGTCAACGGCGACTTCGCCGGCATCCTCTCGGACGTGACAAAGATCCAGCCCACCCTTGCGGTGGTCTCGGGCAAGGTCAACACCATCATCGGCTCTGTCACGGGGATCAAGAGTGATTTCGACAACATCCTCGCCAACGTCGGACTGTCCGACACCGGCTCTCCGAATACCGTTGTCTCTCATGCCAACTCGATCGATTGCTCAGTACTGATCGATCTCCTCGGGAAGACCACCGATTGCGGAGGCCTGGCGCACTGATGACTCACACACATAATCAGTGCGTCACGCCGGTTACAGCCGCAGTCGGAGGTGAAGCACTTATTTACTATCGTTCAACCGACAGGGCATCTGCATGCTGATAGGCGGGAACATCACCGTTTGGTACGTCGGCTTCGCCATCGGATTCGCCGTCACGACGATCGCCGTGGTGATCGTCATGACCATCATGTTCTGGGCCTCGAGGATCGCCGATCAGGCGCACCTGGCCCGCGAAGCGGTGGAGGCAATCCGTGAGCAGAGCACGGAGCTCAACAACGTCCCCAAGATCGTCGACTCGGGCGTGCGGATCCTGCATTCCGCTCGCACGCTGCGAAAGGTGGCGGTCGGAAAATGATCACCCTGGCAACCGCAGCCCTAACCACGCCGGAGAGGATCGTCTGGTACGTGATCCTCGGCTTGGGTCTCGTCGTCGTCCTCGTCGTTATCGCGTTGATGCTCCTTCTCTTGAGCTTCGTCGCGGACATCCGGGAGAGTGTCGGCGGTCTCCTCATCGGTGCGGGCGCAATCGCCGCCCAGACCGGCAACATCCCGCTGCTCCTGCAAGTGCCGCCCGTGCTGGACATCATCGCGGAAGAGGGCGTCGTGCTGGACGGCTACATGAACGCCCTGTCGCAGGGCTACGAAACGGGGTGAGGTGAACAATGAGCACTAACCTGTTGATCCTCCTGAGTGTCGTGGAGGCCGTCGTACTCATCGCGGTGCTGGCCGCTGCGCTTGCCGAGATCCGCCGCCGTCTCGTCGTGATTTCGGACGGGCTGGCGACCCTGGCCTCAGCCCTCGTCACCGTCGAGACCCAGCACCTGCGTCCGCTGGGCGGCGCGCTTACGGCGATCAACGAGCGGGCGGGCACGCTGCTCGGCCTGCTGCCGCAGATCGCCGGTAAGGCCGAGATCGTCGTTCACAACGTTACGAAGGGACAGTGATGACCGTCGTCGCAGGTATCACCCCCGTCCTCGGCTATGTCGGGGCACTGGTCCTTCTCTTCGTGATCCTCCCCGTGGTGGTGGTTCTTCTCCGCGGCATCCTTGTCGCGGCTAAGACGATTCCGCCGACGATCGACGCCATCGCCCAGGTGGCCCAGGCCGGGTCGCGGGATCTCGACGCGGTCAAGCTGCTCTATACGACGCAGCCGGCCGTAAACCAGATCATCACGGTGGTCGCCGGCTTCGGCGGTTCCCTCGACATTCTCATGGAGGACGCATAGCGGTTATGTTCCTTTCGCTTGCCTCTATCGACCCCGCGGCGATCATCGTCATCGTCGCCGTCGTCCTCATCGTCGCCGCCATCGTCGTCTTCCTGCTCGCGATCATCGTCCAGCTGAAGACCATCTCCAACGGCCTCGATGTCGTCATCCCGCCGGTGGCGGAGCTCGTACAGAAGACGGCTCCGGTCAACCAACTCGTGGCCCAGATCGTCGGTGACCTGGGCGCCGGGCACAACCTGCTCGAAGGCCTGCTCATCAAGAAGGCCGGGCTCGACGACAGTGCGGGCCTGATCGAATCACTATTCCCGGGCGGCGGCCAGGCGTTCCTGCAGCGTCAGGGGCGACCGGGTAAGCCCCGGCACTTCGGTGTCGTCTACTCGCGCGGTGCCCTTCAGCTCGCGCGCCTCGGTCGCGGAGCTCCGCTTGGGGCCCCGATGCGCGGCGCGGCGCTCAGGGACCCCCTGTACGCCAGCGCGTCACCTCGGACGCTGTATCCGGACCCGCGTGGAGTAGGCGCGACCGGCACGAGCGCGGGGGCCCCGGATCGCCCGCGATCCCCGGTAGTCGGCGGAAACTCACCGAATCAGTACCGCCCCCCTGGAGATGTTTCCACGCCGGAGCGGCAGCTGCCCGAGGACACACCCGCGTCGGGCGGACAGTCGCAGTCGTCGGGGCGCCAGTCTCCCCCGCCGGCCGATTCAGGGGGCATACTCCGCTATAGGCGGTAACGCATGCACCGGGCCGGGATGGCAGTGGCCCCCGGCGAGCCGGCCCGCGCCCGCGGGGCGGCGCTGCGTTTGATGACGGCAACGTCGGCATGGTGGCCGGCGTCGCCGGCCCAATACTCACTTAAAAGGCCGGCAGCGGTTAATGGCCCTAGGTGAACCAATCACTAACATGGCACCGTATCGGTGCCACCACTTGTAAGCGTTTCAGCGCGGAGGAGGAGCTTCCTTGCAAACCCCGGCCAAATTCGAGTACACGCGCGCGACCAGCGTCGATGACGCGGTCGCCACGCTCCAGAGGCTCGGTGGTGATGCGCGCGTAGTCGCGGGCGGTCACAGTCTGCTGCCGATGATGAAGCTGCGGCTGGCCAACCCAGGCCACCTCGTGGACATCAACGACCTGACCGACCTCGACTACATTCGCGTCGAGGGCGACGAGATCAGGATCGGTGCGCTCACCCGGCATGTGAGTCTGCTGAAGTCGGACGTCCTGGCCAAGCACTTCCCCCTCATCGCCGACGCCGAGAAGGTCATCGCCGATCCCGTCGTACGCAACCGGGGAACGATCGGAGGCTCGCTGTGTCAGGCCGACGCTGCCGAGGACCTCTCGGCTGCGGCCTCGGCCGCCAAGGCCACCGTGGTCATCCGTGGGGTTGACGGCGAGCGTGTCGTCGGGATGGAGGATTTCCACGTCGGTCCCTACATGACCGCCGTGGGCGACGGCGAGCTTCTCACCGAGGTTCGTCTCCCGCTCCGCTCAGGCGCCGGGAGCGCCCACGAGAAGGTGGAGCGGCGCGCGGGCGACTGGGCCATCTGCGCGGTGTCCGCGTGTCTGTGGATCGATAACGGCACCATCTCCGAGGTCGGTATCGCGCTCAGCGCTGTCGGGCTCACGACTGTCCACGCCACCAGGTCCGAGGACCTGCTTCGGGGCAAGGCCCCCTCGCCGGAGCTCTTCGCTCAGGCGGGTCAGCTCGCCGCCGCCGACTGCTCGCCGAGCAACGACGGACGCGGCCCGATCGAATACAAGCGCCACCTCGCCAGCGAGCTGACGTTCCGCGCGCTCACCCGTGCGGCCCTGCGGTGCTCGGGCCAGCCTGCCCCCGCCCGGGAAGTGCACGCCGGCGCAGGTTCGTTCGCTGGCCCGGAGGCGGCCGCCGCGCCGGCTGCGCCTCCGGTCCCGCCGCCGGTCGAAGCAGCGCCGCCGGCCCCCGAGCCCGCGGCTGCCGCCCCCGCGCCTGCGGAGGCTCCCGCGCCCGAGCCCGCGGCCGCTGCCCCGCCGCCACCCGAGCCTGCGGCGCCCGCCGCTGCCGAGCCCGCACCGCCGCCGCCCGAGCCGCCCGCTTCCGATGACCCGCCACGGATCTCATGGAGGCGTTAACGCTCACGGGCCCGCAGATTACGATCACTAAACTAGGAGCCTGAAGAAATGCAAGTGACGATCAACGTCAACGATCAGGATTACACGCGCGATGTCGAGCCGCGTCTACTGCTCGTTCACTTCATCCGCGAGACGATCGAGCTCCACGGAACCCACTGGGGCTGCGACACCTCGAACTGCGGTGCCTGCGTCGTGTGGATGGACGGCAAGCCGATCAAGTCGTGCACGACCCTCGCCGTGATGGCGGCGGGTCACAAGGTCCATACGGTCGAATGTCTCGAGAAGGACGGGGTTCTCGACCCCATTCAGCAGGGGTTCCACGAGCAGCACGCGCTGCAGTGCGGGTTTTGCACTCCGGGCATGCTCATGACCACTCGTGCCCTTTTGAACGAGAACCCTGATCCAAATGAGCTCGAGATCCGTACAGCCATATCAGGAGCGATCTGTCGCTGCACGGGCTACCAGAACATCGTTGCCGCCGTCCGCTGGACCGCCGAGCACGAAGCCGCCGCAAAATAGGGAGGAACGAACATGGCAGTAGTTGAGCAGAATCTTCCGGGGCTGGGCCCCGATCAGGAGCGCCCGATCGGGTATGGCAGGCTGAAGCGCAAGGAAGATGCGCGCTTCATTCGCGGTAAGGGCAACTACCTCGACGACATCCGTCTCCCGGGGATGCTGTTCGGCCAGGTTCTTCGCAGTCCCTACGCGCACGCGAAGATCATCTCGATCGACACCACCCGCGCGCTGGCGCTCCCCGGAGTGCATCGCGTGATCACCGCCAAGGACCTGGAGACGCTCGGGCTCGCGTGGATGCCCACCATCTCCTACGACACGCAGGCCGTGCTCGCCGGGGACAAGGCCCGCTACCAGGCCCAGGAGGTCGCCTTCGTCGTCGCCGACAACGAGTACATCGCCAACGACGGCGTCGCCCTGATCGACGTCGAGTATGAGCCGCTTCCCGCCGTGGTCAATGCCCGCAAAGCGCTCGACCCCGGCGCGCCGCTCATCCGCGACGACAAGGCCGGCCAGCGCGACAACCTCGCGAGCCCGACCTGGGAGGCCGGCGACAAGAGCGCCACCGACCGCGTGTTCGCCGAGGCCGACGTGGTCGCCGTGCGCGACATCATCTACCCGCGCTGTCATCCGGCTCCGATGGAGACGTGCGGGATGGTCGCGGACTTCAATCCCAACACCGGTCAGCTCGACATCTACAACGGCAACCAGGCCCCGCACGCCCACCGCACCGTTTACGCCCAGGTGGCGGGACTGCCCGAGCACTACATCCGCGTCATGTGCAACGACATCGGCGGCGGGTTCGGGGGCAAGGTGCCGGTGTACCCCGGCTACGTGTGCGCGATCGCGGCGTCGATCGTGGCCGGCAGGCCGGTGAAGTGGATTGAGGACCGCACCGGGAACCTGGTCGCGGACAGTTTCGCGCGCGACTACGTGATGCACTCGGAG
>DASZLV010000086.1:0-45010 GCA_035552215.1 Solirubrobacteraceae bacterium | reverse complement strand
GCGGCAGCGGCGGCCCGCTCGATGTCGGCGTCGGCGAAGACGATGTTCGCCGACTTACCGCCGAGCTCGAGGGTGACGCGCTTGATCGTCCCCGCCGCCACCTCGGCGATGCGCCGGCCGACCTCGGTCGAGCCGGTGAATGCGACCTTGGCCACGTCCGGGTCCTCGGTCAGGCGCTCGCCGACCACCCGGCCCGGACCGACGACGACGTTCAGGACCCCCTCGGGGAGACCGGCCTCGAGCGCGATCCGCTCGAGCTCGAGCGCGGTCAGGGGCGTGAGCTCGGCTGGCTTGAGGACCACGGTGTTGCCTGCCGCCAGCGCGGGAGCGAGCTTCCACGAGGCGATCGTGAGCGGGAAGTTCCAGGGCACGATCAGGGCCACCACCCCGAGCGGCTCGCGGAAGGTCAGATCGATGCCGCCGGCCACGGGGATGGTGTCCCCGAGCAGGCGCTCGGGCGCCCCCGCGTAGTAGCGAAAGGTCTCCACCACCATCCCCATCTCGCCGCGGGCATCGCCGATGGGCTTGCCGGCATTGCGCGCCTCGAGCTGGGCGAGCGACTCCAACCGGGCGTCCAACGCGTCCGCCAGCGCGCTGAGCATGCGCCCGCGATCGCGGGGCGTGACCGCCCGCCAGCCCGGGAAGGCCGCCTTGGCACGCGCTACCGCCGCGTCAGCCTCCGCGATCCCGGCCTGCGGGAGCTCGGCCAGGACCCCCTCGGTCGCGGGCTCGATCACCGTAAGCGCGCGCCCGCGCCGGTCACAGGCGCTCGAACCCGCGGTAGCGCTCCCAATCGGTGACCGCGGCCTCGAAGGCGCGGAGCTCGATGTCGGCGGTGTTGAGGTAGTGGTCGACGACGTCGTCGCCGAACGCGCCGCGGGCGAGCTCGGAGCCCGCGAAGAGGTCACGGGCGGCCCCGAGCGTGCCCGGGACGCGCGGCTTGCCGGACACGTAGGCGTTGCCCTCACACGCGGGCTCGAGCTCGAGTCCGCGCTCGAGGCCGTGAAGCCCGGCGGCGATCATCGCGCTGAGCACGAGGTAGGGATTTACGTCGGCGCCCGCGAGGCGGTTCTCCAGGCGCAGTCCCTCCCCGTGGCCGACGACGCGCAGCGAACAGGTGCGGTTGTCCTGACCCCAGGCGACCGCCGTGGGGGCGAAGGTGGCGGCCTGGAAGCGCTTATACGAGTTGACGTTGGGGGCGAACATGAGCGTGAGCTCGCGCAGGCACGCGAGCTGCCCGGCCAGGAACTGCTCGAACACGTCATGTTCGCGAGCGAACACGCTCTCCCCGCCTTCGCCCGCGAGCGAGAGGTGCACGTGGCACGAGCTCCCCTCGCGCTCGTTGTACTTGGCCATGAAGGTGATCGACATGTCCTCCTGAGCGGCGATCTCCTTGGCGCCGTTCTTGAAGATCACGTGCTCGTCGGCGGCGATCAGGGCATCGGCGTAGCGGAAGTTGATCTCGTGCTGGCCGAGATTGCACTCGCCCTTGGAGTTCTCGACGACCAGGCCGGCGCCGGCCATGCCGTTACGGATGCGCCGGATCAGCGGCTCGATCCTCGCCGTCCCGAGCAGCGAGTAGTCGATGTTGTAGAGATTGGCGGGCTCGAGGTCGCGGTAGGCCTTGTGGAAAGCCTCCTCGTAGCCGTCGCGGAAGACGATGAACTCGAGCTCCGTCGCCGCCTTCGCCGTCCACCCGCGCTCGGCCAGCCGCGCCAACTGCCGGCGGAGGATCTGGCGGGGCGAGGCGACGACTTCGGACCCGTCGGCCCACACGACGTCGGCGATGCACAGCGCCGTCGCCTCATGCCAGGGAATGAGGCGAAGCGCGTCGAGATCCGGGCGCATGACGAAGTCGCCGTAGCCGCTCTCCCACGAGGCCATTGCGTAACCCTCGACGGTGTTCATCTCCACGTCGACGGCGAGCAGGTAATTGCACCCCTCGGCGCCGTTGGCCAGGACCTCGTCGACGAAATGGCGGCCGGTGAGACGCTTGCCCTGGAGGCGGCCCTGCATGTCGGTCATCGCGAGCAGAACGGTGTCGATGGCCCCGTCGTCGACGGCTCCTCTTAGCTCCTCAGGGGTCATCTTCGCGCGCATGCTATTGGGCTGGACACGTGCGAACCATGTCTCCCCTACCCCGCCCGCCCGCCCCTACAGCACCAGCGTCCCGCCATTTCGCCGCAGCCACTTCGCCTGCTCGCGGTAATCAGGGCACCACGCCGCGAGCAGGGCCCAGAACCTCGGGGAGTGGTCCATGATCTCGAGGTGGCAGACCTCGTGCCAGACGACGTAATCGAGCACGCCTTCGGGGGCGAGCAACAGGCGCCAGTTGAAGCTCATGGCCCCTGAGCGTGCGCAGCTGGCCCAGCGCGTTTTCTGGCCGCGGATGGTCAGCGCGGTGTAGCGCGTTCCGGCCGCGGTGGTGGCGTCGTCGAGGCGGGGGGCGATCTCGAGGCGGGCGGCGCGGCGGTACCAGCGTTCGAGAGCGGGACGGTGGTCCCCGGCGGGGACCAGGAGATCGGCGCCGCGCCGGTGCACGCGGGTCCGCTCGCGCTGTGGGACGAGGCGTAGCGTGGTCCCCAGATACGGGACGGTGGCGCCGCGGTCAACGATGGCCTGGCGGGAGCGTTCGAGCTCGGCGAAGCGCCGCTCGATCCAGGGGCGGAGCTCGCGGACGGCGGCGGCCGCCTCGCGCTCGGCGGCACGACGGGGGAGTACGACCTCGACGCCGCGGGCCGGATCGACGGTGACGCGGACCCGGCGGGCGCGCTCGGAGCGCCGGATCCGGTAGGCGATCGGGTCCGCGGGAGTGTGGTCGGGGGCGGCGATTTCCTCCACGCGGGGAAAGGGTACGGTGGGACGACGACATGCCCGCGATCCCCGCGCTAGTCGAGCCCCTGTCCGACGGCCACGTGAGCCTCCGGCTGGCGGGCGAGCGAGACATTCCCGAGGTGCTGATCGCCCACCAGGAGGACCCGCGACTGGCGGCGGCGCTCGGGCTCGACCGGCCGCCCAGCGGCGCCCAGCTCGGACGGGCGATGGAGGAGGAGGCGGCCCGGCGCGAGATCGGCGCCGGTGTCACCCTGACCATCCTCGCGCCTGGCTCCGACGACTGCCGGGGCCAGATCGAGGCGGACAGCTTCGACTGGGAGCACGCCCACGCCAACCTCGGCATCTGGATCGCCCCCGATGTCCGCGGGCAGGGCCTGGGACGGCGCGCCCTCGCCCTGGCGGCGGCCTGGCTCACCGGCGCCGGTGGCCTCGTGCGCGTCCAGCTCATGGCCCCCGCCGACAACGAGGCGGCGATCAGGGCGGCGCTGGGGGCGGGCTTCACCCGCGAGGGCGTGCTGCGCGCCCACGCGCGTGCTCGCGGGGGCCGCGTCGACCTCACGGCACTGTCATGGATCGCCATCGACTCGGCGCCACGATAATGCCCGCAATGCCGACCACGCCGCAGTCGCGCGTCAAGCTCCCCTCCGGGATCCGCCCCCCGTTCGAGGTCTACGTCAACGGCGTCAAGCAGGAGCTCGGGGCCGACTACCGAGTGTCGAGGGGCGAGCTCCTGTTCCCGCGCGAGCTCAAGCGCTCGAAGATCGGCCTGGGCAAGTGGTTCCTGGGTATCTGGGGCATCGGCACCTACAACCAGAACGATGAGATCGACGTGCGCTACGAGGTCGACGGCCGCCCGATGCTCGCCCACGGTCTCGACGTGATCCCGCCCGAGTGAGGGCGATGAGGCCCACGGCGCCCCGGTGGCGCACCACAGCCGCCGTCGCGCTCACGACGATCCTCGCCACGCTCGCGGGGTGCGGTGGCGCCGGGGCGAGCAAGCCCGCGCCGAGCCGATCCCCGGGCGCGGTGGCCACCGTTCCCGCCGCCGTGCACTCCGGCCAAGCGCTGGCGCTCGCCTTACTCGCGCGGCTCGGGCAGAGCGGCGGCAACGTCGTCTTCTCTCCGTACAGCATCGAGAGCGCGCTTGCCATGGTCGCGACGGGCGCGGGGGGATCGACGGCAACCGAGATCGATCACGTGCTCCACACGAGCAGCCCGGCCACGCTTGCCGCGGGCCTCGCCGCGCTCGACGCTCGCCTCACCGGCGGCTCCTCCTCACCCAAGGCGCCGCGGCTCCACGTCGCCAACGCCCTCTGGGTGCAGTCGGGGCTAACCCTGAGGAAGCCCTTCACCTCCACGCTGGCCACGCTCTTCGGGGCATCGCCGCAGATCGTCAATTTCGCCGGCGCGCCGGAAACGGCGCGGCAGGCCATCAACTCCTGGGTCGCGGCGCACACCGGCGACAAGATCACCGACCTGTTTCCCGCCGGGACGATCACCGCCCAGACGGCGGCGGTGCTCGCCAACGCGATCTATCTCGCCGCTCACTGGACCAATCCCTTCACCCGCGCGCGGACCGCCCCCGGCCCGTTCTACACCGGCGCCGGGTCGACGGCTCAGGTCCAGTTCATGACCCAGACTCCCACCCCCGTTCGGTACGCACGCCGCGATGGCTATCAGGCCGTCGACCTCCCCTACCAGCTTTCGACGCTGTCGATGCTCCTGGTCATGCCGACGCCGGGCACGCTGGCGCGCTTCGAGCGCGGGTTGACCACGAACTCGCTGGCGCGGCTCGAGCGAGCGCTGACCTCCAGGCGCGTCGACCTCCACGTGCCCAGGTTCCACCTCAGCCTCGACACCTCACTCGACCCAGTGCTCTCGGTGCTGGGGATGTCCGTGGCCTTCACCGACGCGGCCGACTTCTCGGGAATCGCCACGGGCACAGCGCTGAAGATCTCGGCGGTCGAGCACGCCGCCGACCTCCGGGTCGACGAGGAGGGCACGGTCGCCGCGGCGGCCACCGGAATCGGCCTCGAGCCGACCGCTGTCGCCCCCCTGCCGACCACACGCCTGATCCTCGACCACCCGTTCCTGGCCTTTTTGCGCGATGACGCCACCGGGGCGATCCTCTTCGTCGCCCAGGTCACCGACCCGGCCTGAGCCGTCCGCCCGAGGCGTCAAGCTGGGGCGGCTATGGCCGAGCCGGCAGCACCGAGCGACCTCGACGAGGTCAGGTCCGCGTTTCGCCTTGGCTGGGGGGTGGCCGAGCTCAGGGGCCGCTACCGGCCCGATCTCTTCGATCAGCCCGAGCCCGGGGCACCGCCGCCGTCGGGACGCAAGGACCACGCGCTGCCCCTGGCCAACGAACGCAAGAGCCGTGAGGTGAGGATCGAGGTCTTCGAGGCGGTCTCGGGCCTGAGCAAGGCCCTGAATCTGGATCTTCAGGTCGGCGGCGCGCCCGCCCTGGGACGCCTGCTGGGATTGTTCGAGGAAATGGAGGACCGCCAGGCTGGGCCCGACAAGCGCGAGGCCCTGTGGGCGCAGAACGAGGGCGTCGCCGACCTGTTCTACAGCTGGGACGCCCAGATCCAGGACAGCCTCGTGGTCAGCTCGAGCCAAGCCGCCGCCTATCAGCTCGGCCGCGGCCTCGCCGAGACCCACTGGGCTCTGTATCCCGACCGCGACGGGACCCAGATGGGGTCCTGGGCCTTCCTCTTCGGCCCCCAGCGCCAGCAGACCGTGGGCCGCCTCGCGGCGAGGCTCTCGCCCTATCTCGGCTCACTGGTGATCGCCGCGATCAACGCTCCCTTCATCACCTGGGCCGCCGTGGCCGACGACCATCAGCGGCGCACGAAGACGAGCATCCGCGCCAAGCTCTACCAGCAGGGACTGCTGTGGCGGGATCTCGTGCGCGGCGAGCGCCAGCCGCTCGAGCTCAGCACGCCATCGGCCAAAGACGTGTGGAAGCAGCTCGCCATGTACCGCGAAGCGGTCGATACGCTGAAGGTGCCGCTTGTCGTCGGGGCGCTCGCGGGGATGATGCTGCTCGCCGGGGGCGCCGTTCTGGCCAGCGGGAGCGGGAAGTCGTGGCTCGGCACGGCAATCGCCATCCTCGGCGCGCTGGGACTGACGAGCGCGGGCCTCTACGCGCGGGCGAAGTCAGAGCTCACCTGCCTGCTCGCCACTCTGCGCGAACAGGTCCAGGTGGAGCAAGTGCAGCAGGCGGCTAATCTGTGCCCGTCGGCTGAAGAGCCCTAGCCTCTAGAGTCCGCCGTTCCCGCAGCCAGGCGTCCCGCCCAGGGCCGCAGGAGCTTGAGCGCTGCCAGGATCGCCCGGGTCGCCGAGGAGCGGTTGAGGGTGAAGAACTGGATCCCGGGGGCACCGCGCGCGAGGAGCTCGGCACACTGCAAGGTCGCGTAGGAAACCCCGAGCTGGAGCACCGCGTCCGGATCGCCGGACCGGAGCTCGAGCTGCTCGAGCAAAGACGCCGGGATGGTGGCCTGGCACATGCCGGTGATCGTCTTGATCTGGCCCACGTCGGTGATGGGCATGATCCCCGGGATGATCGGGATATCGATCCCGGCCGCCCGCGCCTCCTCGACGAACGAGAAGTAGAGCGCGTTGTCGAAGAAGAGCTGGGTGATCGCGAAGGAGGCGCCGGCCGTGACCTTCTCGCGCAGGAAGTGCAGGTCATGGGCCATGTCCTTGGCCTCGGGATGGACCTCGGGGAAGCAGGCGGCGCCGATGCAGAACGGGTACTCGGCGGAGATCAGCGCCGCGAGCTCGGTCGAGTAGTGCAAGCCGCCGGGGTGGGGCTTCCAGTCGGTCTCGCCCCGGGGCGGGTCACCGCGCAGCGCGAGGACATTGTCGATCCCCGCCTGCTCGAGCCCATCGAGGATGCCGCAGAGCTCCTCGCGCGTGGCACCAACGCAGCTCAGATGGGCCATCGCCTCGATCCCAAGGTCCTGCTTGATCCATTTCGTGAGCTCGACGGTGCGGTTCCTGGTCGACCCCCCGGCGCCGTAGGTCACCGACACGAAGTCGGGCGCGAGCGGGCCGAGCTTCTCGAGCGCCGACCTCAGGTTGCGTTCGCCCTCGTCGCTCTTGGGCGGAAAGAACTCAAACGAGAACACCGGCTCGCCCTTCGCCGCGATGATCTCGTCGACGTGCATCGTGATCACTCTACCAACCTTGACACGAACGTGTCAAAGTTTGCCGGGCCCCCGGGAGCCGGTACTCTCCGCACCCGTGGCCGCAGAGACTGGCCGGGGGAGAGTGGTGATTTCGAGGGGCGGAATGTGAGCAGGCGGTCGCGAAGGGGCGGTTCGAGGTCGATCGGGACGGCGTGGCTGCTCGCGCTGTTCACCCTCGGTGCGTGCGCTCCCACGGCCGGCGCGTCTGCGGCCCCGAGCGCGTCGTCGTCCACCGCCACCGTCACCGCCCAGCCGACCAGCTCGCCGCCGGCGGTGAGCGCGTCGCTGGTGGCGCTCGCACCCACGCCTCCGATGGGGTGGAACCCGTGGTACCAGTTCGGGTGCAAGGTCAACGAGCAGCTCATCGAGCAGACCGCGCAGGCGATCGTCTCCTCGGGTATGGCCGCCGCCGGCTACCGCTACGTCAACCTCGACGACTGCTGGATGGCCCCGACGCGAGACTCCGGGGGCGCCCTGCAGTCCGATCCTCAGAACTTTCCTGGGGGCATCGCGGCGCTGGCCTCCTACGTCCACGGGCTGGGGCTCAAGCTCGGGATCTACCTGGACGCGGGCCTGCAGACGTGCATGGAGCGACCGGGGTCCGAGGCGCACTTCGCCCAGGACGCCGCCACGCTGGCGGCCTGGGGCGTTGACTTCATCAAGGTCGACTACTGCTACACCAACCTCGTCCCCGCACAGCCGGTGTACGGCGCGGTGCAGCAGGCGATCCTCGCGGCCGGGCGCCCGATCGTCCTCAGCGTCGCCGACGACGGCTTCGATCGCCCGTGGAGGTGGGGGCCGGGCCTCGCGAGCCTGTGGCGCACGACCAACGACTACACGGCTTACGGCGCCCAGTTCGGCAACTGGTGGCAGGCGGTGCTGAAGATCGCCGACATCAACGCGGGTCTGGCCCGATTCGCCCAACCGGGGGCGTGGAACGACCCCGACATCCTCCTCGTCGGCACGGGCCTGCTCACCGTTCCCCAGGAGCGCTCTCAGTTCTCACTCTGGAGCATGATGGCTGCGCCGCTCCTCGCCGACGGTGACGTGCGCACGATGTCATCGGCCACTGCCACCACCCTCACCAACCGCGAGGTCATCGCCGTCGACCAGGATCCTGCCGGCCGACAGGGCGTGCGCCTCGCCAACTTTGGTGGACACCAGGTGTGGCTCCGCAGGCTCGCCGACGGATCCTTCGCCGTGCTCTTCCTGAACACCGGCCCGCACCCGGCGACCATCTCGATGAGCGCCGCGCGCGCGGGCCTGCTCCCGCACCAGCACTACGCGGTGCGCGACCTCTGGCGCCATCAGACCTGGACCGGGTCAGCGCCGACGATCCATGCTCGCGTCGGCCCCGACGGCGTGGTCATGCTCCGGGTGCGCGCCGCCGCCGGCAGCTAGCGCCAGCGATCAGGCTCCCCCGGCGCCTCGCCCCGCTCCCGAGTCACGCGGCCCTCGACCTCGAGGTGGCGCAGGTAGCACAGCGTCTCGGACAGCCACCAGCCCGCCGTCGCCTCCGTGAGCGGCTCGCCATAGACCTCGGGAACGCTCTCCACCGCCGTGCGCGGGCCATGCGCGAGCGCCGCCGCGACGGCCTCGAGGCGCTCGCCCACGAGCTTGCGATTCGCCTCGATGTGGGCGTCGACGTCGGCGAAGGGACGGCCGTGACCGGCCACGCACAGACGCACATCGAGCGCCTGCACGACGTCGAGCGAGCGTAGGAACTCCCCCACGGGGTCCGGGGTCCAGCCGTAGTCGAAATACAGCGACACGCGACCGAGCAGGTGGTCTCCGGAGATCAGCAGCCGGCGTTCGGGTTGGAAAAGGCACACGTGCGACGGCGCGTGCCCCGGCGTCTCGTAGGCGATCAGCGGACCGAGGTCGGTCTCGATCTCGACGCCGGAGACGAGGTCGCGGTCGGGCTCGTGCCATCCAGCGACCGACGAGGGGAGCTCCTTGGCCCGCTCGGCGTAGAGCGCGAGCGCCGGCCCGGACACGCCGCTCTGGCGGGCCACCTCGAGCCGGCGTGCGAGGGAGAGGTCGGGGTCCTCGAGGGGACGGGTGGCGTGCTCGTGGTCGGGGTGCATCCACAGCTCGCAGCCGGCCCGTTCCACGATCGGCGCCGCCTGTCCGTAGTGATCGGCGTGCGCGTGGGTGCACGCCAACAGGCGGACGTCCTCGAGCCGGAGGCGGACCTGGTGCAGCGCAAGCTCGAGGTCGGCCATCGAGCCGGGGCCGTGAGCGCCGGTGTCGACGAGCACGACCCCCGGGCCGGCGCCGAGGGCCCAGGCGTTGCAGTGCGGGATCCCCGGCCACGGCAGCGGCAGCCTCAGGCGCCACAGTCCGGGCAGGACACGCTCGCCGCGCCCGAGCTCGCGTTGTCTGGACATCCGGGCAAACCATATTGGGCCACCGGCCCCCGGGAGTTCGGCGCCAAGACCGCCAGGGCCGAAGGAAACCGCTCCCCGAGAGTTCGGCGCCAGAATCGCCACCCCGCCCGGACCCTCGACCGAACTCTTAAGGGCGCGAAGCGCCCCCTAGACTGGGCCCCGTGTTCGTCTGGAGTCCGGGCCGACCGCCCGAGCGGATCGCCGAGGGGGTGTGGCTGGTGCGCGGCGGCTTCCCTGCGAAGATCATGAACGTCTATCTGATCGAGGATGGCGGCGGGCTGACCCTGTTCGACGCCGGGATCGCGGCGATGGCCGACGCGGTGGCGGCGGCGGCCGCCGAGCTCGGCGGGATCAAGCGCGTCGTCCTCGGCCATGCCGACGCCGACCACCGGGGCGCGGCCGCGAGACTGGGCGCGCCCGTCTACTGCCACGAGGACGACCGCGCGGCCGCCGAGTCGCCGTCGCCCTTTCGCGACTACTGGGACTTCGGCAAGCTCCGGCGACCGGTGAACGTGGTGATGCCCAAGCTCCTCACCCACTGGGATGGGGGCGCGGTGACGGTCACGGGCACCGTCACCGAGGGCGACGAGGTCGCCGGCTTCCGAGTCCTCCATCTTCCCGGGCACGCGCCCGGGCACATCGGACTGTTCCGAGAGTCCGATCGCCTCGCCCTGTGCTCGGATCTCATCTACACCCTCGACGTGCAGACGGGAATCCCCGGGCACCCTCGCGTCCCGCACTCCGCCTTCAATCTCAACACCGACCAGGCCCGCGCCTCGATCCGCCGGCTCGCTGAGCGCGAGCCGAGCGCCCTGTGGCCGGGCCACGCCAACCCGCTGCGCGGCGACGTCCGCGCGCAGCTGGCAAAGGTCGCGTCGGCGTAGTGGGTCGCCGCAACCGCCAGCGCGAGAGGCTCACCGCTCCCACGAGCGAGTACCCCGACGCCGAGGGCGCGGTGCTCACGCTGCGGGGCTCGATGACGCCCGCGACCAGGCGCGAGTACGCCGCCGTGCTCGCCGGCAGCCCCCTCGACCGCGAGGACGCGTGGCAGCGCGCGGTCGAGTTCCTGTTCGAGCGCCTGGCCGTCGAGTGGGAGATCTCGGGCGTGTCCACCACCCGCCAGAAGGAGCTGCTCGCGCGCTTCCGGGTCGCCTCGGCCGAGGAGCGCCGCTTCGTGCGCGACTCGCTCCGGGTCCACCTGGCCGAGCACTTTCCCGAACTGGAGGCGCCGTGATCGACGCGGAGGCCTTCGCGACGCTGCTGTGCGACTGGTGCCTGGAGCCCGCCGCCGGGGATCAGCTGCTCGTGAGCACGACCACGCTGGCCGTCCCTCTCGCGGCCGCCATTCACCGCGAAGCTCTCTCGCGCGCGGCGTGGCCACTCCTACGCCTGTCTCCGAGCGGCCTCGAGCGCGATTTCTACGAGCTCGCAAGCGAGGCGCAGCTCGACGGCTTCGCGCCGCTCGAGCTCGCCGAGGCACAGTCCGTCGACCAGTCGCTGCGCATCGAGGCGCCGGCCAACGTGAGACAGCTCGCGGGGATCGATCCGGCGCGCCTGGCGCGCGCCGCCCGGGCCCGCCGCCCCCTCCAGGAGGCGCGGCTCGCGCGCCGGTGGTGCGTGACGCTGTGGCCGACCTCGGCCCTGGCCCAGCAGGCGGGGATGAGCGATCGTGACTACGCGGCTTTCCTGGCGCGGGCGCTGTTCCTCGACCGTCCCGACCCCACGGCCGCGTGGCGAGAGCTCAGTGCCACGCAGGCTCGTCTCGTCGAGCGCCTGTCGAGCGCGCGCGAGATGAGGATCGAGGCGGAGGGAACCGATCTGCGCCTGCGCGTCGAGGGCCGTACCTGGATCAACTCCGACGGGCGGCGCAACATGCCCAGCGGCGAGGTGTTCACCGGCCTGCACGAGGACTCCTGCGAGGGCACGATCCGGTTCGGCGTCCCTTCGAACCGGGGCGGCGGCGAGGTCGCAGGAGTCGAGCTCACCTTTCGCGCCGGCGAGGTGGTCGCGGCGCGCGCCGAGCGCGGTGAGCCGTACCTGCTCGAGGCGCTGGCTATCGATCCCGGCGCCCGCTTCCTCGGGGAGCTCGGGATCGGCACGAACCGGGGCATCGACCGCGCCACCGGCTCGACCCTCCTCGACGAGAAGATCGCCGGGACCGTCCACCTCGCGCTCGGGCGCTCGTATCCGGAGACCGGGGGCACCAACATCTCCGCCCTGCACTGGGACCTGGTGTGCGATCTGCGCGAGGGCGGCGAGCTCAGCGCCGACGGCGAGACGGTCATGCGTAACGGGGAATTCACGGCGTGACCGTCCCGCTCGCGCGTTGACCTTGTAGGTTCATCCCTGATGCGCCGCACCAAGATCGTCGCCACGATCGGCCCCGCCTCGCGCGAGCCGGAGACGCTGGTGCGGATGATCGAGGCGGGGATGGACGTGGCGCGGCTGAACTTCTCCCACGGCAACCTCGAGCTCCACGAGGAGAATGCCCAACGCGTCCGTGCCGCCGCCGCACAGGTCGGGCGCCAGGTCGCGATCCTCCAGGACCTCCCGGGCCCCAAGCTCCGGATCGGCGCGCTCGTCGACGACATCGCGGAGCTCAAGCCGGGCGACCGGGTCGTCCTCGTCGCCGGGTCAACGGATGTCGGCAACGCCGAGCGGATGTCGGTCTCGTGGCCGGGGTTCGCCGAATCCGTGTCCCCCGAGGACGTCGTCTATCTGGCGGACGGGGCGATCCGCCTGCGGGTCAAGCGCGCCAACGAGGGCGCGGGCGAGGTCGAGACCATGGTCGAGGTCGGCGGCTCGGTCGCCTCGCGCCAGGGGCTGAACATCCCGGGCTCCACGCGCGGCCTGGTGGCCGTGCCCGAGGAGGACCTCGACATGCTGCGCTTCGGCGAGTCGATCGGCGTCGACCTCGTGGCCCTGTCCTTTGTGCGCACGGCCGAGGACGTCACCAGCGTGCGCCGCCACACGCGGCTGCCGCTCATCGCCAAGGTCGAGAAGCCTCAGGCGGTGGCCGCCGCCGAGGAGATCATCCACGCCGCCGACTGCGTGATGGTGGCGCGCGGCGACCTCGGGATCGAGCTCCCGATCGAAGACGTCCCCCTCGTGCAGAAGCGCATGCTCCGCCTCGCCGGCCGGCTCGCCCGACCCTCGATCACCGCCACGCAGATGCTCGAGTCGATGATCACCTCGACCCGCCCCACCCGTGCCGAGGTCACCGACGTTGCCAACGCGATCTTCGACGGGACCGACGCGGTCATGCTCTCTGGGGAGACCGCCGTGGGGGCGTATCCCGTTGAAGCGGTGGCGATGATGGCCGCCGTCGCCGAGCGCACCGAGCGTGAGCTCCCCTACCGGCAGTGGAACGAGGAGCGTGTGCGTCGCGACGCCCGCGACCCTGCCTACACGATCGCCTTCAGCGCCTGCGCCGCCGCCCGCGACCTCCACCTCGCCGCCCTCGTCGTCCCCACCCTGTCGGGGCGCTCGGCGCGGCTCATCTCCGCCCACCGCCCCCATGTCCCCATTCTCGCCCTCTCGCCGGGCAAGGAGACGGTGCGGCGCTGTGGCCTCATGTGGGGAGTTCAGGCCGATTCGATCCGCCGCCACGAGGTCACCGAAGAGCTCATCGCCGAATCCGCGCGACGCGTCGTCGAGCTCGGGTGGGTCAAGCCCGGCGCCCGCGTTGCCATCACCGCCGGCCTTCCCAGCGGACGACCGGGGACGACGAGCGTGCTCCAGGTTCAGCGCGTTTAGAGCGCGCGGGTCATGAACGTGCTGTTGATGCTCGGGCGATAGTCGCCGAACGGCCCGCACGGCGTGAAGCCGGACTCCTCGTAGAGGGCTCGCGCCGGAGCGAACGCCGCGCCCGATCCGGTCTCGAGGCTGAGCCGGCGAAGCCCCGCCTGGCGCGCGACGGCGATGAGATGGGCGACCATGGCGCGCCCGATCCCCCGGCCCCGCGCCGCCTCGGCCGTGTGCATCGACTTCACCTCGGCATGGTCGGCGTCGAGCTCCTTGAGCGCGGCCACGCCGAGGACGACGCCGTGGCGGCGGAAGCTGAAGAAGGTGACGCCGGGACCGGCGAGGGCCTCGACATCGAGGGCGTGCATGTCCTCGGGCGGACTGGTGGCATCGGTGAATGCGAGGTGGCGCTCGAGGAGCTCGCGAACGTCGGCAGCTCGCGGGTCGTCGACCTGAATCTCACCCTCGGGCAACGGGGCCGCGGTCAGCGGATCACTCGCCGGCCGCCAGCTCGGCGATGAGACGGTCGAGTTCGGGAACCTCGGCCCGCAGGCTTTCGAGGTTGACGACGATGCCCTCCTGGGTGCTGCGCGCGAGCACCACCACGGCCTCCTCGTCCGCAGAGGGGTTCTCCTCGCGATGGGGCAGATAGGGCGGGACGTACACGTAGTCGCCGGGACCGGCCTCGAGCCGGCGCTCGGTGTCCGCGTCAGCGTCGAGGAATACGAACACCGGATGCCCGCTCACCACGTAGATCCCCGTCTCCGCCTCGCCGTGGTGGTGATCGGCGGAGATCATCCCCGGCGCCACGTGGCTCTCACCCATCCAGATCTTGCGAGAGCCGTTGCGAGCCCCGGAGATCGCCTCGTAGCGGCGCATTCCCGGCGTCTGGGCGGTGTCCTCGCTCAGGCCCCCGCGGCCGGTGTGGTGCAGCTCCCGGTGCCAAGCGGCTGTGCCATCCTCACTTCCAGGCTGCCCGTCACTCACCGGTGGCACGATAACCGATGAGTTCTCCGATCACCGGCGGTCATAGCGGTAGTCCACAACCACCGAGGAGGACCGAAGTGAGCACGACGACAAGCGGGATCAGCACCATCGGCCTGGTCATCATCCCTTCGACCGATCAGGACAAGGCGATCGAGTTCTACGAGGCGCTCGGCTTCGAGAAGCGCACGGACGTTGGCTTCGGCGATCAGTACCGCTGGGTCGAGGTCTATCCCCCAAGCGGGAATACGGGCATCGCGCTGGCGCCCCCGCGGCCCGGGGATCCGACGGGTGTCCAGACGGGCATCAGCCTGCCCACCGACGACATCCAGAAGACCTACGCCCACATGAAGTCACTGGGCGTCGACGTCGACGGCGAGATCATGGAGATGGGCGACCCCGTACCCCCCATGTTCTGGTTCCGGGACACCGACGGCAACACCCTGCTCGTCGTCCAGGCGATGTAGCTGACGCCGTTGCCTGAAGCCGGGGTCTACGCGGGCACGCGCGCGTAGAACTCGGCTTCCCGGCGTCCGAGCTCGGTCTCGGGCGTGTCGCCGTAGAACCACTCGCGGGCGATCCGGTGGAAGTTCCCCCGCGCGTGGAGCTGGGCGATCACCGCGAGGGTGAGGACCTCCATCCGGCGGCCGAAGATGTGGTCGGGGGGCGCGTTCTCGTGGCGCATCTGCCCGAAGTACTCAGAGCGGGGATCGCTCATGTCGATCATCACCTGGGTGGCCCACTCGGGCGTGAGCTGGATCTCCTCATCGGTCGTGTACCAGGAGGTGGCGGCGCGGAAGTGCTCCATGACCCTCTCGGGCTGAAACTTCTCGGGATCGGGGAAGAACCCGGTCTCCGCCCCCAGGCGCATCACCGTCTCGGCGTCGCCGTCGATCACCGCGCGCTGGACGGCGATCTCGAGCTCGACCGAGCCCGGCGGCATCCGCTTGAAGAGCCCAAAGTCGAAAAAGGCCATGCGCCCGTCCTCGAGAAGCATGGAGTTGCCGGGGTGGGGATCGCCCGAGAACTGGTGATGGCGGTACAGGCAGCCGAAGTAGAAGCGGAAGATGATCTCGCCGATGCGGTCGCGGTCCTCCTGCGGGTAGCCCTTGAGCTCCTCGAACCCGGTGCCCTCGACATACTCGGACACGAGCACGCGCTCGCGGCTCAGGCTCGTGACCACCTCGGGCACGACGATGAACGGGTGGCCGCGGAAGATCCGCGCGAGGGTGCGCTGGTTCTGGGCCTCGAGCTCGTAGTCGAGCTCCTCGTGGATGCGGTCGCGAATCTCCTCGCCGATCGCCTTCGGGTCCATGCCCGGAGCGATCCGCTTGGCCAGGCGCAGGATCAGCCCGAGGTTCTGCATGTCGGCGCGCACCGCCGCCGCCACCCCGGGGTACTGGACCTTGACCGCCACGCGGCGCCCATCGTGCAGCCTGGCGCGGTACACCTGCCCGATCGACGCGGCGGCGATCGCTTCCTCGTCGAACTCGGCGAAGACCTCGCTGAGCGGATCCTCGAGCTCGTCCTCGATCACCCGCCGCATGTCCTTGAAGGACACGGTGGGCGCGGCGTCGCGCAGGGCCGCGAGCTTGTGCTGGAACTCCTCGCGGTACTCCTCGGGCACGAGGCCGACGTCGAGGAAGGACATCACCTGGCCCACCTTCATGGCCGCGCCCTTCATCGTCCCCAGGGCAGCGACGATCTGCTCGGCGGCCTCGAGCTGGCGACGCTCGAGCGCGATCTCGCGACCCTGAGGCGATCGGGCTACGTTGGCCGCGCGGGTGCTGGCCTGACGGATCGCCTGTCCTGCGGCAAGTCCCCCGATCTTGGCCGTTCGCCCCACACGCGAGGTGGGGATCTTGTCTCGCGCCACTTGGTGAATTCTAGTCCGGGAGACTGTCGCTTTTCCGACGTATCTGGGAACCGGGAACGATGTCGTCCGATCCGTCGGGCCAGCGCACCCAGGCCTTGTGGCCGCCGTCGTAGTCGTCGCCGAGGAGGATCAGAGTGGCGGGCTCGCCGAGGGCGGTGCAGGCCTCCGAGCCCTCGGGATCTACGCCTCGCCAGATGCGCACGAAGGAATTGTCTTCGAGCTCATCGGCGACCGTGGTCGGGTCGGTGTGGCCGGGATGGATCCGCGTCTGCGGGGGCAGGGCAAGAAGAGTGTCCATGATCGATGAGCGCAGGTCGCCGTAGCTGGTGTGCCCGGGCGCGCGAACCCCGCCGACCGAGCCCCTGAACAGGGTGTCGCCGGTGAACACGTCGGTCCCGTTGACGAGAAGTGAGAGCATCCCGGCGGTATGGCCGGGGGTGTGCAACGGCTCGATGGTGAGCGCGCCGGTCTCGATCGGGACCCCGGGCTCCATCGTCCCCGTCGCCGCGGGGACACGGTCGCGCTCGACCGCGTGGATCAGCACCGGGGTGCCGGGATGACGCGCGAGCACGGCCTCGAGGTCGGCCACATGGTCGTGGTGATGATGGGTGAGAAGGATGTGGGTGAGGGTGAACTGCCCGCGATCGAGGAAGTCGAGCAGCGGCGCCACCGGACCGCCGGCGTCGACGAGGACGGCGTGTCCGCCGATCTCGTCGGCCACCACGTAGGTGTTCGAGAGCCAGTCATCGCTCATCGAGCGCTCAACGATCATTAACCTTCAGCCTATCGGGGTAGCCTTCGAAGAGGAGACACATGAGCCTGATCCACACCTGCTACCGAATCACCGACATCGATCGTTCCGTCGCCTTCTACAGGGCCCTCGGCTTCGACGAGGTCGGCCGCCTCCCGATCCGCGACGAGGCGGTCAACGTCTTCATGAACCAGCCCGAGGACGGCGATAACCCGCGCCTCGAGCTCACCTATAACGTCGGACACACCGAGCCCTATGACGTCGGCACCGGTTACGGCCACATCGCCATCACCGCCGACGACCTCGATGGCATGCTCGCGGAGCTGGCCAAACAGGGAATCGAGCCCGAGCGTCCGCCCTACACGGTGCGCGAGGGCGGCTCTCGCCTGTGCTTCGTCAGGGATCCCGACGGCTACCGGATCGAGATCCTCGAACGGAGCTGAGCGCGGTACCCTGAGGCCCACGAGATGAGCACGCCCACGACCAACATCGCCAAGCTCCTCGAGTACTTCGCCCGAGGGGTGGCCGCGCACGACCGCGAGACCGACCATCGCGCCTGGGGCATCGGCCTGCACCCCTTCGACCTCGATCGCCTCGGCCTCGACGAGGGCGAGGAGATCCTCCCCGGCATCGTCCTCGAGGCCGACCGTGGCGTGACCGGGAACTTCCGCATCCTCTGCGACGGCCAGCACGATGGCGAGGGCGTGGTCGAGGAGGAGGAAGAGATCCTCGATGCCGTCGCCACCGAGGCCGTGCCCCGGGTCACCCCGCCGGTCTGAGCCCTAGCCGGCGCCCGCCGCCCCCGCCGGACGCGGGCGAACGCCCGCGCGCTCGGCGATGGCGGTGAAGAGCCGCTCGATGGTCGGGCTCGCGAGCCCGTGGCGGGCGCCCGCCCTGAGCACCGAGCCGGGGATCGCCTCGAGCTCGGGCTCGCGGCCGGCGGCGATGTCGCGTTGCATCGAGGAACCGAGCTCGGCGTGCGCGTCATCGAGCTCGCCGAGGGCGTCGGCCGGGTCGATCCGGGCGCCGTCGGCGTTGGCCACGGCGGCCGCCTCCTCGAGGCAGGCCACGAGCGCGGCCCGCCACTCGGGGTCACTGCGGATGAAGCCGATCTGCCGGTCCGTCGCGCTCGTCGTGCACGCAAGGGCATTCAGGCGCACGAGCTTTGACCACATGATCTGGGCCTCGCTGGGGCCGATGTGGACCGGGATCTCAGCCGCCCGGAGCCGCGCGGCCAGCCGCTCGAGGGCGGGATGAAGCTCGGGGTCGTCGGCGGCGAGATCGATGCGCAGGAACGGGCTCGTGTGCACGACGACCCCGGGGGAGGGCCGGTCGGCTTCGATGCGGATCGTCCCCGCCGCCACTCGGCCCGGCCCGAAGTGCTCGCGCAGGAGCTCCATGTGGCCGAGGCCGTTGAGGAGCGGGACCACCAGCCCCGCAGGCGCCGCGACCCTCGCCAGCGACTCGCGCAGCCCTCCCGCCTTGGTGGCGACGATGAGCACCTCCGGCGGCTCCTCGAGCGAGGCCACGGCGGCGGGGCGGGCCGTGAAGTCGCCAAGGCGCACGCTGCGCACCTCGATGCCGTCGCGAGCGATGACCTGGGCCGTCGACTCTCGCGCCACCACCACCACGTCGTCTTCGGCGCGCGCGAGCGCGGCGGCCACGAAACCGCCCACTCCGCCGGGACCGAGGACGGCGATGGTCGAGGACATCGGCGCAAGGGTACCCGCGCGGGCCGCGACTCCTCGCCCGCTCGCGTGTTCAAGGGGGCGCGACTCGGGGAATACCCCCGCCGATCGATGCGACGATGAGCTCACCCGTTATGCCAGCGGAAGCCTCGCCACCGGCCAGGAACCTGACCGCGCTGGCGTTGGCGCTGTGCGTGCTGGCGGCATCACTCCTGGCGGCCGCACCGGCCGCGGCCGCAGCGGTCCCTTCGACGCTGGGACCCGGGGGGACACTGAGCGCGGGGCAGGAGCTGGCCTCGCCCGACGGGCACTATGACCTCGTGCTCCAGAGCGACGGCAACCTCGTCCTCTACATCGCCGGCGGCCGCGCGCTGTGGGCGAGCAAGACGGCGGGCGCCGTCGGGGACCACGCCGTCATGCAGACAAACGGGAACTTCGTTCTCTACGACGCCGGCAACCAGGTCCTGTGGAGCACGAACACGAGCGGCGCCAACTGCGGGTCCCTGATTCTCCAGAACGACGGCAACCTCGTCCTCTACGGACCCAAGGGCGCGGCGTGGGCCACCAACACGGTCAACGCCGTACTCGCCCCCGGCGACAAGCTCACGGCCGGCCAAGAGCTCTCCTCGGTGAGCGAGCACTACAAGCTCATCATGCAGACCGACGGCAACCTCGTCCTCTACACGAGCGCGGGCAAGGCGCTGTGGAGCTCGGGCACCGTCAAGCACGCGGGCGCCTACGCGACCATGCAGACGGACGGGAACCTCGTCGTCTACCCGAGTTCCGGGCCGGCGCTATGGGCCAGCAACACCGTGGGCAAGCGGGGCGCCCGCCTGGTCCTCCAGGACGACGGCAACCTGGTCATCTACCTGGGCTCCACCGCCCTGTGGGCGAGCAACACACGGCAGGCCGGCGTCCGTCGCGCCGCCGCCGCCCCCGACGCGCGCGCCGTGGCCGCGGACTGTGGGCTGCCGGCGCCGCCCCCGCCCACCCCCACGCCGGCTCCCACCCCGCCGCCCCCTGCGCAGGTCGTCTACGTGCCCGTCGTGGTCTACGTGCCCGCCCCCCGCGCTCCGCACCACGTCAAGGTGAGGCTGACCATGAGCTGGACTTGGGACCGAGGACGCACCCACCTGTACCGGGCGGTCCCCGATCGAGTGCCCCGCCACGCGACGATCACCGTGACCTGCGCAGGGCGGGGATGCCCCGGGAGAGCCCGCCTGGCCTCCCTGCACGTCAAGCGGCTGCTGGGGTCGCTGTCGGGCAACACCTACCGAGCAGGGGACCGCGTCTTCATCACCATCCGCGCCCCCGGCGAAGCGCCCGAGCGCATCGAGCTGTGGATCCGCTTCGGCAAGAAGCCCAGGGTCAAGCTCCTCTAATGTCGTGATTGGGAAATTCGGATGCAGGATGCGGGATGGCTGGGCGTGGCTGGGTGGTGGCGGTGACCCGAGTCGTACTGGTGGTACGGCGGGGTCACCGCCGCCGGCCAGGCAGCCGGATGACTCGGGCGCGGCCCAGGTCGGCGAGGCCGGATGCCGAGCGGGCCGCAGGCCCGAGCAGACACGCGCAGACTGCGTGCGAATTTCCGAATCGCGGCGCTAGTTCTTCCCGCTACGGTGTACGGGTGACAAGTACACCCGGTGTGCTCGCGCGCGGTCCCTGGTCCCCCAGCCAGATCGAGGTGTCATGGCGTGCCGACCCCTTCCAGGCCCCCGAGAAGCAGACGGCGGCCGCGGACACCGCGCTGCAGGCGTTGCGCGATCGCGGCTCGCCGAGCCACGACGGACTGGCAGCGCGGCTCGCGCGCTACGAGGTCGACGTCGACCGCCTGGCGCTCGAGCTCCAGCCCGTCCGCTGGGCGCTGCGCCTGAATCCCGAGGACGGGGCCCGGAGCATCTCCGCTCTGTGCGTGGTCCGGGCCGCGGACGGCCGGTGGCTCGCGGGGCGGCGCTCGGCCTGGCTGGCCACGTGGGCGGGGCGCTGGACGCTGGGCGCGGGCGGCTCGGTCGAGGTCGACGAACACCCGACGGGCACGCTGCGGCGCGAGCTCCGCGAGGAGTGGTCGGTCGAGCCCGAGCGGCTGAGCGTCGAAGCGCTGCTGAGGCTGCCCAACGACGTCGTGCTCTTCGTCGGCCTCGCGTGGCTCCCCGAAGGGGCCGTCGTCATTCCCGATGCCGAGCACGACGACTTCGCCTGGTGGCCGGCGGACATTGACCAGTGGCCGCCCGAGGCCGATGATCCATTGAGGCGCGTGGGCGCACTGCTCACCGCCTGACCGACGCTCGACCGTGTCCCTGATCACCTTCCGACGACTTGAGATCGTCTCCTTCTGCCACTCGGCGATCTACCTGGCGCTGCTCGTCTGCGCCTTCGTGGCCGGGAACCCGCAGCCCGAGACGTTCATCCTCGGGCTCTCGCACGGCGTCCTGTGGATCGGGATGGCCCTCGTGTGCATCGCCGCCGCGCGCGCTCGCATCATTCCCTTCTGGCTCGCCGTCACCGTCGCCGTGATCGGTGGCCTGGGGCCGTTCGCCGGGAGCATCGGCTTCGTGATGGCCGATCGCAAGGAGAAAGAATCCACAAGCAAGAACCAACAAACGCCGCGTTACAGTTGATCAGTAAGCATGGCTGTAGATACGAGCACGATTCAGATCGTCATGCCCGCAATGGGCGATTCGGTCGCCGAGGGCACGATTCTCGAATGGCACAAGCACGAGGGCGACTCGGTCGAGGTCGACGAGACGATCGTCGAGATCTCGACTGACAAGGTTGACGCCGAGGTCCCGGCGCCGGTCACGGGCACGATCGTGAAGATTCTCGCCGCCGAGGGCGAGACCGTCGAGGTGGGCGCGCCCCTGGCGGAGATCGTGAAATCGGCTGACGCCGAATCCATAGGCGGATCGGGCGCAGGCAAAGCCGACGCGCCGGTGTCCACCGGGGCGGCCTATCCCCTCCCGGTCTCGGCCGAATCGCCGCCCGCGACCCCCGGCGAGGCCGTCGCGGGGGCGGAGATCGAGGCCCAGGGCCTGGCGAACGTGGAAGCCGTCACCGGGGAGCCCATCGACATCGTCACCCCGACCGGCGGCGAATCGGTCACCGAGGGGACGATCCTCGAATGGACGGTCAAGGTCGGCGACGTGGTCAGCGATGGAGACACGATCGTCGAGATCTCGACCGACAAGGTCGACATGGAGCTCCCGGCTCCCGCCTCGGGCACGATCACCGAGATCCTCGCCGAGGAGGGTGAGACGGTCAGTGTGGGTCAGGTGATCGCGCGGATGACGCCGACGCCGACCGCTTCGCGGTCGGTTGCGAGTTCGCCTGGGGGCGAATTCGCGGCGCCCGTGGGCCCCGCTTCGCGGTCGGTTGCGAGTGGGGCGACCGCCTCGCGGTCACCTGGCGGCGAACTCGCCGTGCCCGTGGGCCCCGCGCCGCCCCCCGCCGAGGTCGCCGCCTCCCCGGTGGCCCGCCGCGTCGCGGCCGCCGACGGCGTCGATCTCACCCGCGTCCGAGGCAGCGCCCGGGGTGGCCGGATCACCAAGGCGGACGTCGTGAAAGCGGCTAACGCCGCTTCCATTGCCGCCGCGGGCGGGAACGGAGCCTCCGCAGCCGCCGCCCCCGCCACCGCCGCCCCCGCCGCCCCCGCCGCCGGCGCCAACCGCACCGCCCTCAAGGGCGGGGCCGCCGCGCTCGCGCGCTACATGGACGAGAGCCGCCAGATCCCCACCGCGACCTCGCTGCGGGCCTTCACGGTCACCGTGCTCGACCAGCGCCGGCGCCAGCTCAAGGAAGCCGGGCAGCGCGTGTCCTTCACCCACTTGATCGCCTACGCGATCGCGGTGGCCGCGAGCGAGCGCATGCCGGTGATGGCGCACCACTACGACGCCGCGGACGGTAAGGGCTACCGGGTCGACGATGGCGCCGTCAACCTCGGCCTCGCCGTCGATGTCGAGAAGAAGGACGGCACGCGCACCCTCATGGTCCCGGTCATCCGCGACGCCGGCCGCCTCGACTTCGCCGCCTTCCTCGCCGCCTACAACGCGCTCGTCGAGAAGGCGCGCACGAACACGCTGACCGCGGACGATCTCACCGGGGCGAACATCAGCCTCACCAATCCCGGCGGCCTCGGCACCGTCGCCTCCGTGCCCCGGCTCATGGTCGGTCAGGGGACCATCCTCGCCACCGGGTCGATCGCCTACCCCGTCGGCTTGGCGGCCATCGGTGAGGTGATCGGGGCCGAGAAGGTCATGACCATGACCTCGACCTACGATCACCGGATCATCCAGGGCGCCGAGTCGGGCCGCTTCCTTCAGGTCATCGAGTCCTACCTGCAGGGCGAGGAGAGCTTCTACGAGCGGGTGTTCGGCGACCTCGCGATCGCGCTCCCCGAGCTCCCGCCCCCGCCCGCGCCTGCCGCCGCGGCGACGGCGACCGCTTCGCGGTCACTTGGCGGCGAACTCGGGGGCGGGGCCGGCCCCACCCCCGCTCGCCCGCCCGAAGAGGAGCTCCTGCGCGCGGTCCAGGCCGCCACCTCGCTGCTCAAGGCGCACCGAACCCACGGTCACCTCGCCGCCCACCTCGACCCCCTGGGCTCGGCCCCCGAGGGGGACCCGGCGCTCGACCCCGAGCAGCTCGACCTCACCCCCGAGCTCATGGCCAGGATCCCCGCCCACATCCTGCGCATGTACGTCCCCGGAGCGACCCTGGCCGACGCCCTGCCGCACCTGCGCGAGACCTACTGCGGACCCATCGCCTACGAGATCGAGCACATCGCCTCCCACGAGCAGAGGCTATGGCTGCGCGAGCGCATCGAGTCGGGCGAGTTTCGCGTCCCGCTACCGACCGAGGAGCAAAAGGCGCTGCTGCGCCGGCTCACCGAGGTCGACGCGCTCGAGCGCTTCATGCACAAGGCCTACCTGGGCCAGAAGCAGTTCTCCATCGAGGGGCTCGACATGACGGTGCCGATGCTCGACGAGACGATCCAGCTGGCGGCCGGCCACGGCGCCCGCGAGGTGGTGATCGGGATGGCCCACCGTGGCCGCCTCAATGTCCTCGCCCACAACCTCGGTCGCCGCTACGACACCATCTTCGCCGAGTTCGAGGGCTCCTCGACGCTCGATCCGATCACCACCATCCCCCAGGGCGGGACGGGCGACGTCAAGTATCACCACGGAGCCCAGGGCTCCTACCAGCTCCAGAATGGCGAGTCGGTGATCGTCCGCCTCGAGTCGAATCCGAGCCACCTCGAGTTCGTCGCCCCAGTGGCGGCCGGAGCCACGCGGGCGGCGCAGACCACCCGCCAGGGGCCCCATGCCCACCTCGACACCAATGCCGCCGTCAACGTCATCCTCCACGGCGACGCCGCCTTCCCGGGCCAGGGCATCGTTGCGGAGACCTTCAACCTCCAGGCCCTTGACGGGTACACGGTCGGCGGCACCATCCACCTGATCCAGAACAACCAGGTCGGGTTCACCACCGATCCCGACGACGCCCGCTCGACGCGCTGGGCCTCTGACCTCGCCAAGGGCTACGACGTCCCCATCATCCACGTCAACGCCGACAACGTCGCCGCCTGCATCTCTGCCGTCCGCCTGGCCTTCGCGTATCGCCAGCGCTTCGGTCACGACTTCCTCATCGACCTCATCGGCTACCGGCGCTTCGGACACAACGAGGCCGACGAGCCTGCCTACACCCAGCCCGAGATGTACGCGCGGATCAAGAAGCACACGCCGGTGCGCGAGCTCTACGCGCGCCAGCTCATCGACCAGGGCGTGGTCACCGAGGAGGAGACCACGGCGATGACCGACGAGGTGTGGGCGATCCTCACCGAGGGACACCAGAGGCTCAAGGCCCAGATCGCTGCAGCCAAGAGCCTCGAGCACCACACCGGCGAGTATCAGCTCGACCGTACCGCCTCCCCCGAGGTCCAGACCGCCGTCTCCGAGCCCCGTCTGAAGGGGCTCAACGAGGAACTGCTCTCGGTTCCCGATGGCTTCACCGTGCATCCCAAACTCGTCAAGCAGCTCGAGCAGCGCCGCGAGGCGGTCGGAGCCGAGGGCGGCATCACCTGGGCCCACGCCGAGTCGCTCGCCTTCGCGACTCTGCTCACCGAGGGCATCCCCATCCGCCTCACGGGCCAGGACGCCGAGCGGGGGACCTTCAGCCAGCGCCACCTCGTCCTCCACGACGCGAGAACAGGCCAGGAGCACTCGCCGATCCAGAGCCTGCCCGGCGCCCTGGCGCCGATGGAGCTCCACAACTCGCCTCTCTCCGAGCAGGGCTGCCTGGGCTTCGAGTACGGCTACTCGCAGGAGGGCCCCGAGACCCTGGTGCTGTGGGAGGCTCAGTTCGGCGACTTCGTCAACGGCGCCGAGGTGATCATCGACCAGTTCATCACCCCGGGCCTGGCCAAGTGGGGCCAGACCTCGCGCCTGACCCTGCTCCTCCCCCACGGCTACGAGGGCTCCGGTCCCGAGCATTCCTCGGCGCGCCTGGAGCGCTGGCTGCAGCTCGCCGCCGAGGGCAACATCCGCGTCGCCAACTGCACGACGCCCGCGCAGTACTTCCATCTCCTGCGCCGCCAGGCCCGGGTGGCCAAGCAGCGGCCCCTGTTCCTGATGACGCCCAAGAGCCTGCTCCGGCTCCCGCAGGCCCAGAGCAGCATCGACGAGCTCGCGGGAGGCCAGTTCCGCCCCGTGCTCGCTGAGCCGGGCGTCGATCCCGAGCGCGTGACCCGCCTGGTCCTGTGCTCGGGCAAGGTCTACTACGACCTCATCGGCCACGCGGACCGTGAGGAAAATCCGGGTGTGGCCATCGGCCGTATCGAGCTCCTGTATCCCTTCCCCCAGGGCGAGATCCTCTCCCTCCTCTCCAGGTATCCGAAGCTCGAGGAGCTCGTGTGGGTCCAGGAGGAGCCTCGCAACATGGGCGCCCGCACCTACATGGCGCCCCGCATCCTCCAGGTCCTCCCCGATGAGATCCACTTCGGCTACATCGGGCGTCCGGAGCGCGCTGCCTCGGGCGAGGGCTACCCGGTGGCCCATGCCAAGGAGCAGGGCCGCATCGTCTCCACCGCCCTCGACCTAAGTCAGCCGGTGTCGCAGTACCCGCGGAAGCTGCCCGGCGAGCGCTAGGGCGGCGAGCACGAGCAGGAACGGGTCGAGCGGGGCCCGGAAGCGAGGCGTCTCCGCGTTGATGAAGACGACGCTCAGGTAGAGGAGGAGGGGAGCGATCCACAGCCAGCGAGGAGCCTCGCGCGCTCGCGCGCTCATCGTCCCCACGGCGGCGAGGGCGGCCATGAGCCAGAACCAGATCACCCCGAGCTGGATCAGGGTGAGCGGGATGCCGATGTCCTCCCCGGAGGTCCTCCAGGCGAAGGAGCCGTCGAGCTCGAGAAGCCGGCGGGTGTTCTCGTAGGCGGCCGCGAGCGGGGCGATCGGGTGAGCGCCGATGTAGTGGAGCGCCGCCGTCTCGAGCCTGGCGCCGAGCTGAGCCTCGGTCAGGTGCCGCGCCCGCGCGGGCGAGACGGTCGAGAAGTACCGCCAGCGATAGGGACGCGCGGATCCGCCGCGGAGGCGCGGTTGTAGGTGCCCGCGAGGGTGAACCCGTTCTCGTCGGCCACCGGGATCAGTCGGTGCATGACCACGGCGTTGCGGATCGTCCACGGCGCGACCGTCAACACCGCGACGAGGATCACGGCGGCGGGTGCCGCGAGTGCGCGCGGCGACCATCGGGCCACGGCCGGCCAAACCGCGAGGGCGAGTGGGACGAGGAGCACGACCGCGTTCTCGTGGGTCAGGGTGGCGACCCCGGCGAGGACGCCGGCGAGGATGAGCCAAGCCGCCCGCCGCCGAGGCGGCGCGGGCCGCCGGGCCCGCAGAGCGGCGCAAAGGGCACCGAGCTCGAGGGCGACGAGCAGGTTCTCCGACATCAGGGTGGCGCCGAGGGCGATCCACGGCACGTAGGCCGCCGCCAGCGCCAGGGTGATGAGCGCCACCGCCGGACCGAACAGCTCGAGGGCGACGAGGCCCGCGAGCGCCACCGTGACCGTTCCCAGGACCGCCTGCACCAACCGAGCCGGATGCACCGATCCCGGCCCGGCGCCGCGGTGGCCGTCGAGCACCTCGACGGCGGCGAGGAAGTACGGGTAACCGGGCGGGAAGTACGCGGTGGGGCCGTGGGTGCCCCCGGCGCCGCTCGAGACCGCGTAGTCGCCCGTGCGCGCGACCCCGCTCGCGAGGCGGGCGTAGAAGCGGGCGTCTCCGATCGGCCGGTAATCCGGCGTCGCCTGCACCACCGCCACTCGGGCGGCGAGCGCGGCGAGAAGGATCAGTGCCACCGCCCAGCCCCTGGGGGAGAGCCGGCGGCTCAGGAGACCGCGTCCGTCCTCAGCCGGTCGCAGGCGGCGATGGTGTGGATAGGCCGGACCTGCCAGCCGTTGTGGCGGGAGTGGAAGAAGACGATGGGCTTGCCCTGGGCGATGGCCTTGCCGGGCTTGTAGCCGACCTTGCCGACGTTCAGGCCGATGTCCCAGGCCAGCACGCTCTGGTGACCGACGTCGGTCACCGGCTGGCCGCAGGCGAGGATGCGCGCAGCGCCTCCCTCGCGGGCCACCACCGCCTCGAGCGAGTCGTCCTGGGCGGCGAAGGTGTGCGCGTCGTGAATCTCGGCCCGCACCGTCCGGACCCGCTCCCGGGCCGCGGGGACCAGCGCCGCGGCGAGGATGGCCACGGCAAGGATGCCGGCGGCGCTCGACAGGCGGGGAAGGCGCGCGGTCCCGGCGAGGACCCAGCCGACACCGGCCCCGGCGAGCACGACCATGACCGCGGCCGGTTCGATCAGATAGCGGGCCACCGCCGAGAAGCCATGGAAGGCGAAGGCGATCTCCACCACCACCCACAGGACGGCCGCGCCGGCGAGCACGAGCGCCCCGCGATCGCGCCGTGCCACCGCGAGCACGAGACCCACCCCCGCGGCGATCCACATGGGGAGCTCGTAGAGGCTGTGGAAGCGCCCGATCACCCCGGTGATCTTGTTCCCGTGCAGGGCGTTGGGAGAGTGGAGATCGAGGTGGGCGGCGCTCATCCAGCTCTTCGAGGTGAGCGCGGGAATTCCGAAGGAGAGGGCGGGGATGAGGGCGAGGCCGGCGAGGAGGAGCAGGCGGGTCGAGGCCGTGGGCAGTGCTCGCCACGCCCACGCCGCGTAGAGGAGCACGAACGGCCACGTCTCCGGGCGCCCGAGCGAGGCGAGGACGAGGAGGACAAAGGCCAGACGCGGCCGCTTGCCGAGATGGGCATCGATGGCCGCCAGGCACAGGGCCACGACCATCGGGTCCGAGCTGGCGATCAGGGCCAGGTGCGAGTAACCGATGATCCCGAGCACCCCGAGGCCGGCGATGACCGCCGCGGCGATGGGCGCGTACCTGCGCCCCGGGGCGGGGCCGGTGAGCCGATAGGCGATGCGGCCCGCGAACACCGCCGCGGCCAGCGTCGCGGCGACTGCCGTCACCATCCACAGCTCCATCGCCCCGCGCCCCACGAGGGAGTAGACGACGGTGAACAAGAAGGTGAGCGCCTTCCACGAGGGCGCACCGTCGGTGTTGAGGTCCAAGCGGAGCGCGTGGTGTCCCCATACGAGCCAGCCGTAGGCATCGTACGCCGGGCGCATGCGCGTGAGCGCGACCACGAGAACGGCCAGGGCGAGCATGGCCACGATCACCGCGAGCGACATCAGGGCGCGCGCCGTAAGCCGGCGCCGGGGGGCCCGCGCGGCCACCGGCTCCTCTGAGAGCGGAACCGCTGAGATCGTTTGCTCAGGCACGTCGAAGCGGCGACGCTACCAAGCGTCCCGGCAACTTCAAGGTAATAACCTCGGCGCCGTGAATCGCGATCGGGAGCGGGTCATCCTCGACCGGGTGCGAGCGACGCCCCCCGGCTTCGTGCGCACCTACGGCGATGTCTCGCCCGGCGCCCCCAGGCTCGCGGGCGCGGTCCTTCACGCCTGCGCCGAGCCCGGAGTGCCGTGGCACCGCATCGTCCGGGCCGACGGGTCGCTCACCCAGGGACACCGGCAGCGGGCCCTGCTCGAGGCCGAAGGGGTGCCGTTCCGGGGCGAGCGCGTCGACATGGCCGTGGTTCGCCTCCCGGTGGGGTGAGCAGCTTCGGGTCCTAAGGCTTGGCGAAGTAACTCTGGCCCGTGTGGAGGGCGTGCTGCGTGTGCGTTCGGAAGTCGGTGACGACGACCGCCCCGCGCGAGACGCGGGTCAGCGTGCCATCGCACCGATCGCTGACCGTGAACTGCGTTCCCCGGACGGTCGCGGCGCTGTACTTGCCCTGGGTCGCATAGCTGCCGTGCTCGTTCGCTCCGAGGATATTCAGCACCTTCTTGCTCAACGGCTTCTTCTTGGCGATTACCGCAATCGCGTGGCTGCGCTTGCCGCTCGCGGTGCACTGCGTGTAGCTCGGGGCGCCGGGGAAGGCGCCGTTATCGAGCAGCCGCAGTGTCGTCAGTCCGTGCAAGCGCGGGGAGCCGCTCTGGCTGACCTTGAAGAGTCCGCCGAAGAACAAGCCTGACTGAGTGCGCGCGCGCCGGCGCTTGGTCTTCTTGGATGTCGCCAGGGTTAGTCGCAGCTTGCCGGCCCGAGCGTCGACCTGCGTGCCCACGGGCAGCTGCAGCGCCTGGGTCAGAGCAATGAAGCCCTTGCCGGCGGTGAGCTTGGCAACCGCGTTCACCGTGATCTTCGCGCCGGGCGGCGGCTTGACGTACACCGTCCCTGAAACGGGACCGAAGTTCGCCTCCTTGCCGAGCACCGGGGGCGGAGGCGGCGGTAACAGCCCCGCGCTTGTCACCGATGTGAACCCCTGATCGGTATTCGCTGAGACCTGGCAGGCGAGCGAGCGTCCGTTGTCGGTGCTCACCACCGTGTAGGTGCTGCTCGTCGCCCCGGCGATCGGGTTGCCGGCGCGTAGCCACTGATAGGTGTAGGTGATGGGCAGGGCGCTGGACCAGGTCCCCCGCGAGCACGACAGCACATGGCCCACCTTGTGCGACCCTGTGACCGCGGGTGCGGCGGTGTTCGTCGGCGGGTTGTTCGGTTCCACGAGGGTGGCGAAGGCCACCGTCGTCGTGCCCCCGATGGCCAGCGAATACGGCCACGAGAGCCCGATGCCGTTGTCCTCGTCGGTGGTGGCGTCGATGGTGCTGGGGTATGGCGTTCCCGCGGGGGTGACGTAGCCCCAGAAGCTCGTGCCGCGCGGAGACATGTCGGTGGTGTAAGCGCCCTCGTAGTAGCTCGATCCCGCGGTCAAGGGGATGAAGCTCATCGCTCGCCCAGGCGGGCTGTCACCGCGAGTGAGCAGGCACACGGGAGCGTTCTGACTCGCCCCACCCAACCCGCCGTACCCGGTGTCCCCGGCGAGAAAGCAGTCGCCGGTGTGGTACAGCATCCCGGCGAGCGCCTGACCCGACTCGTTGGTGAGCACGATCTGCGAGCCGTACACGTCGGTGCCGACCACGTAGGTGTCGGTCTCCTGCACTTGCGCGACCCAGGCGTCGCCGGGCGGGCAGGCGGTGATGGCGAGCGCCGTCGCCGAGGGCACGCACGCGTTCACCACCGTCGTCACCGTATATGGGCTGGCGCTCGTCCCCGCGCCCGTGACCGCTGACTGGGAGACCGGGATGTAGTTCTCGGTCGACTGTTGAGTCGCGCCGGGAAGGCTCGCGGGGCTGAAGAGCTCCGCGTTGCCCGAGTCGACGGTGGGGCCGAGCGAGCCCGACTGCAAAAAGGTGCCGCACCCCCCCAGCTGGCTGCCGTTGAAGAACACGCCCTGCCTGTCGTTGGTCATCGTCACCTGACAGCCGAGGTCACCGCTCAGGTAGATCGACGCCATCGGGCCCGAAGAGGTGATCGTGACCTGGGCACCGGCAGCGCCCGCGAAGCCAAGGAGGATCAACATCGCCACGCCGAGCGCGGCGGTGAACAATGCCTTACGTGGCCCTGACTGCACTCGAGTAACCACCGTCATCAGCTCCCTGCCCCATGGTCATCTACCCTGCGACCGCCGCGCGAGTCTATCGCCGCGCACCGAGCGCCTGCAAGTGGGGTCGGGCCTACGAGTGTGGGACCGTCGGCTCCCCCTCGCTCGGCTCGGTGGGGGCGGCCCCGCCGCTCGGTGCTTCCGGCACCGACCACACCGTGAGCGTGGCCTGCTTGCCGCGGACGGGAAACTCGTCGACGTAGACGAGGTCCTCGGCCGCGTGACAGAGGGCAAGGCGCGTCGACTCGGCGATGAAGAGCTGATGCGGCGTTCCCTTGGTCATGCCCTCCAGGCGCGAGGCCGTGTTCGTGGTGTCGCCGATGGCCGCATACTCGAGGCGTCGCTCGGAACCGACGTTGCCCGACATCACCGGCCCGCTGTTGAGCCCGATCCCCATGCGGAACTGATGCTCGTAGCCTTCCTCGGCGAGCCACGCGTTGAAGTGGGGCAGGCGTTCGCTGAGCATCTCGCGAGCGGTGGCGAGCGCGAGGTCGGCGTGATCCTCCTGGTCGAGCGGGGCCCCCCACAGGGCGAAGATTCCGTCGCCCATGAACGACACCAGCGTTCCCCGATGCTCGAGGATGGCCTCGGTCATGCCGCTGAGGTACTGGTTGACCACCTGTACCACGCGCTCGGGCTCGAGCGCCTCCGAGAAGCTCGTGAACCCGCGCAGGTCGGTGAACATCACGGTGCCGACGCGGCGCACGGCGCCGAGACGCAGATCCTTGTCGGTGCGAGCGATGACCTCGTCGACCACGGTGCTGGGCACGAAGCGCGCGAACAGGTCGTGCACACGTGCCTGCTCGAAGCCGCCGAGCACGTAATAGCCGCCGAGCGCTCCCACGGTCGCGATCATCAGGGCGATCACCGGGTACACGAAGGCAACGATGTGCCCGTCGTCGAAGGCGATCTGCGTCCCGAAGATCAGGGCGGCGGCCGTTGCCAGCATCAAGGGACCCGCGGCCTTGAAGGGAAGCTTGATGCTCGCCAGCGGCACGAGCAGGCCCATGAGGGCAATGAGGGCAACGTCGACGGCGGTCGAGACGTTACGGAGCGGGAACCCCGCGAGGACGGTTCCGATCGCCTGGGCGTGGATCTCCGGCCCCGACATCAGCGTGCCCCGCGACAGGGGCGTCTCATGCACGTCCTGGAGCGTGGGCGAGGTGGCTCCGACGACAACGATCTTGTTGTGGAAGAAGTCTCGCGGGAGCTTGCCCTGATAGACCCTCCAGAACCCCGGGGCGGGGATGGCGCGAGGGGGACCGTAGTAGTCGATCCATGCACTGCTGCCTGCGGGCGGGCGGATCCGGTGTCCGGTGGCAACCTCGGCCGTCGCGAGGTCGAGACCGGGGAGATGCGAGACCGAGATGGGGAGGCGGCGGATGACGCCATCGGGGTCGTTGGGGAACGCTCCGTCGGCGGGCGTTACCCCCACCGCGGCGAGGAGCTTGGTGCCGTTGGCGCCGAACTCGACGATCTTGCCCGACCGGCTCGGCTCGTCGTTGGCGAGCACCACCCTGTGGTTGCTGTTCTGCAACGAGGTGAGGAGGGCGATGTCGTCGCCTGAACCGAGGCTCGATCGCTCGCTGAACTGGATGTCCATGGCCACGACTTTCGGCTTCTCGCGCATGATGTTGTCGAGGACGCGCGCTTGCACGCGGCGCGGGAACGGCCACTGCAGGCCGAGCTTGTCGAAGGTCAGGTCGTCCACCGCCACCACGACAAGATCCGAGGGCGGGCGCTGCGGGCCGCGGATCTGAAAGCGCGTGTCGATCGTCTTGAGCTCGATCTCGTGGAGCGGATCGGTGAAGTAGAGCGCCAGTCCCACCGCGGTGGCGACGAGGGCCACGGCCACGAACACACTCGGACGCAGCCGCTCCCGAGTGAACAACCAGGAGGTGATGGGCCGCACCGGGCGAGCTTATAGGCTCCCCCTCGTGTGGCTCCAGCGACAGTTCCAGCTTGCGGCGCGACCGCGAGGGTTCCACCTCGTGACCCGGGAGATACGCGAAGCGCTACCCGAGCTCGGAGAGCTCGGAGTGGGGATGCTCCACCTCCTCATCCAGCACACCTCGGCCTCCCTGGCCCTGAACGAGAATGCCTCGCCCGACGTCCGCCGGGACTTCGAGACCTGGTTCAACGAGGCTGTCCCCGAGCGCGCGAGCTACTGGACGCACACGCTGGAAGGCCCGGACGACATGCCCGCCCACATCAAGGCGGCGCTCCTGGGACCGTCACTGACCCTCCCCATCAATCGCGGACGCCTCGCCCTCGGCACCTGGCAGGGCGTCTACCTGTGCGAGCACCGCAATCACGGAGGACCGCGGTCGCTGGTGGCCACGGCCTGGGGGGAGGGGTCGGGCTAGGGTCAGCGGCCCTTCCAGACCGGCGCGCGCTTCTCCGCGAACGCCGTCGCGCCCTCCCGGGCGTCGCCGGAGCCGAACACAGGCCCGGAGATCTCCCCCTGCCGGTGCCAGAACTCCGCCTCGCTCCAGTCCGCTCCCTCGGCGAGGATCCGCTTCGTGGCCGCGAGGGCAAGAGGACCGTTGGCGGCGATCGTCTCGGCGAGCTCGAGCGCCTGAGCAAGTGCCGCGCCGGGATCGGCCAACCGGTTCACCAGCCCCAGGTCGTAGCCGCGCTCGGCCGAGATCGGCTCGCCGGTGAGCGCGAGCTCCATGGCCACCGCGCGCGGGAGCATGCGCGGCAGACGCAGGAGCGCGCCACCGGCAGCCACGAGCGAGCGCTTGACCTCGGGAATTCCCAGCTTCGCCTCCCGCGCCGCCACGATCAGGTCGCAGGCCAGCGCCACCTCGAGCCCGCCCGCCACCGCGAACCCCTCGATCGCGGCGATGAGCGGCTTGGCCGGCGGGCGCTGGACGATCCCGGCAAATCCCCGGTCCCCCACGTAGGGCCGCTCGCCGGCCACGAAGGCCTTCAGATCCATGCCCGCGCAGAAGCCCTTCCCGGCGCCCGTGAGCACGCCGAGCGAGAGCTCCGCGTCATCGTCGAGCTCGTCCATGGCGCCCGCGATGCCCTCGGCGACCGCCAGGTTGATGGCGTTGCGCTGCTCTGGGCGGTTGATCGTGACCACGAGCACACGCCCGAAGCGCTCGGTGAGGACGGGTCGATCGCTCACCGCAGCCTCACCGCCGGGACACGGCCGAAGCGGATCCGGAACACCGCACGCTCGGGCTCGTACCCGCGTTTGCTCGCGGTGATGAGCACCCGCTCGCCGAGGCGGTGAGGCTCGCCACGTAACGGCGCCGGCGAACGTGCGGCATGCCCATCGTTCCCATGAATCGCAGTATTCCCGGGATCGGCTCTCTAGCACCGCCAGGCGCTCACGCGGCGAACAACCTGAGCTCAGGCTCGCGCTCGCCCCGCAGAACCGCGAGATCGACCTCGACGCAGGCGATCCCCCGCGCCTCCGCCAGCACCCGCGCCTGGGGCTTGATCACCTGCGCGGCGAGGACGCCGCGGCATAGCGCCAGAGCGGGGTCGAGACGAATGCGCTCGAGATAGCGCGTGAGCTGCTCGACCGCTTCGATCCCGGCGACCCGCTTGATCTCAACGGCCACCCATGCCTCCTCCCCGTCGCGGCACATCAGGTCGACCGGTCCGATGTCGGTGGGCCATTCCCGGCGCACGAGCCGGAACCCCTCGCCGCACCACTCCGGCTGCTCGGCCAGTAGCTCCTGGAGGTGCGCCTCGACCCCGTCCTTCTCGAGCCCCCCCGCCGCGTCCGGCGATCCCATCTCGTGGGTCACGTCCGAGAGCACCTCGGAGATGACGATCTCGAGCCGATCCTCACTCGCCCCCATCCGCTTGCGCACCACGATGAGCCCGCCGGACTCCTCGATCACCGTCGGGGGCGTCATCCAGTTCAGGGGCTTGTAGCCGCCCGCGTCGGCATGCACGAGCACCGACCCATCGGCCTTGATCATGAGCAGCCGCAGCGCATCGGGGAGCAGGGCGCTCAGCCGGCCGGTGTAACGGACTTCGCAGCGGGCGACGATCAGGCGCACCGGCGGCAGGGTACGGATCGTGGCGGACGGGCGGGTCGGCGCCGCGCCGGGTCGGGGCGGGGGCGGACGGGCGCGTGCGCCGGCGCGCGACGCGCGCGCCGGGTCGGGGCGGGGGCGGACGGGCGGGTCGGCGCCGCGCGCGCCGGGGCGGAGCCGAATCGTCACACGCGTCACGCGCATGTGACGGTTCGGGGCGGCGCGCCGGAGCCGGTGGGCTTTAACGTCGCTGGAGGGCGCTTAAGCACACCGCCCCCCCGGCCCGAACCGCCCGCCCCCCCCGAACCGCCCGCCCCCCCAACCCGCCGGCCCCCCAAACCGCCCGCCCCCCCAAACCGCCGGCCCCCCGAACCGCCCGCCCCCCCAAACCCCCTACCCGCTGATCGAGATCGACACGGTCCCCGTCTTGCTCAGCTGCACGTTGGCGGAGCCGATACACGTCGAGGACGGCGCCGGGAGGGGCAGCGTCTTGGTGATGGGAAGCTGAAGGGTCTCGCGGCCCTGCTTGCGGCCGATGCCGCCGCTGAGCTCGAAGCACACGATGCTCCAGTCCACCGTCCCCAGCTGGGGCGGCGAAGCGGCTATATCGAGGATGATCGCGGAGGGATGGTGGAAGGTCCCGTTGGTGTAGACGACCGCGTACTGGCCGGTCCCCTGGCCGGAGGCGACGCGGTGGGGGCCTGACTTGGAGGCGCCGGCGCCGGCGCCCCGGCCGCGGCCCGAGGAGGTCGATGTCGCGGTGGACATGGTCTGCGCTGCCGCCATCGCTGCGGTCATGAACACGGCATCGCCCACGGGGGAGGCAGCCTGCATGGCGTTGTCGCCGATCGCGGTGGCGTCCACGGCGTGGGCGGCGGCGAGGGAGGCCGCGCTCGGACCGGCGGGCGGGGTGGGCTTGGACACCGTCGCCGGAGGCGTCCCCGTGACGGTCTTGGTCACCACGCGGGTGCCGCCGCCGCAGCCGGCGAGTACCAGCAGACCTCCTGTCAGCATCACGCCAACCTCCGTCCTCACCTCGCGCAGGATAGTCACGGAAGCCCACACATGTTCCGGTCCACCGAGCTCTGCCCTACATTCCTTGGTGGATGCGCCAGCAACTTCGCCCCCTATTCGATCGGATCGTCATCAAGGAGCTCGACCCGGACCGCATCCGGCGCTCGGGTTTGCTCGTCCCCGCCGGGAGCGACGAACCGCCGCCTCAGCACGGAATCGTGCTCGCGGTCGGCCCCGGGCTCGAGTGGTGGGAGCACGTGGGCGTGCAGATGCCCGTGCGACCCGGAGACCATGTCGTCTTTCCGGCCTCGGCGGGAGTGTGGGTCGAGGTCGAGGAGGAGAAGCTGCTCGTGTGCAGGGTGGCGGAGCTCCTCGGGGTGCTCGACCGGGTGGACGAATGCCCTGGCTGTAACGGCCGCACGCTGGCGGCCAACGAGTCCTGCCCCGTGTGCGGGCGCGACGGCTCGCTCGCCAACCCCTAGCCGCCGCTACGGCCCCGTGACCGGACGAGCTTGCCGGGCGCGTGCCGGATGCACGCCGCCCGCGGCTCGACAAGCGTGCGCCGGCGAGCGCCGGGAACGGCGATGACCGTCGAGGATTTCCGGAACGGCACGGCAGGCACGCGCGCGAACCGCGTACAGGGGATCTCGGAGCACCGGAAGCCCCCGGCGACGTAGCAGGGAACGCCGCCCACCCCAGGCGCCACCGCCGGCGCCCTCCGCGCCACCGTCGGTTGCCCCAAGCGCAGGGTCTTGATCTCCGATCGCAGCTGGCGTCTGAGGCCCGCACTCACCACCACCGAGCGCGGCGCGCGGGCCGGCCCCGCTGCGTTCGAGCTCCGGGTCGCGATCACCACGCCGAGGGCGGCGATGACGATAACCACGGCGAGAATGCGGCTCATGGCAAGCACTACGCCGCCGCCGGCGTTACGTCACAGCGTCACCACGTCACCACGTCACCACGTCACCACGTCACAGCCTCACACCGCCACGGTTACGCGGCGCTCCGCTCCCCGAGCTCGCGGGGGATGGCCGAGCGCACGCGCTCGAGGAGCTCGGCCACCTCGAGGTCGCCGCCGATGGTCAGTGCCCGCTCGCACGCCGCGATGCACTCTGTCGTGCGGTCGGTGCGCGCGAGCGCGTGCGCGTAGCGCGAGCACGCCACGGGCGACTCCGGGTCCAAGCGCGTCGCCGCCTCGCAGGCCGACACCTCGCCTCCGAGGTCGCCGGCCAGGTGGTAGGCCAGCGCGAGATCGAGGAGCCCTTCCACCGAGGGGGCGATCAGGCGCGCCCGCTCGAGCGCGGCGAGCGCCCCGGCGCGATCCATCAGGCGCAGGCGCAGACGTCCGAGCCGCTCCCACGCGGAAGCGTCGGAGGGGGCGCGCTCCGCCGCCCGCAGCGCGGCTTCGGCAGCAAGGTCGATCGCCCCCATGTCCGCATAGATCCGCGAGGCGTAGCGCTCGGGCGTGGGGCGCTCGACGTCCACCCGCGCCCAGTCGCGGACGGTCCGCGCCGCGGCGGGAAGGTTGCCCGCCTGCCAGAAGGCCACCGTGAGCAGGCGCAGGACCATCGGGTTGGCAGGGTCGGCGTCGCGTGCGTAGATGAGCCGCCGCGAGGCGAGCTCGGCGTTGCCCTCGGCGAGCGCGTGCTGGGCGGCGGTGACGAAGCGCTGCGCCCGGTCGGTGGCGGCGTCGGGGGTGGTGAAGTCGACGAACTCCAGCGACCCCGCGGGAACGGTGCGCACGCCGACGCTGAAGGTGACCCGTGCCCACTGCTTGACGTCCTCCTCGTCGCCGGAGAAGTAGATCCCGGTGACAGTGCCGACCCCCCACTCGGGATAGGACAGACAGCGCGCGTAGCTGTGGACGACCGAGTGATCGGGAACGCGCGATCCGAAGGGATCGTTGCGCGAGCGGTCCTCGGCCGCCGCGCGACTGCGCTGCTCGGCCTCGTAGGCGCGCCGGCCCTCCTCGGCCCGCGCCGCCCGCGTGGCGGCTACGGAAACCTTGACCGCGCCGCGGGTGACGCGTCCCCCGCGGGAGGTCTCGGCCAGTCGCTCGAGCTCGTCGGCCGCCTCGTTGATGGCCTGGAGATGGCGCTGGTGCTCGTGCTGGCGGCCCGGGGGCGCGATGTCGGGATGCCAGCGCTTGGCCATCCGGCGGCGGGCGAGCTGGACGGCGCGCTGATCGAACGGGGGTTCGAGCTCGAGGAGGAGAAGCGCTTGCTCTACATCGAGGATTCGCGGCATGACCTGATTACGTTAGCGGCCCGGCTCACCGGTTGCGCACCCCGAAGGTCAGGCTCGCCGGGGCGAAGTTCGAACCGCCCGCGTAGACGGCGCGGACTGAGCGATTTGGGCCGCTCGCGAGCGTGAAGGTGGCCTTGCCCGCCCGCCCGGTACGCGCGGTCAGGGCGTGGCGCCCGTCGGTGATGGAGATCTTCGCGCCCACCACCGCCGCGCCGTTCGAGGTCACGAGGTAGAGGATGGCCCGCGCCGCGTGGGCCCGCCGCGCGGTGACGGTCTGGCTGCGCGAGGCGAAGTACGTGCACACGAGAACCTTGGCCGTGACCACGGAACCGCTCGAGCTCACGACGAGCTCGAAGTGCCGGTCGCCCGAGGCGAGCTCGATCTGGCTCGCGGACTGCGAGAGCGCGCGCAGGCCGCCACTCGCGCCGGTGACCGTATCGAGCACCTTGCGACCGGAGCTGATCGTCACCGTGGTGCCCGAGAGCTTGACCGCGAGCACCGTGCCGCGGGCATCGGCGACGGTGACCGCCCCCCGGCGCAGGCTGCCCCGCACCTGCAGGGCGCCGGCCTGATGGGAGACCTGGTGGCGGACCGCCACCGCGCACCTGGACGATGGCGGGGAGACCGAGAGCACGGTGGCATAGGTGACCCTCCATTTGAAGGTGGCGCTGTTCGTCCGGCCGCCGGCATCGGTGGCCCGGACGACGACGGTCGAGGTCCCCGCTTGGCGCGGCGTGCCCGTGACCACGCCGCTCGCCTCGTTGATCGACAAGCCCGGGGGGAGCCCGAAGGCTCGGTAGGTGAGGCTCGTGTTGCCGGCGTCGAGGGCGGTGATCCGCAGGCTCACCTTCCGGCCCACGATCGAGGTCTGCGGCCCCGGGGTGGTGACCGTGACCGTTTCGCAGAGCGCGACCGAGAGCGTCGAGGCGATCGGCGTACCGAGCCCCGAGCCCATGTCGTATCCCGGGCCGGCGGCGAAGCGGCCGCCGTTGGTGCCGGTGAAGTCGTTGTTGCCCGCGGTCACGTCGTTGAACGAGCTGGCGTACTGCGAGCCGGCGGCGCGGTACAGGGCGGGGTTGGCGAACCCGACCGTGGTCCCGGCGCAGGCGGGCGAGGCGTTCGCGAGCGCGACGAGAGCCCCCCACAGCGGAGAGGCGGCACTCGTGCCCCCGATCCCGCTCCACGCACCCTGGTAGTAGATGAGGTACCCGGTGAAGGGATCGGCGTTGGCGGCGACGTCGGGAACCTGTCGGCAATAGCCGCTCGAGGCGCCGCACGGTGTTCCCGAGGAGTTGCCGCTGCCGACATTGAGCGAGGGCATGGCGTCAGCCTGGTAGGAGGGCATCTTCCACAGCGTCGAGATGCCCCCGCCGCCCGAGCCGGCGCTGGCGCCGAGCAGAGCGCCCAGGCTGCCGCCGTTGTTCCACACCGACTCCACCGGGGGGGGGCCGGGCGAGGCCATCATCGTACCTCCCACGCCGGTGACAAAGGGCTGGCTCGCGGGATCGTCGACCGCCGGCGACCCGTTGAGGTTCTGCCCGGCGGTGAAGCAGTCCTCGGCGCCGTTGTCCCCCGCGGCGGCGACGATCGTCTGGCCCTGGGCGGCCGCCTCTTGGAACAGCGTGCTCTCGGCCGTCGCGTCGGAGGATCCCTCCATCGGCTCGCACTGGCCCCACGAGGTGGTGATGACCTTGGCGCGGTCCTGGCTGATCATCGCGTTGTAGACGTCGTAGGGGCCGGAACCGGGCGCGCCCGAGTTCGAATTCGGGCCCTGGTAGACGATGATGTTGGCCTTCGGGGCAAGCCCGATCACGGTCTCGATGTCGAGCGACGCCTCGCCCGTGCCCGCGCCCGTTCCCACCCCACCGTCAACGGGGACGTAGGACACCGAGGCGCTCGTCCCATAGCACGCCTGATATCCGGCGATGTCGTTGGGGTCGTTGGATTCGAGCTCGTAGATGGCGACCGTCTGGCCCGCGCCCTGATCGCCCGCCGCGTAGAGGCCCGAGAAGCTGTACGCAGCGGCGATCTGGTCGGCCGTGTAGGCCTGCTGGCCGGGGCCGGCCGCGCTCGCCGCCGCACACGGCTGCGGGCCCCCGGTGACCACGTGCGGCGCGCTCCGCGTGGCGCTCGGCCCGGCGGCGGCGCCATGGGCACGTAGCGCGAGCGGCTGCGGCAGTGAGAGCGTGTCGAGCCCGACGACGCCCTGCACGAGTTTCGCCACCGTGGCGTCGAACAGGGGCGCCGCGGTGCTGGCAAAGGCGGTGCGCCCGCTGGGCGCCTGCACACGCGAGAAGGAGATCGAGAATGCGCTCGAAAGCGCGCCGGCGGTCGCGGTCACGGGGATGGCCAGCCCGTTCGCGCTCACCGCGCCGGGATCGAGTCCATGGGCCTGCAGCGAGGAGCGCACCGAGGCGACCTGCGCGGGGGTGGGACCGAAGCGCTGGGCGAACTGCGCCGGCGTGATGTAGTTGCGATACACCGCCGACCCGGGGGCCGAGACCGCGCTGGCGAAGGCGGCGAGCGCGGCCGGGTCACGCGGTGCCAGGGCCACGGTGACGCCGAGCTTGGTGGCGGGCGAGAGCATGCCGATGATCCGGGCGGCCACGGGGATGAGGGCCGCCGATCCGACGCGAACCCCCCGGGTCGGCGCGGCCGCGACGGCCCCGGGCGAGAGGGCAGCGATAACCCCGATGGCGCACGCGGCCAACGCGAGCGTGCGTGGCACGCGGGACATCGGGAGCCTCCTGACCATGAGCTGCAGCGGGGCAGCGTAGCGACTGGCCGCGGGCCAGGCGCTGACCTGAGACTCAGACGGTGAGCTTTGCTAGCACCCCGGTCGTCGTGTTACCCGCGCCCGTCGCCTGCACGAGGATGGTCAGCGACCTCACGTGCTTGTGCTTGACCCGCTTCTCGAGGCTCGCACTCTCGGCCAGCTCGGCCGGTGAGATCGTCACCGTCACGCTCGGCGCGGGCGCGCCCAGCATGATCGTGAGCTCGCCGTGGCTGACCTTGGCGCTGAACTTCACGCTCTTGGCGCCGGGACCCTTGAGGACGATGCCCTTGGCGAGCTTCTTCGCCTTCCCCGAGAAGCTCAGGCCCGCCGGTAGACCGATGACGATCGTCTTGATCGACGGTGCGCCACTCGCGGCCGCCATCGTGAACGACAGCTTCGGCTTGCCCTTGCCCAGGCCGGAGAGCGAACCGTGCGAGAAGGCGGCCGCCGCGGCGATCGCCCATCTGAACGATGTCGTCGCCGAGGGGCCGGTGGCGTCGGTGGCCTTGACGGTCACGGTCGAGATGCCCGCGGTCGTCGGCGAGCCGGTGATGAGACCGCTCGCGGCGCCGATCGACAGGCCGACAGGGAGCCCGGTCACCGAGTAGGTGATCGCGCCACCGTTGTCGTCGGAGGCGTGGACCTCGAGGGCGGGAACGGGAACGCCGACCGTCCCGGCCTGGGCGCCGATACCGGCGACCCCAACCGCGGTCGCGAACACCGTCCAGGTGAACGAGGTGCTGCCCGAGAGACCGTCCGAGGAGGTGAGGCTGACTGTCGCGCTCGAAGCGCCGGCCGTGGTCGGCGTGCCCGACACGGTGCCGGTCGCGGGATCGATGGACAGGCCCGCCGGCAGCCCGGTCGCGGTGTAGCTCAGAGTCGCTGCGCCCGTGCTCGTGCCCGGTACCGCGACGTTCACCGGGGCGCCCGTGAAGGAGATCTGCGAGCCCGGGTTCCCGACGGTGACGCGGTCACAGAGATAGCCGGCGAGCGTCGAGGCGATCGGGGTCCCCATCCCGCTCGCCATGTCGAATCCCGGTCCCGACGGGTACAGGCTGCTGGGGTTACCCGAGGGCGAGTAGGCGTTGCTCCCCGAGATGATGTCGGTGAAGGCACTCGGGTAGGCGCTCCCCCCCGCGACACGGTAGAGAAGGGGATTGGCGAATCCGATCGGAGTTCCCCCGCAGGCACTCGAGGCGTTCACCTCGGCGGCCAGCGCCGCCCACTGAGGAGCGGCCCAGCTCGTGCCCCAGATCCCGATCCACTTGGCATCGTTGCCCGTTCCATTGCCGTTCCAGTAGACCGCGTACTCACCGGCGGCGCTGGTGGCGCCGGCGACATCGGGCACCTCGCGGCAATAGCTTGCGCTCGGCGCGGCGCACGGCACCCGCGACGAGCTCGCGTTGATGACGTTCAACGAAGTCGGGGCGCCCGACTGGTAGCTCGGCATCGGCCACATGGTGGAGATGCCGCCTCCCCCGGCGCCGTTGCCGGTGGCCGAGTCGTTCCAGGTGGTCTGGGAGGGCGGCGGTCCGACCGCATTGAGAGAGGCGCCTCCGACGGAGGTCACGAACGGCTGACTCCCCGGATCATCGACCGCGATGGTCGCGTTGGGGCTCGACCCGCTGCAGTCCTCGGCTCCGGAGTCGCCGGCCGCCGCGAAGATCGACTGGCCCTGCGTCGCCGCCTCCTGGAACAGCGTGGCCTCGGAATTCGCGGGGCCCGGGCTCTGCAACGGCTCACACAGTCCCCACGAGCTCGAGATCACCTTGGCCACGTTCGCGGTGATCATCGCGCTGTAGGTCAGGTATGGCCCCTCGCTGGTCCCGCCGCCGCCGTTGGGGCCCTGGTACACGATGATGTTCGCCTTGGGAGCCAAACCGATCACGCCCTCGATGTCGAGCTCGGTCTCGATGCCGTCCTGATTGCCGACGCTCGGAGCAGGCGGACCGCCGTCCACGCTCTGGTAGCTCACTGACGCACTCGTGCCGTAGCAGTTCTGGAACCCGGTGACGTCGCCGTGAAAGTTCCCCTCGAGCTCGTAGATCCCAACGGTCTGTCCGGCTCCGAAGTCACCCGCCCCATACAGGCCCGGATACCGGTACGCCGCCGCGATCTGGTCCGCCGTGAAGCCGACGTCACCGGCGGCCGCGGTGGCGGCCGACTGCGCCGCCGAGCACGGCTGCGGGCCTCCGGTGAGGACATGGGGCGCCGCGGCGCTCTGGGCGTGCGAAGCGACGGCGCGACGGGCGGATGGCGCCCCGTGCAACCCCAGCGGCCGGGGGAGCACCAGCGAGTCGAGCCCCAGCACGCCCTGGACATTGCCCGCCACGCTCGCGGCCAGTGCCGGGGGTGAGGTGTTCGTGAACGCGGTGCGGCCTCCCGGGACCGCGACGCGCTCGAATGAGGTCGAAAAGGCCTGGGCCAGCTGCCCGGCCGCCGTCGCGGCCACAGGAATCGCAAGCGCGTTGGCGGTCGCCGGCTGCGGATCCAGCCCGGCGGCGCGCAGCGCCGACGCCACCGCGGCGATCGCCGCCGGAGTCGCGCCGAAGCGCCGCGCGAACTGCGACACGCTCAGATAGCGGTGGTACACGCTCGAACCGGGGGTGGAAACGGCGGTGGCATAAGCCGCGAGCGCCGCGGGGTCGCGCGGCTCGAGCGTCACCGCGACGCCGACGCGCGTCGCGCTCGGCAACGAGCCCACGACGTTCGCGCCCGCCGGCAGGCGCGGCGAGAGACCAACCCGGACGCGGCTCGAGCCAGCGAGAGCAGATGCCGGCGGACCGGCGATCACCGACACGCACGCAGCGGCCGTCAACAGGATTACCCACCGCATACGCCCCATCTCTACCTCTCGCTTCGCCCCGGGAGCCCCGCGCCTCCCCTCGGCAAGAACCTACCTGAAGGTGCGGACCCGCGCTCGCTCGCTACGCTCTGAACTACCCCATGGCCGCCCAGTACATCTTCACCACCCAGAAGCTCTCGCGACGCTACCCGCCTTCCCAGCAGGTCCTGACCGATGTCTCGCTTTCGTTCCTCCCGGGCGCCAAGATCGGCGTGCTCGGATACAACGGGGCGGGTAAGTCGACGCTCCTGCGCATCATGGCCGGGCTCGACACCGAGTTCGACGGGCACGCCCAGCTCGCCACTTCCGCCACCGCGGGGATGCTCTCGCAGGAGCCCGAGCTCGACCCGGCCAAGGACGTGCGCGGAAACGTCGAGGACGGGGTCGCCGAGATCCGCGCCCTGCTCGATCGCTTCAACGAGCTGTCGATGAACTACTCCGAGGAGACCGCGGACGAGTTTTCCGCCGTGCAGGAGAAGATCGACCTGGTCGACGGCTGGAACCTCGACACCACCCTCGAGGTGGCGATGGACGCGCTCCGCTGCCCGCCCGCCGATGCCGACATCGCGACGCTCTCGGGCGGCGAGCGGCGCCGGGTGGCCCTGTGCCGCCTGCTCCTGCGCCAGCCGGACCTGCTCCTGCTCGACGAGCCCACCAACCATCTCGACGCCGAGTCGGTCGCCTGGCTCGAGAATCACCTGCACGACTACCCGGGCACCGTGGTGGCGGTCACCCACGACCGGTACTTCCTCGACAACGTCGCCGGCTGGATCCTCGAGCTCGACCGCGGCCGGGGGGTCCCCTACGAGGGGAACTACACGGGCTGGCTCGAGCAGAAGCAGAAGCGCCTGGAGAGCGAGGCGCGGCAGGAGACCACCCGGCGCAAGACGATCGAGCGCGAGCTCGAGTGGGTGCGGATGAACGCCAGCGCCCGCCGTAACAAGCCCAAGGCGCGCCTGAATGCCTACGAGGCGCTCCTGGCCGAGGACCGCAACGTCAAGCTCGATCAGGTCCAGATCCACATCCCCGCCGGTCCGCGCCTCGGCGAGGTGGTGGTGGAGGCCGAGAACCTGACCAAGGCCTACGGCGACCGGCTGCTCATCGACGGCCTGAACTTCAAGCTCCCGCGCGGGGGGATCGTCGGCGTCATCGGTCCCAACGGCGCCGGCAAGACGACGCTGATGCGCATGATCGCCGGGCAGGAGCAGCCCGACAGCGGCGCCCTGCGGCTCGGCGAGACGGTGGAGCTCGCCTACGTGGACCAGTCGCGCGACGCGCTCGACCCCGAGAAGACGGTGTGGGAAGAGGTCTCCGGCGGCGCTGAGCAGATCTCGCTGGGCGACCGCAGCGTGAACAGCCGCGCCTACGTCGCGGGCTTCAACTTCAAGGGCACCGACCAGCAGAAGAAGGTCGCCAAGCTCTCGGGCGGCGAGCGCAACCGGCTTCACCTCGCCAAGCTCCTGCGCGCCGGCGGCAACATGCTGCTCCTCGACGAGCCGACCAACGACCTCGACACCGACACCCTGCGCGCCCTCGAGGAGGCGCTGCTGGCCTTTGCCGGCTGCGCCGTCGTCGTCTCCCACGACCGGTGGTTCCTCGACCGGATCGCCACCCACGTGCTCGCCTTC
>DASZLV010000085.1:0-47131 GCA_035552215.1 Solirubrobacteraceae bacterium | reverse complement strand
GAGCTCGGCGACGGCGGCGGAGTCGCCCGCCGCCCGGAACGACTCGATGTCGAGCCGGTGCGACTCGGGGCGTACCTCGGTCAGGAACTCGATGCAGCGCTCGATCGCACCCGGCGCCTGAAGCTGGTCGCACAGGACCGGTGTCAGCGAGAGCGTGATCGGCGCCCGTCCGAGGACCCGGTCGAGCAGCGGCAGATAGCTCGTGGCGATCGCCTCCCACAGCCACTCCTCGCCGAACGGCCAGGTGCCGAAGCCCTCGACGTAGGGCATGTGGGTGTGGAGCACGAGGGCGAGCTCGCCGGGTCGCTTCATCGCGCGTTGCACGTAACCTTACCTCCGGATAGCGGGGGGTTTGTTACCCACAACGCGAGCTCGTCGCGGCCCGTCATGGCCGGCACACCGCCAGGAAGTCGAGCGCCTTGTCGAGCCGGCCCGCGCGCACCGCGAAATCGCGCGAAGCGAGCGCCGGGGTGAAGCGGTCGTAGAACGGCGCCGTGAGCCCCAGCCGATGATGGACGCGGTCCCAGCCGAGCCGCAGGGCGAGCTCGTGGGCGCGGAGCTTGCGGGCGTGGAAGATGCCCAGGAGCTCGACGCTGGCAAAGGCACCCTGGCACAGCGCCAAGAACTCGCTGGCGCGGTACTCGCGCAGATGCCAGGGGTTGTCCGACTTGCCCGCGCCGGGGGGTGCGAGGGTGAGGACGTTGGGTGTCGAGATGTAGGCGACGCCGCCCGGGGCAAGGCTCGCTGACATGTGCTCGAGCCCGGCAGCGGGGTCGTGGAGGTGCTCGATGGTCTGCAGGAAGACGACGGCGTCGCACGAGGAAGCCTCGCCGTAGGTCTCGACGAGGGCGCGCTCGAAGCGCAGGTTCTGGCGCACGTAGCGACGGCGGGCGTGCTCGTAGGCCTCGGGGTTGGCGTCGACGCCGACGACGCGGTGGGCCGAGCGCGACAGAACCTCGCACCCGTATCCCTCGCCGCACGCCAAGTCGACCACGCTCAGGCCGGCGACACGGGCGCCGATCCATTCGTAGACCGCGAGATGACGGCGGAACCAGTAGTTCTCGGCGGGAACGTCGGGAAGGGTGCGTTCGCCGGTGAGCTCGAGGGGCGGAACCCCGGCGGGCTGGTCACTCTGAACGTAGGCGTCTGCTGTCACCACGTGAAAGGGTATTGTCCATCCGGCCATGGAGGCGCTCAGGACGGCGGACGAGATCCGCGACGTCAACACCCGCTATCACGACGTAGCCGCGGCCAGCTACGACGCCAAGTGGGGCATCGACTTCGGCGATGTCGGCCAGTCGCAGGTGCTCGGGAAGATCCGCAAGCTCCTCGGAGATGAGCTGCGCACCGGCTACGCGAGGGGCCTCGAGATCGGCGCGGGCACGGGGTACTTCAGCCTCAATCTCCTCCAGGCCGGTGTCCTCGAGGAGGCGACGTGCACCGACATCTCGCCCGGCATGGTGACCACGTTGGGCGCCAACGCCCGGCGCCTCGGCCTCCAGGTCAGGACCGCCCGCGCTGACGCGGAATCGCTCCCCTTCGCCGACGCGAGCTTTGATTTCGCGTTCGGCCACGCTGTGCTCCACCATCTCCCCGACCTGCCGCGCGCCTTCGCCGAGCTCTATCGCGTGCTGCGCCCCGGGGGCCGGATCCTCTTCGCGGGCGAGCCGTCGCGGATGGGCGACCGCCTGGCCCGGGTGCCCAAGCGCGCGGCGAGGCTGCTCGCCCCCGCCTGGCGCGCGGCGCTGCGGGTATCGCCCGCCTCGGCGCCTGCGGAGACCGACTCCAAGGCCGCCCAGGACCATGCCCTCGAGGACCGGGTCGACATCCACGCCTTCGCCCCCGGCGACCTTTCCGAGCTCGCTCGCCGCGCCGGCTTCGAGGCGCGCCATGTCCGCGGTGAGGAGCTGCTCGCCAACTGGTTTGGATGGCTCAACCGGGGGCTCGAGTCGACGGCGCAGTTCAGCGAGATACCGCGCATGTGGATCAACTACGCCTACCACGGATATCTCCTTCTGCAGCGGGTCGACGAACGGCTACTCGAGCCCTACCTGCCGCCGGCCATCTTCTACAACCTTCTCCTCACCGCGCGCAAGCCCGGTTAGCGGCCCCGGCGGCTACCCTCCCCTGTGTGCCAGATCGGCTCGTTGGTGACTTTCCGCTCTTCCCGCTCTCCCTGGTCGCGTTGCCCGGTGAGCTCATCCCGCTGCACATCTTCGAAGAGCGCTACAAGACGATGATGAACGAGTGTCTGGAGGACGACGGCGAGTTCGGGATCTTGTGGCTGTCCGACGATGGCCTGCGGGAGAACGGGTGCGCGTGTGAAATCGACCGGGTACTCGAGCGCACGGACGACGGCCGCATGAACATCCTCACCCGCGGCACGAGGCCGTTTCGGGTCCTCGAGCGCCGCGAGCATCTCCCCTACCCGGCCGGCACAATCGAGTTTCTCGCCGATCGCGAGGAGACGGCGGACGAGACGCTCCTCGCTCAGGCGCACGAGGTGTACGCCGACCTGGTCAAGCGCGCGACCGACCGCGAGGCGGACATCGAGGAGCTCGCGACCATGGGCGCGTACGCGATGGCGGCGACGGTGGACTTCGGGCTCGACGCCAAGCAGGGCCTGCTCGACCTGCGCTCGGAGAACGCGCGCCTGCGCCTGGTCACGCGGCTGTTCCGCGCCGCGCTCAAGCGCCTGGATTTCGTCGACCGCGCCCAAGCCCGGGCGCGCTCGAACGGCAAGGTCCGCTTCAACTAGTGTCGTGCCGCCGCCTCACGGCAGCGCGCCGCTGAGCTCGGAGGCCACGCGCTTCTGGATCGACGCCACGGCGCGGAACGCCTCCTTGAGGTAGGTGCGTGTGAGCGGACTCAGGGTGGCCGGATCGACGTAGTCGTCGGGCTCTGAGCCCTCACGGAGCTGTACGACCTGGTGCTGGAGCCGAAGCCCGGTGACGAGCTCGAAGGCGTCCTCGAGCGTGCGGGCATCGACCCCGGTGAGCGTGCCGGCCGCGCCGGCGGCGCGCAACCGCTCGCTCGTGGAGGCGCTCGTCACCCCCGCCGCCATGCCCGCCCAGCGGGCCAGGTCGACGATGGGGATCACGCCGCCGTGCTTGAGGTCGAGGGTGCCGCGGTGCTCCCCGGTGTGCTCGACCACGAGACCGCGGAGGAAGCCCGTGGGCGGGCGGTAGGAGAGCGCGAAGCGGGCGAGCAGGCGCAGAAGCGCGGGATTGCTGGGGGCGAGGCGGAAGGTGTCGGCGACCGGAGTGCCGGTGTGCAGGCCCCATACGGGGCGGCTGTCGACGAGCACGGAGACGAGGATGAGCGCCTTCTCCTGGGTGGGGTCGGAGATCCAGCTCCGCGCCGCGCCCTGCCATGACGCGAGCGAGCGCACGAACATGAGGTTCGATGCCGAGGCGCCGTGAGCGTCGGCGCGGAACCCGCAGCGCTGCAGGCCGGCGATGACCTCGGCCGCGAGCGCGTGGAGCTGGGGGCGAATGTCTTCCTCGGCGAGATCGCCGAACCACACGATGGCGCTGTCGACGTCGGCGCTGGGGATCGCCTCCCGGCGCGCCTGGCTGCCGAGCGCGAGCCAGGCGAAGGAGGCCGCCGGCTCGCCGGCCGCGGCGATCGCCAGCTCGAGGAGGCGGCGGGTGAGGGCGTCGACGACGACGGCGTACACGGCCATGATGTTCGCCGCCGCGACCCGGGCGTCGTGCATGGCGATGACCATCGGCCGCAGCTCGGCCGCCACCTTCACCAAGTCATCGACGCTCCCCGAGGCAGCGATTCGCCGACGCAGGAAGAACGACGAGCGCGTGTGCACGACGACGAGGTCGAGGTCCTCGATGATCCCGAGGATTTCGCCGGTGGCCGAGACCACCGGGAAGTGGCGGCAGCCGCGGTCGAGCATGTCGAGCATCACCTCGCCGCCCAGCCGGTCGGGCCGGCACGTGTAGGCGGGAGCCGACATCGCCTCCGACACGGGCGCGTCGGCGGGCAGCCCGGCGGCGACCACGCGCGCACGCAAGTCGCGGTCGGTGACGATTCCCAGGCTTCCGTCGCCGAGATCGACGACGATCGAGGAAGCCGACGCGTCGGTCATGAGCTGGGCTGCCGCGGCGATCGGGGTGCCGGGGGGGCATACCACCGGCGCGCCGCGGATGAGCGCACCAACGGGCTGATGCGCCGGGTCCCGGGCGGGCGCCTGCGCCCCGCCACCGACTCCATCGAGCGTCTCCAGCAGCGAGCGCGCGACGAAGCGCAGCCCCGCGGGCGCCCCGAGCAGCCGACGGGCGATGTCGGCGCCGATCCGGTAGCACACCGTGTCCTCGGCCGCCCGCGCCTCGAAGCCGGTGGGGAGCCCGGAGAGCATCGAGGCATGCCCGAAGAGCTCGCCCTCGCCGAGGAGGTCGAGGAGGCGACCGCCGAGGAGGAGCTCGACGGCACCGCTGCGCACGATCCTCAGGTGCTCGACCGGGTCCGCGCCCTGCGAGAAGATCGTCGCGCCCGCGCGGAAGGACTCGACCTCGACGGCGCCCGCCACCTCCTCGAGGACCTCGGGCTCGAGGGCATCGAACGGCGGGTGCGCCCGCAGGAAGCCGGCCCGGAGGGCCCCGCCTTCGGACGGCGCCGCTTGTGCCTGGCTCAACCGCTTGTGGGGAGGGCAGCCTGCGGCGCGCCCTGGCCCGCGTCTTCCTTGAGCATGTCGGCGCACTTCTCGCCGATCATCATCGTCGTGATGCACGGGTTGATGGCCGGCAGGAACGGGAGGATCGAGCCGTCGGCGATCCGCAGGCCGGCGACGCCCCGCACCCGCAGGCGCGGGTCGACGACGGCGAGGGGATCGGAGTCCGGCCCCATGTGAGCGCTGCACGCCGGGTGGTAGACGGTGTTGTGGGTCTTGTGCATGTAGTCGATGAGCTCGTCGTCGCTCTGCGCATCCGGTCCGGGAGCGAGCTCCGCTCCCGCCCACTGCGCCATCGCGGGCTGGGAAACGATCTTGCGCGCCAGCCGCATGCCATAGGCCATCACCCGCTCGTCGTGACCGCCGGGGTCGGTGAAGTAGCGCGGGTCGACGCGGGCGCGGTCGCGGAAGTCGCTTGAGCGCAGGCGCACGGTCCCCCGCGAGCGCCCCCGGCACACGTTGGGGGTCAGGCAGAAGCCGTTCTCCGTCGTCGGGTAGCCCCAGCGGGCCGTGTTCATGTCGAAGGGAACCGATCCGTAATGCATCATCAGGTCGGGGCGGTCGATCCCCTCCTCGGAGGTCGAGAACAGGCCGATCTCCCACCATTGGGTCGAGGTGCGGATCATCGGCTGCTTGGCATCCCACTGGACGATGCCCTCGACGTGGTCGTCGAGGTTGGCGCCGACGCCGGGGGAGTCGACGATGGTCTCGATCCCAAACTCCCGCAGGTGCTCGCCGGGACCGATGCCCGAGAGCATGAGGAGCTTCGGGGTGTCGATCGCCCCGGCGCTGAGGATCACCTCGCGGCGAGCCCGGGCGGTGGCGTGGGTGAGGATGTCAGGCGTCAGATACTCGACGGCGACGGCGCGGCCCTCCTCGACCGCGACGCGGCTGACCCAGCAGTTGGTGCGGATCTCGAGGTTGGGACGGGTGCCGATGATCGGGTGCAGGTAGGCGTGCGAGGAGGACATGCGAGTGTTGTCGGCCCCGGAATTGATCTGGAACCAGCCGGCGCCGCTGGAGACCGTGTTTCCCTCGTTGAACAGGCTGGTGGGAAGCCCGGCCTGGGCCGCTGCCTCGAGCAGCGCGACGCCGCACGGATCCTCAGGCGACACGGTGCGGACGTTGACGGGACCGTCACGGCCGTGGTGATCGCCGGGACCGTCGTTGCTTTCGAGCCGCTTGATGAGCGGCCAGCACTCGGCCGCGCTCCACCCCTCGCACCCGCTCGCCGCCCACTCGTCGAGGTCCTCCTTCGGAGTCCAGAAGGCGATGCACGAGTTGTGCGAAGAGCAGCCGCCGAGGACCTTGGCGCGGGCGTGGCGCAGGAAGCTGTTCCCCTTCTCCTGGGGCTCGACCAGGTAGTCCCAGTCATAGCCCGAGTCGAGCAGGAACATCCAGTCCTCGAGGCGCAGGATGGCCGCGTCATCGACGTCCGAGGGCCCGGCCTCGAGCAGGAGCACGCTCACCGAGGGATCCTCGGAGAGGCGAGCGGCGACCACGCAGCCGGCGGTGCCCCCGCCGGCGATCACGTAGTCGAACTCCCCCCCTTCGGTCAAGGTGCCACTTCGCCGAGGACGGGCTCGCCGAGCGTCGGCACCTCGGCCCGATGCTCGGCGAGGACCTCGGGCGACTTGCGGGTCTGGACGAGGAAGTAGTAGAGCGCGCCGATGATGAACGACGCCCCGATGAACTCATAGGCGCCGAAGCGGAAGTACCACTTCGTCCCGTAGACGGCCGCGCGGGGCCACGCGATCTCAAAGGCGATCAAGGTCCCGTAGACGACGGCGAAGAGGTTGACGAGCAGGCCCCAACGGCCGAGGTTGAAGTAGGGCCCGTGCTCGGGACGCGGCCACTCGCCGCGCAGCCGCTTGACGAGCATCGACCCCGTTACCGCCAGGTAGGGCAGGTAGAACATGATGATCGCCACCGAGGTGAGGGTCAGGAAGGCCGATTGGTTGGCGAGGTTGACGGCCAGGAGCACGAGCGAGAGGAAGCCGACGAGGAGCGCCGGGACAATCGGAACCTTGGCGCGCCCCGACACGCGAGCGACGCTCGAGCCGCCTGGCAGGCGGCCGTCGCGGGCCATCGAGAAGAGCATGCGGATGCACGCCGTGCACACCGCCAGGGTGCACACGGTGATGGCGACCGCCGAGTCGATGAGGAAGATGTTCCCGAGCGTGTTGCCCAAGGCCTGCTTGACGATGTAAGGCAGGCCGAGCAGGCCGATGTTCTTGTCGTGGATGTTCCTGACCGCCATGAGCGCGAAGAGGATGAGCAGGGCGCCGATGAACGCCGCCGTGGCGAGCGCGCGGAGGATCGCCGGGGGCGCCGCCCGCCGCGGGTCGTTGGTCTCCTCGGCTAGCGTCCCCGCCGTGTCGAACCCGTACATCACGTAGGCGCTCATGATCCCGCCGATGAGGAAGGCGCCGAAGTAGCCCCACGAGTGCCCGGCGCCGGTCCCGAGCGTGTTAGTGACGACGCCGGGGCCACGGTGGAAGTGGAAGACGAGGAGGACGACGAGGAGCGAGGCGCCGATGAGCTCGGCGATGACGCCGATGTTGTTGATCATGGCCATGACCCTGACCCCGAGCATGTTGATGATCGTCGCGAAGACGACGAGGATGGCTCCGAGGATCAGGGCGTTCTTGGCCCCGTTGGCGGTGCTGAACGTACCGGCGTCGGCCGCGCTGCCGACGAACTGGAGCTTGGTCGTGACCTGGGGGAGCACGACCTGCCAAGCCACCGCCACCGCGGCGACGGTGACGATCGAGCCGATGATGAGGATCCACCCGGTCATCCACGAGAGGAAGTCCCCGCCGATGCGCTTGGACCACTGATAGACCGAACCGGCGAGGGGGAACTGCCCGGCGAGCTCGGCGAAGCACAGCGCCACCGCCATCTGGCCGGCGAGGACGACGAACCACGACCACCACACGGCCGGGCCCGCGTTGTTGAAGCCGAAGCCGAAGAGCTCGAAAACCCCGGTGAGGATTGAGATGTAGCTGAACCCTGCCGCGAAGGAGGAGAAGCTACCGAGCGAACGGTCGAGTTCTTGCTTGTAGCCGAACCCGGCGAGCTCGCCACTGTCAACGGTTCCCATCTATGGACCTCCCACAGTTCGTGTCCCGGTCTCGGGCGGTGTGTCGATCAGCAGGCGTGGCCCACGGCCGCTTCCGCGTCGTCCTTGCGTGGAATTCGTTGACCGGGGCGTGATCCGCCTGTTATATATCAGTTGTTTAACTGTGTCAACGCGCAACCGGCGGGATTAAGCATGGCGACGTCAACCGCTCAGCAGATGTTCCTGGCCGGCGAGTGGCAGGACAGCGCCACCGGCGAAACTCTCGAGGCCACCAGCCCCGCCACGGGCGAGCGCATCGGGAGCGTGCCCGAGGGCGACCGCAGTGACGCTCAGCGAGCGATCGAGGCGGCGCGAGGAGCGAATGAGCAGTGGGCGCGCATGACCGCCTTCGAGCGCGCCGCCAAGATGAGCGCGGTGGCCGAGATCATCGAGTCGCGCCGCGACGAGCTCGCCCGCACCCTCACCCTCGACCAGGGCAAGCCGCTGCGCACGGAGGCCTTCGACGAGGTCGACGAGCTCGTCGAGTACTGGCGCATGGCCGCCGAGGACGGCAAGCGCTTGGGGGGCGAGCTGCCGAATTCGCTCTCGGCGGGCAAGCGCGTGATGCTCGTCCGGCGCCCCCGCGGTGTGATCGGCGTGATCAGCCCCTGGAACTGGCCCTACACCATGCCCGCCGAGCTCATAGCGCCCGCCCTCGCGTGCGGTAACGCGGTGGTGTGGACTCCCGCGCCCTCGACCGCGCTGTGCGCCGTCGCTCTCGCCCGGTGCATCGCCGATGCCGACCTTCCCCCCGGCGTGTTCAATCTCGTCACCGGCCCCGGTCCGGTGGTCGGTGACGAGATCGCGCGCAACCCGGGCACCGACGGCGTCGCCTTCATCGGTTCGACGGCCACCGGCCGCCTCGTGGCCCAGGCCGCCGCCGGCAAGCCCGCGCTGCTCGAGATGGGCGGCAACGGTCCCCTGGTGGTGATGGGCGACGCCGACCTCGACGCGGCCGTGGCGGCGACCCTCGCCGCCTGCTACCTGTGCGCCGGTCAGAGCTGCACCGCCGGAGAGCGCATCCTCGTGCACCACACCGTCAAGGACGAGTTCGTCGAGCTCCTGGCCCGGCGCGTCACCGAGCTCGTTCTCCTCGGCGACCCGTTCGACGACGCCACCACCATGGGTCCGGTCAACAACGAACCCGTCGCCCGCAAGATGGACGAGCACGTGGGCGACGCGCTGGAGCGGGGCGCGAGGGTCCTCAGCGGTGGCGCGCGCGCCACCGGCTTCGCCACCGATCTCTACTGGGAGCCGACGGTGCTCACGGACGTACCGCCCGACGCCCGGATCGCGGTCGAGGAGACCTTCGGGCCGGTGGCGCCGGTGGTGGGCATCGGCTCGCTCGCGGAGGCGATCTCTCTGACCAACGCCTCGCCCTACGGGTTGCTGGCCGCCATCTTCACGGCAAACCTGAGCGAAGGGCTCGAGTTCGCCGATCACGTCCGCACGGGCTGGGTGAACATCAACGAGTCGACCAACTACTGGGAGGCACACCTCCCCTTCGGCGGCCGGGCCGGCACCGACAGCGGCATCGGCCGGGTCGGCGGCGCGAACGTGATGCACTCGTTCACCGAGCTGCAAACCGTGGTGATCACCCCCGCCGGGAATCGATGAGCGCCCGCCCGGACCCGGACCCCTCGGCTGAGCGCACCGCGCACGTGCTCGCGGTCGCCCTCGAGCGCTCGCCGCGCACCATCACCGAGCTCGCCGAGGTGGTCGGGCTGACGGCGGTCGAGGTAGCGCCGCTCGTCGCGGGACTCGAGCGCCACCACCTCCTCGCCTGGGACGCCGAGGGCGTTCGCCCGGGGACGGCAGCGCTGCGCTTCGCGCGCTCGGGCGTGGGTCGCGAGGATCTCGTCGAGCTCGCGCAGCCGAGCATGCGCCGGCTCGCCGAGGAGAGCGGCGAGACCGCCAACCTGATCCTCCCGCGCCCGGCCGGGACCGAGGCGATCGCCCAGGTCGATGGCCGGCACCTGCTCGGGGCGACGAACTGGATCGGGCGTGAGCTCGGCCTCCACAGCACGGCGGCCGGCAAGGTCTTCATCGCCTTCGGCGCCGCCGAGCTCCCGGACGGGGAACTCGAGCAGATCACTGCGGCGACGGTGACCGACCGCGCGCGCCTGAGCCGGGAGCTCGATGCGGTCAGGGACCAGGGCTACGCGACCATCGTCGACGAGCTCGAGCCCGGGCTCTCGGCCGTCGCCGCCCCCGTGCGCGACCGCGGCGGGGCGGTGGTCGCCGCCCTCACCGCCTCGGGCGCGTCGCTGCGCCTCGCGCCCCAGCGCCTGCGCCTGCTCGGGCGCGTGTGCCTGGAGCAGGCCCACGCACTCTCGAACCGTCTCGGGCACGACGCGCCGCTCGACGAATATCTCGCGGCGCGAACGCTCGGGACCCTTAAGTGAAGATTACGGTCCCGCGGCCGTCGACGAGCACCCGGTCCTCGAGGTGCCAGCGGACGGCGCGGGCGAGGACGGTGCGCTCGATGTCACGTCCGATCTGAGCGAGGGCCTCGGCGCTGGCGCGGTGGGTGATGCGGGCGGTGTCCTGCTCGATGATCGGTCCCGCGTCGAGCTCCTCGTTGACGTAGTGAGCGGTCGCCCCGATCAGCTTCACGCCGCGCTCGCGCGCCTGGGCATAGGGATCGGCGCCGGCGAAGGCGGGGAGGAATGAATGATGGATATTGATGATCGGAGTGCTGATGCGGGCGAGGAACTCGGGGCTGAGGATCTGCATGTAGCGGGCGAGGACGATGAGGTCGTACTCGTGCCCGAGGACCTCGAGGAGCCGCTCCTCGCTCGCTGCCTTGGCGCTCCGTTCGACGGGGATGTGGACGTAGCGCACGCCGAACATGGCGACGTCGGCGCGGAGATCCTCGTGGTTGGAGACGACCAGGGGGATGTCGCAGTCGAGCTCGCCGCGCCGCCAGCGCCACAGCAGATCGAGCAGACAGTGCTCGGGCCGCGAGACCATCAGGGCTACCCGCTTGCGCTCACCGGAGTGGCTGAGCCTCCACTCGATCCCGAAACACTCGGCAACGCCGGCGAACTGCTTGGGCAGGGCCTCGAGGCCGGCGGCGTCGATCGAGAACTCGAGGCGCATGAAGAAATGGCCCCCTTCGGGATCGGTCGAGTACTGATCGGACTGGATGATGTTGGCGCCGGCGTCACTCAGGAAGCCGGAGACGGCGGCGACGATGTGCTCGCGATCGGCACATGAGATGAGGAGCCGAGCGATCGGGAGCGGCGCCTGGGTCTCGGCGCCGGGTGGGGTGGGGTCGGTGGCGGTCTCGGGCATGGGCGCCCCGGGATCAGATGACGGCGCGGATCTCGCGCTCGAAGGTGGCGATGTGGTCGGCGAGGATGGCGCGGGCGCGCTCGGCCTCTCCGGCGGCGATGGCCCGCAGGACATCGTCGTGCTCGTGCACGCGGGCGAACAGGTGCGGGAGCCGGTCGAGGACCAGGTGCCAGATCCGGATCGAGAGATTGAAGTAGCGCCCGAGCGTCTCCTCGAGATACGGGTTGGCGGCACACCGGTAGATGAACCGGTGAACGTGAGCGTCGAGGGCGATGAGCGCCTCGAGATCGTCGCTTCCCCGGCTGCGGCCGAGCTCTTCCAGGAGATCGTCGAGCTCGGCGCGCTGGGCCTCGGTGATGCGTTCGGCCGCGCGCCGGGCGGCATGGCCCTCGAGCACGGCGCGGACGTCAGAGATGTGGGCGAGGTCGGTGATGTTGATCTCCGACGCGAACGTCCCCCGGCGCGGGAACACGGTGACGAGATTCTCGAGCGAGAGGCGCTTGATCGCCTCCCGCACCGGTGTGCGCCCCATCGCGAGCTCCTGTCCGATGACGTCCTCGTCGATCGGCGCGCCGGGGGCGATGCGCAGCGTGACGATGCGGTCCCGCAGCTCCTCGTACGCCCGATCGGCGAGAAGCTCGCCCGCCGGCCCACCACTCACTGATATATGAGTCATCGGTTAGCGAGTCTAACGATGGGGGGCCCCGTCGCCAAGGGGTCAGCTTGGCGCGCGGCCGCGGGTACACGGCCGCGCGCGAACGCCCGTGCCAAGATCGACTCGTGAGCCGAGCCCACGCCGCCGATCGCCTCATTCGCCGTGACCGCGCCGCCGCCACCGTCGCCGTCGTCACCGGCATCATCTTCGTCTTGGCCGGCCTCGTGAAGTTCGTCTTCCACCACTGGGAGCTCGACGCATTCAGGACCTTCGGCCTGCCGTGGCCGTCGGCCCTCGAGATCCTCGCGGGAGTGCTCGAGGTGGCGGGCGGGCTGACGTTGTTGTGCCGGCGCTTTGTCGTCCCCACCGCCGTGGTCCTGGCGGTGACCATGGTCGTCGCCATCGGGGCATCGGGGATCGGCCACGGCGACGTGATCCCCAGCCTCACGCTGGCGCCGGCGCTGCTCGTGGCGATGATCTACCTGCTGGCGCGCGGGCGCGCGAGCGAGCAGCCTTAGTCGCCGAGCTCGGCCCGGCGCCGGACCACGAACTCCTCGAGCTCTGCTCGCACGCCGTCCTCGAGCGGTGGCTGCTCGTAGGACTCGAGCGTCGCCCGCCAGATCTCACCGGCGCGGGTCGCGGTGTCGCGGCTCCCCTTCTTGGTCCAGCGGTCGAAGTTCTCGGTCGAGGACAGGAGCGGACGGTAGAAGCACTCGCGGAAGCGCTCGAGGGTGTGGGCGGCGCCCAGGAAGTGGCCGCCGGCGCCGACCTCGAGATGGGCGCCAAAGGCCAGGCTCGCCTCGTCGATCTCGAGCGGGGTGAACTCGTGGCGGAGCTCGCGCAGGAGCTCGATGTCGACGATGAACTTCTCGTAGCAGGAGACGAGGCCGCCCTCGAGCCAGCCCGCCGAGTGCATGACGAAGTTGGCACCCGCCAGGAAGGTGGGGAGCATGGTCATGAGCGACTCGTAGGCGGCCTGGGCGTCGACGGTCTGGGAGGCGTTGAGCGCGCCCCCACCGCGCCATGGGAGCCCGAAGTGGCGCGCGATCTGCCCGGTGCACAGGACCCCGATACCCGACTCGGGCGTGCCGAACGAGGGCGAGCCCGACTGCATGTCGGTGTTCGAGAGGAAGGAACCGAAGACGACGGGGGCCCCGGGGCGGATGAGCTGGGCGAGGGCGATGCCCGCGAGCCCCTCGGCGATCTGCTGCACGAGGGTGGCGGGCAGGGAGACGGGCGACATCGCCCCCATGAGCAGGAAGGGGGTGATCACCACCGCCTGTCCCGCCTTGACGTACTCGAACATGGCGCCGAGCATGCGATCGTCGTAGCGCAGAGGCGAATTGACGTTGATGAGCGAGATCGAGACGGGGGCGCGCTCGATCGCCTCGCGCCCGCCGAAGAGGATCTCCCCCATGCGGATGGTGTCGGCGGCGTTGGGGCCTGAGGTGACCGAGCCCATGTAGGGCTTGTCGGACAGCGTCTGCAGCGCGTAGACCATGTCCAGATGCCGGGAGTCGAGCGGCCGGTCCTCGGGCTCGCAGATCGTCCCCCCGGGGGAATCGAGCTCGGGGAAAGCCTGCGAGAGCCGGACCAGGTTCTCGAAATCGGCCATCTTGGCATCGCGGCGGACATCGCCCTCGCGGATGAAGGGACAGCCGTACACGGGCGCGAAGACCATGTGGTCACCGCCGATGTGGGCGGTGTACTCGGGATTGCGGGCCTGAAGGTCGAACTCGCGCGGCGCCTTGGCCACCTGCTCGAGGATGAAGTCGGGGTCGAAGCGCACCCGGTTCTCGTCCTCGACGGTCTGACCCGCCGCGCGCAGGAGCTCGACCGCCTCGGGGAGGAGGAACTCGATCCCGAGCTCGGAGACGATCCGCCGCCAGCCCCGGTCGAGGACCTCCATCGCATCCTCACTGAGGATCTCGTAGCGCGGCATGGCGTTGACGAACAAGCTGTCTCCTCTCGCGTGCGGATCCGAGCGGCGCCTTGACGCGGGCGCCGTGGCGCCTAATATATCCGCTGTGGAACAAGAGTTCCAAGTGTCCGGAGTGCGTGAGCCGCCGGCCCACGGGACCACCGCCGTCGACCGCGGTGCCGATCTCCTCGTGCGGGTGCTCGAGAGCGAGGAGCCGGTAGCGCTCACCGACCTTGCCTCGGCCAGCGGCATCCCCAAGAGCACCGCCTCCCGGCTCGTGAGCGCGCTCGAGCGACGGGGCCTGATCGAGCAGGACGGGGAACGCGGGCGCCTGCGCCCCGGGCCGGCCATCCTCCGCGTCGCCGAGCGGAGCATGCTCGAACGCAACATGATCGAGCTCGCCCGCGCCTCGCTCGACGCCCTTGCCGACGAGAGCGGCGAGACCATCAACCTCGCCGTCCCCGCCGGCCATGGGGTCGAGCATGTCGCCCAGGTCGACAGCCGCCACTTCCTGGGGACCGGGCAGTGGCTGGGGCGCGCCGTGGACTACCACTGCACAGCGGTGGGCAAGGTGTTCATGGCCTTCGGCCGGGCGAGCATCCCCTCGGCGCCCCTCGCGCGCCACGCTCCCGCGACCATCACCGACCCAGCGCGCCTGAGCTCCGAGCTCGAGGTCGTGCGCGGACAGGGCTTCGCCACCGCCGTCGACGAGCTCGAGCCCGGTCTCGCGGCCATGGCCGCACCGGTGCGTGGAGCACGCGGCGAAGTGGTGGCGGCGCTCAGCGTCACGGGTCCGACGCTGCGCATGACACCTGCGCGGATCCTCGAACTGCAACCGATCCTGACCGACGAGGCGAAGGCGCTGAGCCGGCGCCTGGGACACCGCGAGGAAGGAGAACGGGCCGCATGACACACGAGGAGATCCTCCAGCTGCTCTACGACGAGACCCTGGTGGGCAACGCCCCCGCGGTGGTCGACGGGGTCAATCAGGGACTCGCCGACGACCTCACCCCCGAGCGGATGCTCTACGACGGCCTCATCCCCTCACTCGAGGAGGTCGGAGCCCGCTTTGAGCGTGGCGACTATTTCGTGCCCGAGATGCTCATCGCCGCGCGCGCAATGCAGGCGGCGCTCGACATCCTCCGGCCCCTCCTCGCCGAGACCGATACCCAGCAGGTCGGGACCTTCCTCATGGGCACGGTCAAGGGCGACGTCCACGACATCGGCAAGAACCTCTGCAACATCATGCTCGAGGGGGCGGGCTTCACGGTCATCGACCTCGGCGTCAACGTGCCCCCGGAGAAGTTCCTCGAGCAGATCGAGGTCCACAACCCCGACGTGGTCGGATTCTCCGCCTTCCTGACCACGACGATGCCGATGTTCAAGGCGAACATCAACGCCCTCGAGAAGGCCGGGCTGCGCGACAAGGTCATCGTCATGGTGGGGGGCGCCCCGGTAACCCAGGAGTACGCCGACGCGGTCGGGGCCGACGGCTACTCGGCCGATGCCTCCTCGGCGGTGAAGAAGGCCAAGGAGCTGATCAAGCTCAAGCGGGCGCAGGTGCCCGTATGACCGCGCCGGCGCTCCTCGCCCGCGCCGAGCACGCGGTCAAGGGCCCCGTCTGGGGCTGTCAGATGTGCGGGCAGTGCGTCCTTCACTCGACCGGCCTCACCTGTCCGATGAACTGCCCGAAGACCCTGCGCAACGGACCGTGCGGAGGCGTGCGCGCGGACGGGAACTGCGAGGTCAAGCCCGAGATGCGCTGCGTATGGCTGAAGGCCTACGAGCGCTCCGAGCGGCTGCCCATGTGGCGCGGACACATCGATCACCTGCGCCCGCCGGTCGACAACCGCCTCAAGGACACCTCGTCCTGGTTCAACCTGATGACCGGTCGCGATCGCCGTCCGCCCGCCGGCTGGGCGGCAAACGCCGATGTCCAACCTTGAGCGCAAGCTCGCCTCGCGGGAGTTCGTCGTCACCGCCGAGCTTCCGGTAATCGACGGCGGCGGTCAGGCGGAGATCCTGCGCCAGCTCGCGCCCATGCGGCCCTTCGTGGACGCCTTCCACGCCACCGACAATCCCTCCGCCCACGCCCACTGCTCCCCCCTGGCGGTGGCCATCGGACTGCTCGGGGCCGGCGTCGAGCCGGTCATGCAGCTGGCGTGCCGGGACCGCAATCGCCTCGCTCTCGAGGCTGACCTGGCCGGCGCGGCGATGCACGCGATCGAGAACATCTGCTGCCTGACCGGCGACGACGTGACCGCCGGCGACGAGCCCGAGGCACGCCGCGTCTTCGACCTCGATGGGCCCCAGCTCATCGCCCTCGCGCGCACGCTCGCGCGCGGCCGCTATCTCTCCGGGCGGCCCATCTCCCCCGCCCCGCACTATTTCATCGGCGCCGTCGAGAATCCCGGCGCCCCGCCTTACGAGTACCGCGTGCGCCGGGCGGCGATGAAGGCGCTCGCCGGCGCCCGCTTCCTGCAGCTGCAGATCTGCTATCGCCCCGAGCTCCTCGCGCGCTTCCTCGGCGCCGCCTACGACACCGGCCTCGGCGAGCGCCTGGCGCTCATCCCCTCGATCTGCATCCTGCGCTCGGTCGCCGGCATGCGCTTCGTCGCCACTCGGGTGCCGGGGATCGAGGTGCCTCCCGAGACGCTGGCCCGCGTTGAGCGCGCCGAGGACCCGGAGGCCGAATGCTTCGAGATCGCCTACGAGCTCGCCCGCCACGCCCTGGCCCAGCCCGGGGTGGCCGGGCTTCACTTCATCTCGTTCCGCCAGGACGCAGGTATCGCCAAGCTCTGCACACGCCTGGGCATCCCGCCCCGAGTCGAAAGGGAAATCAATGGATACAGTGCTGCGATCGCGATCTAGCACCGTCACGATCGGCTCAGGCCGGCCGTTCTGCATCATCGGCGAGCGCATCAACCCCACGGGCCGCAAGCTCTTCGCCGAGCAGCTCCGCGGCGGAGATCTGTCAACGGTGAGCACCGATGCGCTCGCCCAGGTGCACGCCGGGGCCGACATGATCGACATCAACGCGGGTATCCCCCTGGTCGACGAGCCCGAGCTCCTCAAGAGCATGCTCCGGTCCGCGCAGGACGCCGTCGACGTCCCCATCTGCATCGACTCCTCGGTAATCGAAGCGCTCGAGGCCGGGCTCTCGGTCTACGAGGGTCGCGCGCTCGTGAACTCGGTCACGGCCGAGGACGAACGCCTCGAGGAGATCCTTCCCCTCGTGGCGCGCCACGGCGCCGCGGTGATCGGCCTGGCCAACGACGAGACGGGCATCCCCGAGACGCCCGAGAAGCGCCTGGAGTGCGCGCGCAAGATCGTCAGCGTCGCCGGCGACTACGGGATCGCCCCCACCGACGTGATCATCGACCCGCTGGCCATGACCGTGGGCGCCGACACCGAGGCGGTGACGACGACGCTGGCCACCATCAGCCTGATCCGCGACGAGCTCGGCGTGAACATGTGCCTGGGCGCCTCGAACGTGTCCTTCGGCCTGCCTGAGCGCCACGTCCTGGGCGCCGGCTTCCTGCCCATGGCGATGGCGGCGGGACTCACGAGCGCGATCATGTCGACGAGCGAGGTGTGCGTGCAGAGCGTGCGCGCCGCCGACCTCCTCCTCGGCCACGACCCGTGGGGCTCGAGCTGGATCGCCGCCCACCGCGCCCGCAAGGCCGCGCTCGAGGCGGTGGCGCTGGAGCAAGCGGCGACCACGTGAGCACACCCTCGCCGAGGCGCCGCGGGAGCGCGCCCAACGAGGTGCCCGCCGCTGCCGACGATGACGGCCGCCAGCGCGTGCGGCTGCGCTTCCTGCCCGACGGCGGCGAGTTCCGCGTCCCCAGCGGCACCCCGGTGTTCGACGCCGCGAGCTGGAACGGGATCGCCATCGACTCCACGTGCGGCGGCCACGGAACGTGCAAGAAGTGCAAGGTCCGGGTGATCTCCGGGGAGGTGCCCGTGGGCCCCATCGACCCGCGCGCCTTCACCACCGATGAGCTACGGGATGGGTGGAGGCTTGCGTGCCGGGCCGCTGCGCGCACCGATCTCGTCGTCGAGGTCCCACCCCTCGAGACCCGGCCCAAGGCCGCGCTCGTCGGCGTCGGCCGCCACGTGATCCTTCGCCCCGCGGTCCAGAAGCGTTACCTCGTGCTCACCGAGCCGACCATGGAGGACCAGCGCTCAGACCTCCAGCGCGTGCTCGACGGGGTCGACGATCTCGAGCCCCGCGCGTCGATCGAGGTTCTGCGCTCGCTCGGCGGGACGCTCCGCGCCGCGAACTTCGAGGTGACCGCGGTGGTGTGCGACGAGGAGCTCATCGACGTCGAGCCCGGCGACACCACGGCGCGGCGCTTCGCCGTCGCCTTTGACCTCGGCACCACCACCGTGGTCGCCACGCTGCTCGATCTCGACAGCGGCCAGCCGGTGGCCGTGCGCTCGATGCTCAACCGCCAGCAGCCCTACGGTGCCGATGTCATCACCAGGATCTCGGCGACGATGATGGACGACCACGCGCTCGCCGCTCTCGGCGAGCGGGCTCACGAAACGATGGCCGAACTCCTCGGCGAGGTGTGCGCCGAGGGCGGCGTCGTTCCTCGCGAGGTCTACGAGATCACCGTGTGCGGCAACGTGACGATGATGCAGCTCGCACTCGGCGTCGACCCCGAGCCGCTGTCGATGGCGCCCTTCGTGGTCGCCACCCACGATTTCCCGCCCGTGCGCGCAGCCGACTTCGGCGTCGAGGTGCACCCGCGCGCCCCTGCCTTCGTGTTTCCCTCCCTGGGCGCCTACGTGGGGGGCGACATCGTCGCGGGCATGCTCGCCACCGGGCTGACCCGCGACCGGCGGCTGCGCCTGTTCATCGACGTGGGCACGAACAGTGAGATCGCGCTGGGCTCGAGCGAGCGCGTGCTCGCCACCGCGGCGCCCGCGGGTCCCGCCTTCGAGGCGGCTCAGATCAAGTGCGGCATGCGCGCGGCCGACGGCGCCATCGAAGGACTGAAGATCGACGGCGATGATCTCGAGCTCGAGATCATCGGCGACGTCGAGGCCGTGGGCATGTGCGGGTCGGGTCTCGTCGACGCAGTCTCAGAGCTGGTCCAGGCCGGTCTCCTCGACCGCTCGGGGCGCTTCATCCCCGACGAGGATGCCGCCGCGCTCCACCCCGCGCTCGCCACCCGGCTCACCATGATCGGCAAGGAGCGGGTGTTCGTCCTGCACTGGCGCGGGGAAGATCCCGAGACCTCGGTCTACCTGTCCCAGCGCGACGTGCGCGAGCTCCAGTTCGCCAAGGCCTCGATCGCCACCGGCTGGCAGATCCTCCTCAACGAGCTTGGGGTGGGGGCCGAGGAGATCACCCAGGTCCTGCTCGCCGGGAGCTTCGGCGCCTACCTCACGCCGCTGAGCGCCGTGCGCATCGGCCTCGTGCCCAAGCTTGCGCTGCCGCGCATCGTCTCCGCCGGAAACGTCGCCGGGGAGGGCGCCAAGATCGCCGCCCTGTCGCTGCGCGAGCGCGCTGAGGCTCACGCCATCCTCCGCGAGGTCGAGTACGTCGAGCTCTCCGGTCGCGCCGACTTCAACGATCTCTTCATCGATCAGCTGGCGTTCCCGGGATGACCACGATCGCGGTCATCGCCTGTGGCGCCCTCGCCGCCGACGTGCGCCGGATCGGGCACCGGCGCGGCTGGGACATCGACGTGCACCCGGTGCCGTCGCTCCTCCACAACCGGCCCGAGCGCATCGCCCCCGCCGTCGCGCACCAGGTGGCGCGGCTGCGCGAGCGCTACGACGCCGTCGCCGTGGCCTACGGCGACTGCGGAACCTACGGCGCGATCGACGGCGTCGGAGCACCGCGGCTCGAGGCCGATCACTGCTACGACATGCTCGGCCGCGCCGAGGTGCACGAGGCGCTCGCCGAGGAGCCGGGGACGTACTTCCTCACCGACTTCCTCGCGCGTACCTTCGAGCGCACGGTGATCCGCGAACTCGGCCTCGATCGCTACCCCGAGCTGCGCGATGAGTATTTCCGGCACTACACGCGCCTGGTCTGGCTCGCCCAGCGCCCCACGGACGCCACGCGCGCGGCCGCGGCGCGCGCGTCCAAGCGCATCGGGCTCCCGCTCGAGGTGCGGGTCGTCGGCGACGTCGGGCTCGAGCGCCAGCTCGAGCGTCTCCTCAGCGCTGCGAGAGGCGCGTCTTGACGCCCGGGGCGTAGGAATTGGCCGACTTGGCGATCGGGGGCACGTGGTCCGTCCAGATCCCGAAGAACTCGTGGCTCAGGTGGTTGCCGCGGACGACGGTCCCTTTGAGCCTGGTGAGGAGGCTGTAGATGACGATCCCCACGGTGTGATGGACGGCCGCGTCAATGTCCCCGGGAGCACCGCTGGGGTACCCATGCAGGCCGTCGTGGCTGAACGAGTTGTCGATGATCCGGTTGCCGTTGAAGTCCTGGCCCGCGAGATGGGCGTGGATGGTCAGTCCGCCGAGGCCGTTGTCGTTGGCCACGTTGCCCTCGATCAGGTTCGATAGACCCCTGCCCCGGCCATCCCTGAAGCGAGGAGGATCCCTCCGCCCAGGCTCTCGGTCCCGTTGCCGTTGACGATGTTGTCGAGGACCCGGTTGTCGTAGACGCCGCCCGTGCTCGGGGTCGGTCCCGCGGCTGTGTAGGCGTGGCCGCTGTGTCCGACGAGGGTGATGCCGCAGGCCTAGGGGTTCTCGACGACGGTGTTTCCCGACACCAGGTTTCGCGTAGGTCGGGCCGTCCTCGTCGCTCAGGAGGATGCCGCCGGTGTCGTTCTTGACGACGTTGCCCGTTACCTGTCGATCTGCGGCCGTCCGATGCCGATGAGGCTGATGTCCGTGGCGATGCTCACCGACTCGCGGTAGGTACCACCGGCGACGCTCACCGTGTCGCCGGTCGCCGCCTGGGCGACGGCGGCTCCGATCGTCTGGCAGGGTGCGGCCTGGCGGCACCCTGTCGCGTCGTGGCCGCTCGGGCTGACGTACAGCGTGTTCGCCTGCGCCGAGCCTGCGCCGAAGGCCGCAAACGCGGCCGTCGCGGCGAGCAGTGAGGTGAGCCTAGGTCTTCTCATCGACGCGGCCCTGCTCCCCGATGCTGCGGTGGACCCGGGCCGGGCAGCCGAACGCCACGACGCCAGAGGGCAGGTCACGCGTGACCACGGCCCCGGCGCCGACCACCGTGTCGCTGGCGATCGTTACCCCCGGGCAGACGATGGCGCCGGAGCCGAGCCATACGTTGTCGCCGATGGTGATGGGCTCGGCGAGCTCCCAGCCGAGGCGGCGCGGCTCGGGATCGATGGGATGCGTGGCGGTGACGAGCTGCACCTTCGGAGCGATCTGGCACGCGGCGCCGATGCGGATCGGCGCGGCGTCGAGCATCACGCAGTCGTAGTTGACGAACGTCCCCGCTCCGATGGCGATGTGCTCGCCGTAATCGCACCGGAACGGCGGCTGGATGACCACGCCCGGGCCCATGCTCCCGAGGATCTCGCCGAGGAGATGCTCGCGCTCTCCACGCTCGGCGTGCCGGGTCGAGTTGTAGTGCTCGAGCAGCTCCTGGGCGCGCGCGTGATGGGCTTGGAGTTCGGGATCGTCGAAGCGGTAGAGCTCGCCGCGGAGCATCCGCGCTTTCATCGACACGGGAGCATGATGGCAGCGACTCTGGAATACTGCCGTCCATGGGGAAGATCTGCTTCCGCGCCCGGCGCGGTGTCGTGCTGGGCCTCCTGGTCTGCGGGGCGCTTCTCGCCGTGGCGGCGAACGCTTCGGCGGCGCTTCCGCCCATCAAGCACGTGTTCCTGCTCATCGACGAGAACGAGAACGCGGCGACGACCTTCGGCGCGGGCTCGCCGGCACCGTATCTCTCGCAGACCCTCCGGTCCCAAGGCGCCTTCATCCCCAACTACTACGGAATCGGCCACGCCAGCCTCGACAACTACATCGCCATGGTCAGCGGGCAGGCGCCGAACACCACGACCTCGGGTGACTGTCCGACGTTCACGGACTTCATCGGCTCTACTGGGCTCGACGCCAGCGGTCAGGAGACCGGCACGGGCTGCGTCTACCCGTCTAATGTCCCGACCCTGATGAGCCAGTTCAACTCCACCGGCAGCCTGACCTGGCGCGGATACATGGACGGAATGGGCACGGACCCCGTCCGCGACGGTACCGGGACAGGCACCTCTTGCGGACACCCGGCCGTGGGCAGTCCGGACGTCACTATCGATCCTGGGCCGACGCCGACGGACCAGTACGCGACCCGCCACGACCCGTTCGTGTACTTCCACTCCGTGATCGACAACACCGCCCAGTGCAACGCCAACGTGGTCAACCTGAGCCAGCTGCCCAGCGACCTGGCGAGCGTGGCCACCACGCCCAACTACACCTTCATCACCCCCAACAGCTGCAACGACGGCCACGACGCGCCGTGCGCCAACGGTGGACCCGGGGGCCTCACGCAGGCCGATACCTTCCTGAAGACCTGGGTGCCGATCATCACCTCGTCCCCGGCCTACAAGCAGGACGGGGTGCTCATCATCACCTTCGATGAAGCCACCTCCGCCGACGCGAGCGCCTGCTGCGGCGAGACGCCCGGCCCTGGGGAGGCTCTGCCTGGCGTGAGCGGACCGGGCGGAGGCCTCGTGGGCGCCGTGGTCCTCTCCCGTTACATCACCCCGGGCACGATCACCCCGACTGCTTACAACCACTACTCGATGCTCGGGACCATCGAGGACCTCTTCGGTGTCCCGCGACTCGGCGCGGCAGCGGGCACCCCCGCCTTCGGAGCCGACGTCTTCAGCAATCCCAGCGGCAATCCCCCAGTCCCCACCCCCACCCCGACGCCGACCCCCGCGCCGGTGGCGCCCGAGGACTCCGCGCTCAACCTGACCCCGGCTTCGTTCAAGGCTCAGCCGACGGGTAAGCCCCGCAAGGGCCGGGGGACGAGAATCTCCTATCGCGACACCCAGGCGGCCACCACCAAGCTCACCGTGGTACGGACGGGTCCCGCGTATCGAGTCGGCAAGAAGGGCGCCTGCAAGCTCCTGGCCACCGGGCACAAGCGCCCCAAGCACTCGAAGGTATGCACCGCCGCCAAGACCATCGGTAGCTTCAACCATGTGGACAAGGCGGGCGCCAACAGCATCACCTTCAGCGGCCGCCTGGGCGGCCACGCGCTGGCGGCTGGGTCCTACGTGCTCAGGGCCGCGCCCAAGCTCGGCTCGCTCACCGGTAAGACGGTCTCCGCGGGCTTCAAGGTCCGCTAGTCCGTTCGGTCGCCTCGGCGAGCAATACCGCGACGTCGACGACCCGCAGGTCGGAGTCTCCGCTCTGCACGCCGTCGTCGAGCATCACCGTGCAGAACGGGCAGGCGACGGCGAGGATATCCGCGCCCGTTTGCGCGGCTTCGCGCACGCGCTCGATGTTGATGGGCGCGGCGCGCTCCTCCATCCACATATGGGCGCCGCCCGCGCCGCAGCAGAACGTGCTCTTGCCGCTGCGCTCCATCTCCACCGGCTGCCCGACCGCCGAGACGAGCTCGCGGGGCTCGCTCAAGACATCGTTGTGACGGGCCAGGTAGCAGGAGTCGTGATAGGTGATCGATCGGCCCTCGGAGCGCTGGGGGGAGAGCCTTCCCTCGCGCACCAGCGTCGAGAGGAGAGCCGAGTGGTGGATCACCTCGTAGCTTCCGCCGAAGTCCGGATACTCATTGCCGAGGGTGTTGAAGCAATGGGGGCAGTTGGCGACGATCTTTGTCACTCCCGCCTCGTTGAGGGTGGCCACGTTCTCCTCGGCGAAGGCTTGGAAGACGTACTCGTTGCCCATCCGGCGCGCGGGGTCTCCGGTGCAGCTCTCGCGGGGCCCGAGGATCGCGAAGTCGACCCCCGCCCGCTGCAGGAGCTTGGCCGTCGACTCCGCGGTCTGCCGCGCGCGCTCGTCGAACGAGGAGGCGCACCCGACCCAGTAGAGATACTCGGGAGGCGGATCTCCCGGCTCGAGGACGCGGACGCCGAGGCCGGCCGCCCAGTCGGCTCGCTCGGACTGGGCCTTGCCCCACGGGTTGGAGGCCCGCTCGACGTCACGGAGCATGGGCTCGGCTTCGGCGGGGAAGCTCGAGTCGACCATGACCAGGTGTCGCCTGAGATCGACGATGTGGTCGACGTGCTCGATCGAGACCGGGCAGGCCTCCACGCACGCTCCGCACGTCACGCAGTCCCACACGACCTCCTCGCTCACCGCGTTCGGGACCAGGGGTCCCGAGTCCTGGGCCAGGACCTGGTCGCGCAGGCCCATGATCAGGAGCTTCGGGGACAGCTCCTTGCCCGTCGCGTAAGCCGGGCAGGCATCCTGGCAGCGCCCGCATTCGGTGCACGAGAAGGTGTCCAGCACCTGCTTCCAGGTCAGGTCGGCGGCCGTGCCCGCGCCGAAGCGGATCTCCTCCTCGGGTATCTCCTCGTCGTCGAAGCGCAGCGGCTCGAGGCGGCCTCCGGGCCCAGTGCGCCCGAACCACACGTTGACCGCCGCCGTGGCGATGTGCAGGTGCTTGGAGCGCGGCAGATAGGCCAGGAAGGTGAGGATGGTGAGCACGTGCGCCCACACGAACACGCGCTCGAGGACGCGGGTCGCCTGATCGCGGGCGAACAGGTGCGAGAGCGCGTGCGCTACCGGCGAGGACTCCGGTGGCCACTCGTTCACCCCGAGGGCGATCCGCGCCGCGTGCCAGAGCAGGAGCGACAGCGCGATGATCGCGATCAGGCCGAGGATGAGATCCGCCTCGCCGAGGTGGCTGCCCTCGAACCGGCCCGGACGGTGAACCTTGCGGACCCACAGCGCGGCGGCGACGCCGACGAGCACGAGCACAGAAAAGATGTCGACAAGGAAGGCGTACCACCCTTGGTGGCCGAGCCACGGAAGCGTGGCGTGCCGGTCGACCACGCCGACGAGGGCGATGAGGATGGTGGGGGCGAGGACCAGGAAGCCCCAGAAGATGAACGCGTGCATGAGGCCGGGACCGAGGCGCTGGAGGAGCTTGCGCTGGCCGAGGACGATCGACACCTCGTTGCGGGCCCGGCGGGGCACATCGCCGGTGCGCTCGACCGGCGCGCCTGCGCGTACGAGCTTCACGAGCGTGCGCACGCGGCTCGCGAACAGACCCGCGCTGACCGCGAGTGCGGCGGCGAGGACGACGGTGGCGGGGACGGAGATTACGCGCTCCTGGCCTTGCGGATCTCGGCTGAGATCGCCGGCACGATGTCGTGGAGGTCGCCGATCACCGCGTAGTCGGCACTGGCGAAGATCGAGGCCTCGCCGTCGGGATTGATGGCGAGCAGCTTCTTGGCGCCCTTGCATCCGGCCATGTGCTGGGTGGCGCCGCTGATCCCGCACGCGATGTAGATCTCCGGCGAGATCTTGGTGCCCGTCTGGCCGACCTGATCGGTGTGCGGGCGCCAGCCGGCGCTCGTCACCGCCCGTGAGCAGCCCACGGCGCCGCCGAGGAGCTCCGCGAGCTCCTCAATGACCGCAAATCCCTCGGCCGACCCGACGCCCCGCCCACCGGACACCACCACGTCCGCGTCGGTGAGCGAGACCCCGGAGGCGACGGCGCCGGCCCGCTCGGACACGCGCGCGAGCAGGTCAGCGTCGGCTACCGTCGGGATGAACTCCTCAACCGAGACGGTCGCCGGCGCACCCACCGTCCCGGCAGCCGCCTGCGGCGCGACCGCCTTCGCCGCCACGGCGTGCGGGGCCACAGTCAGGAGCATGGGCGAGCCGTGCAGGCGCGCCTCCTCGAGCAGGCTCCCTCCCCAGCGCACGCGCGTCACGGTGGGAGGGTCGCCCTCGGCGAGGGACACGCAGTTGGCGGCCATCGGCTGGTCGGTCTTGGCGGCGAGGTGGGCGAGCACCTCGTTGCCACGGTCGGTCCCTGGCCCCACCACCGCTGCCGGGGAGGTTCGCTCGACGAGCTCGACGATGGCCTGGGCCCACGCCGCGGGGGCGTAGGCGGCGAAGCCCGCGGCCACGTGCGCGACGGACACGCCGTAGGCGCCGAGGCCGTCGGGCGGGGCCGGCGCTGGGCCCATGAGGACCGCGTGCACCTCGTCGCCGAGCCCGCGCGCGAAGGTCAGCGCCTGCTGGGAGAGCTCGTCATCGGGGCTCTCGACGAAGACGAGAACGGTCATACCAGCCCCAGCTCTCGCAGGATGCCGACCACGGCAGGAGCAGCATCGGGCCCGCGGCCGAGGACCTCGGCCTTCTTGCCCGAGCCGGGCTGGAGCACGAGGCGAACCATCTCGAGGCGGGGCTCGGGGCGCTCGGGGGTCGAGGCCGCCACGGGCTTGCGTTTGGCGCGCAGCCGTCCCGGAACCGAGGGGTAGCGCGGGAGGTTGAGACCCTCCTTGACGGTGAGGACCGCGGGCATGGGGACCACGTAGACGTCGCGTCCGGCGGGCACTTCCTGCTCGCAGCGCACGTTGGCGCCCTCGACGCTCAGGCCCTTGACGGCGGTCACGCACGGAAGCCCGAGCGCGTGGGCGACGCGGATCGCCACCTGGTAGTTGCCGGCGTCGGCTGACTCGTTGCCGAAGAGGATGAGGTCGTAGGGCTCGGGTTCGGCCCGGATCGCCTCGACGATCGCCGCCGCCGTGGCTTGCGGATCCCACTCGCCGCCGTCGGTGAGGAGATGGACGGCGCGCCCGACGCCGATCGCCATCATGTCGCGCAGCTGCTCTTCGGCCTCGGGGGGGCCGAGGGTGAGCACGGTGCTTGTCCCGCCGTGCCCTTCGACGAGGCGAACGGCCTCCTCGGCGCCGCACTCCTCGTGCGGGCTGATGGTGAAGCCGAGATGGCGCGTGGAGATCGCGCGCTCGTCCTCGGTGAGGACGATCTTCCCGCCCGTGAGGGGCACGCGCTTCACGCACACAAGCACGTTCACGAGCGCACGCGAGTGTTCTCGGGGTCGAAGAGCGGAGTCGAACCGGCCACCGCGACGGTCACCGGGTAGCGCTCGCCCATGTACCCGACGGCGAGCGCCGCGCCCTCCACGGCGTGCTCGGGGGGCAGGTAGCTCATGAGGATGTGCTTCCCCACCGAGGGTCCCGCGCCGGCGCTGGTCACGTACGAGCGCCGGCCCTTGGCGTCGGTGAGGGGGGCGCCGTCGCGGGTGAGCACGGGCTCGCCACCGAGCATGTAGCGCTTGACCCCCGTGGAGGAGGTGTGATCGTCGACGGTGAGGGTGCACATGGTCGCCACCGGGTCCTCCTCGCGGTGACGCGCGTGTGCCTCCTTGCCGATGAAGTCCTCGTCCTTGACCTTGCCCCACGCCATCCCCGCCTCGACGACGTCGAAGTCGGCCTCGAGCTCGGCTCCGTAGGCGCGGTAGCCCTTCTCGAGGCGACCGGTGGTGCCGTAGACGCCGATCCCGGCGGGCACGACGCCGTGGGGCGCCCCTGCCTCGACGATGATGTCCCACAGGCGCGCGCCCTGCTCGATGGGCACGTAGAGCTCCCACCCGAGGTCGCCGACATAGGAGATGCGCGAGGCGAGCACCGACAGTGGCCCGACCTCGATGGTCCGGCACCGAGCGAAGGGGAAGCCCCCGTTGGAGACGTCGTCGCCGGTCACGCTCGCGAGGATGTCGCGGGCCCGCGGTCCCCACAGCCCGAGCGTGCACCACGAGCTCGTCTGATCGTGAAGCTGGGCCGAGCCTTCCTCGGGGAGATGGTCGGCGAACCACTTGAGATCGGACATCCCGTAGGCGCCTCCAGTGACCACCCGGAAAACGCTGTCGGCCAGGCGCATGATCGTCAGGTCGGCCTTGAAGCCGCCGGCGGGGGTGAGGATCGGCGTGTAGACCACGCGCCCGACGGCGACGTCCATCTGGCGCATGGCGATCCGCTGCACGGCGTCGAGCGCCCCCGGGCCGGTGATGTCGAATACGGCGAAGGCGGTGAGATCGACGACGGCGGCGCGATCGCGCATGGCCAGATGCTCGGCGGTGATGATCGGCGACCACCACCGCGATTCCCATTCCGCCTCACGGCGGGTCACGCGGTCGCCGTACTCCTCGAGCAGGGGGGCGTTGGAGTCGTACCACTGCGGTCGCTCCCACCCCACCGTCTCGAAGAACACGGCGCCGAGCTCGCGCTCGCGTTCGTGGAAGGGCGAGAGCCGGACCCGGCGGTCGGACTCCCACTGCTCGGAGGGGTGGACGATCCCGTACATCTTGTTGAAGCCTTCGCTGGCCCGCGATTTGATGTGCGCGGCAGTGCGCTGGCACGGGTAGGCGCGGGCGACGTTGGATTCGTAGACGTCGATCTCCGACTCCCCGTGGACCATGAGTTCGGCCACCGTCTTGCCCGCCCCGGGCCCTTCCTTGATCCAGATCGCCGCGGCCGACCACAGCCCGCGCACCTCCGGGGTCTCCCCGAGCAGGGGCATCCCGTCGAGGGTGACCGAGAGCACTCCGTTGATCGCGTACTTAACCCCCACGCTCTCGTCCCCGACGATCTCGGGCATGAGGTCGAGCGCGATCTCCATCTGGGGATCGAAGTCGTCCTGGGTGAAGGGGAGCTCGGTGGGCGTGAGCGCCGACTCCTCGATCGAGGGGATCTCGCCGGCATCAAGGGTGATGGGGCGGTGGGCGTAGGACCCGATCTCGAGACCCGTGCCCTCCTGGCGCTCGTACATGTTGGTGTCCATGTCGCGAACGATGGGGTACTCGATCATCCCCTGGGCGTTCGCGAACCGGGGCACCGGCCCGATGTCGATCATCTGGTGGACCATCGGGGTCAGGGGGATCGAGGCCCCCGCCATCTCGGCCAGGCGCGGGCTCCAGGCGCCACAGCAGATGACCACGCGCGCGGCCTCGATGTCGCCGCGGGTGGTCCGCACCCCCCGCACGCGGCCGCCGGAGATGTCGAAGCCGAGAACCTCGGTGTTGGCGGCGATGGTCAGGCCGGCCGCGGCGGCCCGCTCGCGCATGATGGTGGCGGCCCGGAGCGAGTCGACGACCCCGGCGCCGGGCGTGTAGAAGCCCCCGAGAAGCAGCTCCTCGTTGATGAAGGGCACGTGCTCCTTGATCTCGGCGGGGGTGAGCAGGGACACGGGCTCGATCCCCCACGAGCGCGCCGAGGCCATCCGCCGCGTGAACTCCTGCATCCGCGCTTCGGTGCGCGCGACCTCGATCCCGCCGCTCTCGATGAACACGCCGAGCTCCTTGTACTGGCGCAGGCTCTCAAGGGTGAGCGAGGTCATCTCCTTGGAGTGATCGACGGGGAAGATGAAGTTCGACGCGTGCCCGGTCGACCCACCGGGGTTGGGCAGCGGACCCTTGTCGAGCAGGGTGACGTCGCTCACGCCGAGCTTGGTCAGGTGATAGGCGAGGCTGTTGCCGACGATCCCCGCCCCGATGATCACCACTCGCTGGGAGGACGGCAGCGACCGGGAGGAATCTGCCGTGGCCATGGCAGTGATATATCAGATGCACGTCAGGAGCGTCAACGTGCGCGGGCTGCACCGGAGCACGTGGTCGGCCCGTCGCCGCTTACGTCACCGCGGTGTACACGACCATGAACGCACCGAAGATCAGGCAGTAGATCCCGAAGGGGATCAGGTTCCGGGTACGGAAGTAGCGGGTGAGGAAGTGCACGGTGAAGACGCCGGCCACGGCGGCGCACACGGCGGCGATGAGGGCCTCCTTGCGCACGCCGTGATCGCCGAGCGGGCCGGTCAGGTCGCCGAGCTTGTACACCCCGGCGGCGAGGATGATCGGGGTCGCGAGGAGAAAGGCGTAGCGGGCGGCATCGGCGTTGTCGAGCCCGCGGGCGAGCCCGGCCGACATCGCCACCCCGTCGCGACTGATGCCCGGAACGAGAGCGGTGGCCTCGCTGAGACCGATGAAGGCTGCTTCCTTGAACTCGAGCGTCTCGAGCTTGCGCCCGCCGTCCTCCTTTACGCCCTCACGGAGCGCGAGCGCGCGAATCTCCGCGCGCCTGCGCAGGCGCTCGGCAGAGATGAGGATGACCCCGTTGACCATCAGGAAGATCGCCGCCCCCGCGGGTTTCGCCAGCGCCACCCGCACCGTGTGCTCGAGCGCGACCCCGAGGATGCCGACGGGAATGCTCGCGACCACGATCAGCCACGCGAGACGTTCGGTCGCGGTGTCGATGCGCCGCTTCGGAAGCGTCCGGAAGAAGGCGGTGATGATCTCGATCCAGTCGCGCCAGAAATAGATGAGCAGGGCGAGCGCGCTTCCCACGTGGAGCATGACCACGAAGGCCAGCCAGAAGGACTCGGGCTTGGACTGCGCTCGCACGAGGTTGTCCCAGCCGAACAAGGTCGGGAAGAGCACCGTGTGCCCGAGGCTCGACACCGGGAAGAGCTCGGTCACGCCCTGGAGGACCCCGAGGACCACCGCCTGGAACGTGGTGATCGGGTTCTGGACGTGGTGGACGACGGAGAGGATGGCGATCATCGAGCGCGGAACCCTACCGGCCCGTCCCTTAAGCGGGCCTAACCCCCGCCCGCGCACCTCGACTTGGCCTCGAGCACGAACTGCTCGAGCTTCGCGAGCTCGGGGCGGTGGGCGGCCGAGGTGTCGGGAAACGAGAACGTCCCCTTCGGGAGGCTGACCTTGTACCGGTAGACGCTCCCGGCTGGGGAGGGGAGATCGAGGTGCTTGCGGGCGTCGGGGTCGAGCTGGCCGGTCAGGGACCGCGCCACGACCAGGAGCCGGTCGGGAATCGGCTTGGCCGGAGCCCCGTTGCAGCGGAGGGTTCCGCCGTCGTTGACCACCAGGGTCAGCGGCTTGCCCCCGCCCGAGCGCATAACCCCGAAGAGATCCGCAGACTGCACCGCCAGTCCGCACCCGGAGAGTGCCGCGACCGTCGCGACCGAGATCGTCGCGACCGCGAGGCCCCGGGTCCGCGGCGCCGACCCGCCCCGCCCGGGCATGTCAGGCACGCCCCGCCTCGACGACGATCGCCGCGCCGCCACGGCGCTCGTCGCCGCCCCCCGAGAAGCGGCCCCCCGGGTCGCGCTCGACCGCTTGGACGCCACCGAAGAACAGGTTGCGCTCGCGGAAGCGCGCGACGGTCCGGCCCGCGGCCTCGAGCGCTCCGGTGTCGATGCCGGGCTCGACGTAGACCACGCCGTCTTCGAAGTGGACCCGCGGCGCCTGGACGGCAGGGCCGGCGCGCAGCCCATCATCGACCACGCGGATGATCGTCTGAAGGATGGCGGAGCGGATCCGGTTCGATCCCGCGCTCCCGAGCACGAGCTCGGGCGACCCCTCGCGGAGTACCACGGTGGGAGCCATCATGCTCGGGAGTCTCCGGCCCGGCGGGTGGCGATGGAAGCCGAGGGGATTGAGATCCTGCTCGCCGAGCATGTTGTTGAGGTGGATGCCCGTCCCGGGCACGACCTCGCCCGAACACGATCCGTTCGAGCACGTGACCGAGCACGCGCAGCCTTCGCGGTCGAGCACGGCGATGTGCGTGGTGGAACCGAGTGGACCCGGCGCGACCCCGCGCGAGGCCAGGAACCGAGCCGCGAAGCCCGGCTCGTCGAGGCCGGCCAGGAACTCGGGAGTGCGCTCGCTCTGGGCGCGCTCCATGACCTCGACGAGCCGCTCGAGGCCGGGTGCCTGCGGATCGGCGTCGAGCAGGGCGAGGGCGTAGGCGATGAGGATGCCCCCGGCCGACGGAGGCGGGTTGGTCACGACCTGACGCCCCCGATAGGGAACCCGCACGGGCTCGCGATCGCGCACCGCGTACGCGGCCAGATCCTCGGTGGTGAGGATCCCACGGCGATCGGCGATCCACGTCGCCACCGACCGCGCGATGTCGCCGGTGTAGAAGGGCGCCGCGCCCTCGGCGCCGAGGCGCTCGAGGGCGTCCGCGAGCTCAGGCTGGCGGATGGTGTCCCCAGCCCCGAGGATCTCGCCGTCAGGAGCGAAGATGGCGGAGCTCTCCGGCGTGGCCGTCGCCACCCCGGCGAGGATCTCGAGCACGTAGGCCTGCTGCCGGCTGAGCTCGACTCCGTCGCGGGCCAGCGCCGCGGCCCCAGGCACGAGATCGGCGAGCGCGATCCGGCCGAAGCGATCGGCGGCTTCGCACAGGCCCGCCGGGGTGCCGTAGGTGCCGACGGACGCGGCGCCGATGTTGAAGACCTGGACCGCGTCCCCGAACGAGACGGTGACGGGGACGAGCTCGGCCATGGGCGCGGACCGGGGTCCGCGACCGGGCGCCTCGACGAAGAAGTCCAGGAGCACGGGCGCCTGACCCGGGGTCACCACGAGCATGTAGCCCCCGGCCCCGAGGCCGGTGAGCAGGGGCTCGCACACGAACGAGACGAGCATCGCGGCGATTGCCGCGTCCACCGCGTTGCCCCCGGCCCCGAGGACGTCGGCCCCGGCCCGCGCGGTGAGCGGGTGACCGGCGGCGATGACGCCGAGCTGCGGACTCGTCGAGCTCAGCGGCGCGGAATGAACTCGGGCACGTCGAGATCGAACGACGTGCTCGCGGTCCGCTCGCGGCGGGTGACCCGGGGCTCCCCGCGCGGCTCGCGCAGCGGCATGCGGTCGCGGTCGCGGTCGCGGTCGCGATCGCGCTCGTCGCTCCGAGGGGCAGGGCGATCGCGGGTGGCGGCGGGCCGGCGCTCCTCGTGGTGCGGGCGCGTACGCGCCTCCCCGAACCCGGTTGCCACGACGGTGACCCACACCTGATCCTCGAGCTTTTCGTCGAGCATGGCGCCGAAGATGATGTTGGCGTCGGGGTGGGCCGCGGCGGCAACCGCCTTGGCCGACTCGTTCACCTCCCACAGCGACAGATCGTGGCCGCCGGTGATCGAGAGGAGGATCGAGTGCGCCCCGTCCATGCTCGTCTCGAGCAGAGGCGAGGACACGGCCTGTTCGGCGGCGTCGATGGCGCGGCGCTCGCCGGTCCCGAGCCCGATCCCGAGCAGGGCATTACCGGCGTCGGACATGATCGTGCGCACGTCGGCGAAGTCGAGGTTGATCAGGCCCGGCAGCGTCACCAGGTCGGAGATCCCCTGGACGCCCTGACGAAGCACGTCGTCGGCGACCCGGAAGGCCTCGACCATCGAGGTGTTGCGGTCGAGCACCGAGAGCAGCCGGTTGTTGGGGACCACGATCAGGGTGTCGACCTCTTCGGCCAGCGCGGCGATCCCCGCTTCGGCCTGCTCACGACGTCGCGTGCCCTCGAACTGGAACGGACGCGTGACGATGCCCACGGTCAGTGCCCCGAGCTCGCGGGAGATGTGCGCGACGACCGGGGCCGCACCGGTACCCGTCCCCCCGCCCGCTCCGGCGGCGATGAACACCATGTCCGAACCCCTGAGCAGGGCCTTGATCCGGTCATGCTCTTCGACCGCGGCCTGGCGCCCGAGGTCGGGATTGGACCCGGACCCAAGCCCGCGGGTGACTCCGTCGCCGATGTGAAGGGTCTCGTGGGCGGCCGATATCTGGAGCGACTGGAGATCGGTGTTGATGGCGAGGAACTCGACGCCCTCGATCTCCGCCTCGACCATCCGGTTGACGGCGTTGACCCCGGCGCCCCCGACGCCGACGACGCGGAGCACGGGCGAACCGACGGTGCGCGCTGAGGCATAGGCCTCTCCCGCGCGCTCGGGGCGTGCGAACACGTCCGGGGCGGGCTCCACCGGCTCCACCGTCATGCGGTCGAGCAGGTTCATGGGGATGTCGGATGAGAAGACCTGACGCAGGCGCTCCTGGGGCGAGGGCATGGGCGACTCGCTCTCCGGCGGATCGCTCGGCTCCTTGCGCGGGGTCGGCGCGGGGCGCAGCGGCGCCACGGGCTCGGCCTCGGCCTCGGCCTTGATTTCACTTGAAGGGTCGGGCTGTGCGATCTCGGTCTCGGCGGTGACCACGGGCTCCTCGACTTCGGCCTCGCGCTCGCGCGGCGCCTCCTCGTCAGGAGCCACGCCGGCCTCGACGTCGGGGCGAATCGGCTCCGTGTCCTCGGTCGTCTTGCGGAACAGCGCCGCCAGTGGACCGTCCCGCATGCTCGCGCGCTTACCGGGTGGTGCCATTTGAGAGAACCTCCTTCGCGAGCTGCCGGTATGAGTGCGCAGCCATGCCGTCGGGATCGTACTTGAGCACCGACATACCCTTCACAGGCGCCTCGGCGAATCGCACGGTCTTTCTGATACGTGAAGCAAAGACGCGTTCCCCGAAGTTCTCCTCGAGGAGCTCGATCGCCTCCTTGGCGTGGAGAGTCCGAGAGTCAACCATCGTCGGCAGGATCCCCTCGATGTCGACATTCGGGTTGAGGTTCTCGCGGATCATCGCCAGCGTGTTCTGAAGCTGGACGAGACCGCGCATCGACAGATACTCGCACTGGACGGGGACGATCACCTTGTGCGCCACCGTGAGGGCGTTGATGGTGAGCAGCCCGAGGCTCGGGGGCGTGTCGATGAAGATGAAGTCGTAGTCCTCGTCGACCTCGGAGAGCGCCTTCTGCAGCGAGCGCTCGCGGCCGATCATCGTCGACATGGCGATCTCCGCGCCGGCGAGGTCGATCGAAGCGCAGGCCACGTCGATCTCCCGCCTCTGGATCACATCGCGGATCGAGACCTTGTGGACGAGGACGTCGTACATGGACTTGTCGACCGCATCGGGATCGATCCCCTGCGACATCGTCAGGTTGCCCTGCGGGTCCATGTCCACGCAGAGGACCCGGTGGCCCTCCTCGGCGAACGCCACCGCCAGGTTGAGTGTCGTCGTGGTCTTCGCGACGCCACCCTTCTGGTTGGCGAACGCGATCACCTTCGCCGTGCCGGTCACTGCGGGCTCCGATGCCTAGGGGAACGCATACGAGCCTCTATTCGCACGGGTGGCCGGAAATCCTCCGCGCCAACTGCACATGGCGCCATCTCGGCGGGGGGCACCGTTCCACAGCCTGCCGGTAAAATGTGCGCAGCGGCGGCCGGGACTCGCCACGTCCACCCAAGAAAGTTCAGGGTGGCACTCAGGGCGGGCTCTGTGAGCGCGCTCAGGATCACCCCTCCCTCCTCGTGTCCGGCCTCCTCGACAAGCGCCTCATCTTCGTCACCGGCAAGGGCGGCGTGGGCAAGTCGACCGTGGCCATCGCCCTGGGCATGCTCGGCGCGCGCTCGGGGCTGCGGACAATCGTCGTCGAGCTCGCCGCCCAGGACCGGATTCGCGCCGCCCTGGCCGACGGGACCGTGGAGACCTTCGTCGAGCACGAGCTCGCTCCCCGCCTCTTCACTATCTCGATCGATCCCCAGCACGCGATGGACGAGTACCTCCGCGTCAAGGTCGGCCAGGTCGGCCACATGCTCGGGTCGAGCAAGCTCTTCCAGGCCTTCGCCATGGCAACTCCGGGGATGCGCGAGCTCCTCACGGTCGGCAAGGTCTGGGAGCTCGCTCAGCTTCAGCGCCGGACCCGCGGGGCGGCGCCTTACGATCTCGTCGTCGTCGATGCGCCCGCGAGCGGCCACGGCCTCGGCATCCTGCGCACCCCTCGGACCTTCGCCGAGATCGCCCGCGTCGGTCCCATCGCCCACCAGGGCGAGGCGATCGCCAGGACCATCGCCGATCCCACCTTCACCGCCGTGGTCGCCGTGGCCAAGCCCGAGGAGATGGCGGTGACCGAGACCCTGCTCCTGCGCGACGCCCTCGCCGGCGATGACCTGGCCCTCCACGACGTCATCGTCAACGCCGTGTATCCCGCTCGCTTCCAGGAACACGAGGTGGCACAGCTCCGGCAGGCGGCCGAGGATGCCGCCTCGCCGCTGGCCCGCGCGGCTATCCGAGCCGCCCTGTCCGAGCGCGATCGCGCCGCCAACCAGCGTCGCCAGCTCGCCCGTCTCGCCAACGGCCTCGGCGAACGACTGGTCGAGCTGCCGTTCGTGTTCGCCGACGACCTCGGCCCATCCGAACTCGAAGGACTCGCCGATGTGCTCGCCGCCGGGCTCGCGAGCACGAACGGCAAGGTCAGCACGGGGCGCGCCCCCGCCGCCTGCGCAGCCGAGGAGCTCGCCTAGATGAGCGTCGCGACCCTGCTCGACGGAAAGCGGATCTGCGTGTGCTGCGGGTCCGGAGGGGTGGGCAAGACGACGACCTCGGCGGCCATCGCCCTGGGGATGGCGGCACGCGGGGCCAAGGTGGCGGTGGTGACCATCGATCCGGCCAAGCGCCTGGCCAACGCCCTCGGCCTCGAGGAGCTCGAGAACGAGCCCCGGCTCGTGGCGCCCGAGCGCCTGCGCGCGGGCGGCCTCGAGGTGCGCGGCGAGCTCTGGGCGATGATGCTCGATCCCAAGCGGACCTTCGACGAGCTCATCGGGCGCCTCGCCCCCGACCCGCAGAGCGCCGAGGAGATCCTCGCCAACCGCGTCTACCGCGAGCTCTCGACGGCGGTCGCCGGCTCGCAGGAGTTCACCGCGGTGTCGAAGCTCTACGAGCTCGACAACGAGTACGACTTCGACCTGCTCGTCCTCGACACCCCACCGTCGCGTAACGCGCTCGACTTCCTCGACGCCCCCGGCCGGCTCACCTCCTTCCTCGAGGGCCGCATGCTCAAGCTGTTCGTGCGCCCCACCGGCCTGGGCATGAAGATCCTCGGCCGCGGCACCGGCGCGCTCGCCGCCGGGCTGCAGCGCGTCACCGGCGTCGACCTCCTCGCCGACCTGTCGACGTTCTTCCGGCTCCTGGGCGGGATGACCGAGGACTTCCGGATCCGGGCGGCCGAGGTCGAGAGGATGCTCACGGCGAGCACCACCGCCTTCCTCCTCGTCACCGCCGCCCAGCGCGAGCCGATCGACGAGGCGATCTGGTTCCGACGCACCCTCCGCGAGACCGGACTCCCCTTCGCGGGGATGATCGTCAACCGAGTCCACCACGACATGCTCGGCGATAGCTCGCGCGATGAAGTCATCGCGACGCTAGACAGCGGACTGGGAGGCGAGCTCGCCGAGCGGATCGCGCAGAACTTCCACGACTACCACCTGCTCGCCAGGGGCGACGAGCGGAACATTGCCCGGCTCGCGGCCGACGAGGGACACCCCCTCATGCTCGTGCCCCATTTCGACGACGACGTCCACGACGTCGAGGGCCTGCTCCGCGTCCACCGCTACCTGTTCGCCACCGACGTGGAGCGAGACGGGATGATCGCCGAGGTCGTGGCCTAACTGCCGTCCACTCCCGGCGTCGCCTCCTCCACGAACCAGCGCGGCTCGGCCGAGTCCGACCACGTCGCCCAGCTCAGCAGCACCGGCTGCCACTGCGAGCGCTCGGCCGGCGCGTACTCGGGGCCGTCCTCGCCGGGGTCACGCTTGAGCATGGTCAGCCGCCCTTCGTGGAGCAGTTCCCACACCGCGCTCTCGACAAGGGCGAGGCGTTCGCTCACCCGCCACTCTGGATGCCTGCTGTGGGCGAGCCACATCACCTGGTGGATCGCCAGCCGGTCGGTGGCGCACTGGGCCAGGATCACGTCCTTGAAGACCGAGGATGAGCCCGAGGCCTCGGCGACACCGCCCGGCTTCGCCTGCACCCGGGCAAGGGCGAGGACCCGGTCGGTGACATCCTCGGCGACGCGGGTGATGTTCGCCCAGCCGCGACCGAGCCCCATCTCGTCGCTGCGGAGCTCGCGTCCCTCGAGGACGGTCAGCTTGGCGCGGGTGGGCTCCCACTCACGCTCGCCGAGGGTGAAGACCTGCTTGCGCACCCACGGCCCGAGGACCTTGGCCGCGAGCTCGGCTTCTGAGAGATTGAACGACCGTGTGACGTTGGGGAACTGGCGCACCTCGACGTGGTACATGGGGCAAAGCCTTGCATGACTCCGGGTTACGAGAAGCTCTTGAGGAAGGTGAGGTCGGCCTTGCGGCTGAGCGTGAGCTGCTGCCGATACGGAACGCGGTTCCGAGCTTGAGGAGCTGCGCCGGGGTTAAACGACGGCGGCAGCCTCCGCGAGCAGGTAGTCGGCGACCTCGCGCAAGTCGGCGTCGAGGTGGCCGCAGAGAACGTCACGGAGGAGCGCGCGCAGGTTCTCGGAGAGCTCGTCGACGAGCGTGTCGACTCCGGGCTCGGCGGGCGCGAGACCGGAGATGACCGCCCGCTCGAGCGAGATCGCGTGGGCCGCGCGCTCGGCCAGGGCGCCGCGATCCGCGGGCTTCGCGCACAGCACGGCGAGCCGCTGCGCCATCCGCCCGCTCGCCGGCCCCTCCGGCTCGAGCAGGGCGCGCAGGGCAAGGAGGTAGTCGGTCAGGGCCTCGAAGGGCGCGAGGCGCTCGCGCCCCATCTCGAAGCGCGAGAGCGCCCACGCCAGCTCGCCTCCCGACGGCGTGCGCCGGGAGATGAGGCTGCAGAAGGCGCGCAACTCGTCCTCCTCCCCGGCGGGAATGACCGTGATCCCGCGCGGTCGCCCGCTGCTCCCGAGGGCGAAGGGGCGCCACAGGCCGGCATCGGCTCGCGCCCATGCCAGCGGGCCGAGCGCGTACCCGCCGCGCTCGAAGAGCCGCAGGGCGGTGAGGGCGCGGCGGAACCTGACCCGCGCCGTCGAGATCGGGGAGCGTCCCTGCGGCGTGCTCTCGCCGGTGATGGTGAGCACGATGAGCACATTGGGCTCGTCCGACTCGCCCCACACGGCGTCCGAGGGGGCGTCGGTCAGCGAGTTGCCGGACTGCAGCGACAGCCCTTCGCCGAGCGGCACCTCGTCGGTGCCGGGGTCGAGCGCCACCCCGAGCAGGGGCGCGATCACCGTGGTCATGCGGCTTCCCTCGTAGAGGGCGAGCTCGAGCTCGGCGTAGGCGGCGCCGAAGCGCTCGGGGTCGAAGCCGAATTCGCTGCGCTCGGCGAACACGTGACCGAGGAAGGCGCGCAGGGCCGCGTCGGCTCGCTCCCGCGCCTCGGTCGGCACCGGCGGTCCGGCGCGCCCGCGCAGGTAGGCGTCGAGGCCCTCGGCGGTGGCGAGCATCCGCGCGGCCGGCGCATAGGTGGGGAGGGCGGTCAGGCCCGCGTGGCGTTCACGGATGAAGTCGCCGGTGAGCGGCCGGTAGCAGTACAGCGGGGCGCTCCCGCCCGGCTCCTCGACGAGCTCGAAGGGAACTTCGGCGCCCTCGGCCGTCTCCGCCTCGAGCTGGCCGGCCGCCTGCGCGGTGAAGTCCTCGAGCAACTGATGGAGGGTACGATTGCGCACGTCCGCCGTTTCGCCGGGGACACCGCCGATCCTCCCCCGGGAGACCGCGCGCACCGAGGCTTGCAGCCCCGCGCCGGTCAGCGGCTGCCGTCGATCTCGGCGATGTGCTCGATATTCGCCGCGCGTGAGGCTCAGGCGGCGACGACGGCGGGCTCGCGCTCAGCCGCTGCGTCTGCCTCTGCCTCTGCCTCTGAGTCTGGGTCGACCGCCGCGCAGTCGATCCCGAGCCAGGCGCTTCCGTAGGCCCGCATGCTCTCGATCAGCGGCACCAGCGCGCGGCCCTTTTCGGTGAGCGCATACTCGACCCGAGGCGGAACCTCCGGGTAGGTCTGGCGCTCGACGATTCCTTCCTCCTCAAGGGCCCTCAGGCGTAACGACAGGGTGCGCGGGCTGATGCCCTGCAGCGACCGCTCGAGCTCGCAGAAACGCGAGCGTCCCTCGGCGAGATCACGGATGACCAGCAGCGTCCATTTGCCGCACACGATCTCGGCGGTACGGCAAACCGGGCACGAATCCTGTGAAGCCATCTCGATCGCCCATTGTAGCGCGATGCTTTACGAACTGAAGTGGGGACTTGCCGCTGTGTCGTGAGTCGGAAATTCGGATGCAGGATGCGGGATGGCTGGGCGTGGCTGGGTGGTGGCGGTGACCCGAGTCGTACTGGTGGTACGGCGGGGTCACCGCCGCCGCCCAGGCGCGTCCAGACACACGCAGACTGCGTGCGAATTTATGGATCGCGACGCTAGGCGGGCACCCCGGGACGCGGGGGCGGTGCGGAAGACGCCTGCCGGCCCGGGGAGGCGGGCGCGGCCGGCGTTCTCGGGCCGCCCATGACCACGGGGGCTTCCGGTCCCCCGGGGCGCTTGAGGGTTTCCGGGCCTGCCCCGGTGTCGCGCAGACCCGGCTCCATCAGGTCTTCCATCGAGGTCGCCGTACGGCCTTCGGCCGCGACCAGGAGCTTGAAGTCATGGGGGCTCGAGGCGACGCGCAGGGCGTCCTCCATCGACACCCGTCCGGCCTGATGATGACCGAGCAACGCCTGGTCGAAGGTCTGCATCCCGTAGTACTCGCCCTCGGCGATGACCTCGCGGAGGCGGCCCGTCTGCTCGGGGTCGGTGATCATGTCCCGCGCGCGGCCGGTCATGCGCAGGATCTCGCACACTGCCACCCGACCGTCGCCGCTCGGAGTCCTGACCAGGCGCTGGGAGATCACCGCCTTCATCGTGCCGGCGAGCATGGCCCGGGCCTGCTGGTGCTGGTGGGGCGGGAAGAAGTCGATGATCCGGTTTACCGTCTCGGGGGCATCGAGGGTGTGCACGGTGGAGAGCACGAGGTGGCCGGTCTCGGCCGCGGACAGGGCCGCCTGCACGGTTTCCTCGTCGCGCATCTCGCCGATGAGGATCACGTCGGGATCCTGGCGCAGCACGCGGCGCAAGGCGCGGCCGAAGGAGGCGGTGTCCATGCCGACTTCGCGCTGATTGATGATCGAATTGCGATCGGAGTGCAGGTACTCGATCGGATCCTCGATGGTCACGATGTGACGCGACTTGGTCTCGTTGATCTGGTCGATCATCGCGGCCAGGGTTGTCGATTTGCCTGAGCCCGTGGTGCCCGTGAGGAGGATCAGGCCACGTTCCTCGTCGGCGATCTCGCTCATCACGGGCGGGAGGCCGAGGTCGTCAATCGTGCGCACTGCGAAGGGGATGACGCGAGCGACGATCGAGATCGCGCCGCGCTGGAGGAAGGCGTTCACCCGGAAACGAGCCAACCCCTCGACGGCGTAGGCGAAGTCGACCTCGTGCTCGCGGTCGAACTCGGCCAGCTTGTCGTGGTCGGTGAGCATCTGCCGGAGCACCCGGTCGGTGTCGGCGGCCTGCATCGGCTCGTATTCCTCGATCGGCTCGAGCTTGCCGTGAATGCGCGCAAGGGGCCGGGACGGGACCTTGAGATGCAGGTCCGACCCTTCCATGCGCACCACATACCGAAGCGCCTCGTGCAGTTCGAACATCTGACCCAGTCATCGGCGCGGCGGCGTGCCCGCTTTAGCGGGCCGCCACCGCCCAGGCCGATGGCTGGACAGATGTTGTGCGCCGGCGCCGAGGTCTACTACGCCACGTCGCGAAGCTTCTGGGCTTCGGCGAGCGACTGGAGCTTCTTCAGCGACTGATTCTCGATCTGGCGGATGCGCTCGCGGGTGACGTTGAACGTGCGTCCGACCTCATCGAGGGTGCGCGGGTGCTCGCCGCCGAGTCCGTAGCGGAGCTCGAGGACGCGGCGCTCGCGGTAGCTCAGGTTCTCGAGCGCTTCGCGCAGAGCCTCCTTGGTGAGGATCTCCGCTGCCCGCTCGTACGGCGACTCGGCCCGCTCGTCGGCGATGAACTGCCCGAACTCGGACTCTTCCTCGTCGCCTACCGGCTTCTCGAGCGAAACCGGAGCCTGCGCCGAGCGCTTGATCGATTCGACCTCGTCGGGCTCGATACCGGTGACCTCGGCGATCTCCTCGGCGGTGGGCTCGCGACCGAGCTCGGTCACCAGCTTGCGCTCGGCACGACCGATCTTGTTGAGCTTCTCGACCACGTGCACGGGGATCCTGATCGTCCTCGCCTTGTCCGCCAGAGCGCGGGCAATGGCCTGGCGGATCCACCAGGTGGCGTAGGTGGAGAACTTGAAGCCCTTGCGGTAGTCGAACTTCTCGGCCGCGCGCACGAGCCCGAGCGTTCCTTCCTGAATCAGGTCCAGGAAGGGCAGGCCCTGGTTGCGGTAGTTCTTCGCGATGGAGACCACGAGCCGGAGGTTCGACTCGACCATCTTCTGCTTGGCATCGAGATCACCGCGCTCGATGCGCTTGGCCAGGTCGACCTCTTCCTGGGCTGTGAGCAGACGTACCTTTCCGATGTCCTTCAGGAACAGCTGAAGGGAATCGGTCGTCATGTCCGGCTTGAGATCCAGCGCGGTCTTGGGCTTGCGGCGACCGCGCTTGTCGGGCGCCCGCTCCACCTCGGCCGCAGCCAGGGCCGGATCGACCTCCTCGACAAGCTCGATCTCCGCGCGCTCGAGGAAGCCGTGCAGCTCCTCGACGTCGGCCTCGTCGAGATCGAGCTCCGACACCGCACCGGCAATTTCGGCGTACGTGAGCACACCTACCTGCTGGCCGCGGTTGACGAGACCCTTGATCTCTTCGAGTTCCTGTAGTTCGGCTACTGACATTGGTTCCGTTTCCGTCGTAAGGCGTCGCCCGCTGGATACCCGGCGACACGAGGACTGGCACGGGATCCGCCCTCACGGCGCACTCCCGCTACTCAAACATATGGACCTATACTAATCGCTATACTTTCTGAAGTCAAGGAAGGCCGACCGCCTCGGGGGCTTGGGTGCGGCGTCATCTGACTCGGCGCCGCAAGCGCGGCGTTCATCACTATTACGTCAAACGTCGCTTCCCGTTTCAAGTTGCGCTCAAATTTCCTCGCTATTCGCGGTTTACCCACGGATCGGGTCAATATCACGGGCGGGGGTCCGGCGGGCGACTTCGGCGGCGCGGCCGGGTTGCCGACGCCCAGACGACGCCCCCGCTCGCCGTGCGCGATCATTGCTCCGGCATGAGCGACGACCGCCCCTCCGAGGTCCTCGGCGCCCTTCCCCGGACACGCCCACACCGGCGCAGCGAGAAGCGGGCCGCCCCGGCGCCCACGCGGGCCGCCCCGGCGCCGCCGGCACGCCCCCCGGCTCGGAGCGCCCGGCCGACCGAACCCACCACGAGCCTCCGGCAGGCCAAGAGCGCCCGTCGTCCCGCCGCCGTCAAAAGCACCCCCGCCTCCCCCGGCGCGACCAAGCGCGCCACACCCGCCCCCTCCCGGGTTCGTCAGCCCGCCCAACCTCCGGGCACGCCTAGGGCGACGCGCTCGCGACCGCCGATCCCGGCGGCCGGCGCCGATCTCATCAGCTCGGCCGTGAACGTGACCGCCGAGCTCGCGGAGATGGGGATCTCGGCGGGCGCCCGGGCCCTGCGGGGCGTGGTCGCGCGGCTCCCGAGACCGTAGGATCGCGCCCCTCCGCCCCCCGGTTCCAGGGGGCCGCCACCTCCCCCGCCAGGGGATAAAGGCGACATAACTCCTCGGCGCAAAGTTTCGTATACTTCCGCGTCCTTCAATGGCCGAGCGGTCGCCCCTCAGCGGGCGGCCGGCGGGGGAACCACTTGTGGGCCGCAAGGCTCATAGGGGCGAATCGGTCCGAATCTCGGACCGTAGCGCCAGCCCAGCGCGAGCCCGTCAGCTCACCCCGTAGGCCGACCGAGCAGGGAAGTCTATTGACGTGAGCCCCCCACGCGCCAAAGCGACGCTCGTCGCCATGCTTCTTGCGAGCCCGCTCGTCGCCGCACCCGCGGCGTCGGCCGCGGGTGCGTCCGCCGCCTCACCCTTGCCCACGATCCCGTCCACCCTCACGGGCGCCTCATCTGGCGGTGCCTCTCCGGGCTCGGCGACGCCGGCTCCGACGCCCACCGTCACCCCCGCGGCCACCGCGACCGGTAACGGGATCACGGTGACCACCAATGTCGGGGCGCTGCTGGGACGTTCGCTGGCCTTCACGGGCTCGACGGCCCCCACGAGCGCTGGGGACACCATCGTCGTGCAGCGGCTCGATTCCCAGGCCGGGTGGGTCAGCGTGGCCAGCGGAACGGTCGCCACCGGCGGAGCCTTCTCGGTCCGGTGGAGGACGAACTATGCCGGGCACGTGACCGTGCGCACGGTGCTCGAGCAGGCGGCGAGCGCGACCCAGGCGGGGCAGATCTCGCCGACCCTCCAGATCACCGTCTACCGGCCGGCACGGGCGACCTACTACGGGCAGGGCTTCTTTGGTCAGCGGACCGCGTGCGGGCAGATCCTCAGGCGCAGCACCCTCGGCGTGGCGAGCCCCACCCTCAGATGCGGGACGCCGGTGCAGATCTACTATCAAGGGCGCTCGATCGTCGTGCCGGTGATCGACCGCGGACCGTTCGCCAATCACGCGAGCTGGGACCTCACCCAGGCGACGGCGCAGGCCCTTGGCATGCTCGGCACCGAGACCGTCGGCGCCATCCCGCTCTAGTGTCGTGAGTCGACGGTGCCGTCTCCCGCGCGGGCATGCTCTGGCGATTCGGCGGTGGCGACCCCGGCGGACATGGCCGCGAAGGTCCACTCGTCGGCTGCCTCGATGAGACCGACGGCGTCGTGGGCGTCCTCGCCGAGGATGGCGATCCCGATCCCCACGGTGAGCGGCGCCCCCCGCCATGGCCCCGCCTCGTGGACGGCGCTGGCGATGCGTGCCCCAAGGGCCCGGGCGCCGGGCCGCCCCGTGGTGCGGGCGATGATCCAGGCCCGAGTCTCGGTCTCGCAGGCCAGTATGTCCTCGCGCCGCAGCACACTCCGCACCGCTTGGGCGAAGCGGCCGAAGGTCTCGCTGGCCATGGCCAGCGGCTCCACTGCGGAGACATGATTGGCGTCGCCGAGCTCAGCGAGGAGCAGCCCGAGCTTGGCTCCCGACCGCTGCGCCCGGGCGACCTCGTCCTCGAGGGCGCCTCGCCACAGCGAATCGGCGGTCACGGGGATCGGGCCCTCCTTCACCAGGCGCGGACCCGACCCGCGCGTGACCGAGAACTTCTCCGCATCGTCGTCCGCCGGCAGCAGCTCGGACGTCGCCCCCCGGGGCGGCTCGCCGATCTCATCCAAGATGTCGACTCCGGCGTCACCGGCGACCCCGATCACCTCAGTCAGCCCGCCCGGTGCCTCGCTCGGGGCGTCGCCCGCGGGGGCGCCGAACCGCCGCAGCACAGCGGCGCGCACGAGCTGGGCGACGAGGGTCAGGCGCTCCGCGAGCGCCGCGACGAGGTCGGCTTCCGGGCGCACCATCTCCTCACGCAGCGCGCTCCAGATAACCCCTCTGAGGGCGTCGACGGCACGGACGCTAGGCTCGGCATGTGAGGTCCCTGCCATCTCGCCGGCGCGCGAGGCGAGGCGCTCGAGCGCCTCGCCCGGCTCGAGCCGCCGCAGATCGTCATCGTCCGCGAGGGCGCGCACGATGGCAGCGCACAGTCGCGGTCCGTCTCGCACCACGTCGGCGGCGAGGATCGAAGGCGCCTGCTCGAGCGCACTTTGCTCGAGGAGGGCGAGCAGCCAGCCCTTGGTGAGGTCCTCGGCCCGCGCAAGCAGCGCGTCGACCGGCGTATCCGCCACCGGCCGGGACGGAAGCCGTCGCGGCACCACATGTCGAGGAGTCACTCGCGTCCTTCTATCACGTATGGCGGCGTTTACCCCCCAAATTCTCTGCACAATGCGCCCATGACGGCAACGCTCATATCGATTGCCCGCGCCCAGGAGCAGATCCGGGCCGCGATCGAGCCGCTGACCGCTGAGCTCGTCGCCCTCACGGACGGGCTCGATCGCGTGCTCGCACTCGACCTGGCGGCCGCTGGGGACGTGCCGCCCTTCGCCTCCGCGGCGATGGATGGATACGCCGTGCTCGCGGGCCCGGCCGGAAGAAAGCTGCGGGTGATCGGCGAATCACGGGCCGGAGTTCCCTCGGAGCTCTCGATCGGCGCCTCGGAGGCGATTCGCACCTCGACCGGGGCCGAGCTGCCCGCCGGGGCCAACGCCGTGGTGCGCCAGGAGCAGGTCGACACCGACGGCGACGAGGTGACCCTGCGCTGCGAAGTCGGCGTCGCCGATGACATCCGCTACCAGGGCGAGGATCTCGCGGCGGGGACGTGCGTGCTGCCCGCCGGGACCAAGCTCGGCGCTCCTGAGCTCGCCGGAGCGGTCGCCGCGGGCGCGAGCGCGGTCTGGTGTGCACGGCGACCGCAGGCGGCGATCCTGTGCACGGGAACCGAGCTGCGGGCACCCGGGGAGCCCCTCGGGCTCGGGGAGATCCACAATGCCAATGCGGTCACCCTCACCGCGCTCGCGGCCCGGTGCGGGGCGCTCACGAGCCCGGCCGAGCGCCTGAGCGACGATCGCCATGCCATCGAGGCGGCGCTCGCGGCCGCGCTCGACCGCGCGGATGTCGTCGTCGTCACCGGCGGGGTGTCGGTCGGTCCCCATGACCACGTCAAACAGGCGCTCAATGCCCTCGGCGTCGAGCGACGATTCTGGGGGGTGGCGATGCAGCCCGGTAAACCCACGTGGTTCGGGACGCTCGACGCGCCGGGGCGACGCAGTCGCCCCGTGGATGTTGGCCGCCAGGCCAACTCCGAAGGGCGACGCAGTCGCCCCGTGTTCGCCCTGCCCGGCAACCCCGTCGCCGCCTTCGTCGCCTTCACCTTCTTCGTCGCACCCGCTCTCCTCGCCCTCCAGGGAGCGGCCGCGCCCGGAGAGCGGTTCGCCGAGCTGGCCGTGCCCTTCAAGCGCAGCCCGACGCGCGATCAGGTGATCACCATGCGGGTCGAGCAGCGCGACGGCCGCGCCCTCGCCGTGCCCAACGGACCTCAGGGCGCGAACCTGATCAGCTCGCTTCTCGGGGCCGATGCGCTGGGCTTGATCCCGGCCGGGACCGGCGAGCTCGAGGCCGGGTCGAGCATCGCCTTGATCGCTCTGCCCCGCTGAGCGTGGGCGGCCGATCAAGCGGTAAGAATGGTCGCGTGCTCGCCCCTCTGCTCGCCCTCATCGCCGGCTTCACCGCCGCGGCGCTGGCCGTGGCCCGTCGCCGTCGTCGCGCGCGCGGGCTTCCCGCGCGCTCCGTAATCGTCTCCCCGCGCCAGTCGACGGTGATCGCCAAGGACGGAGGGGTCCGCTCGGTGCAGACGGCGGAGATCACGATGTCGGCCGCCGACCTCGACCGCCTGTGGTCGCCCACGAGCCTCGAGAACCTCGGCCGCACGTACTGGCGCTTCCTCTCGCGCGTCACCCTCGGGCTCATCCGCGTCGTCTATCGCGAAGACGAGCGCCGGGTCGTCCTGCTCGCGCGTCCGCTCACGCTCCTGCGCTTCGATGCCCCTGAGTACCTGATCGAGCCCGACCACGGCAACATCCGCTGGCGCATCCGGGACGGCCTTCTCGTCGCGCGCTCAGGGCGCGGCTCGGGATTCCTGGCCGTCGACGTGCGCCGGCGCCCCGGGAGCACTCCCGAGGAGGCGAGGCTGAGGATCGAGGTCGAGGTGGCGAACTTCTACCCGTCGATCGCCTCCGGCCTCAGCCAGATCGTCTACGAGGCCACACAATCGAACATCCACGTGCTCGTCACCCACGCCTTCCTGCGCTCACTGGCCAAG
>DASZLV010000084.1:0-5093 GCA_035552215.1 Solirubrobacteraceae bacterium | reverse complement strand
CCAGGATGTCAAGCTGACCCAGCTCCCGCACCGTCTGCTCGACAGCCGCCCGTGGCGCCCCAGGATCCGCATTGTCGGCATGAATCACGGCTACGCGCCCGCCACCCGCCTCGATCCCTGAGGCGACCGCTCGGGCCTTATCCGCCGCGTTCGCGTACGTCAGCGCGATAGCTGCTCCATCCTTCGCCAACTCCCTGGCGACCGCCGCCCCGATTCCCCGGCTCCCACCGGTTACGAGTGCCACTTTCCCGTTAAGACTCACGATGTGCTCCGTTCTCCGCGATTGGTCTCGTAACGCTGCCGACGGCAGCCTCACTCACAGCGACGCAGAGCACAGAGCCATTTGGACAGGCCCACACGAGTACAGCCCGACGACGCTATCGCGTATGACACACCTCCAAGGGCAGGCTGCGCGTGAACATCTGCTCGGTATCGAGATGGATAGAAGCTCAACGCGACCGTCACGACGGCGGGCGGTCGGACATTGGGTGCGCGGCGTCAGCGTTTGCGGTACGCGGCGAGGAATGCGCGCACGCCGGCGTCGGCGTAGCGGTCGAGTTCGGCGGGAGTGGCCGGCTCGTCTTCGCCGAGCAGCATCGCCTGGTTCAACGGGATCGACATCACGAGCCAGTTGAAGTGAGCCGCGGCGAGGCGTGGGGAGTCGAGATCCAGCGCGCCCCTTGAGGCGAGCCGCTCGAACAGCGTCGCTAGTGCGTCGATCGTGCGTCCCGGCCCTCGCTCGTAGAAGAGCCGGCCGAGCTGCGGGAAGCGACCGGCTTCCCCGATCACCAGCCGCCGCAGCTGTAGCAGGCGCGGCTCCATCACCGCGCTCAGCTGACGGCGAGCGAAACTGCGCAGATTGTGCTCAAGGTCGCCGATGTCGCTGAGGCTCAGCACTTCGTCGTAGTTCGGATTGGCGATCTCGTCGACCGTAGCGGTGACGATTTCTGAGAACAGGCGCTCCTTGTCGGCAAAGTGCTTGTAGACGGTCTGCTTCGAGACGCGGGCGAGTGCGGCGATCTCGTCCATCCTCGTGCCCAGGTAGCCGTTGCTCAAAAACATCGTGGTGGCCGCGTCGAGGATCGCCCTCCGCTTGCGCGCTGATCGGCGCTGGTCCTTGACCTCGTCCTGGGGATCCGAGGGCCGGCGAAGACTTCGCGCCGGGAATCGTCGCGCTTGTCGCCTCTGACGGCTCGGCTCGCAAGGTCGCCGGCGGCCTCGCCTTCCCAAATGGCATGCTCGTCATGCCCGACGATCAAACCCTGATAGTCGCCGAGTCCTACGCCAAGCGGCTCACGGCGTTCGATATCGGGACAGACGGAAGCCTGTCGAACAGAAGGGTGTGGGCGGAGCTCGGCGACGGAGTGCCGGACGGCACCTGTGCCGACGCGGAGAATGCTGTCTGGTACGCGGACGTGCCGAACAAGCGGTGCGTGCGCGTTCGCGAAGGCGGCGCGATCCTGCAGACGATCGAGCTCGACCGCGGCTGCTTTGCCTGTGCCCTCGGCGGTCCGGACGGAGCGACCTTGTTCATGGTCGCGAACCAATGGAGCGGCCCCGCCAACATGTTCCTAGGGCGCAATACCCAAGTATTGACCGCTCGGGCGCCGGCGCCCCGCGCCGGCCGGCCGTAGGAACCCGAACCCCGCTACACGACCGGGCCGCTGCCGTGGAGCAACTCGGTCCTCCTGGATGGCGACGCTACCGATGCGGTGCCCAAGCTCAAGCAGCAGCCGATCGGGACTCTGACCATCTTCGGCAGCGGCCGGGTGATCAAGTCGCTGATGCAGGCGTGCGCGCCTCGCTGCGGCTCACCGACCAGCATGACAACCAGCACGGGCGTGGTGATCGCCACGCACGAGCCTGCCAGGAACTCGGACGAAACTTCGACGGGCGCAGAGCCCAACGCACCCTGCTCGAAGCTTCACGGCGGAACGGTGAAACGTCGACCTAGGAGGTCCGCAAGCGCTGCGACGCCGGCTGCTTAGTTCAGACGGTGCCCGGGCCAATCCCACCGTGGGCGATGAACAGGAACCAGATCGCAATGGCAATGATCAGCGCAATCACGATGACGGACGCAACGACCTCCGGTACCCTCGGTCGCGGGGCATCGCGGTTGCGGGGCAGGCTCTCATCGATGCTGCGCAGCCAAGGATCAGGAGAGCGCCGTGGAAATCGTCCCACCTGTATTGGGTACCCAGCCTCCGACCGTTTCAGAGTGCGCCCATCCCAGGCAACGGGCCGTCGCAGAAGCCCAACGTCAAGCGGATAGCTGGTGGGGCGTCGTGGTCGTGGCGTGCAGGCAGGCAGATCGCAATCTGGTCCCCATCCCGCGTAGGTCCGCGTTCCGATTGGCGCCGATCGTCGGGCTACGGTTACGGCGTGCCCGGACGTCCGAGCATTCGTCGGCTCTCGCTGATTGCGCTTGATCAGGCAGCGCTCGATGAGCTTGTGCTGCCACGCGAGGATCTTCTGGTCGAGCGGAACCGGGATCTGCCCAAGCGCCCCGCTTCGGCGCGGCCGCTGGCTCGTTCGCCACCACGCTCGGTGGATGGATTCTGCTGGGCGTCGCTGACAACGGGGACGTCCATGGTTGGACGAAGCCAGAGCGGGTTGATCTTCAGTCGTACATGGCAGCGTCTTGACTGCGGAGGTCGATCCACTTCTGCCATTCGTCGCCGATATGCGAGAGGTGACAACAAGCCGATTGGAGTGATTCGCGTCTTTGCTTCAGCCGACGTTCCGCACATCGTGCGTGGTACTGGCGCGGTCTACGTCCGCAGCTCCAGGGGCCAGGAGTCGGTGGCGGGTCCGGCTAGTCGATGACGAGCCTCGCGAACGGCATGACGTCTCGCGCGGTCAGGCCGGCCTGACGAAAGTGTGCCTCGACGTCGAGTTGGGCGAGCAACTCGATGATGAGAGCTTCGGCCGTGGTGGGCAGTTGGCCGGCCTCGCCATCACCGCCGCATGCCATCTCGAGCAGTCCGCGAGCCGGGTTCGCAACCAGCGCCTGATTGCTGAGTGTTGTCACGCCTCGGCGAACCGGACTTCGCGGTTGAGCGCGGCCTCCAGGACTGTCTGGAGCTTGGCCGGCATCGTTCGTCCCAGTGCCTCGGGCTCGAGCACCAGGACCGCGACGTCGTCGTCCTGAAGCCTGACCTCGTGCAACTGTTCGCCGAGGCCGAAGGCGCGGACGACACCCCGCGCGTCCTCCTCGCTGCCTGAGCTGATGAAGGAGACGGCAATGGCGCGGGGCGTCGCCGCAGCGGCAATCGACGCCAGCACGGTCGCGCAGGCTTGCTCTGCGGCCGGTCGCAAGTCGTCGGGATCGTCGCCCGGCTGGAGGAGCTCGATCTCCCGCCGCGTCGCCGGGAGCTTGTCCAGGTCGCCGGCGATGACGTCGTGGCCCGACGCGCGGAGTGCCTCGACCGCGCGGTTCACCTGGCCGAGCGCGAGCTGGCCGCGGGGATCAAGGTTCACGTGTACCACGGCGCGCCGCATCGCCCCGATCCTACCGTGTCGACCGAATGAGGAACCCGCATTGGGTAAGGCCTTGACATGAAAAAAGTGAGCGCCTAACCTCATTCCCCGTCAGTTATTGGCCCGTCTAGGCCGTTGCCGACGGCGCACCCCGGAGAGAGAGGAACACGAAGCCGTGTCAGAGCACCCGCAAGACGTGGCTGGGTCTCAGGACGCACCGCGGATGCACCCTTTCGTCGATGCGAGCGTCCACGTCTTCTTCAAGAGCAACCGGGAGATCCGCGAGTACCTCCGTGAGCCGTTCAAGAGCCGCGGGATCCCGGACGTCGAGATGGACTGGTACGGAGCGCCCGACGGCGAGTACTCGCCTGAGATCGTGACCGCGACCGACGGCTATCCGGGATCGGATCCGCGGCAGGTCGGTCGGCACCTGTTCGAGGAGCGTCGCGTCGACATCGCCATCCTGCACCCGATGACGCGGGGCACGCTGCCCGATCGGCATCTCACCACAGCGATGCTCTCGGCCCACAACGAGATGCTGACCGAGCGGTGGCTCGACGATGAGGTCTACGGTGAGCGGTTCCGGGGCACGATCCGCGTCAATCCCGAGGACATCGAGGGCGCGCTCAAGGAGATCGAGCGGTGGAGCGCCCACCCCCGGATGGTGCAGCTCGGCGTGCCGTTGCAGTCTCGCGAGCTGTACGGCAAGCCCCAGTTCATGCCGCTGTGGGAGGAGGCGGCGAGGCGGAAGCTGCCGGTGGCCGTGCACATCGAGACCGGGACGGGGATCGGGTATCCGCCGACGCCGTCTGGCCATCCGCGGACGTACGCCCAGTACGCCGGGTTCATGGCCGTGAATTACATCTACCACCTGCTCAACATGATCGCCGAGGGGGTGTTCGAGGCCCTGCCCGACTTCAAGATCGTCTGGGCCGATGGGGGTAGCGAGCTGGTGACGCCGTTCATGTGGCGCATGGACACGTTCGGGCGCCCGCACCTCGAGCAGACGCCGTGGGCCCCGCAGATACCGAGCGCGTATCTGCATGAGCACGTTCGGTTCGTTCAGAGCAATCTCGACGGCGTGGGGACGGGCGGCGTCGCCGCCGAGTGGCTGGAGATGACCGGCAAGGCGGACCTGATCATGTACGGCTCGAGCTACCCGCACTGGAGCATGACTGAGACCAGCTCGGTATCGCTTGACCTCACCGACGAGCAGCGGCAGAAGATCCTCTGGCGAAACGCGGACGAGCTCTACGGACTCGGGGCGGCCGCCGCGGCCCCGGTTGGGTCCTGAGTGGCGGGACGCACCCAGTCCAAACGCGACACAGGAGACGCAGACGATGGCAGTGACGAGCATGCAGGAGCGGGCGCCCGAGCAGGCGCGGGTCGACGTCCGGATTGTGGACTCCGATCTGCACCCGGTCCCCCGGGCCGGGCAGTGGCTCGAGTACGTGCCGGAGCCCTACCGGAGCCGGTTCTACAAGCGCCGGCGTGTGGGTGAGACGATCAACTACGACGCGCCGGACTATGCGCACGCGATGGCGATGCGGCTGGACTCGTTTCCCGAGGACGGCGGGTTCCCGGGGTCGGACCCCGACCTGTCGTTCCGGCAG
>DASZLV010000083.1:0-3567 GCA_035552215.1 Solirubrobacteraceae bacterium | reverse complement strand
TACAACTACATGCTCAACTCGCTGCTCCTCGCCGCCTTCCCGCAGACCTCGACGCTGAGATGAGGTAAGAGTGGAAGCTTCTGCACAGCCGGCGGCGTATCAACGCAGTGGCGAGCCGCAGCCTCCGGGGCCTCTGATGCGTCTGGTCAACGGCTTCGTGGAGCCCGTTCGCTCCGGGCTCACCGAGGCGGGCGCGATGGCCGGATTCGCGGCGAGCGCGTTCCTCGAGCTGCGCGGCGTCCTGCGCTACATGTCCGAGATGTTGCGTCAAGTCGGGATCCTGATCACCGGTTCAGCGCTCGTCCTCCTGGCGATGCAGTTCGTATTCGGGCTCACGTGCGGCAACGAGTCGGTCTACATCCTCCGCGGCTATGGCGCCAGCAGCTACGAGGGCGTCTTCAGCGCCCTATGCCCGCTGCGCGAGGCGACCCCGTTCATGTTCGCTTACATGGTCGGCGCCAAGATCGGGTGCGGCTACGTGGCCGAGCTCGGGTCGATGCGGATCAGCGACGAAATCGACGCGATGGAGACGCTCGGCATCAACTCGATGCGTTACCTGGTGTCGACGAGGCTGCTGGCCAACATCCTCATCTCGGCGCCGATCTTCATCATCGGTCTAGCGGTCTTCTACCTCGGCGAGGTCTTCGTGATCTTGTACCAGATCCACGACATCTCCAAGGCGGCATGGGAGTCGGTGCAGTGGGCCTTCACCAACGGCCCGTCGATCCTCTTCAGCTACATCAAGACGCTGATCATGTGGATATGCATCGTGATCTCGTCGCTGTACTACGGCTACAACGCGCGAGGTGGGCCTGTCGGGGTGGGTGCCGCCACCGCCCGCTCGATGGTCGTCGCCCTCGTGCTGACCATGGTGCTCAACGCGGGTTTCACCTTCTTCTTCTGGGGCGTGAATCCACAGATCCCCGTCGGCGGCTGAGCGAGCGACATGCAGCCTCAGCGCAGACGAAGCGCGCGCCGAGCCATGTCTTGGCCCCTCGACCACCCGTGGCTGCTGGTAACTGCCGCCGGGACGATTCTGTTCGTCTACTGGGCGATCGGAACGCGCGCTGAGCCACACCACGTTCGCGCCGAATTCACCAGCGCTTTCAACCTCTTCAGCGGGCAGTCGATCGACGTAAACGGGCTTCCGGTGGGCAAGATCTCCGGCGTCACTTATGACCCGAGCCTCGGCGGCGGCCAGGCGATCGTGAACATCGGGATCAGCGACGACCACTTCTGGCCGCTGCACGCCGGCACGACGGTCGAGATTCGCTGGGGCTCGACGATCGGCAACGGCACCCGGCGCCTCGATCTCATCCCGGGGCCCGCCAGCGCCCCCGTGATCCCCGACGGCGGGATCATCGAAACCCAGGACACGCTACCGGCGGTCAACCTCGACCAGGTGCTCAACGTGTTCACCAAGACGACGCGCACCCACCTGACCTCGTACCTGGGAAACCTGGCGACGGGAGTGTCGGGCAACGAGACGGCGCTGCACAACGGGCTGAACACAGCGCCGCCGGCGGTCCTCGCCGCCAACGGCGTGCTCTCCGATCTCGCGAGTAACACCTACGCGCTCCAGAGCCTGATCCTCAACGGGGATCGGCTGACCTCGGTCCTCGCTTCCCGCGCACCGGCGATCAGCGATCTCGTGACCGTAGCGGGGCAGACCTTCAGCACGCTCTCGGCCCACGCCAACGGCATCGAGCAGTCGATCCAGGACCTTCCCGGCGCGCTCAGCGAAGCACGGGGCACGCTGGTCCAGCTCGACTCGAGCGTGGGCATTCTCAACGGGCTGATCACCGACATCCGACCGGGGGCAGCCAAGCTCAGCCCCCTGGCGGTTGCCATCCGTCCCACCCTCGCCGCGCTGCGCCGCATCGTCCCCATCGGAGTGTCGACGCTCACGCAGGCCACGGCGGCGGCGCCCTCGATCACGAGCCTGCTCGACGCCGGCATCCCCTTCATGCCCAAGCTCGGGTCCGTTACCTCGCAGCTCGCGCCCATGGTCGCCTGCATCCGGCCCTACGCCCCCGAGCTCGGCGGCGCCATCACCGCCGCCAACAGTTGGATCTCGACCTACGCGCTCGAGCAACCGAACGCCACGCCGGGCGTCACCTTCACCGGCGCGCAGCAAGGCCCATTCGTCCGCCAGCACGGGATCCGGTCGATGCCCCAGGTCAGCGCCACCTCGCTTCACGCGGTTCCGCCCGGGATTACTACCCAAGCCTTCGTCAACGCGACGGGCAAGGGCTACGCCGAGCCGCGGCCGCCCGGTCTGTCGGTCGGGCAGCCGTGGTTCCTGCCGCAATGCGGCGCCGGCCCGAACTCGCTCAACCCCGCTGCCGATCCGGAGCAGCAGCCGTGAACCGGACCCGGATCATCGCCGGTGCCGCGCTTGCGCTGGTGGTCATCGCGCTCGTGTACGTGATCACGAGCTCGGGCGGTGGCGGTTACATCGTGCGGGCCGAATTCCGCGACGCGGATGGTCTGCGCAAGGACTCGTCGGTGAAGATCGCGGGGGTCTCCGCCGGGACCGTGTCGTCGGTCACGGTGACGCCGCGGGACACTGCGATCGCGACGTTCACGCTCGACTCGAACGCCGCGCCGATCGGCACCGGCGCGAGTGTCCAGATCAGGCCGACCGACCTGCTTGGCGAGCACTACGCGCAGCTCACCGTCGGTGACCTGTCACAGCCTCAGCCGTCCGGAGCGTTGATCCCGATCAAACGGACCGGCGCCCCGGTTGAGCTCGACGACATCCTCAACATGTTCAACGTGGACACGCGCACCCGACTCCGGATCCTCATCAACGAGATGGGCGTCGCGCTGGCCGGACGTGGCGCCGACTTCAACACGCTGCTCAGCGTGCTCCCGCCCAACATCGATCAGGCGCGCATCCTGCTCGGCCAGGTGGCGTCCCAGAACGCCACGCTCCAGAACCTGATCGATGAGGGCGATCGGATCACCGCCGCGATCAACGGGAAGCGCGACGACCTCGGAGACCTGATCACCGTCGCCGGCGCCGCGCTGGGATCGGTCGCTTCCCGCCAGGCGCAGCTCGGCGCGACGATCGCGGGCGCCCCGGGCGCCCTGACCCAGCTGCGGATCGCGCTCAACCAGGTCGGCACCGCGGCGGGTGCGATCACCCCCGCCGCCGTGAACCTCCAGGCCGCCGCCGGACCGCTGACGGCGACGCTGCGGGCGCTGCCTCCGTTCGCGAACTCTGCCGACGCCACGCTCGTGACCGCACGCCAGGTTGCCCCCGCCCTCGAGCGCCTCGCGCGCCAGGGGCAGAGCCCGCTGACGGCGCTGCGCCCGACGGCGCTGAGCCTTCAGTCGGTGACTCAGCAGGCGGCGCCGATCCTCACCGAGCTCGACCAGCGGGCGATGCGGGATCTCCTCTATTTCGTCGAGAACTGGGCGCTCGGCCTGAAGGCCCGCGACGCGCTCGGGCACTTCGTGGGCGCGGAGCTGACGATCGATCCCGCGGTGATTCAGAGCGCGCTCGACTCGTTCATCAACAACAGCGGTCTGGGGCCGCTCAGCCGGCACCGCAAGAGCGCA
>DASZLV010000082.1:0-2794 GCA_035552215.1 Solirubrobacteraceae bacterium | reverse complement strand
GGGACTTATCGCCGTACCGATGGCTGTGGCGGCGGCGACCGCATATGCCTGCACGGCGGTCGCCACGCTGACCGACAGCCCGGGTGCCGCCCTCCCGGGAAGCACCGTTACGGTCAACGGTGCCTTCTTCGGCACGCATAGCGCCACGGACTCGACCTCGGCGGGACCGGTCGAGATCCGGCTCGGCAGCCTGACCGGTCCGGTGCTGGCCACGGCCAGTCCGTCGGGCACGGATAGGTCGTTCTCGGTGCAGATCACGATCCCCGCCGATGCCGTCTCGGGTGACACGTTCATCGCGGCCACCCAGCAGACCGCCTCGGGCACGCCGGTGTTCGGCACCCCGGCGCGGCAGGCCTTCACGGTCAGCGCACCGGCGGTGGCCACGCCGCCGCTATTCGCTCCCGTCACGTTCACGCCGCCTCCCGCCTCGTGCGTCGTGCCGGACGTGATGGGCAAGAGCGCTTCCGCGGCGGAGGGCATGCTCGTCGCCTCGCACTGCGGGGTCGGCACCATCACCCACCCGAAGTCCAAGCCGCACACCAAGAAGAAGACGAAGCACCATTACAAGCTGGTCGTCGGCAGCACCGGACTCGGTGTCGGCTCGACGGCGGCCAACGGGACGAAGGTAAACCTCAAGCTGCACTGGGTCTAGCCGTCTGATGTGAGCGCTCCCCGGGGCCAGCCGTAGCGGCTGGCCCTGGTTGCGCGCTCGAGCTGGGCGACTCCAGACACCCCTCGGCCTCGAGGCGCGCGTTGCCGCTCGCATCACTCGAGGTTATGGTTGCGCCCGAACCGCTAGCGCCGGGGTCGCGCGGGCGGTGGAAATCTACTGAAGAGAGGGCCCATGATGTCGAGGATTCGTGCGCACATGACTTTCGCCAACGTCGTGGCGCTCACCGCGTTGGTCGTCGCGCTGGGCGGCGGCGCCTACGCCGCGGTCGGCAATCCCTTCGTCAGCGCACGCGGGACGATTCAGGGCTGCGTGAAGCGCGCTGTCCTCGATGTCGTCAAGGCGGGCAAGCACTGTCCAAAAGGCACGACTTCGCTCGCCTTCAGCCGGACCGGGCCACAGGGCAAAACGGGCGCCACGGGCGCTCAGGGAGCCGCCGGCACCTCCGCCGCCTACTTCGCCTACGGCGGCAACTCAAACGTCCTCCTCTCCTCTCCGGTGGCAACGAGCGTGGCGGTCCTCTCGAAGTCCGGGCTTCCCGCTGGCACCTATGCCATCACCGCCAAGGTGAATCTCACAGCCGTCGACGCCCACCCCGGATCGACCTCGCAGGTCAACTGCCAGCTCGTGGACGTGCCGGCCTCAGGAGCGACGGTGGGCGACTCGGACTGGTGGACGGCCAGCACCGGCGCCCTCATCGGCGGCTCCTTCGAAGACCAGACCACGCTGCCCCTCGCCTTCGACCTGACGACGACCAAGACGAGCACGGTCGCCCTCCAGTGCAACGACCTCGAGAACAACAACGCCACCGCGGCCTTCACCGTGACCGCGAGCGACGCGGAGATCTCAGCGGTAAAGGTCGGCGCCCTGAGCTGAGCCCGACGCACTCTCGCGGGGCCCCCAGCTAGATGTCTCCTACATCTATTGCATTTGCCAGTAGCCGCGGCATAGACTCGCCTTTATGAGGGTGGCAAGGAAGGCGCGTGGGGCGGTCGTTGTGCTGCTCGTCGGCGCCCTCGCGCTCGTCGCAGCTGCTTCAGCAGCGGCGGCGGCAAGCCCGATCGGGCTGCCGCGCACCTACGACTCGATTCCCGTCGACACCGCCAACCCAATCGGGGGCGGCTCGTTCGGATGGGGGCTGGCCAGCGCGGACCTCACCGGGAAGGGCTACGCGGATCTGCTCGTAGCCCAGGCGCAGACGGGCCCCGGCCAGGTGTTCGTGTACGACGGGAAGACGGGGGCGCTGCTGACCACCCCGGCCAGCTATCCGTACATCATCAACCCGCCGGACGGGAATCCGAACAGCAATCCGCCCTACCAGAACCCGGCCGGCACCACGAACAGCCCCGACTACCCGACCCTCGCCTTCGTCTACATCGAGACGATGCCCAGCGTAGGCAGCTGCCCGCAGGAGACCGGCCTCGCGGCCCCGCAGCCCGGAGTCATGTGCCCGGACCCCACGGTGGGACCGCCCGACGGCATCCCCTCAATCGTCGTCGGCGCGCGCAATCAGCAGGTTCCCGCAACCGACGACGTGTCGGGTCATGACACCCTTACTCCCTCGGCGACCGATCCCCACATCGGGCGCACCTACATTCTCGACGGACTGACGGGCGCGGTGATCCAGCGCATCGACATGCCGGCGGCGGACCGGCAGCTCGAGGCGACTCTCGCCGCCGCCGCGCCCAATGGCACGGCCGCCAAGGCCGCGCCCCAGTTCGGCCGCGTCTCGAGCTCGCTCCAGGGGATGCCGCCGTGCGCCGGGGACAACGCGACCAATAACGCGGTCGGCGTCGGACCCTGCCCACCGGTGCCGATGGCGGTCCAGATCGGCGACGTCACCGGCGACGGCTCTCCCGACATCATCACCACCGCCCGCAGCTTCACGGAGCAGGTGGGGCCGAGCACGGCGACGGCTCCGAACTATCCCGGGAGCGCCGCCACAAATTCGCAATGCGCGAGCATCGCGGCCCTTCCCCTCGGGGCGTCGAAATCCACCTGCAGCGGCGGCCGCGCGTATGTCTACGACACGGCCGGCATCGTCGGCAGCAGCCCGCAGCACATCATCGACACCCCGCTCTACACGATCAAGAACCCCGACGCCCAGACCATAGGCTCGACGGA
>DASZLV010000081.1:0-89165 GCA_035552215.1 Solirubrobacteraceae bacterium | reverse complement strand
GCAAGTTCGCGCTCGCGGCCGATGAGGGGTGTCGCCTGCACGGGCAGATGGACATGGCCCGGCGCTCGCCTGTCCGTCGTGGCGCCGGCGGGCGCGGCCGGCTGGCCTGGGTCGGTTTGGAGCAGCGCCCGGTCCTGAGCGAGGATCGCTTCGTGCAGTTGCCGAAGCTCGACCGAAGGCTCGATCCCCAGTTCGTCGACCAGCGCCGATCGTGCGGCACGGTAGGCGGCCAGCGCTTCCGCCTGCCGTCCGGTCCGGTACAGAGCCAGCATCAGCTGGCCCCGCAGACGCTCGCGGTACGGGTAGTCGCGTACGAGACGCTCGAGCTCGCCCAGCACCTGCGCCTCCCGGCCGAGCAGCATTGCGAGCGCGATCCGCTCCTCCAGCACGGCGGCGCGCAGCTCGCCGAGCCGCGCGATCTCCCCCTGCGCGAACGCGTCGTACTGAAAGTCGGCCAAGACGTCGCCGCGCCACAGCTCGACCGCGCCGCTCAGCGCGGCGAGTGCCTGATCTGGTCGTCCCGCCGCCAGCAGTGATCGGCCCTCGCCGATCAGCCGCTCGCATCGCTGCACATCGAGCTCCTCGGGCCCGACTCTCAAGACGTAGCCACCGGCAGTCGTGACCAGCCGCTCCTCGTCTGGGTCTGAGTGGCCGGCGGCAAGGGCCCGGCGTAGCCGCGATACGTGCACGTGCAGCCCCTTCGCGCCGCTCGCCGGCGGCGCACCAGCCCACAGCTCCTCAACCAGCTGATCGCTCGACACGACCTCGTTCGCCCGCAGCAGCAGCAAAGCAAGCACGGCTCGCGGCATCCGCCCGCCCAGGACGACCTCACGCCCATGATCACCGATCACCTGTAGCGGTCCCAGGATCCCGAAACGCATACGCCTCGCGACCGTACCGATCCCGGTCGCTCGCCGCCGACCGAACACCGCCGACGGCACCCCACCCGCGGCTGCGATGCCCGAGCCGGGCGTTTACCGGACTGCAAGCCCGCTGCAACCCGGGCAGATCACAGTGCCGCACCACACCCCAACACGAGGTCCAGCCATGCATCCCCAACTCACCCTCATCGTCGCCCAACAGCACATCGCCGACCTCCGCCGAGCCGCCGACCACGGCCGCCTCGTGCACACCGCCACCAGCAGCCACGCCGGCCCCGCACCCGCCACACCGCCGCCGCGCCAGTCTCGTTCCTGCGCTGGCTCCGAGGCCGCCTGGCTTAAAACGCACCCGTTGCTCCGGAGCGCTAACTCGAGGCCGGCCATTTCCGGGGCTTTCTCATGGGCCGTGGAGGAATCGAACCTCCAACCTTGGGATTAAGAGTTGCTCATTTGCAGGGCATTTGCTGTAGATACGGGCGTTTGAGTGCAGTTAGGTGAGACTGGAGCGGGTGAGAATTGCTGAGTTCGGGACATGGTTGGGGACACGGTTCCGGGGATCCAAACTCGCGCCGGCGGCCCCGCTCTGCCCCCCGGAACGCCTCCGACCGAAGCGGCAGCCCGGGCGGTGCGACAATGATGCGATGACGTCGCAACCGAGGCGAGTCACAATCTCAGGGCCAGGACTGGCGGGGTCGTATGAAATCGTTGAGCAGCGCTCTGACGGGTCTCTCCTCCTGCGTCCAGAGCCAGAGCTCCTCTCTGAGGTCTTGCACGAGACCGGGGGAGCCGTCTTCCATGACGAGGAATTTATCGCGCATCTCGAGCGGGTGATGGCCACTGAGGACGACCTCCCCGGCGAGCGCTCCGGCTCGACGTGCCGACGTTCGAGCGGCTGGCGCGATTTGACCGCAAGTTTCGTCGCCTGCCGCGTGAATTGCAACGAGCATTCCTGGCGATGCTGCCGACGTTCATCGCAGCCTTGCGCGAGGCCCCACCGGCATTCCCGCCGGGTTTGCGCATCAAACGAGGAACCCACGACGTCCTCGCGGAGGCCTGAGCCCGTCGCCTGGGCGACCTAGGTCGTCGCGGGTCGCACCGCCGCGAGCAGCAGGGCGGAGCACTCCTATGTCGCCGATGCGGTCGCCGGGGCCGCGGGCTGACAGCGCGACGAAGCGTATCGCGCGGACCACGGCGGGCGGCCCACTCTCCAGATTGGGCGGTTGCGAGCGGCCGGATCTGAGCACGCCGGCTCGGCGACGGGCCTGACATCAACACCCGAGTCCCGGAGCTCGCCGGGAGCAGCGCCGCTCCGACGCGCAGAATCGGTCCCGTTGCCTATGCGAGATTCCGTTGGGTCGCTCCGACGCTGAGGCGTCGCTCGGCGTTCGAGCGCTTACCCCGTGCCGATCGGATTGTCGCCGAAGTTGGCGTCAGCGACGAGAATCGATCCCGCCGAGTTCGACCAGACTCGAAGCGCAGCCAATCGCAAACGCGACCACCACGGCGACTGAGTCTGGTCTACACGGTCTATGCGACGCTACTCAGCGACCGATCCAGCACGCGGTCACCATGGTGGCGGCCTGCTGGGCCGAACGCCGATCGCAGAATTGTCTGGTCCACCGGGGCGCGAATAACCACATGTCTCACGACATCCTGGGCGCCAGTTACACCGACGTGGATAGCAGCGGTCGCAACCGAACGACCCCTCAGCCACTCGAGAATCTGGCTGCCTACCACATCTGGGCCCTCCAGAAAGTCCTCAGCCAGCACTGGATCGCCGATTCGTGACCCGGCGCGGTACTCAAGTACGGCCAAATCCTCTACGAAGGACGGCTCTTCTTGAATTCGGGCACGTAGATATGCACGGACCGCGCGTGGTTCCGCAAATCGTTCGAGGCTCGCTCCATCGACATCTACGAGGACAAATGGCATGCCATAAGATTAGCTCAGCCTGGCCTCGACGATGGCAACGACCGATGCGGTCAGCGCTTCCGCGGCACCCCAAATCGTCAGGTGTCCATCCTTGTGACCAAGATCCTCGAAAGCTAAGCCGTGCCCTTGAACCAGCCGAACCTGCGCAATTGCGGAGCCAACCCTTGGCTCACGGTGTCCCTTGCGACGAGCAAGTTCCGCGATATCGAGCCAACGAGCTCTTGCCAGTTCGAGAGTTCGGAAGGCGGACATTCCGAGCATCAATTCAGGGAGCCGAGCCGATCTTCCTCGCGGACGCTTCCCGAGAGACTGGTCCGCATAGAAGTCTTGAATTAGATCGGGATCTAATGGATCGCGCACGCGTACGAATCGAAATACGTCGCACGCCTGCTGCGCGCTGATGATCTCGACCCGGTGAATCCGGCGGGGATCTTTAGGTGCAGGCACGGCAGGGTCTTGCCGGGCGAGACCGCCTCACTGCCCCTCTGTCTGGAATAGCTGGAAAGTCGCCTGCCCATCTTCGTCTACCTCAATGATCCACCAGGCTGCGACGTGGTCGAGCATGACCCGCATCACCTTCAGGCGCATGATCCCAGCTTGGCCGGGAGCAAAGACCTGGACATCTCGGAGGGTCAAGAACCTCCGCGTCCGAATCTGGATGAGGCGACGTGCTATGTCCGCCGGCGTCCGATCAAAGTCGAGTTCGCCGTCCTCAAGAAATGGACGAACCTGCTCCTCAAGTTCTTCCACCAGCTGCTCGTAGCGCTCCCAACTGGTTATGCCCGCGGAGCCGAACTCGCGCAGCTGCTCTTGAAATACTTCAGGCGCAACGCCCTCCGGGCTCTGGCCAGCGACAAGCGCGGCGAGCCTGGACCGAGCAGCGTCTAGTTCCTCGGCCATCGCTCGCGGAGTCGTTAGAACTCCCATCGCGATCATCCCATTGAGCAGCAGGCCGACAGGAACCGCGAGTTCGCGGTCGGCGAGCTCAACTAGGTCGACGAGATAGGAATCCGATATGCCGACGGACGCTGCAAGCCGCGCCAGGTCTTGTTCCGCGGGGCCTAGGTGATCCGGGCCGGCCATCATTGATCCCTCCGATAGGTTGGGTCGGTGCTCATCGAGTCGCAAGTGGTCCGCGACATTCTGGCTGAAAGCGCGCCTCCGCGGACGTCGCATTCGTCCGCAACCAGCCCGACCCGCCCGCGACTGCAACGGCGACGTAGGAGGCGCGCGGAACCCCCTTCCGTGCTCAGCGCTGGACGACCGCTTCCGCCACGAACGGGATCAGCCCCTCAGCGCCGCCGCGGTCGCTGCTTTGGTGCGTTCCGACTACGAGCCGAGCGCCGGTCGTACACAGAGCCCGGACAATGAAGGTGGCGAACCCGTGTGGAATCGCGGACGCTGCTGGCGCGCGCAGAGACCGGGCCTCGCGTCCGTGCTTGGCTGGACCAACGCGCGCGTCGACCGCCGAGAGGCCCGGCCTGCCCTGGTCGGCGAACGACCAAGTCACACGCACGCGGACACGAACGCGTCGATCTCGCATCCGTGCGAGATGCCAGTTCCTCGCGCGCGGAGACTGAGCATCAGAGTCGACCCACGGTGCGACTCTGATGGCCCCATCGGCCGCCTTCGCCCATCACACGACCTTCGACTCGCTCGCTCCCGACAAGTAGCGCTGTTGCTCGCTCGAACGACCTTGAAGCGTGCCACGACCCGTAACGAAACCGCGGCTCGATCAGCCGCCACGAACCTCCCACCAACAGAGGATCACACTCTACGCACACTCTTCGAGTGCTGAACTTGTCCCAAGACGTCCCCAAGATGTCCGAAGATGTTCGCTCATTTCGGCGCCCTGACGTCAGCGCCAGCGGGCCCGGAGACTCGGAACGCCTTCGCGACCAGCTCGGCATCCTCGGCCCGCGGTGCGTAGTGCAGGTAGCGCATCGTGGTCTGGACGTCGGCGTGACCCATCCACTCCTGGACCCGGCGGATATCCGCCAGACCGATCATCCGGGTCCCGAAGGTGTGCCGGAGATCGTGGAAGCGCAGGGGACGAAGCGCCGCGGCCGCGAGTGCGAGCTTGTAGCGACGGCGAAGCGCCGAGCCGTCCAGGTAGCCGCCGAGCTCGCCCGCGAACACCAGGTCGTCGTCCCCGACCCAGTGCTCTCGATCACCGAGCTTCGCCAACGCCGACGCGACATCCGGCGCAAGCGGGACAGCTCGCACCTTTCCAGATTTCGGCGTCGTGAGCTGGCCGTTGTAGTAGCTCGCCCGAACCCGAATTGTGGCGCCGGCGAAGTCGACGTCGCGCCAGCGTAGTGCCAGCAGCTCGCCCATCCGCAGACCGGTGAATGCCGCTGTGAGGAAGATCGCGGCGTCCTGCTCCCGAGCGGCCGCCCGCACGAGGGCCCACACCTCCTCGGGCGAGAACACCTCGATATCGCCGCTGCGGCGCTGAGGGAACTTCTCGACGTCAGCGGCGGCGTTCCCGGGCAGCCCGTAGACCCTCCGGGCCCTTCCGAGGATGCCGTGGAGCTCGATCAAGAGCTTGTTCCGGGTCCGGATGGATCCCCCAAAGCCTGCGATCCACCGCTCGATCTCCTCGGTGGTCACAGCCTCGATGGGCAGCGACCCGAAAGCCGGCAGCAGATGCGCTTCGATCGCCGAGCGATAGCCCCGCACCGTCGACGGCTTGCGCCCGCGGTCGTGCTCGACGTAGCGCAGGTACTCGGCCGCGGCGTCCGCAAACGTGGCGCCCGTGCGCACCATGCCTGGCAAGGTGCCCCGGCGAGCCTGCTCGAGCACGCCCCGCAGCCAGTCCTCGGCGAGTCGCTTGGTGAAGTAGCCCCCCGGTGGGCGCCCACGGCCCGTCCATGCCGGCCCGAGCTTCTTCTGGACCTGCCGCCCGTCGGGGAGCCGGTACTTGCCGTACCACGCTGGCCCCCGCGTCCGCTCAACCCGGAATACGTGGCCTGTCGGAGGACGAAACTCACCCGCCATGCTGCAAATCGTACGCCAATCTCGGGACATATTGGGGACATGTCCCAGAGACGACACATCACCGAGAACGAGAAAAGCCCCGATTTCCGGGGCTTTCTCATGGGCCGTGGAGGAATCGAACCTCCAACCTTGGGATTAAGAGTCCCCTGCTCTGCCAATTGAGCTAACGGCCCGAACGGGCGCCGATGTTAGACGACGACGGCGCTCACTTCGTCTTGGCCTTCGACTTCGATTTGGTCGTCGTGGTCGGCGTGACGGTGGTCGTCGTGGGCGTGACGGTCGCCGTCGTGGGCGTGCCTGTTGTCGTCGTGGGCGTGGCTGCGGTCTTGAGTTGATTGAGCTGGGCGAGGAGGGTGGCGCGGTTCGCCTTGGGCGTGAGGCTGATCGCCTTGGCGGACGCGAGGTTGCCGAGGTCGAGCTCCTTGGCCTGGTAGGCGGCGGCGGCGAGGTACGCCCAGTAGGTGGCGACCTTAGGGTTCGCGCCCGCGACCATCTGCCACGCCACCGCGGATTGCTTGAAGTCGCCGATGCCCTGATAGGCCTCGGCCATGAGCCGTGCGAGGGTGGAGTCGGGCTTCTTGACGAGCTTGAGGTACTGCTGCCACGCCTGGCCCGCGGCCGCGAGAGACGCCCTGCCGGCGGGGCTGTAGGTCTGGGTCGTCTGATCGAAGCCCTGGCTGGCGTCATCGAAGCGGGCATGGGTGAGACTGGCCCAGGCCTGGGGATTGGTCGGCTGGAGCTTCGTGAGCTTCTCGGCCGTCTTCGTCTGCTGGCTGACGAAGGCCTTGGCGGCGCTGTTGCCGCTGGTCGGGTTGAAGGCATTCAGGAGCCCGCCGCCGCCACCGCCGGTACCGACGCCGAAGAGCACGAGCCCGCCGCCCATGAGGACGGCGAGACCTAGGTAGATGACTTGGATGGTGCGGCGGCGGCCGCGGCCGCGAAGATCGAACAGCATTTGTCAGGCCTTCGTCAGGTGGGGTCCGGGGTCGACCCCGACAGGTCAATGGCGGCTCTCGCAGCACTCCGGCGATCAGCCACCCGGAGCATGACGATACTGAGACCGTAGAGAAGGAGGAGCGGCACCATCTCAAGCAGCGTGGTCACGGGATCCGCGCCGGGGAGCGCCGCGGCCATCACGGCGATGATGACGACCGCGTAACGCCACTGGCGGGTCAGTGTCTGGGCAGTGATCACTCCGAGGCGATCCAGCGCGAGCAGGCCCAGAGGCAGCTGGAAGGTGAGCCCGATCCCGAGCATGGTGAGGATCTCGAACTCGTAGTAGGGCTTGGCCTGGAGCAGGCTGTTGAAGTTGCTGCTGTTGAAGCCCTGGAGGAACTGGACCGCTGGGGGCAGGATCAGGAAGTAGGCGAATACCACGCCGGCGATGAATAGGGCGGGGGCCATGACCATGAGCGGGAACGCGTTGCGCCGCTCCTCCGGTTTGAAGGCCGGTAGGACGAAGGCGTATATCTCGTAGATGATCAGGGGGAGGCAGAACAGGAGCGCGAAATACGCCGCGATCGCCATCGTCGTTGTGAAGGGCTCGGCGACGCCGATGGTGATCGGCTTCTCCTTCTGAACCTTGGTTGGGAGCGCGGCGGCGAACTTGCGGAGATCCGCGACGCCGGCAGCGATGTGCTGGTGGTCGGACGCCGAGAGACGCGATGATGTTACGAGGGCCCCAAATTCATTGGCCGCCTTTTCCACGAAGCCGCGCTGGTTCACCGCCTGGCGCTGCTGCGCGGTGGTGGCAGAATGGAACGGCACCGCCTTGTTGAGGAGGTTGATGAGCGGGGCGTTCTGCCAGAAGGCAAATCCGAAGGCGATGGCGAGCGCGATCGTGCAGACGATCAAGCGCGCCCGCAGCTCATCGAGATGATCTACGACGCTCAGCCGGTCTTCGTGCCCAATGGGCTTGAGCTTCCTCGTCTTCGCCATGGCGACAGTGGGTGGGACGCGCTAGGCGCGGTGCTCGGTGCCGGCATCCGCCGGCTCGCGTGGCCGTTCCGGCGTCGCCGGAGGCACAGCGCTCGCGCGGGAGATGGCGGGGACCTCTTCGTCGTCCTCGGGCTTCGAGGCCCCGGTAATGCCGTCCTTGAACTCACGCATTCCCTGACCCAGCCCACGACCGAGACCGGGAAGCCGCTTCGCGCCGAAGAGCACGACCACGATTAGAAGGACGATTAAGAGGTTTTCCGGATTGCTGAACATGAATCATGTACTCCTAGCGGTGCGTTTCACAGAGTAGCGGTCAATGCGAAGTTCGTGACGGATTTCACTCAAGTCGAGGCCGCCGCCCGCCGATGAACTCTCCAGATTCCACATGGCAAACGAACCCAATCAACACTCAGTCCGTCGCATCGTCCTCCCCAGCGGGCGGAAGATCGATGTAATACGTTTCGCAGACCAGGCCGATCAGGATCACCTCGGGCTGCATGTCTGCCCGGATTGCGCCTCCGAGCTCGTCCAACCCATCTCCTGGACAGAGGCGGGCGACACCTCGTGGCAGCTTGAGCTGCACTGCCCGAATTGCGAGTGGGAAGGCGAGGGCGTCTACGACCAGCAGCAGATCGAGCGCTTCGAGGACACCCTCGAGGCCGGGGTCGAGGACATTCTCAACGATCTCAAGCGCCTGACCTACGCCAACATGACGGCTGAGGTCGATCGCTTCTCAGCGGCACTACGTGCCGACCTGATCCTCCCCGAAGACTTCTAGGCGACCGCGCACTCGGGCCTAACGAGCCCGGACCTCACGGCGCGTTCAGCACGAGTGCAATGAGGTCGCTTGCGACCTCACGAGCTCACGAGTACCGCTCCACGACCCCATCGGCGACGAGCTCGAGCACCTCGAGCTGGCGTGGTTCCAGGGACGGGAGCATCCGCTTCGCTTCGGCGACGAGCTCGAGCGCGTGCTTGCGGGCGACCGGCAGCGCGCCCGAGGCGGCGAGCCGCCGGCATACCTCCACGGCCTCGGCCGGCGTGCGAACCTCGCGCAGATCCAGAGCCGCGAGCTCGGGGTCGCGCTGACGCGCGAGGATGAGCGGCAGGGTCACCGTGCCGTCGAGAAGATCGGTGCCCTGGGGCTTGCCCGTCTGCTCGGGGGGGCCGCTGATGTCGAGTACGTCGTCGAGGACCTGGAAGGCGATTCCGATCCGCTCGCCGAACGAGCCGAGGCCGTCCACCGCACCGCCGCCCTCGATCGCGCCGAGCTCGCAGGCCGCTCGGAAGAGCACCCCCGTCTTCAGCCGACAGCGATCCAGATACCTGGGGAGCGAGACGTCGGCGCTCCACGCGTCGGCGCGCTGCATGAGCTCCCCGCGCGCCAGCGCCAGGCTCGCGCGTGAGAGCGAGCGCACCGCGGTCGCCGAACCTCCGCCCGCAAGCTCGGCGAAGGCGCGGGCGAAAAGCAGATCCCCAGTCGCCGTCGCCTGCTCGCGGCCCCCGGTGGCCATGACACTCGGCCGTCCCCGCCGCAGCGCCGCGCGGTCGAGGACGTCGTCGTGGACGAGGCTCGCGCTGTGCACGAGCTCGACGGCGACCGCTGCCCGCACCAGGCCATCGGTCTCGGGCGGCGGGACCCCGGCGGCGAGGAACACGAGCAGGGGTCGCAGGCGCTTGCCGCCGGCGGCGATCGTCTCGCCCGCATGACGGACGAGCTCGGGGCCGTAGCCCGCGGTGATCGCGGCCATCCGGTCCTCGAGCCGCTCCATCAGCCGGGGCACGCCGGCCCCGCCCGCGTCGAGCACGTCCTGGACGGCGCTCATGACCCCCCCGTGCCCTCGCTGTCCACGACACCGACATGGAGGGCGATGATCCCTCCTGCGGTGAGGACGTAACGGATGTCGCGGAGACCGGATTTGCTCATGACGGCGGCCAGCTCGGAGGGTCCGGGGAAACGGCGGACCGAGCTTGGAAGATAGTCGTAGGCCTCGGGGTCCCCCGCCAAGCGCCCGAGCACGGGCACCGCCCGGTCGAACCACAGGCGGAAGAAGGTCGAGAGCGGGGGACGCTGGGGCGTGGTCATCTCGAGCACCACTACCCGCCCGCCGGGACGCACCACCCGGGTCATCTCCCGGAGTCCCTGGGCGAGATCGGAGAAGTTGCGCGCGCCGAATCCCACCGTGGCCGCGGCGAATTCGTCATCGGCGTAGGGAAGGGCAAGGGCGTTCGCGGTCTCGAAGCGCACGGCGGCGCCCGGGCGGCCGGCGGCCTTGGCTCGCGCGATCGCGAGCATCCGCTCGGAGAAGTCGCTCGCCACCACCTCGCCACCAGGGGCCACGCGCCCCGAGAGCTCGAGCGCCAGGTCACCGGTTCCCGTGGCCACATCGAGCGCCCGGTCCCCCGGAGTGAGCTCGGCGAGATCGGCGGCGCGGCGGCGCCAGTGGTGGTGCAGGCCGGCGGTCATGACCGTGTTCATCCGGTCATAGAGGCCGGCGATGCGGTCGAACATCGCCCTGACCTGAGTCTCCTCCAGGGTGCCGGGGGTCTTCTCCTCGTGCACGGGCAGGCTCGCCGCCGCAGCAGCCGCAGCGGCTACTGCAGATCGCTCAAGAACGCGACAAGGTCCTTGAACGCCGTGGGGTTTTGCTGCGCGAGGCTGTTGAAGGACGGCATCGGCGGCGTCGGGTTCTTGAGCGTCGATGCGATCGCCGAGGGCGCTAGATAGCTGCCGACGTGGGTCAGGGCGGGACCGACGCCGCTGCCGGGATTGTCCTTGCCGATCCGGTGACAGGCCAGGCAGCCGGACTGGCCCACCACCACCTGGCCCGCTTTGAAGGTCGCCGCCTGCGCGGGGCTCAGGTAGGCCGGCGGCTTCAGATCGCCGGTGTTGATCGATCCGGCGTTGGCGCCGATGTAGGTCAGGTAGGCCATCGACAGGATGGTGAGGATGCCCGCCGTCAAGGCGACGGGACGACGCTCGATCCGCCGCTCGGCGCTGCGGTCGTAGATCGGAAGCAGGAAGAGCAGGACCATGGCCACCGTGGGCACGCCGATGGTCGCGAACTGCGTCCACACCGGCGGCTTGATCGCACGCAGGACCTCGAAGAGGAAGAAGAAGTACCAGTCCGGCCGGGGTACGTACTGGGTCGTCGTCGGATTGGCCTTGGGCAGCAGCTCGGCGCCGAAGACAAGCGCGAAGAACAGGATCACGAGCATCACGATGACCGCCATCGCGGAGTCCTTGGCCACGATGTAGGGGAAGAACGGCTTCCCCTCGTTCTTCAGGACCGAGTACTCGCGGAGGTAGGCCTCCTTCTCTGCCTGGTTCACGTGCCCCTCACACTTCCGCGACGTCGAGCTCGGGCTCTTCGTGGCCCTTCAGCCACGGGGGTGCCGAGATTCCGAGCTTCGAGACCAGATAGAGGTGCGCGCCGATCAGGGCGATGATCAGCCCCGGGAGCAGGAGCATGTGGATGGCGTAGAACCTCGACAGCGTGTTCGCCCCGAACTCCGGACCGGCGCGCAGGAAGTCGGAGATGTACGGGCCTAAGAACGGCGCCGTGCCGTTGATGTTCACGCCCACGATGGTGGCCCAGTAGGCGCGATCATCGAACGGGAGCAGGTAGCCCGTGAACGACATCGCCAGCGTGAGGATGAGGAGGACCACGCCGATGATCCAGGTCATCTCGCGCGGGTACTTGTAGGCGCCGAAGAAGAACACCCGTCCCATGTGCAGGAAGATGAGGATGACCATCACCGACGCGCCCCACTTGTGCATCCCGCGCACGAACTGGCCGAGGAAGGCGTCGTCGACGATGTAGCGCATCGACTCGTACGCTCCCCCCGTGGCGTCGGGTCGGTAGAACATCGCCAGGAAGACGCCGGTGACCGCCTGGCTGAGGAACGCGAACATCGTCGCCGACCCGAGCGTGTAGAACCAGTTGACGCCGCGCGGCACCTTGCGGAAGAGCATCCACCGGATGCCTCCGGAGAGGGACGTGCGCTCGTCGATCCAGTCGACGACGGTGATGCCTGCTTCTTGCGCGACCTCGGCCGGCGAGGGCTTGCCGTTGCCGTTGCCGTTCTGGCCGGGCCGCTTGGGCTTCGGCCTCAGGACCTTCGGGATCGGAGGAGCTGGCAGCTTGGGCATCGGTCAGCTAGCCCGCGGGAACGCCCGGCGGGGGCAGGGGAAGATTGGTGGTGGGCGGACGTACCGAAGTCGAGAAGCGCCGCGGATAGAGGAACTGACCGATCCCATCCACCGGCTGGCCCGGGTCGCGGTTGGAGAACCGCTTGAGCTCCGTGTTCACCGAGTACATGGGACCGATATAGACATAGCCGTTGCGGATCAGCGTGTAGAAGCGGTTGAGCGGGCGCACCGGCGGGCCCGCGACCCGAAGGCCACGGAAGTCGTAGATCCCTCCGTGGCACGGACACAGGAAGCGCGCGGCGCTCTCGACCCAGCGCACGGGGCACCCGAGGTGCGAGCACCGTGAGGTGACGGCGATGATCTGGTTGAACTCGTCGTGGGGCTCGGTGTCGATCGACGGGTCACGCTTGCGGACGTAAACCGTGCTCTTGCCCGCCTCGCCGACGTTGGGGACGATGGTGACGACGCGAAGCGAGTAGACGAGCGGCTGGAAGTCATCGGGCTTGCCGATGATCTGCCACTCGAAGGGCTCGTGGCTGAACACCGGGCCGAGCGCGAACCCGAGGGCGGGAAGCGTGAACGCCGCGGCCGCGAGGCCGCCGAGCCCCTGCACGCCGATGTTCATGAAGCGCCGACGCGTCACCGTCTCGCCCTCGAACGCACCCGGCATGTTCAGGTCGACGGTGTACTTGGAAAGGTTCTCTTTGTGTTTGTCAGCCAAGGTGGGGCGCTGTCCGCGAAGGCGGCGAATTCAACAGGGTCGGGAAGCCTATCGTCAAGAACGAGGCGAGCGTCACTAAGGTCGCGGCGCGGCTTGGCTCAGGGCCCCGCGACAGCCGCCCTCCGCCGCGCTTCTCAGTGCGGCCGCGGCACCCGGGTCCTGGGTCCGCGCCAGCTCCTTGGCCTCCACGTGGCGCTCGTCGCCCCCCCAGCCGATTGCCACCGCACCGGCCACCCATACCGCATCGGCCAGCTCGGGCGCGTGCGCCACGTAGGCCTGGGCGACGAGCGAGATCACGTCGGCGAGCTCGCCGATGGCGTCGAGGTTCCCGATCCGGGCGAGCCGAGCCAGGCCGAGCGCATAAAGCTGGTCGCCGAGGAGCAGCGCCAGATCGGGATCGTCGGTCCTCACCACGCGCTGGGGCCCGTAGTGCAGCCGGCAGCCCTCGAAGATCATCTCCACGAGCAGCTCGTATTCGGCCTCGAGGCCGCGCGCCCGCGGTCCGGAGGCGGCGAGCCGGGCCGGCTCCGAGGAAGCGCAGGCAAGGTCCTCGCCGGTGAGCGCGGCGAGCGTCCCGCCTTCCGCCCGCAGGGCCGCCGCGAACGCCGTGCTCGTGCGGGTCGAGGCGATCATGCCGAGCCGTCCGTGAACGCCTCGCCCGCTGCGGCGAGCACGAAGTCGATGTCCTCATCGCTGTGGGCCAGCGAGGGGAACCAGGCCTCGAACTGCGACGGAGGCGGGTACACGCCGCGCGCCAGCAGTGCCCGGCACCAGACGGCGTAGGCGCTGACGTCGCACTGCGACGCGGCGGCGTAATTCCCGACCGGCGAGTCCGTGGCGGTGAAGAAGACGGTCAGAAGTCCGGATACCGACTGCACCCGGACCGATCTACCCGCTGCCGCGGCCGCGTAGCGCAAGCCGTCGGCGAGCCGTTCGGTGACCTCGGTGAGGCGCGCATAGGCGGCTGCGTCGAGCGAGCGGAGGGTGGCCAGACCCGCCGCCACGGCGAGCGGATTCCCGGACAGGGTGCCGGCCTGGTAGACGTCGCCGGCGGGGGCGATGCGCTCGAGCAGCGCCCGCCGGCCGCCGTACGCCGCGGCCGGGAGGCCGCCGCCCAGGACCTTGCCCATGATCGTCAGGTCGGGCATCACCGAGAAGCGCTCCTGGGCGCCACCGCGCGCTACGCGAAACCCGGTGATGACCTCGTCGAAGATGAGCAGCGCCCCGTTCGCGTCCGCGGCTTCTCGCAAGAGCTCGAGGTACCCGGGAGCGGGGGGCACGACGCCCATGTTGGCCGGCACCGGCTCGGCGATGATCGCCGCGAGCTCGTGGCGCTCGCAGGCCGCGACGAGTGCCTGGGGATCGTTCCACGGCGCGATCACGGTGGCAGCGGCCGCACCGGCGGGGACGCCGGGACTGGCCGGGATGCCCTGCGTCGCCAGACCGGAGCCCGCTTCGGCGAGGAGACCGTCGACATGGCCGTGGTAGGCGCCTGAGAACTTGAGCACGAGCTCGCGGCCGGTGGCGGCCCGCGCGAGCCGAAGCGCGCTCATCGTCGCCTCGGTGCCCGAGGAGGTCATACGCACCATCTCGACCGAGGGCATGCGCCCCACAACCTCGGCGGCAAGCTCGACCTCCCCCTCGGTGGGCGCCCCGAAGGTCGTCCCGTGGGCCGCTGCCTCCTGAACCGCGGCGACCACCTCGGGATGGGCGTGGCCGAGGATGAGCGGGCCCCAGGAGGAAACGAAGTCGACGTACTCGTTGCCGTCGACGTCGAACACCCGCGATCCCGCCCCGGAGGCCAGGAAGATGGGATCGCGCCCGATCGAGCGCATGGCTCGGACAGGCGAGTTGACACCGCCGGGCATGAGCTCGAGGGCCCGGTGATACAGCGCAGATGAGCGGCCGGTACCGGCGCGAGTGGAGCTCACGGGGCCACCGCCCCGCGTGCCGCTAGACGCCGGCGTGCTCGCGTTCCCACGCGCGGTACTCATCCGTGAAATACATCAGGCGAATCTTCTTGAACTCGGTCGAGGAATACAGCGTTGCCCGATCCTCGATTCCCGTGGCCTCGGCGATCGAGTCGAGGATCGCGTCGCACTCCTCCTTCGAGCGCCCGTGGGCCATGGTGAAGACCGAATAGGCCCAGTCGGCGTAGGTGGGGCGCTGGTAGCAGTGCGAGATCCCTCGGAACGCCGCCATCTGCGGCCCCAGCTCGGCGATCCGGTCCTCAGGCACCTTCCATACCCCCATGCCGTTGGCGCTGAAGCCGGCACGTCGGTGGAAGAGGATCGCCGCGACGCGACGCAGGAGCTTGCGCTCGCGCATCCCTTCGAGGTGCTCGAGCAAGCCCTCCTGGGTCATCCCGAGCGCGGCGGCGGCAGGCGCGTACGGCTCGGAGATCACGGGCATGTCTCCCTGTAGCGCGCGGATCACGGACTTGTCGAGCTCGTCGTAGGGTTGAGGCTCGGTCTCCGCGGGCTCGGCGACCTCGATGGCCTTGGACAGTGCGCTCGTGTCGCCTTCCATCTCGAGGTCCATGCGAATCTTGAAGAGCTTGAGCGTCGGGAGCTGGCGAATCGACTCGGCACCGGCCTCGCGCCCGAGTACGTCAAGCGTTCCCTGCACCCCGAGCGGCGAGTCGGGCTCGGTGGCGATGGTGAACCAGATGTTGAACTCGTGGTTGCGCAGGTAATTGTGGGAGACACCGGGGTGCGCGTTGATGATCGTCGCCGCTCGCCACGGGTTCTCCGGATCGACCTTGGCAGCCACGAGCATCGAGGAATACCCGAGAGCCCGCGTGTCGAAGATCGGGGTGACCTGGCGGATGATGCGCTGGTCGAGTAGGTACTGCACCCGCGCGATCACCTCATCTTCGGATCTTCCCGCCGCCTCGGCGACCGCCGCGTAGGGCCGCGGCGCCAGGGGAAAGCTGCCCTGCATGAGGTTGAGCAGGCGCTTGTCGCCCTCCTCGAGAGGGATGGCCGCGCCGTGCGTGCGGCTGCGGAGCTTGGGGACCGCTGTTATGTCTTTTGTAGCCATTCCGCAGCATCCTTCGCGTGGTAGGTGATCACTATGTCGGCGCCGGCCCGCCGGATCGAGGTCAGGGTCTCGAGCACGGTCGCCCGCTCGTCCAGGTAACCGGCCGCGGCGGCCGCCTTGACCATGGCGTACTCGCCGCTGACGTTGTAGGCGGCGACGGGCATCCCGGTTTCCTGCTTGACCCGGCGGATCACATCGAGATACGGGAGCGCGGGCTTGACCATGACGATGTCGGCGCCCTCCTCGACATCGAGCAGCGTCTCGCGGAGCGCCTCGTCACCGTTGGCGGGATCCATCTGGTAGGCGCGCCGATCACCGAACGCGGGGGTCGACCCGGCCGCCTCGCGGAACGGCCCGTAGAAGGCGGAGGCGAACTTCGCGCTGTAGGCGAGGATCGGGGTATCGACGAGTCCCTCCTCGTCGAGAGCCGCGCGGATGGCGCCCACGCGCCCGTCCATCATGTCGCTGGGAGCCACCATGTCGGCCCCGGCCCGGGCCTGAGAAACGGCGGTGCGGGCGAGGAGGTCGAGGGTGGCGTCGTTATCCACCGTTCCGTCCGCGCGCACGACACCGCAGTGCCCATGGCTCGTGTACTCGCACAGGCAGAGGTCGGCGATGACGAGCAGGTCGGGGTGGGCCTCCTTGATCGCCCGCGTCGCGAGCTGGATGACGCCCTCGTCGTCCCACGCTTCCGAGCCGTCCTCGTCCTTGCTCATGGGGATCCCGAACAGGAGCACCGCGGGTATCCCGAGCGCCGCCGCCTCGCCCGCTTCGAGGACCGCTTCGGCGATCGAGAGGCGATCGACGCCGGGCATGGCCGCGATCGGCTCGCGGCGGTCGATTCCGTGGGCCACGAACATCGGGTAGACGAAGTCCGACGCGCTCAGCCGCGTCTCGCGCACGAGGCCGCGGAGCGCGTGGGTGGCGCGGAGGCGGCGCAGGCGAGTCTGCGGAAAGGGCATGTCGTCCGAGGATACCGGCCCGCTCCCGCCGGCCCGGTGACCCTAGACCACGTTCCAGGGCTCAACGCGCCAGGCGGCGACGAGCCCCGCCTCGACGTATGGATCGGACCGGGCGAAGGTCTCGATCTCCTCGGGCTCGACGTCGCCGAAGACGATGACCGCGCCGTGCGGGGGATCTCCGACCGCGCCCGCCATCACCACCCGCCCGGCCTCGCGCCCAGCGCGGATCGCCGCCAGGTGCGCCTCGCGGTAGGGCCCGCGGCGCTCGAGGATGTCATCGACGTAGTCGTAGAAGAGGATGTGGTGGGTCACGGGCTGGAGATTAGGCCAGCCGCCGCACCGCCGCGCGCGCCAGCAAGCCGAAAACCACGGCTAAGCCCGCCAGGTGAAGGAGCGGCCAGCCGATCCCGGGTGCGGTGCCGCTGAAGGCGTTATTGGCGGCGTCGAGCGCCGGCTTGAAGGGGAACACGAAGGCCACCGTGTCGAGCACCGACTTCAGGGTCCCCGACACCGCACTGGTGGGGACCAGGGCGATGAAGGCGATGGGGAGCGAGAGCATGAAGGCGAGGAGCGAGGCGGCGCGCACCTCGCGGGCCAGCCCTCCGATGACCACGCCGAGGGCCCCGAAGGCGATCCCCGCCAGCGCCAGCGCCACCACCCAGAGCGGAAAGCGCGACCATTCGAGGGACACGAAGATCGAGATGCCGCCCGCCATTACGAGCGCGGCCGCCGCGGCGCAACCCCCGGCGAGCACCACCTTCTCGGCCAGGAGGGCAGAAGGCGAGACGAGCCCGCGCGCGAGACGGGCGAAGGTGTGCTCCTCGCGCTCGAGGGCGAGCATCCCCGCGGCCAGGAGCATGGTCACGAGCATGAGCGAGAAGATCACCGAAATGGTGGCGGCGTAGGTCGCCGCCGGTGTGGTCTTGCCCGCGAGCTGGGTCTGCTGCACGGTCAGCGGCGTCCCGATCGACCCGAGCACCGGGCTCGCGAACCCCAGACCCTGGATCGCCAGGTCGGCGAATCCCACCACCCGGCCGAGGGCCGAGCGCAGGGGCGAGCGCGCCGGGAGCTGTGTGATCGCCTGCTGCAGCAGGGCGCTCGAGCTGCGGAGGCCGAGGAGCCGGAAGCCGTGCCCGAGGAACTGGATGGTGCCGCCGTTCAGCACCTGCTGGAGGTCGGCCACCGCCACGCGCAGGACCTGTTTGGACACCGCCTGCTCGACTTGAGCCAGCCGCGCCTGGATCGCCTGGGAGGCAAACTGGCGCTCAACGGGGTCGTTGGTGTTGAGGATGACCTGGACCGTCGGGGTCCCGACGCCGGAGGTAACAAGGCTCTGGATCTGCTGGGGGATGTCGGCGGGGACGATGACTGCGGCGAGCGCGCGGCCCGAGCGCACGTCGGCGATCGCCTCGCCCCGCGAGTGGACGACGATCGGCTGGATCGACGCGAACAGATCCTTGGCGTAGCTCGAGATGTTGATGTCCTGCGAGCCGAGGTGAATCCGCCCCTGTCCCCGCGGGACCTCGGTGAGGAAGGCCACTTTGGGCTTTCCCGGCGGACTCGAGAGCGCGAAGCCGATCATCAGCGCGAGCGCGATCGGGTAGGCCACGAGCAGCGCGACGAGCAGCGGCGAGCGCCGCAGGATCTGGAAGTCCTTGACCAGCAGCCAGCGCACGGGTGGTTAGTGACCGTGCTCGTCGAGGAAGCGCACGAAGGCGACCTCGAAGTCACGCGGGCTCCCCCCGACGGCACGCTCGAGCTCAGCGGGCGTGCCCACGAACAGGAGCTCGCCGTCAGCGAGCACGAGCACTCGATCGGCGTAGCGCTCGGCCTCGAGGACGTCGTGGGTCGAGTAGGCGACGGTGGTCCCCCGGCCCCCAAGCCCTCCAATGAACTTCCATAGACGCTCGCGCTGTCGCGGATCCAGCGACGCGGAAGGCTCGTCGAGGAGCAGAGCCGCCGGCTCGCACAGGAGCCCGACGGCAACGTTGACGCGCTGCTGGTTCCCGCCCGACAGGCTCCCCACCTCGTCGCCGGCTCGGTCGCGCAGCTCGGTGAGCTCGAGCATCTTCTCGACGGCGGCGTCGGGATCGCGAACCTTCTCGAGGCGGGCGAACAGACGCAGGTTCTCGGTCACCGAGAGCTTCGAGTAGATCGCCGGCTGCTGCGGCACCCAGCCGACCTTACCGGCGCCGGTGCTGACCTCGCCGCCGCTCGGGGTCTGGATCCCGGCCAGGATCGAGAGCAGCGTCGTCTTGCCCGCTCCATTCGGGCCGATGACCGCCACGAGCTCACCCGAGTACATCTCGAAGCTCACCGCGCTCAGGGCGGTGCGGTCGCCGAAGCGCTTGGTCACAGACCGTGCGGCGAGCGTCGCCGGGCGCGTGGCGGCGGTGGCAGGCATGGCTTCCGGGAGGCTACCCGGGCGTCCGCACGCGCGGCTCCAATGAGGAGCCGCAGGCGCGGCAGAAGGCATCGCCGGTTGCCGCCCGCGCATGGCAATCCGGGCAGCGCTCCGGGCGCTCGGCCAGGCCACCCGGGTCCGAACCGGGCGCCGAGCCGGTGCCCGAACCTGCCCCGACAGCGCCCACCACCCCCGTCGTCCACGGCTCGAGGACGAGGTGGCGGCGCAGGTAGACCACAGTCTCACGGAGAACGGCGGAGACGGGCAGGGCGAGTAGGGCCCCGGCGATCCCGTACAGCTGATCGCCGATGAGCAGAGCGAGGATGATGAGGATCGGGTTGATGCGCAGGGAGATCCGGAACACCTGCGGGGCGACGAGGTGCCCTTCGAGCTGCTGGAGCACGACGAAGAGAATCGTCACCCAAAGCGCCGTGATCGGGTGGTCGAGGAGCGCGACGATGACGGGGGGAAGGGCTCCCAGGAACGGGCCCACGTAGGGAATGAGCTCCATCAGGCCGTAGAAGCCCCCGAAGAACAACGCGTAGTGCTGCCCGGCCGGGAAGATGCCGATGACGCCGAAGATCCACAGCGCGACGGTGGCGCTCGTGCCCATGAGGAGGCTGAACAGGAGCTGCCCGCGGACGTACCCGAGCACCGCGCGCTGCACCCGGTAGGGGAAGTCGTCCTCGCGCGTCCCGTTGCCGGGCGGCATCACCCGGCGCACGAGGTTCCCGACCGTAGCCGAGTAGACGAGGAAATAGATCGATAGCACGAGCGAGAGGATCAAGGCGAAGGAGATGGTCGCCACCTTCTGGAGCACGTTGCTCGAGAAGGAGACGATGTCCCCCGACCGCTTGCCGATTCCCTTCGCGAGGGTCTGGAGCGCCGTCTGACCCTGCTTCTGGATGTGGATGTGGATCCCGCGGTGGTCGAGGAAGGTCTGCAGGTTCGCGAGCTCGCGGTTGGCGTTGTGGACGATCGAGGGGATGTCCTTTTGGAAGTGGCTGACCTGCGTGGCGACGGGATTGGACAGGAGCACGCCGACCACGGCGATCACGCCGACCACGGAGAGGTACATGAAGGGGATGCCGAGCCCTCGCGGGATCCCGCGACGTTCGAGGGCCTTGATGGGGGGATTGAGAATGAGCGCGGCCACGGCCGCGAAGATGATGATGAGGAGCACCGAGCCGATCGCCCGCGCGAGCTCCCACAGACCGAGGATGGCCAGAGGAAGGAGGACGAGCTGGATCCAGCGGGGAACCACCACCGGCGCCACCGGCATCCCCGCGGCCTCGGGCGCGGGCTCGGCCGCGGGCGCCGTGTCCGGCTCCGGCTCCGGCTCCGGCAGCGGTTCTCGCGACCGCGCCCCGCGGAAACGATCTGCAAGCACCTTCCGGATGTCGGCCGGTCTCCAACGCATCGGACCTTCTGAAAGTATGGCCCCCCTAGTGCCCGCCGCCGCAACAATCCGACCCGTGAGCGTGCTCTTCGTGGGCGATGTCGTCGGTGGACTCGGCCGGCGCACCCTGCTCACCGTCCTGCCCACCCTGCGCGAGCGCCTCGAGCCTGACTTCGTCGTGGTCAACGGCGAGAACATCGCCGGGGGCCTCGGCATCACCCCCAAGAACGCCAAAGAGCTGTTCTCCGCAGGCGTCGACGTCATCACCCTCGGCAATCACACCTACCGCCACCGCGAGGTGTACCCCTATCTCGACGAGGAGCCGCGAATCCTCCGCCCCGCCAACTTCCTGCGCAGCCAGCCCGGTCACGGCTGGTGCACGGTCGAGCGCGACGGCGTCCGGCTCGGCGTGGTGTCGATCTCAGGCAACCTCTACATGAACGCCGGCCTCCCCGCCTTCACGGTGATCGAGAACGCGCTCGGCGCCCTCGAAGGCGAGACCGACCACATCCTCGTCGACGTTCATGCCGAGGCCACGAGCGAGAAGGTGGGCATGGGCTGGTACCTCGACGGGCGCGTGACCGCGGTGGTCGGCACCCACACGCACGTCCCCACCGCCGACGGCCGCATCCTCCCGAAAGGGACCGCCTACATCACCGACGTCGGTATGACCGGCCCCCGCGGCGGAGTCATCGGGGTCAAGCGCGAGCTCGCGCTCGAGGCCCTGATCACCAAGATGCCGGTCAAGTTCGAGACCTCGACCGAAGATCCGTGGCTGAACGGGGTGCTGATCCGGACCGGCGAGGCACCGATGCGGGCGACGGCGATCGAGCCGGTGCTCGAGCCGGTGCCAGGGCTCGGTTAGGTCTCGAGTTCGACGTAACGTTGCCTCCGGATAGAGGGGGGTTTCGTTACGTTCAACGCGCGCCGCGGGCGCCGCGGGCCCCGCCACGCGCCGCCACGCCACGCCACGCGCCGCCCCGCCACGCGCCGCCCCGCCCCGCCCCGCACGCGCCCCGCCGTTCAAGCCACGGCCGGTACCGCCACCTCGGCCCGCCCCGGCGCCGCCCGCGGCTCCTCATCCGCCGGATAGCTCCCGAACAGCGCCACGATGACGAGCGGGAAGAACCACACGATGTAGAGGTAGAACCAGTAGGTGACCCCGAGCTGGACAGCGATGATCACCGCGGCCCCGAGCGCGGCGACGGTGACGATGTCCCGGCGCCGGGGGAAGAAGGCGACGGCAATCGCCAGCGCGACGCCGAGGCCCTGGACGACGTGCTGCTCGAGGCTGAGGCCGCCGTACAGGCCCCAGACCGAGAAGGGCGCCCCACGCGAAGCCTGGTAGGCAATCGAGTCGTGCCAGAAGGCCGAGAAGTTGTCCTGAAGGAGGACAGGGAGGAAGGCGGCGACGACGGTGAGCGCGAAGGCGATGACGTAGAGGGCCATCGACCGCGTGGCCCTTCGGGTCTTTGGCGGCCGACCCCCCCCGTCGAGCCCGCGCAGCATCAGCGGTCCCAGGGCGAGCGGGGCGAACTTGGTCAGGCCGGCGAGGGCGAGGGCGACCCCTCGCGCCGGGGCCGACGAGGCCACCAGCAGCGTCACCACCAAGAGCAGCGCCACCAGCGAGTCGTTGGAGTCTGAGGCGAGCACGAAGAGCGAGAACGGATAGGCCGCCCACGCGTAGGCGAGGACGGTCCCCAGCTTCGGGCCCGCGATCCGCCGCCCGAGCACGAACAGGCCGAGCATGGTCAGGACATCGAAAGTGATCGAGGCCGCGTGGGCCGCCGGCAACGAGTCCCACGTCCCGCTCCACCCGAAGATCTGCTGGAAGGGGATGTAGGCGAAGTAGTTGACGGGGCCGTAGGTGTCTCCGTAGGCGTTACCGAACGGCCAGTGCCCGTACAGCGGGGTCCCGTGGATGAGCTTGCTGGCGCCGATCACCCCCGCGTAGCCGACGTCGATGACGTTCGAGTTGGTGACGTTGAGCCCGATCCGGAACCCGATCAGGAAGACGATCCCCACCGCCAGCCAGTGGGTGGGGACGAGGAGCTTCAGCGGCTCCCGCGGGCGCCCCCGGCCGAACGCGAGCAGGAGCATGCGCACGAGCAGGTAAAGGAGGAAGGGGTACACGAGCGGTACCGACAGGCCGAGATTGGCGTTGTTGAAGAAGGCGATCGAGAGCGAGAATCCGAGCAGGGCCAGGAGGTCGAGGTGCAGGAGCGTCGGTCGCTGGCGCCAGGGGATGAACGGGAGCAGGAAGAGGACGCACATGGGCAGCCACACGTACAGGGCATTGACCCGCTCCCCGAACGCTCCCGGATATCCGCGCGCCATCGTCCACGCGACCTGGAACCCCGTCCACGCCTGGGTCACCTTGCCGGTCGTGTCATCGACGTAGACCTGGGCGATCTCCTTGCTCTTGACCCCCTGGCCCGTGAACCAGCTCACCTGCCACTGCCCCGGTCCCTTGGTGTAGGCGAACGGGTGGGCGCCCCGATGGCTGTGCACGACGGCGATCACGCTGCTCACCCGGCGGGCGATGCGCTCCACCTCTGTCCCGGTCAAGCGATACCCCGTCGGGGGCTTGTTCATCGAGGTGATGAGCACGGGCGTGCCCGCGTCGGCGGCGGCCTGGGCGTTCGTGAATGCGGCCGCCGAGGCCGATGGGGCAAGCGCCGTGGCGGCGAAGGCGAGAGCGAGGAGCGCGACGAGGAACACGCGCGCCGGGCGCGACCTCGAGGCGCGGGGTCCTAGGCCCGGAAGCTCCAGAGCTTCTGGCCCAGGAACGAGAGCGGCGTGGCACAGGCGATGGCGATGGCCTGCGCGAGGACCTTGCTCAGGCGGGCGTCGTCGACGAGCGAGACGAGCACGGCGTACTGGAACCCGAAGGCCACGAGGCTCACCGCGAAAAAGCGCGCGCCCTGGGAGAGCGCGTGATCGTGGCGGGCGTCGAACGTCCAATGACGGTTCCACCAGAAGTTGTTTATCACCGAAACGACGAATGCGAGCACCGACGCCAAGCGGTAGTTGACCCCCAGCAAATGCAGGGAGAAAGTGAACACGCCGAGGTTGACGGCATAGCCGGAAGCGCCGACCGCGGCGAAGCGAATGAGCTGGAGCCAGTTCTGCGGATGCCGAACTCCGTGCCGCACTCGGTGGCGGAACGGCAGGGCGACCGCGCTCATCATCTCCTCGGACATCACCGGCAATGTATCGGCAGAGTGTAAGTTCAGCGCTAGCTGGACCGAAGGCTAACGTGGTGCTAAGACTGCGCGACAGCGACGGCAAAATGCTCGCGCACCATGGGGGCGATGTCCTGGAGGGTCCACTGCTCGCGCGCATCCCGGCTGTCCGGCCCGGTCCCGCACCACAGCAGCGCCCCCAGCGAGTCGGAGCGATGCAGCGACCCGTGGCTGCCGCCGCCAACGTGGTCAGAGCCTCCCCAGTCGACGAACTCGTAGGCCGGTGCCGCCGAGAGGAGGATGTCGCCGGCCGTCGGGCAATGCAGGGCCGACCAGATCCGGGCGAGCGCGTCGGGGTACTCGGCGGTGATGAATCGACCGTCCTGGACCTCGGCCGAGAGGGCGGCGAGGTCTCCCTCGACGCTCCACAGGCGCCCCCGGGCATCCATGAGCTCGCCCCCCGATGAGAAGCGGAGCTCGCCGCGGGGGCTCTGGACGACGGCCTCGCCCTCGCCCGCTCGCCAGAGCACGAGGTCGACGCCGGTGATCTCGCGCGCGACCTCGACGGCCCGCGCCATCACCTCCTCGCGGCGCTCCTCGTCCAGTGCGTAGATCATCGCCGAGCGCTGAGCCGGGCTCAGCGCGAGCTCGGCGCCGATCGACCGCGACGCGCTCGGGGTCGCCACGTCGAAGTCGGCGAAGGCGTGGTCGAGGCGGATCCGCTCCTCGACCGACGCCTGCGAATGGTCGGAGGCGACGATCACCGAGTGGCCCTCGAAGAAGGCCTCGGGACCCCCGGCCGCGTGCATCAGACGCTCGAGCTGGCGGTCGGCGGCGGCGATCGAGGTGACCTGGGCGTACGGCCCGTTCTTGTGCGACCACGCGTCATTGTCGGGGAGCGAGAAAAGGAGGAAGTCGAACAGGTCGTTCTCGACCAGGTAGGCCCCCACGCAGCCCGTGTGCTGGTCGCGCACGCCGGGCATCCCCAGCTGTCCACGGCACCCGGTCTTGCGGCTCGCGTAGAGGTCGGCGTAGAAGAGCTCGCGAGGGCCGTCGATGCTGCGGCGGAAGAGGGTCGAGGTGACGACGCGGGCGAGCGCGGTCTCGTTGGCGACCTCGTGCTTGTAGCGGCCCCGGTAGATCAGATAGGTCGTGCCCGCGGTGCGGATGTCGGCGTCGTCGAGGGTCTCGAACACGGTCTCGACGTCGTGGGAGAGGTGCTCGGCGTTCATCGAGTAGACGGTGTCGGTGAGGGAGCGCAGGACGCCGAACTGACGCGTGGCGGAGAAGCTCGAGCCATATTCGACGTAGCGGGCCTCCTCTCGGTGGTACCAGTTCATGCTCGGGATCCGGTGCTCGTCAGGCCCGGTCCCGGTGGTGATCGACGCCGCGCACACGGGCGTGACCGAGGGGAAGGCGGCGACGCAGTCATCGACGTAGGCGCCCCGCTCGAGCACCTGGGCCAGCGCCGGAGCGCGGCCCACGGCGATGGCGCGGTCGAGCATGGCCGGCTTGAGCGCGTCGATGACCGCCAGAACGAGCTTCTTGGGGCGTGTGCTCATCGCAGGATGCGCAGCCCGGCGTACTTGCGCTCACCGCGGGAGCGGCCGGCGATCAGGAGCCAGAGCAGCAGCGCGAGACCGATCGGGCCCACGGGCGGCGCCAGCACCGAGAGCACGCCGAGGAGGATCGCCGCGCCTTCGACATACAGGGGCAGGGCCTTGGCGGCGTCGGCGTCGAGCCGCTTGCGCACCCGCGCGAAGAGCGGCCGGACGGCCGCCGCGCCGATCACCGCGCACACCGGGCCGCCGATGTAGCCGGGCCACACGATGGCGTGGGCGCGGCTCAGCTCGCCGGCGAAGAAGATCGCCGCGATCGCCGCGCTGGCGAGGAGGACGACCCACGCGAGCGGCCCTTGATCGAGGAACTCGCCCCGCTTGCCCTTGCCGTCGTTCCCGTCTGGGAACTGGCGCTCGAGGAAGGTCAGGACGATGACCCCGACGACGAGCACGAGCAGGAAGGTGGCGCTCTGGAGAAAGGCGTAGCCGGTGTGGGTGAAGGTCAGCTCGACGTCGCCGGAGGCGAGCGCCCCGGCGGCCAGCGCGGGCAGGAAGGGACGGATCCCCACCGCCGCGGCGAGGCCGACCGCCTGGAAAATGTCAAAGACGAGGTGCACGGTGCTGTAGCGTGACGGGACGTGACGATAGACGAGAGGAGCCCGGGCGCAGGTTCCAGGCGGCCTCGCTCGACCGCACGGGAGATCGAGCGCTACGCCGGCCTGTTCGCGGAACGGACCAAGGTCATGAAGTCCTCGGCCATGCGCGACCTGATGGCGCTGACCGAGCGCGAGGACGTCATCTCGCTCGCGGGCGGTCTTCCCGACACCTCGACCTTCCCCCCCGATTCCTACGCCTCGCTCATGCGCACGGTCGCCGCCGAGTCGTGCGCTCGGGCGCTCCAGTACGCCCCCACCGAGGGCCTCGCGCTCGTCAAGGGCTGCATCGCCGACGTGATGCTCGCCGAGGGGATGGAGATCGACCCCGACGAGGTCCTCGTGACCACGGGCGGCCAGCAGGTCATCGACCTCATGTGCAAGACCCTGATCGACCCGGGTGACGTGATCGTCGCCGAGGCGCCCACCTATCCGGGAGCGGTCCCCACGTTCTGTGCCTACCAGGCCGATGTCGTCCAGGTGCGGATGGACCGCGACGGGATGTGCGTCGACGAGCTCGAGGCCACGCTCGACGAGCTCGAGCGAACAGGGCGCCGTCCCAAGTTCATCTACACGGTCCCGAACTTCCACAACCCCGCCGGTGTCACCCTGTCCTTCGAGCGCCGCCGCGCGCTCGTGCGCATAGCCCAGGAACGCGAGCTCCTCATCCTCGAGGACAATCCCTACGGTCTCCTGCGCTACGAGGGCGACCCCCTGCCGAGCCTGCTCTCGCTCGACGGCGGCAATTACGTGGTCTACGCGAGCACGTTCTCGAAGATCCTCTCGCCCGGCGTCCGGCTCGGATGGACGGTCGCGCCCCGCCCGGTGCTCGAGAAGATGAACATCGGCAAACAGGCCTCGGACCTGTGCTCGTCCTCGCTCTCGCAGTACTTCGTGGCCGCCTATTTCGAGTCCGGCCCGTGGCATGAGTACGTGCGCTCACTGATCGAGATCTACCGTCGGCGGCGCGACGTCATGCTCGACGCCCTCGCCGAGCACTACCCCCGCGAGGCGGAGTGGACCCACCCTCAGGGCGGGCTGTTCATCTGGGCCACGCTGCCCGACTACATCGACACCACCGACCTCCTTGCCCGCGCGCTCGAGCAGCGGGTGGCCTTCGTGCCCGGGCGCGCCGCTTTCGTCGATGGCCGCGGCGGATCCTGCATGCGCCTGAACTTCTCGGGCGTGGACGAGACCAATATTCGCGAGGGAATAAGGCGGATCGGCGAGGTCGTGCGCGAGCAGGTCGCGCTCTACGGGACCCTGACCGGCGCGGCCCCGGCCCACGGTTCGGCGCGAGGCGGCACGCCGCCCACGGTCGGGAACGAGCCGCTGGCTCCGGCGCCCGACTCCGAGCTGGCAAAGATCCTCCGCCTGCCGGCCAAGCGCCAGCGCGCGGGATGACGGCGGCCACAGGCGGCAACCCGCCGCGATGAGTCGCGTGGCGGTGCTCAAGGGCGGGCGCTCGCTGGAGCGCCAGGTGTCCCTGCGGTCGGGGGCGCGAGTGGAGGAGGCGCTCGAGAACCTCGGGCACGACGTCATCTCCATCGACGTCGGCGCCGACCTCGTCGAGCGGCTGCTCGGCGACCGACCGGACGTCGCCTTCATCGCCCTGCACGGCCGCGACGGCGAGGACGGGACGGTCCAGGAGCTGCTCGAGGTCATGGGCATCCCCTACACGGGCTCGGGCGTGTCCGCGTGCATCCGCGCCGCCGACAAGGTCCTCGCCAAGCACGCGATGCGCGACCACGACATTCCCACCCCGGACTTCTACGCCTTCAACGAGACCGCTTTTCGAGAGCTCGGCGCCGCCGTCGCCCTCCCGGCGATCGAGGAGCGTCTGCGCTTCCCCATCGTCGTCAAACCAGCCGGGCAGGGGTCGGCGCTGGGGATCAAGTTCGCGAGCACGCCCGCAGACGTCCCCGTGGCGCTCGTCGCCGCCTTCTCCTACGACCGCAAGGTCCTCCTCGAACGCCATGTGAAGGGCCGTGACCTGGCGGTGTCGATTCTCGATGAGGGCGGCTCGCCGCGGGCGCTGCCCATTGTCGAGGCGGTGCCGCGCGAGGAGGACTTCTACGACTTCGAGTCTCGCTATGTGATCGGGCGAACGACGTTTCTGTGTCCCGCCGAGCTTGCCGAGCCCGTGGCCGAGCGCGCCGCCTCGCTCGCCACCGAGGTCTACGAGCTCATCGGCTGCACGGGGTTCGCGCGCGTCGACATCATGCTCGAGGAGGGCACCGACGAGCTCTACGTGCTCGAGCTCAACACCATCCCGGGGCTGACCGAGACCAGCCTGTTGCCACAGGCGGCGGACGCGGCGGGGATCGAGTTCGACGAGCTCGTGCGACGGATCCTCGAACGGGCCGGCGAGGGGGGTTAGCGTGCTGGCGTCGAAAAAGGTAAGCGCCCGCCGGCGCTTCGTGCGCACGGCGAGCGCTGTCGCGGGGAGCCGGGGACGCGTCGGTCAGTGCTGGGAGGAGCCGGCACATCACATTGCGTCCATGGCTTGCGGATTTCCCCCCCTGCGGACCCAGCGACACGGAATCTACTAGTCAGCCCGTGAATAGACAAGGTCGTAACTTATGACACGCACTTACCAGGCCACGATGACCCTGGCCTCCCCGGTGATCCGCGGCTGGGGACGGCTCGCGGTCGCTGGGCTCGACGCGCTCCCGACCGAAGGGCCGACGCTGGTGATCGGCAATCACGACAGCTACTGGGACCCGGTGGCCATCGGCGTGGCGGGACTTCCCCGCCGGCAGATCCGCGCGCTCGCCAAGTCGACGCTGTGGAAGGCGCCCCCGCTGGGATGGATTCTCGACGGGATGGGCCAGATCCCCATCGTGCGCGGCGGTGGCGATACCCAGGCCCTCGACGTGGCGATTCGCGAGCTCGCCGAGGGAGCGTGCATCGGGGTGTTCCCCGAGGGGACGATCTCGCGCGGGACACGCCTGCGCGCCCGCAGCGGTGCCGGTCGCCTCGCCCTCGCGGTTTCCGAGGCACAGATCGTCTGCGCGACCGTGCGGGGCACCGTCGACATCGTCCGCGTCCCCAAGCGACCGCAGATCGAGGTGAAGTTCTTCGCCCCCAGCGGCGGCCAGGCGCAGCCCGGCGAGAGCGCGGCCGAGCTCACCGTCCGCCTCATGGACGAGATCCGCTCGCGCGCTCCCGTCGCCATCCCCGGCCGCCGGCGTACGGCAGCGCGCTACCGGGCCTCCGCCGCAGCGGAGAGCGGAGACGAGAACAGCGGCGGCTAAGTGACCGCGGCCGCGCCCGCGGCCGCGCCCTCGCCCGCGCCCTCGCCCGCGCCCTCGGCCTCGCCCTCGCCCTCGCCCTCGGCGAGCATCCGCTCGGTGAAGCTGATCACGGCGTCGACGCACTCCGAACGCCACAGCTCGACCGTCTGCTGCCACCCATCCGCGGCCGTGGCCCGCTCGCGCTGAGCGGCGGCGGCCGGCAAGAGCAGCTCGCGCTGGCGCTCGAGCAGTGGGCGCACGTTCCCTCCTGAGCGGGCGAGGAACACGAGCTTGAGCATCAATAGCGAGCGCGCGTCCCGAACGTGGGCGACCGGCTCCGAGAGCCACTGGAGCACCGCCTCCCGCCCGCGCGGTGTGACACTCATGATCGTGCGCTCGGGGCCAGGCCCTGCTTCGGTCCCGATGGCCCGCACGAGCCCGTTCTCCTCGAGCACCCCAAGGGTCCGGTAGACAAGCTGGCGCGAAACCGTCCAGATCACGCCGAGCTCGCTCCCCGGCGCCAGCGCCTTCGACAGCGCGAAGCCGTGAGCGGGGGCTTCGGCGAGCAATCCGAGCACGGCCCACTCACCCGGGACGAGCTCCCGCGCCCCGATCAGCGGGGCCGGCGGTGAGTCCATCACCTGCCCCACTGCTAGCTGTCCCCGGCGAAGTCCTCGGGCGTGACGCGGTCGAGGAAGTCCTTGAACTTCTCGACCACCTCTTCGGTGTCCTCGACCTCGTGCTCGAACTCGATCGCGGATTCCGCGATCACCTCGTCGGCGGCGAAGATGGGAGCGCCGGCGCGCACCGCGAGCGCGAGCGCGTCGCTGGGACGGGAGTCGATCTCGACATCGCGGCCGTTGGCCCGTAGCGTGATCGACGCATAAAAGGTGTTCTCGCGGAGCTCGGTCACCGCGACCCGCGCGCACTCGACCTCGAGTTCGCCGAGAAGGTCAGCGAGGAGGTCGTGAGTCATGGGACGGGGGGTCGAGGCGCCCTGAAGCTTCATGAGAATCGCGGCAGCCTCGGGATGCCCGATCCAGATTGGCAGGAATTTGTTGCTGTCGACCGTCTTCAAAAGCACGATCGGCTGCTTGCCGACCATGTCGAAGCTGACGCCGTAGATGACCATCTCCTGCACGACCGGGTCAAGTATAGGCCCGGGTCTGGCGCCGGCCGATCCAGGGGTGATTTGGCTGACGCGGGGGCCGCCGCCCCGGGAGTTCTGCCTCGTGCAGAACCCCCGGGGAACGGTCACCTAGGCGAGGTGGTTGGCCTTCAGGAACTGATCGGCCACCGCGGTCGCCGACTGCTTGTCGAGGATCACGGCGGCGTTCATCTGCTGGATGGCGGGCAGAGTGAGGAGCGCGCTGACCGCGTTCACGGTATCGGCGAACTGGGGTCCCTCGGCGGCGAGCACCTTGTTGGAGACGATCGGGGCGGCGTTCTCGTACCCGAAGATGCCCTTGGGGTCGGAGAGCAGCGTGTACTTGCCCGACTTCAGCTGCGGATCGGTGGTGAAGGCGTCGATCCCCTGCACCTGACCCGAGTCGAGCGCCTGGTAGACGAGGGCGCTCGTCGCCAGGGGAACGAAGCTCGGCACGACGCCGTAGTCCTTCCTGAGACCCACGAGGCCCGCGAAGCGAGTGGCGAATTCGGGTAGCGCCGCGACCTTGAAGGACTTGCCGAGCTTCTTGAGGTCGACAACGCTCGCGAGACCGTGTGCCTTGGCGTAGGGGTTCTTGACGATGACGACGTCAGAGTCGGCGAACGGGGTCATCGGGAGCAGCGTGTATCCGTGCTTGGCCAGGTAGCTCTTTCCCTGGTTGTAGGCGTCAGCCGCGCTCTTGGGACTGGCCGTGATCCCCGCGATTACGGAAAGGACATTTCCGATGTACTCGGGGAACATGCCGATCTGGCCCGAGGTCAGTGCCTTATAGGTGAGCTCGGTACTGCCGATGTTGTCCTTGAGCGTGACCTTGTAGCCCTTGGCTCGGAGCGCTTCGGCGTAGAGCGCGCCGAGGATGTTCTCCTCGGGGAAGTTCTTGTCGCCGATGACCACGGCCGGCTTGCCGGCGCCGGGGCCGCTCGCCGCCTTGGTCGACGTCGTGCTGCTCGTGGTGCTGCTCGAGCTTCCGCAGGCGGCCAGCACGGCGGCCAGCGCCAGCGCCACAACGGCTGCCGGCAATCCTCTGCCCGTGTTCCTAAACATCAGCGACCTCCCAGTTGGTGCCTATGCACATCGAACCTACAGTGTTCTCACGGCGTCGGAACCGCCGTGACGGGAACGAGCGGGTCGACCTCCTCGCCGCGGACCTCATTCTCGAGCTGGACCCCGCGGGGCGTCAGCGCGCGCTGGACGAGCGCGAGCACGCCCTCGACGAGGAGAGCAAGGCCGGCAACGCAGATGGCAGCGCCCAGCACCCCCGACAGGTGATAGCTCTGCTCGTCGGAGATGATGTAGCCCAGGCCGCCGTTGTAGCCGGCTAGCGACGCGATCGTCGCGGTGGCCACCACGTACACGGCGGCGGTGCGGATCCCCGCGAAGAGGAGGGGGATGGCGAGGGGCACCTCGACGCGCCACAGGATCCGCCATCCGCTCATGCCCATCCCCCGCGCGGCGTCGACGATTTCGGGATCGACCCCGGCGATCCCCACATAGGCGTTGGTGAGCACGATCGGCGCGGCGAGGATGACGAGCGCCACCTCGGTGACGGTGATCCCGATGCCGAGGATGGCGTCGCCGATGGCCAGCACCGCGAGGCTGGGGAGCGCCCGGCCGACGTTCGAGACGTTGATGGCGGCGAAGGAGAAACGGTGCAGGTGCCCGAGCCAGGCGCCGATGGGAAGGCCGACCGCGAGCGAGATGGCGATCCCGGCGCCGCTGATCCACAGCATCTGGAGGGTGAGATGGACGAGGGTGGGAGCGCCGGGGTCGGCGGGCAGGGCGCCGTTATGGGCGATGAAGCGCAGCGCGTCGAGCAGAGTGTTCATCGCGCGCGGGCCCTCGACCACGGTGTCAGCGCGCGCTGCAGGAGCACGAGGAGGCCGTCGGCGCACAGGGCCAGCGCTACCGCGAGACCGCCGGCGACGATCAGTTCGGTCTTGAACACGCCGTCCTGGATGGCCTGGAAGATGGGGACGCCGAGCCCCTCGTCGCAGATATACGAGGCCACGGTGGCGAGCGCGATCACCGTCACCGTGGCGATGCGAACCCCGGCGATGATGCTGGGGAGGGCGAGGGGGAGCTCGACGCGCCACAGCGACTGGCGCGGGGTCATGCCCATCCCGCGCGCCGCCTCGCGGACGTCGTCGGGCACATCCCGCAGCCCGGTGACGATGTTCCGGAAGAGGATGAGGAGCGAGTAGGAGACGAGCGCGACCTCGGCGGTGCGGGCACTCAGGCCGAGCGGCTTGATGGGCACGAGGATCTCGAACAGGGCGAGCGAGGGAATCGTGTAGAGAATCCCCGTGAGGAGGATCACCGGGCGCTCTACCGCCCGGCGGCGGTACGCGAGCAGGGCAAGACCGAAGGAGATGGCGAATCCGATCGCCACGGCGATGACCGAGAGCACGACGTGCTGGCGCAGCGCCGGCCACAGGACCGAGCTCCAGTTCTGGGACACCCATCCGGGACAGAAGAGCCGGTTGGCCCGCTCGCACGCATAGCTGCTCGAGCCGCCTCCGAAGGTGGGGATGATGGGTCCGGTGGCCGCGAGGGCGATCACTTCGAATCGCCGTCCGCCGCCGAACCGTCGCCCAGCGCCCCGTCCTTGCCGAGCAGGCCCCCCACGAGATCGAGGGTGACGAGGCCGGCGACGTGATCGTCGTCGTCGACCACGGTGAGCGGCTCCCCACCGGCAGTGAGGATCATCGACAGGGCGTCGCGCACCGTGCTCCGGAGCGGGACCCGCCGTCCGCTCGGGGCCAGGCCATTGGGTTGGATCAGGTCGACGTCGCGCAACGTGGTGAGCGCGAGCCGCTTCAGCCCCCGGTCGGCGCCCACGAACTGGGCGACGAACTCGTCCGCGGGCCGGCTCAGGAGCTCGGCCGGTGGCGCGTACTGGGCGAGGACCCCGCCTTCTCGGAGGATGGCGATGCGGTCGCCCATCTTGATCGCCTCGTCGATGTCGTGGGTGACGAACACGACGGTCTTGCGCACCATGGCCTGGAGGCGGAGGAACTCGTCCTGGAGGCGCTCGCGGTTGATCGGATCGATGGCGCCGAAGGGCTCGTCCATGAGCATGAGGGGCGGGTCCGCGGCGAGCGCCCGTGCTACCCCCACGCGCTGACGCTGGCCGCCCGAGAGCTGGGCGGGATAGCGGTCGCGCATCTCCTCGGGGTCGAGTCCTACGAGTTCGAGGAGCTCGTCACTCCGGCGCGCGATCCGCGCCTTGTCCCAGCCGAGCAGGCGGGGCACGGTGGCGATGTTGTCGGCGATGCTCAGGTGAGGAAAGAGCCCGATCTGCTGGATCACGTAGCCGATCTCCCGCCGCAGCTCGTCGGGCCGGCGCTCGAGCACGCTGCGCCCGCCGAGGCGGATGTCACCGCTGGTGGGCTCGATCATGCGGTTGATCAAGCGCATTGCTGTCGTCTTGCCCGAGCCCGACGGGCCCACGAGCACGCATACCTCACCGGCGGGGACCTCAAGACTCAGATCGCTGATCGCCGCCGTGGACTGGCCGGGATAGCGCTTGGTGACGTGCTCGAGCGCCAATGGGGCCGCCGGTGCGAAGCCAGACGGCCCCTCCGGTCGGGCGGTGTCTGAGTCGGGCATCACGAGGGGAGCGCTCCTGCGCGCTTAACAGCCTATTGATCGCCCCGCGCGATGTCGCCTATTGCGTTAACACGGGGACTACAGTCTCGCCCCGCGCGAGCGCGATCAGACCGCGCGGGCGAGGCGACGCTCGGGCGAGATTCGCACCACGTCCCACGCCAGGCCGGCCCGCTCGAGCAGGCCGATCACCGCAGCCGAAGGGTCGACCTGCCAGCGGCCGAGTCCGTGGCGCGCGGAGGTGGGGAAGGCGTGATGGTTGTTGTGCCACGCCTCGCCGAGCGTGGGGAGCGCCAGCCAGGCGACGTTGCGGGACTCATCCCCGGTCTCATAGGGCTTGGCGCCGAAGAAATGGCACAGCGAATTGATGCTGAAGGTCGCGTGGTGAAGGCAGAAGATCCGGACCACGCCTCCCCACAAAAGACCGGTCAAGCCGCCGCTCACCGAGCCGCTCAGGGCCATGCCGAGAGCGAAGGGCACCGCGAGACCGGCCAGGACCCAGACCAGGAAGGTCCGGTCCACGAAGCCCACCACCGGGTCCGCGAGCAGATCAGGCGCGTAGCGCCGTTCGCTGGCAACGCCGTCCATCCCGAACACCCACCCCAGGTGGGCGTGGAGGAGACCGCGTGCGGCGCTGCGCCAGCCCGAGGCGTGCCCCGTGTGCGGACTGTGCGGGTCGCCCTCCTGATCGGAGAAGGCGTGGTGCTGGCGATGCTGGGCAACCCATTCGATGACCGGTCCCTCCGCCGCGGCCGACCCGAGCGCCGCCAGCACGCCGCGGGCCAGGGGATAGGTGGCAAAGCTCCGATGAGTGAGGAGGCGATGAAAGCCGACGGTGATTCCGATACCCGTGAGCAGGTAGGTGATCGCGAAGACGACGAGATCGTGCCAGCGCAGCGCCCCGCCCCATGCGCTGCGCACCGCCCACATTAGGGCCAGCGCCGGCACGATGGTCATCACACCGGTGGCCACCCGATCGACGATCGGATGCTCGACCGGATCGAACTCGCGGTCGCTCGGACCGGTTGAAGGCGATGCTTCCAACGCTTCTCCTTGAGGGTGTGACCTTTACGCGGGCCGACACTCAGGAGCGTGACCACCACCCGACTTTATGGCGCAAGCCGTACCGCCGAGCTGGACGAGCAACGGTAGCCGAAACGAGAGGCGTTGACCAGGTCGCGCCCTCAGCACACCGCCTGGAGAGCGTCGGCGAGCAGCGCCAAACCCTGGTCGAGCTCCGAGTCGGTGGCGGTCAGAGGCGGCAGGAGCTTGACCACCTCGTCTTCGAGGCCTGCCGTTTCGACGAGAAGCCCGCGGTCGAAGGCGGCCGCGCTCACCTCGCGAGCGCGCTCGGCGTGGGCGAAGGCCAACCCGTGCACCATGCCCCGGCCACGGGGCGCGATCTCGGTGCCGGGAACCGACCCCGCGAGGGCGGCGAGCACGGCGCCGATCCGCTCGCCGGTGGCGATCGTCCTGCGTTCCAGGGCATCGTCCCGCCAGTAGGCGTGCAGCGCCGCGGTGGCGGTGATGAGCGCGGGGTTGAAGCCGCGGAAGGTCCCGTTGTGCTCTCCGGGCTCCCAGATGTCGTGCTCTGGGCGTATGAGCGTGAGCGCGAGCGGCAGGCCGTAGCCGCTGATCGACTTCGACAGGCACACGAGGTCCGGCTGGATGCCGGCGAGCTCGAAGCTGAAGAAGGCGCCCGTGCGCCCGCACCCCATCTGCACGTCGTCGAGGATCAAGAGGATCTCGTGCTGCTGGCAGCGATCGGCCAGCTCGCGCAGCCACTCGGGGCTGGCCACGCGCACCCCGCCCTCGCCTTGCACGGTCTCGACGATCGCCGCAGCGGGTCGCCGGGAGCCGCTGCCGCGAGCTTCGATGAACTCGTCGAGCATGTCGAGCGACCCGTTGAAGGGCAACGCGGTCGTGTGCTCGAGCGGCACGCCCGCGGCGCCGCGGTGCAGCGGGTTGGCCGTGACCGCGAGCGAGCCGAGGGTGGTGCCGTGAAAGGCGCCCTGGAAGCAGATGACCTCGGTCCGGCCGGTCACCTTGCGAGCGAGCTTGAGGGCCGCCTCGACGGCGGTGGTCCCTCCCGGCCCGGGAAACTGCACCCGGTAGTGCAGATCCCGCGGGCGGAGGATGAGCTCGTCAAAGGTGGCGAGAAACTCGCCCTTGGCCACGGTGAACATGTCCAGCGAGTGGATGACGCGGTCGGAAGCGAGGTACTCGAGCAGCGGCTGCTTGAGCGCCGGGTTGTTGTGGCCGTAGTTGAGGGCTCCCGCACCGGAGAAGAAGTCCAGGTACGGGCGTCCCCCTTCGTCATAGAGCCAGGTGCCGCTCGCTCGGTCGAACACGGCGGGCCAGCCGCGACAGTAGCTGCGCACGGCAGATTCAAGATCCTCGAAGACACTCATCGATCCCCCTTACTGCATTCCGGTGGTGTCCTTTATACCTCGATTACGGGCTTTCCCCGCCACTGTGTGCGCGATCTCACGTGAGCGTTCCCTACACTCGCCCCGCCATGGCCTACGACGGATCCGAGCCATGATCCACTCCGGCCCGCGGCTCGAGGTCGAGATTCCCGAGCTTGACCTCCCGAGCTTCGTCCTGCAGCGAGCGGGAGCGCGGGGCGATAAGCCGGCGCTCATCGACGGGCCCTCCGGCCGCTCGCTGAGTTACGCCGAGCTCGCGCGCTCGGTGCGGGGCTTCGCCGCCGGACTGGCCGCCCGCGGCTTCGCCAAGGGAGACACGTTCGCGATCTCCATGCCCAACGCTCCTGAATATGCGGTGGCCTTCCACGGGATCCTCGCAGCGGGCGGGCGGTGCACGACCGCCAACCCGCTCTCCACCGCGGGCGAGCTGCGCCGGCAGCTCGTCAACTCCGGAGCTCGCATGCTGCTCACCGCGCCCCCGTCGCTCGACGTCGCCCGAGAGGCGGCCGGCCGCGCCGAGCTCTTCGTTCTCGGTGACGCAGACGGGGAGGCGCCCTACGCCGAGCTCCTCGGGGATCCCGAGGCGGCGCCCCAGGTGAGCATCGAGCCTCGCGTCGACATCGCCGCCGTCCCCTACTCGAGCGGCACCACCGGAGCGATGAAGGGAGTGATGCTCACCCACCGCAACCTGGTCGCGAATCTCGTCCAGGCCGAGGCCATGCACGGGTTCTCGTCCGAGGACGTAATCATCGCCGTACTCCCCTTCTTCCACATCTACGGGCTCTCGGTGATCATGAACCAGGGGCTGCTCGCGGGCGCGACGCTCGTCACCATGCCGCGCTTCGAGCTCGCGGCATTCCTGGACCTGATCGAGCGCTACCGGGTGACGCGAGCCCTCGTCGTCCCGCCCATCGCGCTCGCGCTCGCCAAGCACCCGGCGGTGACGGGCCGCGACCTGTCCTCGTTGCGCCACATCGGGTGCGGGGCGGCCCCGCTCGGCGCCGGGACCGCCCGCGAGGTCGAGGCCAGGATCGGCTGCTCGGTCACTCAGGGCTACGGCATGACCGAAGCGAGTCCCGTCACCCACCTGGTGAGAGCCTTCTCCACCGCCGGCAAGCCCGGCTCCGTCGGTCCCCCGCTTCCCGGCACCGAGTGCCGCCTGGTCGATCCCGAGACCGGGATCGACGTGGACTCGGGCGAGCGCGGTGAGCTGTGGATTCGCGGGCCCCAGGTCATGCTCGGCTACCTCGGCAATCCCGAGGCCACCGCGGCGATGCTCGACGACGACGGCTGGCTGCATACCGGCGACGTGGCCGTCGCCGACGAGGACGGCTGGTTCACCATCGTCGACCGAGTCAAGGAACTGATCAAGTACAAGGGCTTCCAGGTCGCCCCCGCGGAGCTCGAAGCGCTTCTCATCGCCCATCCGGAGGTCGCCGACTGCGCCGTCATCGGCATCCCCGACGAGGAGGCCGGGGAGCTGCCCAAGGCCTTCGTGGTGCCGGTAACGGACTCCCTCGACCCCGATGCCCTCGTGCGCTACGTAGCGGAGCAGGTCGCGCCGCACAAGCGGATCCGCGCCATCGAGATCGTCGACGCGATCCCCAAGTCCCCCTCGGGCAAGATCCTCCGGCGCCTGCTCCGCGACTCCTGATTCTCGTCCTCGCCCGGCGGGTACCGGTATTCCATGCCCTATCGCCTCGAGCCTGGAGAACCACTGCGAGATGGTCTTCGCCGCTGCTCGCGCGAGCAGCTCGACAGCGCCATCGAGGAGCTCACGGACGGCATCAAGGCCGACCCGGTGAAGGCGATTCACGAGGCCCGCAAGGCGCTCAAGAAGCAGCGCTCGCTGCTCCGCCTGGCGCGAGCGGCGTTCCCTCCAGGCGAGCGCCGCCAGGAGGCAGCGGGATTTCGGGAGGCGGCACGCAAGCTCAGCGAGAGCCGTGACGCGGACGTGATGATCAGCGCGCTCGATGATCTGTCCGAGCGCTTCGCCGGCACCGTTCCCAAGTCGACCTTCGCCGCGGCCCGTGAGCGTCTCCTCGCGCGGCGCGAGGAGGAGCGCAAGCGCGCGACCCGGTCGGGTTCCGCCGCCGCCGTGGTGGTCGAGCTACGGGCGGCGCGGCGGCGGGTCGACGAGTGGGACCTGCGCCGCGGTGGGTGGCCGGTCATCGCCGGCGGCCTCGAGCGCAGCTACCGTCGTGGACGCCACGCTTTCGCACTCGCCGGCGGCGAGCCCACCCCTGAGCACCTTCACGACTGGCGCAAGCGCGTCAAGGACCTGTGGTACCACCTCCGCCTGCTGCGCCCCCTCTCTGAGTCCACCATGCGCGGTCAGGCGGACGAGGCCCATCGCCTCTCCGAGCTGCTGGGCGATGACCACGACCTGTGGGTGCTGCGCGAGGCGCTGACGGGGATGGATGACGAGATTCCCCATGACCTCGATCCACTCCTCGGCGCCATCGACCACCGCCGAGGACAGCTCCAGAGTCGCGCGGTCCTCCTCGGTGAGCGTGTCTACGCGGAGAAGCCGAAGGCCTTTCTGCGCAGGATCCATCGCTACTGGAAGGCGTGGCGCGCCGAGTCAAGAGGCGCTGCCGTCGGCACGAGCAGCTAGGACGCGCACGTTCTCGGGCGCCGCGCGCAGCCCGACGGTGTCTGAGGGCTCGGGACGCGTGCTCTCGCCGTGCGGGAGTTGCACGGTGAAGCGTGTGAGGCGGACGAGCACGCCGCGGCGGTCGGGGCGCACGCTGGTCACGGTGTCGGTGAGGCTGCTCGCTCGCGGGTCGATGAGCTCGAACTCCCAAGGCTGCACGGCGATCTCCACCGGCCCGTCTGCGCGGGTCGCGCTCACGAGCTCGCCCCCACCCTTGAGGCGCACGGTTGACCCCGATCCGGCGGGCACGGCGACGCCCTCGATGACGTTGGCCCCGGTGAGCGCCGCGACCATCGGGCTCGCCGGGCTTCTCAGCAGCTCCGTCGGCGTACCGATCTGCACGAGACGTCCTTCGTCGAGTACGCCAACGTGGTCCGCGAGAACGCCCGCGTCCTCGAACGCGTGGGTGACGAGCATGGTCGGGAGCTCGAGCTCGGCGAGGAGATCGGCGAGCTCGTCGCGAACCTGCTGGCGGGTGATGGCATCGAGGGCGCCGAACGGCTCGTCGAGAAGCAGGACGCGAGGCTCACGCGCCAGCGCGCGCGCCAGAGCGACGCGCTGACGCTCGCCCCCTGAGAGCTGTTGGGGCCGCGCCTGGGCGAGGTGGCTGATGCCGAAGCGCTCGAGCAGGTCCGGACGGTCCCGGCGGCCGGCGAAGCGCACGTTCCCCGACACGGTCATGTGCGGGAACAGGCCATAGTCCTGAGGGAGATAGCCGACGCGCCTGCGCTCCGCGCTCAGGCGAGTCCCCCGCTGAGCGTCGAACCACACCTCCCGCCCCAGGGCGATACGACCGGCCTGCGGGCGCTCGAGGCCGGCCACGGTCTTGAGCAGCGAGGTCTTGCCCGACCCCGAGGGCCCGACGAGAACGAGCGTCTCCGGGCCGACGCTCAGCGCAGCGTGAAGATCGAACGCCCGCCGCGCGAGGGTGATGTCGATGTCGAGGACGTCCATAGGTGAGCGAGGAGCTTGGCGCTCAGGAGGATCGCAGCGCTCACGGCAACCAGGAGGACGCCGATGGAGATGGCCTGATCGAGGCTGGCGTCGAACTCTCCGTAGACGGCGAGCGGCAGGGTCTCAGTCGTCCCCTGGAAGCTGCCCGCGAAGAGGATGGTGGCGCCGAACTCGCCGATCCCGCGCGCGAAGGCGACCGCCGCCGATGCCCCGAGGCCGCCGGCAGCGAGGGGGACGGCCACCTGGAGCAGGCGCCGCATCGATCCCGCGCCCAACGTCCCGGCGACATCGAGCAGCGTCTCGTCGATCGCCTCGAAGGCGGCGATGGCCCCGCGCAGATAGAACGGGCTCGCGACGAAGAGGATCGCCATCACCACCGCCGCCTGGCGGAAGACGGGATTGGGAATCCCCAGCGCGCTCAGCGTGCCCCCGAACAGACCCAAGGGCCCGAAGGCGACGAGGAGGGCGAGGCCGGCGACGGCAGGCGGCATCACCAGCGGCAGCTCGACCAGCGTGAGGACGACGCTGCGCCCGGGAAACCGGCGACGACCGAGCGCGTAGGCGAACGGCGTGCCGAAGATGATCATGAGGACGAAGGCGATCGCGTTCGTCCTCAGCGAGACCTTGATCGCGTCGGTGGCGAACTTCGTCCCGAAGCCATGGATGAGGTCGTGCAGGGGCTGGTAGGTGACGAGCGCGGCGATGGGCAGGAGCAGGAACGCCACCGCCACCGCGATAACGACCACGGTGGCGAGGGCGACTGCGACGCGCCCGAGCGCGGAGACCCACGCCCGGGCATCGTCGTCGGCTCGCCCGCCCCAGACCGCGGGTGCGATCACTGCTTGGGAGGCGCGCCGAAGCCGGCGGCGCGGAGGACGGCGTGGCCCCTGGAGGAGAGCACCGCGGCCACGAGCGCCTTGGCCGCGGACGGGTGCGGAGCCTTCTTGTCGACGGCGATCTCGTCGATCGTCCCCGGCTTGGCCTTGGCCGGAAGCGACACCACCTTGACCTTGCCGTTGGCCGCCTTAGCGTCGGTGATGTAGACGAAGCCGGCGTCCGCGGCTCCGGAGGCAACGTCCGCCACCACCTGAGTCACATCGGTCGCCTGACTGACCACGTTCTTCATCGCCGCGCTCGTGATCCCGAGGTTGGCGATCGCCGTCCGGGCGTAGTCGCCGCACGGGACCGTGGCGTTACAGATGACGATCTTTACGCCCGTGTTGGTGATGTCGTTGACCGAGGCGATGTGGGCCGGATTGCCCCTGGGGACGATGAGCACGAGGGTATTGGTGGCGAAGGGGACCGGCTTGTCGATCAGGCCCTTGCCGTAGAGCACGGTCGGGTCCTTGGGGCTAGCCGCCGCGTAGACATCCACTGGAGCGCTCTGCTCGATCTCGGCGGCCAGAGCCGCCGAGCCCCCGAAGGTGAACTTCGCCTTCGCGTCGATCTTCGGGAACACCTTGGTCAGCGACGCTGCCGCGAGAACGGTCGGGCTCGAGTTGCTCGCGGTCGAGGAAGGGGGCGCGGCGGAGCTCTTGGCGTTGGCCTCAGACGCCGTCGTCGAGCTGCTTCCGCAGCCTGCCGCAAGCCCGGCGGCGGCGGCAGCCGCAAGCGCCACGGCGTATTGCATCCTTACTGAGGGCATGGACAGAAACTCTCCGGCTCGTTGGGATACGGCAAGAAGGCGCGCGAGTCTACCTACATGGGCATTGCATAAGCAAGCTGGCAGCGCGTGCAGGCGTTGGTGAGGCGAGCTAGGCTGACGACAATGCGCCCCGAGGACACCTCGTTCGAGAACCTCGTCAACATTGGCGCGGCCGCCGCTGCGCTGGGCGTGAGCCTCGACACCCTCCGCCGTTGGGAGCGGGCGGGGAGGGTCACATTCGAGCGCCGCGGCAACAACCAGCGCTATATCTCCTCGGCCGACCTTGCGGCCCTACTCAGCGAGCGGATCGTCGCGGTTCCGAGCAGCGCCGGAAACCGCCTCGAAGGAACGGTGGTGGCGGTCGAGAAAGACGAGCTCATGGCCCAGATCGACATGGCCTGCGGTCCCTACCGGATCGTCTCGCTGATGTCGCGTGAGGCCGCTGATGAACTCGACCTGAAGCCCGGTGATCAAGCAGCCGCGGTCGTGAAATCAGCCATGGTGATCGTCGAGACCCGCTGAGCCGCCCCGGCCGTTCCGTAGGCTGTCGTTATGCATTGGCAATGGCCCGTCGGCGCGTGCCTGGCCTTCGTGCTCGCGCTCATGACCACGCCGGCCGGTGTGTCGGGCGCCGTCCTCCTCCTGCCGGTGCAGCTCAGCATCCTGCATGTGCCCAGTCCTGCTGTAACACCGACCAACCTCCTGTTCAATGTCGCCGCCACCCCAGGGGGGCTCCTGCGGTTCTTGCGTGAGGAGCGTCTCGGAGGTCCGATGACGAGGTTGCTCATCGGCGGAACGCTGCCCGGCGTGATCGCCGGAGCGATCATCCGGGTCGAAGTCCTCCCCGGCTCCCGCAGCTTCACGCTCGTCGCCGCGCTCGTGCTCCTCCCGATCGGGCTATGGCTCCTGCTCGGCGCGCAGAGACTGGTGCCGCACCGACCGGAACCGACCGTTCGCCGTCGCCGAACGATCTGGGTTCTCGCGCTCATGGTCGGCACCGTCGGCGGCATCTACGGGATCGGCGGCGGATCACTCCTTGCCCCGATCCTCATGGTCATGGGCTACTCCGCCTTCGAGGTCGCTCCTGCGACCCTCGCCGCCACCTTTCTGACCTCAATCGCCGGCATCGCCACCTACCAGGTGCTGCAGCTCACTCAGCAGGTCGCAATCGCGCCGCAATGGATCCTCGGGGCCTTCCTCGGGGCCGGCGGGTTTCTTGGCAGCTACTGCGGCGCTCGTCTGCAGCGACAACTACCCGAGACCTCGTTGCGACGCTTGCTGGGGCTCATCGCCTCGCTTGTCGCCGTCCGTTACTTCCAGGTTGCGGCCACCTCCGTGGCGCCCGGGCCACCGCCGCATCATGCCCCCGCTCGGGCTGGCTAACTTCTGCACGTGTCCAAAGCCGCCGTTCCGGCGCCCAAGACGGCCAGACGCGGACCGAGCCCAGGGCGCGGGAGGACCCATTCCGGCCTGGTCGCGCTCACCCTGGGCGCCCTTGGGGTGGTATTCGGCGACATCGGGACGAGCCCGTTGTACGCGCTTCAGGCCGTGTTCAACATCGATGGCAGGACCGTGCATGTCACCCCGCTCGACGTCTACGGGGTGCTCTCACTGGTGATCTGGTCGATCATCATGATCGTCTCGGTCAAGTACGTGACGTTCATCATGCGGGCCGACAACGATGGCGAGGGCGGGATCATGGCCCTGACCGCCCTGCTCGACCAAGCGAGACTCAAGCGCAGAGCGCTGAAGATGACCCTGGTCATGCTCGGGATCATCGGCGCATCGCTGTTCTACGGCGATGGAGCGATCACCCCGGCGATCTCCGTGCTCTCGGCCGTCGAGGGTCTCCGCGTCGCCACCCCTGCCCTCGGCTCGCTCGTCCTACCCATCACCGTCGCCGTCCTTGTCGCGCTCTTCGCCATACAGCGCTTCGGCACCGCGCTCGTCGGTCACCTCTTCGGTCCGGTGATGGCGCTGTGGTTCGGCGTGCTCGCGCTCATCGGCGTGATCGAGATAGCCCAGCACCCCGGCATCCTCCGCGCCCTATCGCCTACCTACGCGGTGCAGTTCCTCTTTGACCGACCCGGCGTCGCCTTTGTCGCCCTTGGCGCCGTCGTCCTCGCGGTCACGGGCGCCGAGGCTCTGTACGCGGACATGGGGCACTTCGGGCGCAGCCCCATCCGCCGCGCATGGTTCATCGTCGTCCTCCCGGCCCTCACGCTCGACTACCTGGCTCAGGGTTCACTGATCCTGCGGAACCCCGCGGCCATCAAGAACCCGTTCTTCCTCCTGCTTCCCGGATGGGCCCAGGTGCCGATGGTGGTGCTCGCGACGCTGGCGACGGTGATCGCCTCGCAGGCGGTGATCTCGGGAGCGTTCAGCGTCACCCGGCAGGCGATGCAGTTGGGCTTCCTCCCGCGCCTGACCATCCGGCAGACCTCCGAGCACGAGGTCGGTCAGGTCTACGCACCGGCGGTCAACACCGCCCTCTTCGTGATCGTCATCGCCATCGTCCTCGGGTTCAGATCATCGAACGCCCTCGCCTCCGCTTACGGCGTCGCGGTGACCGGCACCTTCGCCCTCAACACCATTCTCTTCCTCGCCGTCGCCCGCTTCCTGTGGCGCAAGCCCAAGGGTTGGATCGCGCTCTTCGCCGTCGTCTTCCTGACCATCGAGCTGACGTTCTTCGCCGCCAACCTGACCAAGGTGGTGAAGGGGGGATGGCTGCCGCTGGCCATCGCCGCCCTCGCCGTCACCCTGCTGACCACTTGGCGCAAGGGGCGCCAGATCGTCACCGCCAACCGGATTAAGGAGGAAGGTCCGATCCGCGACTTCGTCGAGTATCTCGACAGCGAGCAATGCGCCGCCCGGCGCGTGCCCGGCACCGCGGTGTTCCTCAACGCCAACCCCAAGACCACGCCGCTCGCCTTCCGCGCCAACGTCGAACACAACCATGTGATTCACGAGCACGTGATCATCATCTGCATCGATGTCATGCGAGTTCCCCACGTCGCCAAGTCCGAGCGCCTGGCGGCCGATCGCCTTGGTCACCCGAGCGACGGGATCACCGGCATCCTTGCCCACTTCGGCTTCCAGGACGATCTCGATATCCCGGGCACCCTGCGCCTGGCCGCCAACGCGGATCTCCTCGAGGGGAAGATCGATGTGCGAAGCGCCTCCTACTTCCTCTCACAGATGACCATCGTCGCCACCCCAGGGGGCGGCATGAGCATGTGGCGCAAGAAGCTCTTCCTGTTCATGGCCCACAACGCCGCCAACCCGGCCACGTACTTCAAGCTTCCCGACGACCGCACCGTGACCATGGGCGAGCGCATCGAGCTCTGAGCCCTAATCCTCGCCCGAGGCGACGCGCTCGGCCACCAGCAGCCCCAGCAACGGTGCGAACTTGAACAGGCTCGGGCCTGCCACGCCGATTACGCCGTCATGGTCGGGCATGTCCCAGCCGTCGTGCGCGAGCTGTCCATCGACCGCGTTCGCCCGGGTCGGGAACTCGCAGGCGATGACCCGCTCGGGGACGGGATACACGCCGGGGAAGACTCGGGCCGCTATGGCCCGGATTCGCCGGTAGGCGTCTCGGACGTGCTCTTGCTCGGGAACCTCGGCGGGCGCCGCCTCGCTCAGGCCGATCGAGTAGTGCTCGGGGCCGTCCATGACCGCGTAGAACGGCTCGCACAGGTCGGGGTTGCGGTGAATCCAGCAGGGTGCCGGGGAGGCCAAGGGTTCACGCAGAGCAAACGAGAAGCGCACCGAACGCATCCGTGCCGGCTCAGGCATACCCAGCAGCCGGTGCGTGTCGGGCCCGGCGCACACCACGACCCGCTCCGCGTCGATCCGCCCGCCCCCGGTCAACGTCGCCCCGCGGCGATCCACACCGGCAGCCTCGGCGAGCTCGACGTCGAGCCCCGTCTGCAGAAAGCGCACGGCGGCCTCGGCGTGAGTGGCAGCACCCGTCGCCTCGAGCCACCACTCGCCTTGCGCGACGGCGAGCGGATGACAGGCGCCGCGCAGGTGCCGCAGCCCGCCGTACCGGCGCAGGTGAACCTCGCGATCTGACATGTCGCCGGTCAGCAGCAGCCCGACGCGATCAAGGAGCGCTTGGCCGGCCAGCGCCTCCCAGGCCTCCCACAGCTCCAGTGACCTGGCCGCTGCCTCGGTGAGCATCCGGTCCGGATGCGAGAGCCGGAAGATGCGCGACAGGCCCGCCGACTGGCGAGCGCCGGGCACGTCGGCGCTCAGCACTTTCACTCGGTGCCCGGCGCGCGTCAGCTCAAAGGCGGCAGCGAGACCGACCACGCCCGCGCCAACGACAAGGACGTCTCTGTCCACCACGGCACCCGGGCGGCCGGCGCTACTGGTTGTAGGCGATAGTCGGCGAGGTGGCGGCCTTACACACGAAGATCGTGCCCGCCGTGCCCTCGGTCCGCTGCTTGACGATCGCGTAGAAATGGCCCAGGGTGACGCCTGCGAATCCCGCCACCTTGATCTTCCAGTGACCCGAGGCATTCGTGTTCGCTGCTCCCAGTAACAGTGAACCCGCGGCTCGGTACAGCTTCACCCGGCGGTGGCCGTCGCACGCGGCGTTACTGGCGGTCACCCGCCCGGTGAAGGTGAGACCCGTGCTCTTGATCGACACGTGAGAGGTGATCCTCACCGTGTGCGTGGCCAGCGCCATGGGCCCGACCGTGAGACCAAACGCCGAGAGCAAAGCACCGATTGCCGCCACCTTGAGGGCCCGCCTGCGCATTGAGAGCGATCCTAGCGATGCGGACGGTGACGGTCCAGCGGGAGCGCGCCGTCGATCAGCTGCCGAACGCCGACGGAGTGCGGGAGCGCGACGCGCACCGGGGTCTCGGGATTCGGCGTGCCGTTCTGGTACCCCTGCGAGGGCGAGATAAAGATGGTGAGGATGAGCTCCTCATCGTCGACATAGATCTCGGGTGGGAGGATCCGGCCGTCGGCGCGCCGCCCGCTCGCGAAGGCCTGCTCGGTCACCAGCAGCCGCAAGATCGTGTCCTCGGGCGCCGGCTCGTAATCGGGATCCAGCCGCCAGGAGGACGCGCGGATTCCGTCACGCGCCACCCGCAAGGGGCGCGCGGCGCTGGAGCCGACGAAGGTCCATCCCCGGCGACGACCCGTCTGCTGCAGCGCGGCGGTGAGCATGCGCGGCGGGAGACCAAGCGCGAACAGGACCTCGTCGTCGGTGCGCGCGAGCTCGCGCCAGCCATCGAGGCTTGCCGGAGCGGGAGGAGGCGAATCATCTCGAGTCCACGCCGGCCGAGGTATGCGCTTCGGTTTCGCGCGTGATGCCAGGTGGGCGAGCAACGCTACCGCCGCCGGGTCCTGTGGATCCAGGGCCGGCGGCCCCGCCAGCGCGGAGGGCGCAAACGGGAGCCCGCCGCCGTCGCTGATGAGCTCGGGATGGCGGACCCCCGGGCTCGTCTCGAGCACCGGCGAGCGCTCCCAGTCACGTTCGCTCGGAAGCTTTGGCACTCCTGCCAGGCTACCCCGCAGCGGCGCAGGGTACGTTTGGCCCAATGCTGCGCGACCGGAGAAGAATTACCGAGGGGACGGTGGCGGCCGCCATCTTCAGCGGCGCTCCCTCCACGCTCCACGCTTTGCTCTCGCAGGGCAGCGTGCCGGCGGCCGGCGCCTACGTGGTGGACGCGACGCGCGCGATCGGCACCCTGGTGCCGCCGGGACGGCCCGGACTCGTGCGCGGCGCCGTCCTTCATGTGGCCATCTCGGCGGTATGCGCCGAGGCGCTGGCCCGAGCGCTGCCCCGGCGCCGGTCGGCCGCCTGGGGCGCCGGCGCCGGACTCGCGATCGGGGTCGTCAACGTCGGGATGATCGGCCGGCGGTTTCCCGCCATCAGGGAGCTGCCGCTGCTCCCCCAGCTCGCCGACCATGTCATGTTCGGGGTCTTGTTCGCGGTCGTGGCCGACCGTCGCTCTCATCCCACCGGATGAGCCTGGGCCGAGGGCGGTGGTCAGGAGTCGCACACCGTTGTCCGGAACGTGGTCAGCGTACGCTCGGGGCGTCGCGGTATCGTGCCCCATGGCCGCTGGCCCATGGACAAGGGACTGACCATATTGACGACGGAATTGGAGAGTGGGGCCGCCGAGAACGTGCCGGCCGTGGCCGAGCAGATTCCGCGTCGCTTCTCGGTCAGGGAGCGCAGCGGTCCGTGGCGCGATGTGCTCCGTCGCCGCCTCCTGGCCGGCTCGGACGTCGTCTGCGCCCTAATCGTCTCGGCCACTCTCACGGCGAGCGGACGGCACCCGGACCGCTCCCTGCTTGCCGCGCTCGTGTTCTCGCCGGTCTGGGTCCTGGTCGGCAAGCTCCAAGGTCTGTATGACCGCGACCACCGCCGGATGCGGCACCTCACGAGCGACGAGCTCCCCAACCTCGTCACGTGGGCGGTCGTGGGCACCGCCGCGCTCGCGGGCTGGCTTTACCTCACCACGGCGACCGCCCCCTCGGCCGTTGCCCTGATCCGCGCGGCCGCTGCGCTCGCGGTGCTAGCGGCGGTGTTCCGCGCGATCACCCGCGCTCTATGGCGCTCGCTCACCCCCGCCGAGCGCGTCGTCCTGGTCGGCTCAGGCGTGCTCGCGCACGCAGTCGCCCGCAAGCTGGAGATGCTCGACGACATGCACCTCGAGGTCGTGGCCGTGGTCGACGACGAGCGACTGGCGCGCGCGGGGCAGTCGCGCGAGGAGCTCGCCGCACTGCTCGCGCCTGCCGACGAGGGGCTGGGGAGGATCGTGCTTGCGTCCGATCGCATCGACGGACCGCTGGTCACTGACCTGGTGGAGCTCTGCCGCGAGCGGAGCTTGAAGCTCAGTCTCGTACCTCCGGCCGGGCCGCTCCTCGGAGGGGCCGTACAGCTTGCCCGCCTCGGCGAGCTCCCGATGATCGAGTACGGGACCTGGGACGTGTCGCGCTCCACGGCGCTCCTCAAGCGCGCGATCGACGTCGTGCTGAGCGCGACCCTGCTGGCGGTGCTCACCCCCTTCCTGGTCGCAGTTGGGATCTGGGTTTGCCTGGACTCGTCCGGCGGGCCCCTCTTCGCCCAGGCGCGAGCCGGTCGCCATGGGCGCCCCTTCCGGATGTGGAAGTTTCGGACCATGCAGGCCGACGCGGAGCTCCAACTGACCTCGCTGGTCGAGATCGGCGCGCTCGCCGAGCCGGTCTTCAAGTTTCGCTCCGATCCCCGGGTCACCCGAGCCGGGCGCAGGCTGCGTCGGTGGAGCATCGACGAACTGCCCCAGCTTTGGAACGTCCTGCGCGGCGACATGAGCCTCGTCGGGCCACGGCCTGAGCAGGTGGAGCTCGTCAAGCGCTACAGCACGCAGGAGCTGGTGAGAGTGGCGGTCAAGCCGGGCATCACGGGACCCGTCCAGATCCAGGGTCGCGGCGAGCTGTGCCTAGCTGAGCGCGTCGCTGCCGATCGTTCCTACATCGAGAGCATGTCGCTGTCCGGCGACCTGCGGATCCTCGTGCAGACGATCGCAGCGGTAATACGTGGCCGAGGCGCGTTCTGAACAAGGACCCGTGGCAGGGCGCCCGCGTCGCGATCGTCCACGACTGGTTCCAGGGATACCACGGCTCGGAGCGCGTGGTCGAGGCCATGTTCTCGGACTGCTTTCCGGGCGCGGCAGGGATCGACATCTTCACGTTCTCGGCCGATCGCACCGTGATCCCCGGCCACCTGAGCCGTGCCATCGTCGGGGAGTCGAAGCTGTCCCGGGTTCCCGTCCTGCGCCAGCGCGGCCACGACCCGGGCTATTGGCGATACCTGCTGCCGTACATGCCCCTGTACTTCGAGCGCCTCGACCTCGACTCCTACGACCTCGTGGTCAGCTCCTCCCACGCGTGCGCGCTCGCCGCTCGGGGTCGTAACGCCGTCAACCTTTGCTACTGCTACACGCCGATGCGCTACCTATGGCGGTCGGATTTCGATCGTCGAAAATCAGGCGCCGCCGGCAGGGCGATGGACGCCTGTGCCCCCTGGTTGCGGAGATGTGACCTGCGCGCCGCGAGCCGGGTCGAGCATTTCGTGGCCATCTCCTCAGCGGTGGCCGGGCGAATCCGGGAGGTCTACGGGCGCGAAGCCCCCGTCATCCATCCGCCCGTTGACGTCGAGGAGCTCGATTGGACGCAGCCCAAAGACCGCGACCACTTCGTATGGGTCGGGCGCTTCGTGCCCTACAAGGAGCCCGAGCTCGTGCTCGAGGCTTTCCGCGGACTCGATCAGCGCCTGACCATGGTCGGCGTTGGACCGCTGGCCGATGCCCTGCGCGCACGGGCGAGCCCCAACGTGGAGATCTGCGACTGGATCGAGCGAGACCGCCTGTGCGACTTGTTCGCGCGGGCCGGCGGCTTCGTGCACATCGGCGAGGAGGACTTCGGGATCGCGACGGTCGAGGCCCTGGCGTCCGGGACGCCGGTAGTAGCTCGCGCGGGCGGCGGGTCCTTGGACACGGTCGAGCCGGGAGTCGACGGGCTGCTCATCGAGAACCCCAGCGTCGAGGCGGTCCGGGATGCCGTGCTCCGATTGCGAGCGGCGAGCTGGGACGCCGAGACGCTCGCTGGTCGCGCGCGACGCTTCGCGCGCGACCGTTTCGCCTCCGCGCTCGGGAATCACGTCCGGGCCCTTTGGCGATGAGCCGCCCGTCCTCCGTCTCAGTGGTGATTCCGTCCCTTTGCGGTGACGCGAGGCTTATCGCCCTCGTGGATGTGCTCGCGCGCGGTGATGCGAGCGAGCGCGAGGTCGAGGTACTCATCGCCGACAACGGGCTGAGACCGGAGAGCCGGATGCGCCTCCGTGAAGTCGGCGGCCGCGTCTTGCCGATGGGGCGAAACTGCGGTTTTGGCGCGGCCGTGAACCGCGCCGCAACGCTGGCCGAGGGGACGCTGCTCGCGGTCCTCAACGACGACATCATCGTCGCCCGAGGATTCCTCAAAGCGCTGCTCGGGCCCGTTGACCGGGGCGAGCCCGCCAGCGCCGGGGTGCTGCTGGCCGAAGAGTCGGCCGAAGTCATCGAGACGGCCGGCGTCGTCATCGATCGCTTTCTCGGAGGCTACGACCACCTTCAGGGCGAGTCCGTCGCCATCCTCGCCCGCCGCCCACCGCCGCCGCTGGGCCCGTGCGGCGGCGCCGGAGCTTGGCGTCGAGACACCTTCCTCGAGCTCGGCGGGTTCGACGAGCGCTTCTTCGCCTACTGCGAGGACATCGATCTCGCCATCCGCATGAGCCTCGCCGGGCTGCGCTGCGCGCTGGCGGTGGAGGCTCGCGCTCGACACGCCGGTTCCAGCACCCTCGGCTACCACTCGCTCGCCAAGGCCCAGCGCGTCGGCGAGAGCCGCGGTGCCCTGATGGCCAAATACGGACTCCTGCGCCGGCCGGCGTCGGCCGCTTGGGTGCTCGGCTCGGAGCTCGTCGCCTCGGTCGAGCTCGCTCGACGACATCGTTCCCTCGCTCCCGCGCGGGCGCGGATCGCCGGGTACCGTCGGGCGCGGCGCCTCGACCCGACGGTGAGTGCGCCGCCAGGGTCCGGAGCGGCCGCCGTCACCCTCCTGGACGGGCTATCCCGCCGATATCGCCGCAGCCAACGGCCCGCCGCCACGTGAGCGGAGAGCCTCGTTGCCCGGTGTGCGGCACCCCGGCTCCGGCGACCGGCGCGTTCTCCCCCCATCCGCTGCGGCACTGCCCGACCTGTGACCTGCGCTTCCGAGCTGACATCGGGCCCGAATGGAGCGAGGACTACGTCGGCGAGGCCGACGGCTACGCGCGCCGCCAGGAGCTCGAGCTCACGGGGCGGGAAGAGCAGCGCGCGGTCGAGGCGTACCGCCGGGCCGCCTGGGTAGCCAGCCGCGTGCCGTCGGGCACGCTCCTCGAGATCGGCAGCGCAGCCGGCGAGTTCCTGGACGCGGCCGCGCGACGAGGCTTCGAGGCTCGGGGCATCGAGGCATCGCCGAGTCTCAGCGCGAGGGCGAGGGCGCGTTACCACCTCGACGTCGACCAGGGTCTCGCCGAGCGGCACCTCGACGGCGGGCGGCGCTACGACGTGATCTGCATGTGGCACGTGCTCGAGCACGCCCGGTCCCCTGCCGACCTGCTCGCGGCCGCCGCCTCGGCGCTCGCGCCCGGCGGGTGGCTGTTCGTCGAGGTCCCGAACATCGCGAGTGCGGGGGCGCGGGCGATGGGAGCAGCATGGCCGCAGCTCGACTTCGAGGACCACGCCGTGTACTTCTCTCCACCGGCACTCGAGGCCGCGCTGCGCCGCAGCGGATTCAGGGCGCTCGAGCTCAGCACCATCCTGGCTTGGGAGTACCTGTCGGGGCGGGACCGTCTCAGGCCCCGGCGTCTTGCCGGTCGGGTCCACCGGAGCGTGGTGGGGCGAACCCTCCGCGCCCACCATGCAACCAACGGGGACCTCCTGCGCGCGGTCGCGCGGTCGCGGGCCGGTTAGGGATGCTGGCCGGGGCCGGACGTGGTGGTCGTCGACGGGGTCGACGGGCCTGTCGTGGTCGTCGAGCTCGGCCGGACGGCGGTCGTGGTGGGGGTCACTTTCACCGGTGGACCGGTCGTCACGGTCGCCGAGCCGCCGCGGACGCTCGGCTGCCCGGTGGCCGCCGGATTGGTCGTCGCCGCACCAGGCCCGCGATTCTTCGCTGCCCCACCGGCGACCGTCGCGGGGATCACCCCCGCCGCGATCAGCGACGGGCGCGACTGCTCGACAATGAACTGATCGTCGGCGATGTACCAGCGGCTGCCAAGCCTGGTGAGGGTAAAGGCCTGGGGGACCTGCACGGTGATGAACCGCGAAGCTCCCACGAGCTGGTGGTAGGCCACCGTCGTGTAGACCGTGACCCGGGGACCGCTCGCCGAGACCGAGACGACGTAGGGCAGGGCGGCATCGAGCTCGCGGGCCGAGGTGGGTAGCTCGTAATTGAAGAGCCGGCTCTGAACATCCTTGGCGCGCAGTGCCGGGGTGAGCATCGACAGGTAGTCGACCCGGTCGTTGTATTGGATGTAGCGCCACCATTGGTACAGCGCGCGCACCGGTCCTGGGGCGACGTTCTCGACCGCCGCCTGGGTGAGCAGCTGATCGGAGGGGTTCAGCCCGCTCGCGGGCTTCAGCTCCCCGCTGCCGCAGCCCGCCAGGGCGCCCGCGAGCATTGCCGCGAGCAGCAGTGCCGTGACATTGCCGCGCCGCCGTCTCATGCGCTCAAGCTACCGACCGGGACGACAGCGGCAGCCGGGCCGGGCTCGACCGACCCTTTCCGGCGACGGCCGAGCTGGATGAACGGCCGCTCGACCAGGTACCAGCTGAGGGTGGCGCACGCGGCGGTGCCCACGAAGGTCAGGACGGTCAGTTCGACCAGTCGCGGAATGTGAGCGTTAGCGAGAATGCCACTGCGAACGAAGGCGTAGACGATCGGGTAGTGGTAGAGGTAGATCCCGAACGACACCTCTCCGAGCCAGCGCAGCGCCGGGGTCGCGAGGAGGCGGCGCACGACACCGCCGCCGCCGGCATTGAGGATGGCAGGCAGGACCAGAAGCAGCCCCGCCACCACACAGAGAAAGTCCATGGTCAGGTAAGTCACCGGGGTCACCGCCGGGGCCGGATTGGCCGCCGTCGGGAAGTCGTTCTGGGCGACCGCGCCCGCGAAGGCCGCCGCCGCACCGACCCACATGAGCAGCGGGGTCCGTCCCAGCGCTCGCAAGACGCGGGAGGCGATCCCGCGCGTCTCCTCGAGCACGCTCACGACCGCCAGGGCCATCCCGATGGCGAACCACCCGATCCCCCCGGCCAGGGTCCTCAGCCAGACCGTCGAGGACTCGGTGCCGGCAACCGCCGTCACGACGCTCACGCCGATGAGCAGAAGCGCGGCCGCGGCCGCGAGCTCGCGTCGTACGGCAAGCCCCCGCCGCGGTCTGAAACGCCCGACGAGCGCCGCGATGACGGGCAGCGCGAAGTAGAAGGTGAGCTCGATCTGCAGCGTCCATGCGACCAGCAGGCCTCCGGCATAGAGGAATCCCGGCGCATAGTTGGACACCAGCAGGTAGTAGATCCAGCCGTGCGGGCTCAGCACGCCGGGAACCACCGCGGGCAAGGCAATCCCCGAGAGCGTGAGCGCGACCCAGTAGGCCGGGGCGATGCGCAGCAGGCGCCGCTTGAGGAAGGCCCTGGTGCTGGGTTCAGCTGTCCCGCCAGCGCGGGCCACGACGAACGGGCGGTAGAGCACAAATCCCGAGGTCACGAAGAAGCAGTAGACGGCGGCGACCCCGAGCGGTCCGGCCCAGTTCGCGTAGGACGAGATGGCGGGGTAGTAGAGCAACGCGCCCGCGTGACAGACGAGGACGCAGGTCGCGGCGATCCCGCGAACAGAATCGACGAGCGGGAAGCGCACGCCGCCCGTCGGCGCGGGGAGGCCGTCGCCGGCGTGAGCGGGACCCTGGACCCACCGGCGGCCGACGGACAGTCCACGGCGCACGGCGTCCCGTGCCCACTGTGAGAGGGCGCGCGGCAGCTTGGGCCTGCCCAACACGAACGCGGTCACGGCAGCGGCGACGAGAGCGATCGCCGTGTTACTGCCCATAGTGGCGAGCGCGCTGACCATGGGCGCGAACGCGCTGGCAAAGAAGACTGCGTAGAGCAGCCTGCCGTGCTCGCTACGGGCAAACAGGCCGCGGCGCGTCACCGCGCCCATGATCGCTCCGAGCAGGGCGGCGCCCGCGAGCACCCCGGGCCACCCGAAGTTCCACCACAGCTCGCCTTGCATCGAGATCGGCGATCCGACCGAGGTTCCGGGATAGAGGTACTTCGAGACTTGCTGGTCGACCGGTTGCGGCTTCCCGGGCCACAGCCCCCGGGGGACGAAGGCGGAGGGGATAGCGAGGAGGCTGCTCCCGTCGAGAGGGGGAACGGAACGGGGAACGAGCTCGCCGACGGTTACGAGATTGTCGAACGGGGTCAGGTCGGCGACGGCGTAGGTGCTCGGCGGCGTCTCCAGCGCAAGGGTCACGGCATGCGATGTCGAGGTGGTCTGCGTGTAGCTGCGCACCCGCTCGGCGAACGCGAGCACGGCGACGGCCACGAGCGCCGCGACGGCCCCGGTCATGGCGGAGCGGCGACCCGGGGGACGGGCATTCAGGTAGATGGCGACGGCAGCGAACCCAGCGAGGACAAGCAGCCCCCGGAGCTCGAGGGCCACGGCGGCCATGACCGAGAGGACGGCCGCGGCGATGACGATGACCAACGCTCGCCGCCCCCCACCGCGGAGCAGCCGATCGAAGGCGAACAGCCCCGTCGCCTGGACGATCCACACGCCTGCGATGCCGTAGAAGCTCGACTGCTGGCCCGCCCTGATGCTTGCCGCGTGGTGAAGCAGGGCGGACGGGCCACCCTGACGCATGAACAGCGCGCCCCAGAGAATCGTCCCGAAGGCGAGGAGCACGGTCGCCGGCCCCATCGGGAGGGCCGGCGCCGGGCGGCGCCGGCGGCGCGGCGCTCCGGGAGGCGACGCGCTCACACCAAAGAGCAACAGGTACCCGATCCCCCATGCCGCGCACCCGAGCGCGCCGATCGCCACCGCCCAGGTGAGCCCGGAGCGCGAGAAGCCCAGCGCGTAGAGAGGGACGGTGGTACCACGCGGATCGAAGAACAGGTCGAGCGGTCGCAGCACGAACAGCGCCGCCCACAGAGCGCAGATCAATGACACCGGGCTCCGGGCCAGCGCCGTGAGCGAGCCCCCGCCGGCCCGCCTCGCCCCGGTGATGACAAGCAGGAGCGACACGATCACCAGCGCGAGGGCGAGGATGAAGGCAGCGATCGTCCCGCGGTCGAGGACGCCGGCGGCGAGCAGGGCGGCGGCGCCGAGGCACACCAGGAGCCCCACTTGCTCGCGGGCGGCGACGCCAAGCGTCGGCCTCCGCAGCCGGGCCCGCAGCCGTACCAGGGTCCGGAGCTGGATCGGTGGCGGCGGGCTGGGAGCGACCGGGCTCGGGCCCTCGGCAAGCGTTCCCCATCCTCGGCGCACGAGGATGGCTACCGCCGCGACCCGCGGGATGTTGCACGCCGCGAGCGCCATCGCAGTGGCCACGGCGAGGCCGAGGACTCCCAGGGAAGGCTCCAATACGAAGCCGAACCCGACCACGGAGAGCACGAACACGACCATGTTCGCAAGCTCGAGCCGGGCGCGGTTGCCCACGATCAGGGCCTCGCCGAGCGGGCCCGTGCAGGCATCGACGAACCGTCCGGCGATGAGGGCCTGGAGGAGACCTCCGTACTCGGCGTAGGCACCGCCCAAGGCTCCGATCAGGGGCCGAGCAAAGACGATGCCGACCAGCGCCGCGGGCGCACTGACGAGTGCAGAGGCGATGCTCGAGCCCATGATCAGACGCCGCAACATTGGCTGGTCGCCGCGCGCCAGTGCCGCCGCGAGCAGCGGAGTGGCCACGGCCGCGACGGTGGCCGCGAGCCACGAGAAGGCACTGGCGATCCTCGCGGCGGCGTAGAGGCCAGCGACGCCCCGTGCGCTCACCCCGAGTCCGGAGGCCAGCCATACCGGCAGCCACAGCCCCGTCTCCCCAAAGGCCGAGACGAGCGCCGCGGGCACGAGGTCTCGGTCGAACGCCTGCGCCCGCGGCGAGACCAGGGCCTGCACCGGCTCGCGGCCGACGCGGCGTATCACGAGCCACGTGGCTACGAGCGTCGATGCGACCAGGCACCCGCTCACGGCGAGAGCGAGCACTACCCACGAGCGGTCAATCAGCGCCGCCACCGGAACGGCCGCGAGCGCACCGATGGAGGGGACGACGCCCTGGACCAGGCCGGCCAGGCCGACGTGTCCGTACCCGCGCGCCAGGCCGCCCAACACGGTGGTGAGCGACCACGCCACGGCGATGAGGAGGCAGGCCGCCGCTGCTTCCAGGAGCGTGGCGAGGCCCGCGCGTGGAAGGAGCGCCGCGAGGAGGGGAACGACCACGACCACGAGCGGCGGCAAGGTCCGCAGGAGCAGGGGCCGATAGCTCGGGATGGCCGTCTTCGCTTCCGCGATCTGGGCGCGGGCGGCGTGCTTGGGCAGCAGCTGGTCGAAGCCGAAGCGCAACCACACGGCGGCACACCAACCGACCGTCCACGTGACAAAGAACGCCGCCGCCCCCGCAGGCCGGTACCAAGTGGTGACCAGCGCGAGCTGGGCGAGCAGGAGCACCGCGTTGAGCGCACGCGAGAGGAAGAACCCCATCCCCGAGCGCAACACCCGGGACCCGTTGAGAGCCCGAATCCGCGGGCGAACCAGCTCGATCGCCGTGATCACCCGCGACGCCACAGCACGCCTGTCCAGTCGATGCGCCTCAGCGGTTCGGTGATCCCTCGCTCGCGGCGAAAGTCCTCGACGGCGAGCCGGCAGGCTTCCACTGCCCCGTAGTCATCGACGATCACGAATCCCCCGGGGGCGAGACCCGGATACAGGTTGTTCAAGGCATCCATGGTCGAGCCGTACATGTCCGCGTCGATGCGGACCACCGACCAGGTGCGCCCGGCCAGAGTCGGCAGGGTGTCGCTGAACCAGCCCTCGAGGAACCGAACGCGCTCGTCGAGGAGCCGGTAGCGCCGGAACGTGGCCTCGACCTCGCTCCTGGCGATGGCCAGCTCGGGCTCGCGGTGCAGGCGCAGGGCGCGATCGGCGGGATGGAGCTCGGGGTCCGGCGCCGGCAAGCCCGCGAAGGAGTCGGCGCACCACACGTTGCGCTCCTCGTCGCCGTGGGCGGCCAGGATCGCTCGCATCAACACGCACGCGCCGCCGCGCCACACTCCCGCCTCGATGAGGTCGCCGGGGACTTGATCGGCGAGCACGGTCTCGACGCACTCCCGCAGGCTGCGCAGCCTCACCGGTCCGATCATGCTCTGCGCGTAGAGCGGCCAGTCGCCGCGCCCCTCCATCACCGGCGAGTGCTCGATCGGCCGCAGCCGGAGGGGGACCCACCCGGCGCGGCGCACGACGCGGCGCAACCGGCGGCTCACAGGATTGGATCCGGGCGGGACCGCGTCGGCATGGGCATACAACAGGTGGCTCACGGCAGCCTCGATCAGGTCGATGTACTGGCGCCCCAGCTCGTCTTGCACCACGGGCGGCAGCTTACGCGGACCAGACCACCCGAACCGGGCGGTCGCTAGGCTAGCCCCGGCCCGCCCCGTCCGTCATGGCCCGCCTTCTCATCATCAGCGCTGAAGCGACGGGGGACCAGATGGCGGGGCCGGCGATCCGGGCCTTAGAGCTGGCGACGGCGCTGTCGGGACGCTGCCGGGTTCAGCTCGCGGCGCCGTACGGCAGCTCCCTGCCGGTGGGCCACACGCTCGACCTGCACCTCTACGATCCGCGCCGTCCTCGGTCGCTGGGTCCAGCGCTGCGAGGCACCGACCTCGTCCTCGCACCCCCATTGGCGCCCGGACTAATCGCTTTGATCGGCCGCGCCGGCCTGCCCTGGATCGCCGATTTTGTCAATCCGGAGCCGTTCGAGGGCCTCGAGTTCGGGCGTGGACTGCCGCGCGCGCGCCGTCGCGCGCACGAGGTTCTCCGCGCCGACCGGCTCGCATTCGCCGCCCGTACGGCGGCGGCGTTCGTGTGCGCGCACGAACGCCAGCGGGACATGTGGCTCGGGTTCCTGGCCGCCCACCGACGGCTGCGTGGGTCCCCGTACGAGGCCGACCGAAAACTCGAGCGGCTCATCGCCCTCGTGCCCAACGGCATCCCCGAGACCCCGCCTCGACCCACGGCCCGGCCCGCGATCCGCGGCGTGCACGTTGCCGTGGACGCGCGGCTGGCGATCTGGAACGGGGGACTGTGGGACTGGCTCGACCCCCTGACGGTGATCGAGGCGATCGCGCGCGTGCGCCAGAGCGACCCCCGCTGGGCCCTCGTCTTCCTTGGGAGCGAGCGGCCCGCGGGAGCGCGTCACATGACCATGCACCGGCGCGCCCGCGAGCTCGCCGATGCCCGCGGGCTGCTCGCCGAGCGCGCCGTGCACTTCGAGCCCGGATGGACCCCATACCACGAGCGTGGCGCGCGACTGCTCGAGGCCGACGTCGGCGTCTGTGCCCATCCGGCGAGCGCGGAGACCAGGTTCGCGGCCCGAACGAGGCTGTTAGACCTACTCTGGGCCGGACTCCCCGTGGTATCGAGCACCGGCGACGTCTGGAGCGAGCGCATCGTGGAGGAACGCCTCGGAGCGGTAGCTCCGCCCGGCGACGCGACGGAGTACGCGCGCGCTCTCGGAAGCATTGCTCCCAAATCTCACTACCGCGAGGCACTGGCCTCGGCCGCAGCACAGCGGACGTGGACGAGGGTGAGCGCACCGCTGCTCGACCTCGTCGACGCCGTCGCGGGCCATGGCTCGGCGCATCCTGGCCTGGTGGCGAGCGTGGCCGGGTGGCGACACCGCGCTGCTTCGTCGCTCTCATCCCACCGGATGAGACTGGGCCCAAAGAGCACTCCCTCGAAGGGGGACCAGTCGACCTGACGGCCGATGTGCGCCGGCGCCGTCGTCCTTAGCTTGTGGACATGCAGTTCGCGACCACAGACAAGGGAACGGCGACATGATCGAAGCACTCAATCTGACCAAGCGCTACGGGGAGAAAACCGCCGTCGACGATCTCACTTTCACGGTGAAGCCTGGGATCGTCACGGGCTTCCTCGGGCCGAACGGGTCGGGCAAGTCGACGACGATGCGACTGATCCTCGGGCTCGACGCCCCGAGCGGGGGCGAGGTGACCGTCGACGGAAGGCGGTATCGGGACTATCCCGCTCCTCTCCATGAGGTCGGGGTCCTGCTCGAAGCGCGCTCGGTCCACACCGGCCGCTCGGCTTATCACCACCTGCTGGCGCTGGCTCAGACCCACGGCATCCCGCGCTCACGGGTGCAGGAGCTGATCTCGCTCGTCGGTCTCGATGAGGTCGCGCGTAAACGAGCCGGGCAGTTCTCCCTCGGGATGGGCCAGCGGCTGGGAATCGCCTCGGCCCTGCTCGGGGATCCCGAGGTCCTCATCCTCGACGAACCCATCAACGGTCTCGACCCCGAGGGGATCCGGTGGATCCGCGACCTCTTGAAGTCGCTCGCGGGGGAGGGACGCACCGTTTTCCTCTCCTCGCACCTGATGAGCGAGATGGCGGTAACCGCCGATCATCTGATCATCATCGGCCGCGGCCGCCTCATCCGCGACGTCGGACTCGCTGATTTCGTCGACGAGTGGTCGGCGAACGTCGTCCACGTTCGCTCACCCGAGGCGACGCAGCTGCGCGAGGCGATCCTCGGCCCCGACATCCGCGTCTCGAGCGATGAGCCCGGCGTCCTCGAGGTCCAGGGCCTGAGCGCGGAGGAGATCGGCGATACCGCCGCCCGCCTCGGGTTCGTCCTCTACGAGCTCACTCCCGAGAAGACCTCTCTCGAGGAGGCGTTCATGGAGCTCACGCGCGATGAGACCGAGTACCGCGCCGTTGTCCCCACTGACGAGACCAGCGCCGGCGTTGACCGGCAGGAAAGGATTGCGGCATGAGCGCTACAGCCCCCGTCATCGATCGCCGTTCCCCGGTACCGCGCGCCCGCGTTGCACCGGCCACCCGCCGCGTCACCCAGGTTGGGGTGTTCCGGTCGGAGTGGACGAAGCTCTACTCGCTTCGCTCCACCCGCTACGCCCTGTTGGCCACCGTCATATTGTCGATCGGACTTGGCGTCCTCGCCAGCGCGTTGACGGTCTCGCGCTGGGCCACCATGAGCGCCGCCGACAAGGCCAGCTTCAACCCGCTGAACACGAGCCTCCTCGGGGTCGAGTTCGGCGTCCTGGCCATCGGCGTGCTCGGTGTCCTCCTCATCACCGGGGAGTACACGACCGGGATGATCCGCTCGACCATGACCGCCGTCCCCAAGCGGCTCCCCGTCCTGTGGGGGAAGGCCGTGGTCTACGCCCTCGTCGCCCTGGCGATCAGCGTGCCCTCCGCCTTCATCGCCTTCTTCGCCGGGCAGGCGATCCTCTCCGGCCAGCACATCCAGATCGCCTTCTCGCACCCCGGCGTGCCAGGTGCAGTGCTCGGCGCCGCCGGCTACCTGACCCTCGTTGGCCTCTTCGCGATGGGACTGGGAGCGATCCTGCGCAGCACTGCTGCGGGAATCGCGACCTTCGCCGGGATCATGTTCGTGCTCCCGCCGCTCGTCTCGATCCTCCCGGCGAGCGTGGCGAACTCGATCGACCCGTACCTGCCCAGCAACGCCGGCCGGGCGATCATGGAGTTCGGCCACCACGCCAACACGCTCTCGCCCGCTGCCGGTCTCGCCGTGTTCGCCGGCTACGTGGCGGTAGTGATCGCGGCGGCCGCGGTCCTGCTCGTCAGACGCGACGTCTAAGCGGGAAGCGGTCATGCCAACGGCGGGCCAGGACAATGTTATGAGCATGTTCCTGGCCCGCCCATGGCGAATACGGCAGTTGGCGGCGCGGCGGCGCGACTTCCTGGTCGTCGCCGCCCTCGCCGCATTGGTCATCGCCTCGGTGATCGCCAATGCCATTCATGACGACCAGCCGATCACCGTCCTGCTCATCCCAGGAGCGCTGGCGGCGATCTTTCTGCGCCGGCGCCAGCCCGCCGCAGCGTTGCTCCTCGCCGTGATCCTCGCCTCGGCGACGCCTGGCGACCGGGCCGTAGTCCTGCCGGTGATGGCCGTGCTCTACACCATGGCCGGACGCATGCCATGGAGGCAGGCGGCGGCGGCGGCGGCGGGCGCCGCTGCGGTGGCGATCGCCGGAGGCGTGACTTGGGGCAGCGGGAGCGTGACCGAGCACGGCGGGCTGCTCGGCTACGCCATCGGCATCACTGCATCGTGCGCGGCCGCGGTGGCCGCCGGGCTCTATGTCGGCGCCCAGCGCCGGGTGCGCGACGGCCTGCGCGACCGTGCCGAGCGCCTCGATCGCGAGCGCGAACTGCTCGCGGACCGGGCGGTCGCGCAGGAACGGGTGCGCATCGCTCAGGAGCTCCACGACATCGTGGCCCACAACGTGAGCCTGATGGTCGTCGAGGCCCAGGCTCTCGGCGCGACCGCCCACGACGACAAGGTCACGGCCACCACCGACGCGATCGCCGACCTCGGGCGCCAGGCCATGGCCGAGATGCATACGACCCTGAGACTGCTCCGAGCAGACGGAGAGGAGCCCGAGCTCGCTCCCCAGCCCGGACTGGCCCAACTCGAGCGCCTGATCGAGCAGCTACGGCACACCGGGCTTGAGATCGAACTCACCGTCGTGGGGCAGCCACGGGTGCTCCCGCCGGGTGCCGACCTCTCGGCTTACCGCATCATCCAGGAGGCGCTCACCAACGTCGTCAAACACGCCGCGGGCGCGAGCACCAAGGTGACCCTCGTCTACCAAGTGCAGGCTCTCGAGCTCACGATCACCGACACCGAGCGTGACGGCCGCGCCCTGTCGGCACCCCAGTCAGACGGGCATGGCGTGATCGGCATGCGGGAGCGCGCCGCCCTGTTCGGGGGGTGGCTCACCACCGAGCCCCTGCCCGACGGATTCAAGGTCACGGCAAACCTGCCCTACACGGCGAGCCCCTCATGACGCCCCTTCGCGTCGTCATCGCCGACGATCAGCCGATGATGCGAGCGGGCTTCAAGGCCGTGCTCGAAGCCACCGGCGACATCGAGGTGGTGGCCGAAGCCGCCAACGGCGAGGAGGCGGTGAAGGCGGCCAACGAGCACTCGCCCGACGTCGTCCTCATGGACATCCGCATGCCGGTGATGGACGGCATCGAAGCCACACGGCAGCTGCCAAGGCACCGCGTACTCATCCTCACCACCTTTGGGCTCGACCAGTACATCCTCGACGCCCTACGGGCCGGCGCGAGCGGCTTTCTCCTCAAGGATGCGCCCACCGGCGAAGTGGTCGCGGCGGTACGCGCGGTGGCAGCCGGAGACGCAGTCCTTTCCGCCGCAGTGACCCGGCAGCTCCTCGACCAGGTCGCTCGGCGCCTACCGTCCGCGGTCTCGCGGCGGCCTGAGGAGCTCGACCTGCTCACCGAGCGCGAGCGCGAGGTACTACGGATGCTCGCCAACGGGCTCTCCAACGCCGAGATCGCCGCCGCCCTAGTCGTATCCGAGGCCACCGTCAAGTCGCACGTCTCCCATCTCCTCGGAAAGCTCGGCCTGCGCGACCGTGTGCAGGCCGTTATCTACGCCTACGAGACCCGGCTCATCGCCCCCGCCGAGTGATGCGTAAATAGAAAAGCGGCGGCCCAATGGTTGGGCCGCCGCTCTTTGTCGCGATCGCCTGGAAGCGGGCCCTCCGGCAGGCCCAGCGACCACGAAGTCTGCGCCTAGGCGCTAGCCAAGCTCCACCTTGGTCCACACGGACCCAGCGCTCGAGATCGAGAGCTCGGCCTCTTGCACGGTGACTCCGGCGACGAGTGCCGTGGGCATGCACTGTTGATTATCGCCCTGGTCGTCGCCCTGGTCACCCTGGTCACCCTGGTCACCCTGGTCGCCGCTGCTGGTGTCACCACTGCCACTGCCGCCGCCGTGATCATCGCTCTGCATGGTGGCGGGGGCGGTCGCCAGGCACTCCAGCTCGGTGGCGCCGGTGACGGTGCCACTCACCATCGTGCCATCCGTGAGCTTGATCGTCAGCACGCCGTTGGTGAACGAGGCGACGGTGCCTGCGCTCGGAGCAGTCGTGGGGACGGGAATGGTGCCCGGCGCGGTGATGGTCACCGGCGTCGTCGAGCTGCTTCCGAAGCGCTCATGGCGGACCCGCGTGTGGGAACGATGGTGTTGATGACTCTTGTGGGTATGTCGCGCAAAGGCCATCGTCGGCGCGGCGACACATAGAACGCCCGCTGCGAGCATCGTGAACATGATCCTTCTCATCGAGTACCTCCGTGATGTTGGGTCGCGGATGGCGACGCCTTTTCGTGTTGCATCAGGGAAGAGACAGGATTTTCCAAAAGGTCACGCTGAAGGCGCTTGGCGCGCTCAATCCCCGCCCGAGCTGCTGCTGGCGCTGCCGTCCGAACTGCCGCCATCGCTTGTCACGCGGCCGGAGCCGGAGCTGCTCCCCGAGCCGGAGCTGCTCCCCGAGCCCGAGCTGCTCCCCGAGCCCGAGCCACCGTCGGAGCCCGACCCGCTCGTCGCCACGACGGTGGCGCCTGGCGACCCGCCATCCGAGGTGCTGCCGCCGGCAGACGTTGACCCATCGCCACCCCCGCTTCCACGGCCCGAGCCCGACCCGGAGGGGGAGGAACCACCGCCCGAGCCCGAATCACCGCCGTTGGTGATCGGCACCTGGGAGCCGCCTCCGTCGCCGCTCCCCGAGCCGCCGGACGACTGCCGGCCGCCTCCGCCGTTACCGTCCGAGCTCCCGCCCTGGCCCGAGCTTCCGCCACTACTCCCGGAGCCGTTGGGGGAGCCGTTCCTTCCGGTGCCGGCATGGCCGGGGGTGACGGGAGAGCCACCGCCGCCAGGGGCGGTCGCGCTCCCCGAGTGGCCGGAGCGGCCGCCCGAGACGCCTGCTGTGCCATGCGTGTAGGACACGGCGGCCGGATGCGGAGATGCCGGGGCGACGGTCGCCGCGCTCAGGACCGCCGTGGCCGGCGCACCGGGACGGTGCGCCGCTCGGGTCGTGACGGCCGCGCGCAGGCGGCCAGCGCCGTGATGGTGATTTACGGACGGCAAGGCGACGACCGTGGTGGCGACGGCCGCCGACGCGACCAGCGCCCCGAGCTTGACCGCGACAGCTCCGGCCGATGCAGTGCCGGCACCGACGGAGATCTCAGACGCGCCGTCGGCGTTGGCCGCGCCGTGGACCGCCCCTGCGAGCAGCTTGGCGAACGGGTACGGCGTGAGCGCGGTCACCGCCGTCCTCAGGGCGGCTCGGGCGCGGTGCACGAGCTGTCGCACCGCGCCCTCGCTCAAGCCCATCGAGCTGGCCACCTCGGCGCGGCTCAGTCCCCCGATCGACATCTCCACGATTGCGCGGCGCTGCCGGGTGGGCAAGCGCCCGAGCTCGGACAACAGGTCGGCCGCCAGCAATCTGCTCTCGACCGCGTCCTCGAGCGACTCGGTCGCCCCTAGCGCGGCGTCTAGCTCGGAGTCCGGGCGCTCGCGCGAGTGCGCGCGAATCGCCGCGCGACGGAGAATCTGGTGAAGCCAGCCGCGTAGGTGCACTACCTCCGCGCCCGACTGGAGCGCCGCGAAGGCACTGAGAAAGGTCTGCTGGACGATGTCCTCGGCCCGGCCCCCCGAGTCGAGCCGGCGCGCGTGGCCCACAAGCTCGCGGCGGTAGCGCTCGACGATGGTGGCGAACGCTCGCTCGTGCCCGCCTCGGGCCAGGGCGAGGAGCCGCTCGTCAGTCTGCGCGTTCAGGGTCAGGTCGGCCAGCCAGGGGCTCACGTGTACTTAGACGTGCGCAGCGTCCCAAACCTTCCCGGCGCGTCGTCGGATTTCAACCTTCTTCTCACTGGTAGTTTGCTCGACAAGCACGGACCGACACTAAAGGGCACCGATGATCGCCGACGCAGAGACGAGGACCGTCCACACCGCTGATGGACGAGAACTATCCGTGTCGGTCGCCGGGCCGTCGGAGCGGTCCGTGCTTGTGCATTGTGGGACGCCCAACTCCCGCCACCTGTTTGATCCCTGGATCGAGGACGCGACCGCGCGGGGCGCTCAGATCATCAGCTACGACCGGCCCGGGTACGGCGGCTCGACACCTCGGCCCGGCCACACAGTCGCCGACGCCGCGGGTGACGTGCAGGCGATCGCCGGCGACCTGGGCATAGAGCGGCTCGCGGTGTGGGGGTACTCGGGAGGCGGTCCCTACACGCTCGCGAGCGCCGCGCTCCTGCCCGAGCTGGTCATCGCCGCCGCCATCGTCGGTTCCGTTGCTCCCTGGGAGGCGCCGGGCCTCGACTACTTCACGGGCACGGGCGAGGACAACTTGGATGACATCAAGCTCTACCTCTCAGACCCCGAGGCCGCCCGCGCAAAGGCCAGAAAGGACTGGGAGGAGACCATCACCGTCACCCCCGAGACGCTCGCCGAAGCGTGGAAAACCCTCCTCTCCGACGTGGACGCCGCGGTGGTGACCGGCGAATTCGCTCAGTACATCGTCCGCTCGGTCCACGAAGGCCTCGCCCCGGGCGAGCAGGGCTGGTGGGATGACGGCGTCGCTCACATGGCACCCTGGGGCTTCGATCTGGAGTCGATCGACGTTCCCGTCAAGGTGTGGCATGGCCGCCAGGATCGCTTCGTGCCCTTCCAGCACGGACAGTGGCTCGCCGAGCACGTCCCCGGCGCTGAGTCCTACCTGAGCGAGACCGACGGGCACCTCACGCTGCTCGTCGACAAGTTCGCCGACGTGCACGAGTGGCTCCTGGCGAAGTTCTAACGTCGTGAGTCGGAAATTCGGATGCGGGATGCGAATTTATGAATCACGGCTCTCTAGGTGAGAGCGTCCGCTTTGACGACGGTGGCGTAGCCGTCGGCCAGCGCCGCCAGGAAGGCAGCGTGGACCTGCTCGCCGGGAACGTCGACCCCGTCGTAGGCGAGGTCGGGCGCCGAGCAGCCGTCGCCCACCACTGTGACCCCGAACCCGAGGTCGACGGCAGCTCGCACCGTCGCGTCCACACACATCGAAGTTTGCATCCCCACGACCACGAGCTCGTCGATCGACTCGGCGCGGAGGCGCTCCTCGAGATCGGTGCCCAGAAAGGCATTGGGCTCCTCCTTGACCACGACCGGCTCGCCTTCATCCGGGGCGACGCGCTCATCGTGGGCGACACCGGGCGTGCCGGGCCGCATGTAGGCGGCGTCAGGAGCGTCCCACACATGCTGCACATGGAGCACCGGGGCATCGTCGCTGCGAAAGCGTGCCAGCACTCCGGCGGCTGCATCCGCCGCCGCGTCGCTACCGACGAGCGGGTAGGCACCACCCGGAAAGTAATCGCGCTGGATGTCGATGAGGAGAAGTGCGCGCGCCATAGGGAGATGCCTGGCTGACTGTACCGTCCGGCCTGCTGCGGGAAATTGCCCAGGCGCCGTTTTATCGCCGATGCGACTGGGCAAGAACCGGTTGTGCGTCGGTTCTGCGCGGCAATGGTTCTCATGTGCATCGCCTTGGCGTGGCCGGTTACCGCCCTCGCGAAACAGGCCACGGCCGTCGGTACCGGTGGCGCCGTCGCGTCCGACAGCACCGTCGCCACCCGCGCCGGCCTCGAAGTACTGCGGCGAGGCGGGACCGCCGCTGACGCCGCCGTCGCGGTCGCGTCGACACTGGGCGTGACCGATCCGTTCGTGGCGGGCATCGGGGGTGGCGGTTACTTCGTCTACTACGACGCCCGCACGCACCGCGTGTACACCATCGACGGCCGCGAGACGGCACCCGCGGCCGCTACGTCGAGCCTGTTCCTCGATCCCGCCACGGGCAAGCCGCTGCCCTTCGCGACTGCGGTCACGAGCGGGCTGTCGGTGGGCGTCCCGGGAACGCTGATGACCTGGCAGCGCGCCCTTGCTCGCTGGGGGCGGTTCGGTCTCGCCGCTGACCTCAAGCCCGCCGAGCGCGTTGCCGCTTCCGGCTTCCGCGTGAGCGCAGCGCTCCGCGAAGAGGACCGCGAGAACGCCTTCCGCTTCGACCAGTTCAGCTCGACGGCCCGGCTCTTCCTTCCCGGCGGCCAGCTTCCCGCCGTTGGCACGCTGATGCGCAACCCGGACTTGGCCCGCACCTACCGCGAGATCGGACGCAGCGGCATCGGAGCGCTCTACGGCGGCCCCATCGGCGCGGACCTGGTTCGCAGCGTTCACCACCTACCGCTCGCGCCGGGCGCGACGTTGACGGCGCTCCCCGGCGCCATGACGCGCTCGGATCTCGCGCGTTACTTGACCGTCCTCAGGAAGCCGACGCACGTCCGCTACCGCGGCTACGACGTGTATTCGATGGCGCCCTCCTCGAGCGGCGGCGCCACCGTGGGCGAATCGCTGAACATCTTGAGCAACTTCCGCCTGGCGGCTATGTCCCGGGTGCAGTTCTGGCAGCACTTCCTCGAGTCAACGCGACTGGCCTTTGCAGACCGCAATCGATACATCGGTGACCCGGCGTTCGTCAATGTCCCACTCGCGCGGATCCTCGCCCCGGGGTTCGGGCGCCAGCGCGCGTGCCTGATCAACCCCGCCCACGCGTTGACCAGCCCGGTCGCGTCCGGCAACCCCTTCGCGGGCGCGGGGGCATGCGCGCCCGTCCAGCCGGCAGCCACCCGCGCGCCGAATGACGGCGCCAGCACGAACCACTTCGTCGTGGCGGATCGCTACGGCAACGTCGTGTCCTACACGAACACCATCGAGGAGCTCGGCGGCAATGCCGTCGTCGTCCCTGGCCGCGGCTTCCTCCTGAACAACGAGCTCACCGACTTCAGCTTCGCGCCGCTGCAACCCGGCGTGCCGGACCCCAACCTCCCAGCGGCGGGGAAACGACCGCGGTCGAGCATGTCGCCGACCATCGTGCTCCACCACGGCCGTCCCTTCCTGGCCGTCGGAGCGGCCGGCGGAGCCACCATCATCACCACCGTCTTGCAGATCCTCACCGAGCGGATCGACCTCGGGATGAGCCTGCCCGCCGCCATCGCCGCCCCGAGAGCCTCCCAACGCAACTCGGCCACCACCACCGCCGAGCCCGCCTTCATTGCCCTCCCGACCACCGCCGGGCTCGACCAGCTCGGTCAGTCGTTCGCGGTGAGCGACACCTCGCCGCTGAACCCGGCGATCACGATCGCGCCGACCATCGGCGTCGCGACGGGACTCGAGCTCCTCGGGCACGGCCGGATGCTCGCCGCGGGCGAGCCCGTTCGCCGGGGCGGCGGCGCGGCTGGGGTGGTGCGGGCGGGGAAGTGAGGTTCGGACGCGCGGGCCGCTCGCTGCGAGAAACCGAGACCGTCGTCGAGGTCTGGTGGGCGCTGAATCGGCGGCGCCTCAGCTAAGCCGTTTCTGTCGCCGATGAGTTTCCCACGCCACCTCGGCGGACGGAATAATGAGTTGGTTGGCGAACTTCGGGCTCCTTCGCGCGTTGCGCTCCGTGGCTCGAGGTCGGAGCCAGGTGGTGGCGCGCGTGCTGGCGACCGCATTGATAGTCGTCGGGTGCGGCGCAACCCACATTCGCGGCGCACCAGCGAACGACCCAGCGGTCCGGCGGGCGCAGGCGGACGTTGCACGCGCACTCTCCTCGCCGATCGGCTATCGGGGACCGGAGGCCGGGCCTCGCGCCCGGCGCCGCGGCCTGGTGGTCTTCGTCGCCGGCGATCTCACCAACGGCGGCATCGCCGGCGTTGCCCGTGGCGTGCAGCAGGCGGCCGCGGTGATCGGGTGGCAGCTGCTGGTCCTCGACGGTGGCGGGACCACGGCGGGGCAGGCGAGTGCCCTGCGCGCCGCGTTGCGCCTCAAGCCCACCGGCATCGTCCTCGGCGGCTTCGACGCGAGAGCGCAGACGCTCGCCCTGCGACGAGCGCGAGCGCTCGGCATCCCGGTCGTCGGCTGGCACGCCGGCACACGGCCGGGCCCGGATGCGCATGCCGGCCTGTTCACCAACGTCTCGACGGACCCCGGGTCCGTGGCGCGCCTGGCCGCTGACTACGCGATCGCCGACTCGGGCGGGACGGCCCAGGTGGTGATCTTCACCGACCGCAGATACCCCATCGCGGCCTACAAGGCGGACGTGATGGCGGCGGAGATCAAGGCGTGCCCTCGCTGTGGGGTTCTCGACGTCGTCAACTCGCCGATCGACCTTGCCCAGCAGCAGACGCCAGCCATCGTGTCATCGCTTCTGCACCGCTTCGGGACGAGGTTCCGCTACATGCTGACGATCAACGGCATCTACATCGGGGGAGCGATCGCCGGCCTCGTGAACGCCGGCCGGCGGGGGAGCGATGCGCCGTTTGCGATCGGGGCCGGCGACGGCGATACCTCGGATTTCGAGCGGATCCGCGCGGGCGACCATCAAACGGCGTCGATCGCCGAGCCCCTGTACATGCAAGGCTGGCAGATCGTCGATGAGCTAAACCGCGCCCGCGCGGGGCAGCCCCCGTCCGGCTACGTCACTCCACCGCGACTGATCACCCGCGCTGATGTGCCGGACGGTGTCGTCTTCGATCCGCCAAGCGGCTACCGCGCGAACTACCGGCGGATCTGGGGTCGCTAGCGGACATTAGGCCCCGGCTCCCGCCGCAGTCGGCGCCGCGATCGGGATCTGAGCGGTCAAGACCGTTCCGGTACTAACGTCGCTGTGAACTGCGAGGGTGCCGCCCAGCGCTTCGACGCGGTCATGGAGGCCGATCAGGCCAGACCCCCGTGAGCGATCGGCGCCGCCGACACCGTTGTCGCGGATCGTGAGGACGATCCACCGGTCGTGCACTACGAGGGCGATGCGCACCTCCGAGGCGTGAGAGTGCTTGGCCGCGTTCGTCAGTCCCTCGGAGGCGATGTAGTAGGCAGTGACCTCGACGTGCTCGGGCAACCGCGCGTCGAGCTGCGCGTCGACGGTCGCGGGGATGGGAGAGCGGAGAGCGAGCGTCTTGAGGGCCGGTCCGAGCCCACCGGACGAGAGGATCCTCGGATGGATGCCACGCGCGAGCTCCTGCACTTCGTCAATGCCGCGCTGCGCGTGCCCGAGCGCCTCCTCCACCATCTCGGCCACCGGCGCGTTAGCGTCGCCGAGCTTCTTTCGCGCCATCTTCAACAGAACCACCGTGCTCACCATGCGTTGCTGCGCGCCGTCGTGCAGGTCGCGCTCTATACGCCGCCGCGCCTCATCAGCCGTCGCCACCACCCGCCTGCGCGACGCGGCGAGCTCGGCGCCGCTCTCGGCATTCGCGACGGCGGTGGCCACCAGCTCCGTGAACTGAGTCATGCGGATCTCCTTGTCGCCGGTGGCCATGTCCGCATGCTTCCAAGCGGCCACGATCACGCCCCACGTACGCCCCGAGACAATGATCGGCGCTGCGACCGCGGCAACGATACCCGCGGCGAGAAGTGATTTCGCGAGGGCGACCGAGTCGTCCCGGAGGTGATCGGTGCGCTCAGAGCTTCGGTTCTCCGCGACCCGGCCCCAGAGCTGGCCGCTGTCGAGGCCCACGCGCGAGCCGAGGCCCATCTCAGCGTCCGAGGCGCCGTAGCTCCCGACCACGGACGCGGTCCCGTCCTCCCGGTAGCGCAGCAGGCGCGTAGCATCGGCGCTCAGCAGCTGGCCGACCTCAATCGCGACGGCGTCGAACAGCTCGCCGGCGTCGTGGCCCTCGGCAACCAGGGTGGCAACGCGGCGCAGCGCGGCCTGCTCGCGAGTGAGCATCCGGTTCTCGGTGACGTCGCGCGCCGCCGCGTACATCAGGCCCCTCTCGGGCATCGTCCGCGTGATCCACTGCATCCAACGCACTTCGCCGTCGGCCCGCACGCACCGGTTCTCGAAGTCCGAGACGTGCTGTCCCTCGCTCAGCGCACCGACCACCTTGGCGGTCCGCTCGCGGTCGTCCGGATGGACGAACTCCAGATACGGGCGCGACAGCAGCTCGGCCGCCTCGTAGCCGAGTGTGCGTTCGAACGCCGGGTTCACGCGCTTGAAGTAACCATCGAGACCGGCGACGCAGAGAAGGTCGGGCGACAGATCGAAGATGTCGTCCACCTGGCGTTCGGCGCGGCGCCGCCGCAGCATGCCGCGACCCAGCAGGTAGACCAGGCTCGCGGTCGCCGGCGGCCAGGCGACCGCGAGCCACGGCAGCGTCTCCTGCAGCGCGCTTGGCGGCTCGCGGGCCACGTCGATCCGCCACCGGCGGGTGAGCGCGTCGAAGCTATCGGTGGCCGCGGGGGCGGAAGGAACCGTCCCGCTCAGCGGGCGGCCGTCGAGACTGATGGTGGTCCGGCGCGGATCCAGGTTCAGCGACACACTCAGCCAGTCCGCAGGCACCAACACGACGAGGAAGCCCTGGCTTCCGGGACCTTGACCGAACTGTGCCCCCTGGACCACGAAGAACCCGCGCTGCCCGGCGAGCCTCGCGACTGGCGTCGCCGTCCCGGCGAAGATCGACGTGGGATCCCGCAGCGTCGCGGCGAGCGCCGGCGCGCCGGCGACGTCGGTGCCGGGGCGCACCCCGAGGCCGGTGACGAACGTCGCCGCTAGGTAGGTCGCCGCCGGCCCGGCGACCCGCTGTCCGGGCGGCTGAGTGATCGGCGCCCGGATCCGGCGTTCGTAGGCGCGCCTTGCCCGGTGCGGCACGCGCTCCACCCACATCGCGGCGGTGAGCCCAACCGTCGTCGTAGCGCTTCCCTCCAGGGCCGCGAAGCGCCGTCCGTCCGGCACGCGCTCGCCCTCCAGGGCGTTGCCGAGCCCAACGGCGAACGCCCGGACCCGTTCGAGCAGCGCTTGGACCTGCAAAGCCTGGGCCTTGGCCCGCTGGTGGGCAGCGTTCGCGCGCTCGTCGCTGCCCGCTCGCGTCGCGACGGCAAAACCCGCCGCGCTTAGCAGGACGACGAGGAGCGGGACCGCGACGCGAGCGGATCCAGGGGAACGAAGCCCGCGATGTCGTGCCACGTCCACGCCGAGAATTATCCGCCGACTCCGTCGCGCCGTGGAATACCCGGATCGGGCGTCAGTGCAGCAGCGGCACAGTGAGGATGGTTCGGAGCCCGCGCGTCAAGCGCCGTGGCAGACGCTCGACCCTCGCCATGGGGGTCAGATGTCGAAGGGCACGAGATTGCCGCGACCGTGCAGGACTGACCGAAGTGTCGTCGTATCCTCATCTGCGGAGGAGTCGAGCGCGGTCATCGGGCGCTCACCTGACGCCACTGTGGTGTCGTTGACACTCGAACATTCACCTCTGCCGCCCGAAACACTTCCCGGTCGATGGGTCGGATGCCGGACTCCGTGACGTCGGCCGACGCACCCGGAAGGCACGCGACACGGCCGTCACTGGACGCGCTCCTGACTCTGGGAACCACTGTCCTCTCCGGAATCGGGGTGATCGGACTCGTCACCGTGGCTGGGGGAGAGATCCTGTACTTCCGCTTCCGCGCCGCCCATTTCCCGGCCGAGCAGGCCGTCTCGGTGGTTCCCAAGACGCAGCTTCTCACCGTCGGGGCCGAGGTGCTGGCCCCTCTGACGCTGGCGATCCTGGCCGCCATGCTTGTCGTCCGCGCCCTGGTCATTCGCTTCGACGGACGGGAGGCGATCCGAAGCCGGCTGCGATGGCAGATCGCCGTCGGTGTCGCATTCGTAATCGCGACCCTTGTCTATTACGTAATCGCCGAGGGGGGCGTCCACCGGCTCCTGTCGCTGGTCGTAGTCGCGTTGATCGCCGCCGCGGCGACAGCGGGGGTGGGGCTCGTCGGGTTCCGCACCGACCGTGACTGGGGCTGGTTCGCGGCCGCCGTTATCGTTGCCATCGCCGGGGTGGCGAGCGGGATCTCATGGAAGCGCAACTCCGATCAACCGGAGGCGAGGCCAGCCGCGCTCGTGACCTTCCACTCCGCCGGAATCTCCGCGTTCTTCGTCACCGAGACGTCCGATGCGGTCTACCTGGCCCGGGTCACGCCCGTGGGTCGGGAGTCAAACCAGGGGATTCCCGGCACCGGTCGGTTGATCGTCCTCCCCCGCGACCAGGTGAAGGAGCTGTCAATCGGTGAGCTCGAGCCACTCGCCGAGGCGCGGAGGCAAGGCCCCCTGCTGCTGCGCGAGCTGCAGAGTTGCGCGTCGCAGACCGGCTGCAACGGGGCGATGTGACGAGGAGAAACGCCCGCACCCAGCACACGTCCCGCCAGTGGGCGATCCAGGACTCGAACCTGGGACCTCTTCCTTATCAGAGAAGCGCTCTAACCGACTGAGCTAATCGCCCGGGGCAGGCGATTCTAGCGGCGTGATGGGGGAAGGCCGGGGCTGGCTCAGGGCACCGTCATACGACTCGGCGAACGCCGATGCGCCGGGCAAAATCGAGCGCTTCCTCGACCGAGGAAAAGCTCAGGGTGGCGCGGTATCCGCTCCCCGCGGGGACGACGTCGACGGGGGTGCCGAGGGTGGCGCCGAGGGTGTCAGCGATGCGCAGGACGGCATCCTGCTGGTCTGGGTGGAGGCTGGGACGGGCAGATCTTGGGGAGCGCCGGGGCTGGGCGGCGGCGGTGCGGGCACGTGTCTCGAGCTCACGGACCGACCAGCCCGCCTGGACGGCCTCGACCGCCAGCCGCCGGCGCTCGCCGTGATCCTCAGCGAGGAGGAGCGCGCGGCCGTGGCCTTCGCTGAGCTCGCGCCGCTCGACGAGCGCGACGACCTCGTCGGGGAGGTCGAGCAGGCGGATGAGGTTGGAGACGGCTACCCGGCTACGACCGACGCGGAGCCCGACCTCCTCGCGGGTGAGGCCGAGTTCCTCGACCAGCGCGGCACAGGCGCGGGCCTCTTCGATCGGACTCAGGTCCTCGCGCGCCATGTTCTCGATCAGGGCGACCTCGAGCGAGGTGGCGTCGTCGTGGTGGCGGACGATCGCGGGCACGGTGGCGAGCGCGGCCAGTTGCGCGGCGCGCCAGCGGCGCTCGCCGGCGATGAGCTCGTAGGTACCGCCGGCGAGCGGCCGGACAAGCACCGGCTGGAGCACCCCGCGGACCTTGATCGACTCGGCGAGGGCGACGAGCGCCTCCTCGTCGAACGTCCGGCGGGGCTGGTGAGGGCTGGGGGCGATGAGCTCGAGCGGCAGTTCGCGGAGCTCCTCGAGGTCATCTCGCGGAGCCACCGAGAGGATCGCCGCGAGGCCGCGGCCCATGCCGCGCTGGCGCTCAGCCACGCGCCGCCACCTCTTTGGCGAGTTCGAAGTAGGCGTCCGCGCCCGCACAGTGCGGGTCGTAATGGATCACCGGCTTGCCGTAGCTCGGCGCCTCGCCGATGCGCACGTTGCGGGGGATAACCGTTTCGAACATCAGGTCCGGAAAGTGCCGACGGACTTCCGCCTCGACATCCTGCGCCAGCCGCGTGCGCGCGTCGTACATGGTCAGGAGCATCCCGGCCACGGTCAGCCTCGGGTTCAGGTCGCGCTGAATGAGCGACAGGGTGTCGAGCATGGCGGCCAGGCCCTCGAGCGCGTAGTACTCCGCCTGCACCGGCACGATCACGCGGTCGGCGGCGACGAGGGCGTTCACCGTCAGGGGGCCAAGCGAGGGCGGGCAGTCGATCAGGGTGAACGCGTAGCGGTCGCGAATCGGCTCCAGGGCGGTCCGCAGCCTCGTCTCCGAGCCGTCGATGCGGGGCAGCTCGACCGTGGCCCCGGCCAGGTCGGGGCCCGACGGCACTACGAACAGGTGTTCGATCGAGGCGGCAACGATGGCCTCCTCGATGGAGGCCTCTCCCGTCAAGACGTCGTAGACGGTGGTCTCCGCCTCCTTGCTCAGCCCGAGACCGACGGTGGCGTTGGCCTGCGGATCGATGTCGATGAGCAACGAGTCGTATCCCGCCTCGGCCACGCAGGCGGCGAGGTTGACGGCGGTCGTCGTCTTGCCCACGCCGCCCTTCTGATTTGTGACTGCGTAGACCGTCCCCATGGTCTGCCGGAAGCTAGCGAGCGGAGCGGTCGGACGCGGCGTAGGTGTGCCGGTTTCAGACGTGCGTCTAATCCTGACAGGCAATCACGCTCACTTGTGGTTGGCGAGCCGACAACACGGGTAGCGGCTCCTCCACCGACGCTTCTCGGCGCGTCGGTCCCAACCTCCATGACTGCTCTGTCTTCCCGATCCGGACGTCCCGTCCTTGCCGTCATCGACGGCGGTGCCGACGCTGCCTTCACCTGGGCGTGGTTCTGCGGACGCTGCGCGGCGCCTCGCGTGCGTCACGGCGAGCTCCCGTCCGTGCGCCGCGTTTGTACCCACTGCGGTTTTGGCGTGCTCCTCCGCGCCCGGTCTGACGAGGTGCCCGCCGTCCATGCTCCGTACCTCATCGTCGACGCCTCCCTCGCCGTGCAGGCACTCTCGCAGACCGCCGAGTCCTATCTCGGGATCACCGAGGAGGTCGCGGTGAACCGCCACATCACCGAACTCCTTATCCCCGCCGACCGGTCCGCCGGCGGCTCGGCCAACCTCGCGGCCGCGCTCTCGAAGGCTGCTGGTGGCAACCCTGTCCCGAGCCACGCCATGGTCTCGCGGAGCAACACCTTCGGCGAGCGGATCCAGGTTCGGATCAGCGCTTGCGGTCCTCCGCCAGCGGCACTCGTAGTGTTCTTCTGACCCTGGCTAGTGTCGTGAGTCGGAAATTCGGATGCAGGATGCGGGATGGCTGGGCGTGGCTGGGTGGTGGCGGTGACCCGAGACGTACTGGTGGTACGGCGGGGTCACCGCCGCCGCCCAGGCGCGTCCAGACACGCGCAGACTGCGTGCGAATTTCCGACTCACGACACTAGGTCCCCTGGCCGAGCGGACGTTTGAGCGCGATCCCCGGTCGCCGAGGGAAACGGGCCGGCGTCTCTCTTACCTTCGACATCAGGTGTAGATATCGGTTATCGGCCCTTGGATACGGGGCCACGCGGCGCGGCGGCGCCGGTTCCAGGCCGAGTTCGGAAGCCGCGCGGGCGGCCATACGCTCAGCCTCGAGGTCACGTCTACCTCGCCACGCCACGAGCGTCCCGCCGAGCGCCAGCAGCGGCGCCCCGTACTCGACGACGACGGGCAGCGGCGCCAGGGCGCGAACGACGACGAGGTCGCAGGCGCCGAGTCCATCCGCCCACTCCTCGACGCGGGCCTTGACCACCTGGGCGCCGGCGAGCCCCGTCTCGGTCACCGCACGCTCGAGGAAGGCGGCCCGGCGTCCATTCGACTCCACGAGGGCGAGGTCAGCCTCGGGGAGTGCGATGGCAAGCGGGAGACCGGGGAAGCCCGCGCCCGAGCCCACGTCGGCGATGGCGCGAGCGCGGCGCACTTCCTCGAGCTCGAGGGCGACGAGCGAGTCCGCCAGATGCACGTCGACGGCTGCGCGTGGATCCCGGACCGAGGTCGGAGCGTGCTCGTCCCTCGCCAGCAGGGAGATGAGGGCGAGAAGGGCCGCCGGGGATCCCTCGGGGAGGGCATAGCGCGCGGCCAATCGCGCGATCGCCGAAGCGACTGGAGCACCTTCGGCCGGTCCGCCGGCGCGAGGACGCTGCTTGGCGTTCACTTCTCGGCCCGCGACTGCATGCGCGCGATGTAGCTCGCATAGCGCTCGCGCATCTGGGCGAGCCGCTCCCATGCGTAGCTGTCGAGCTCAGGCGTCAGCCCCTCCTCGAGCACCGGCAACACGTCCTCGACGAGCGCTTGCCCGCGGGCCATCCACTGGTAGTAGGACCGCTCCCCGTGGCTGTAGGGGCCGTACAGGCGAGTTCTCGGGAACACCGTGACGAGCCAGTGGAACAGCGCCTCGTGGCGTACGTGCATGCGCAGGGTGACCTGAGGCTGTTTGCCGTCGCCCCCAAACGACCCTTCCCCGATCAGCAGGCCGACAACGACGCCGCGGTCGAACGCTGATATGTCGGGTCTCCCCACCTGTTTCACCGTCAAGAAAAACGTGAAACGGACGGTGTGGACATTCCCCCCATGGCCCGCGCCCGGCGCCGGGCGCTACTCAACCACCGGGGCGACTACGAGGTGTCGGTCGGGCTCCTCGCCCTCGCTGTAGGTCTCGATGCCGGGGCGGTCGCGCAGATACTCGTGCACCACCTTGCGCTCGAGGGCGCTCATGGCGTCGAGTGGTACCGGGCGCGACTCGCGGACGGCGCGCTCCACGGCTCGGTCGGCGTCCCCTTGCAGAGCTAACGCGCGCCGCTCGCGATACCCCGACGCGTCAACGACCAAGCGCTTGCGAGCGCCCTCGCCGCGGAACGCCGTCCGATAGGACAGGTGCTGAATCGCGTCGATCGTCTGGCCGTGCCTGCCGATGAGCAGACCGAGATCGTCTCCCACATAGGCGGCGGTGAGCGTGTCGCTGTCCTCGTGGATCTCGACCTGTGCCGGCACGCCGGCGGCGGCGGCGATGCGCTCAAGCAGCTCCCGCACCCGCTCCGCGGGGCCCGCCTCCGAAGCCGCCACCGCTATCGCCTCCGCCCCGAGCGCTTCTTCTTCTTGCGGGGTGAGCGCGGCGGTGGTCCCGTTCGGCTCCCCCCGCGCGCGCCCGAAGACTCCGGAGCAGGCTCCAGCCGTCGCCGCAGGAGGCCGCTGACCGCCGACTTGGCGGCGCTAGAGGCGCTGGGCGCCGGTTCGGCCGTAGGCTTCGGGGCACGAGGCTGAGACTTTCGAGTGGTCGTAGCGGTCCCCCCGTCGCCGCCCGAGGATCCGCCATCCTCGCCCGCGGCCTTCGCCGTGGCCGGCGTCGGGGGCGGGCCGACGATGCGGCGCACGATCACCTGCTGGACGATCGTCCAAAGGTTGGTGGTGATCCAGTAGACGATCACGCCCGCCGGGAAGCTGATGAACAGGAAGACGAACACCAGCGGCATCAGGACCATGATCTTGCGTTGGGTCGGATCCATCGCCGAGGTCGACATCATCAGGCTCGAGAAGAGCTGAGAGCCGACGTAGAGGACCATCAACACGACGAGCACGGCGCCCGTGGCCTTGTTCGTCAGGTCGCCGATGAAGAGGAACTGGGCGCCGTTGTGCACGCCGCACGCGACGGTAGCCGTGGTGTGATGGGCCGCCTTGTAGAGCGCCTGGGTATGCGGGCAGATGTAGCCGCGCAGGTCGCTGCGGAGCAGGTAGTACAGGGAGATGAAGACCGGGAACTGGGCCAGGAGGGGAAGGCAGGAGCCAAGGGGATTGACCTTGTTCTCCTTGTAGAACTTCATGATCTCCTGGTTCAGGCGCTGCTTGTCGTCCTTGTACTTGGCCTGCAGCGCCTTGAGCTCGGGCTGGTGGGCCTGCAGCGCCTGCATCGAACGGAACTGCTTGACGGTGAGCGGCACGAGGATGGCGCGCACGAGGACCGTCAAGAGGACGATCGAGAGTCCCCAACCAACGCCAAGGTTGTTATGGAAGAACTTGATCAGCGCCTCGAAGACGCTGATCAACGGCTGCAGGATGTTCGCGAAGAAGAGCATGAGTTAGGCGGTCGGGGCCTCGGTGCGCCGCGGGTTGAACAGCCGCTGGTGCTCGACGGGATCAAATCCTCCGTCGCTCCAGGGGTTGCAGCGAAGCAGCCTCCAGCCCGCGAGGACCAAGCCTCTGAGTATGCCGTAGTCGCGAATCGCTTGCGCGGCATATTCCGAGCACGACGGGTAGTACTTGCAGTGGGCGCCCAGCATTGGCGAGATCAGGCGCTGGTAGAGCCTGATCGGAAGGATGGCGAGAGATCTCAGCGCGCTCACGCTGATCCTCTTGGCGCCGGCTGAGTGCGGTCGATGAGCTCTCCCAGCGCGCGGCGGATACCGGCAAGTCCCTCCCGTTCGGCGAGCGCCCTGGCGTCACTTCGGGCCACGACGACGACGTCGGTCCCCGCGGGCAGCCGGTCGCCGTCGAGGGCGAAGGCCTCGCGGAGCAGCCGCTTGACCTGGTTTCGCTGTACGGCCCCGCCGACCTTGCGTGAGACGGAGAGACCAAGGCGCGGCGCCACCGCTTCCTCGCCGCGAGGAAACACGTAGAGGACGAATTCTCGCCCTCCGTGAGAGCTTCCCTGCCTGAAAACCCGATCGAAGTCGGCGCTGCGCGTTAGCCGGCCCCGCTTCGGTCCGGGCTGCTTGCCCGGCCCACTAAGCATCAGACGGTCAGCCGCTTGCGACCCTTCGCGCGCCGGCGCTTGAGCGTCATACGCCCGGCCCGCGTCTGCATGCGCTCGCGAAACCCGTGCGTACGAGCGCGTTTGCGTTTCTTCGGCTGGTAGGTGCGCTTCATAAGTCACGGTCCCGAGAGGGCGGGAGCCGATTATAGCCACGCGCTCGCGAGGCCCGAGTCCGGCGCCCTCATAGCCGCCCACATCACGCGCTCGACGATTATTCTCCTTTTTCCCGCGCTTTGCGCCAAGCTCGGTTTTATGTCCCCCCGAACGGCAGCTTAGCGCTGGTATATTCGCCCGCCCGAGCGCCGCGTCCGGAGCTCCCGCCGTTACAGAAACCGCAATCCTCCGAAAAGGAGTGGCTTGTCGCTGCCCGCGCAATCTGAGACTCCGCGCGCCTGGCACGAGATCCGTGCCGAGCTTCGCCGCTCCGTGGGAGATTCCGCCTACGAGCTGTGGCTGTCGGCCGTCGAAGCCCAGGAGTCCAACGGCGATCTCCTCGTACTCCGGGTGCCTGCGGACACGCACACGTGGGTGGTAGGGCGCTACGGCCGGATCATCGAGTCGTGCGTGGCTCGCGTGGCCGGGCCAAGTGTCCGCGTGAGCTTCACCACGCCCGGCGGGTCCCGCGGGCAACATCGAAACCAGCCTGCGGCCGACGCTCGCGGGGCGGGAGCAACTTTGAACCCGCGCTTCAGCTTTGACCAGTTCGTGATCGGCGACGGCAACCGCCTCGCGCACGCCGCCTCGCTCACGGTGGCCGAACTCCCGGGCCAGGCCTACAACCCACTCTTCCTCCACGCCCCGCCGGGCCTCGGCAAGACCCACCTTCTCCACGCCATCGCGAACTACGTCCTCGCCTACGGGGGCGGGGCCACCGTCAAGTACGCCACGGTAGAAGCCTTCACCAACCACTTCATCTCGGCCCTCTCCTCACGGAAAATCGATGACTTCAAGCGCACATACCGCAACGCCGACGTCCTCCTCATCGACGACGTCCAGTTCCTGGCCAGCAAGGCCAAGACCGAGGAGGAGTTCTTCCACACCTTCAACGCCCTCTACGAGAGCGGACGCCAGCTCGTTCTCACCTGCGATCGGCTCCCGCGCGACCTCGCGAATATCGAGGAGCGCCTCCGTGAGCGCTTCGAATCCGGGCTCGTCGCCGACATCAGCCCGCCCGACTTCGCGACGCGACTGACCATCCTCAGCAAGCGCGCCGCCCTCGACCGCATCGAGCTGGGTGACCAAGCGGTCCTGGAGCTCATCGCCACTCGCATCACCTCGAACATCCGCGTCCTCGAAGGTGCGCTCATCCGCATCGTCGCCTTCCACTCCCTCACCGGACGGCCCATCGACCTCGAGCTCGCCACCGAAGTCCTCGATCGACTGCTCCCGGCGACCAAGCGGGGCGCACCGGCGATTCCGGCGATCCAGGCGGCCGTGGCCGCGCACTTCGGCATCTCGGTCAAGGTACTCGTGTCCGCGAGCCGGATCGCCTCGATCGCGTGGCCACGCCAGATCGCCATGCACCTCTCGCGGACCCTCACCGAGGCCTCTCTCCCCACCATCGGACAAGCCTTCGGCGGGCGCAGCCATGCCACCGTCGTCCACGCCTGCCGCCGCGTGGCCGATCAACTGGATGTCGACAACAAGGCGGCAGACACCGTGTCTGCCATCACAGCTGCCATCCTCGATCCCAACGACCGCGGCGACTGACAGACTTGCCTGTCGCCCCGCGAAGCAGATACTCCCTGCACGCCGCGGCTCTTCCCGGCTTCTCAACAGGCCTTCTCAACACTATGACTGCTACTTGAGTTCTTAAGAGGTAACCACTTGAAGATTTCCATTGATCGCGACGGATTGCTCGCGCAGCTACAGACCGTGGCCCGCGTCGCTTCATCACGTACCGCGATTCAGGCTCTTTCCGGAATCCAGATCGTCGCCGGCGGCGACGGCTGTGAGCTCCGAGCCACCGACACCGATGTCGGTCTCCGCGTCCCGATCGAGGCCGAAGTTGCCCGCGAGGGCGTTGTCGTCCTCCCGGGCCGGCTCCTCGTGGACGTCGTTCGCGCCCTGCCCGCCCCTTCGGTCTCGCTCGAACTCCGCGCCGCCGAGCAGGACGTGGAGCTCGTCTCCGGAAACGCCACCTTCCACATTCGCACGCTGCGCGCCGAGGACTTCCCGCCCTTCCCAGAGCCCGATCTCGACAACGTTGTCGCACTTCCCGCCGAGGCCTTCGTGACCACGGCCCTCAAGGTCGCCGGCTCTGCTTCGCGTGATGAGACCCGGCCCGTGCTCACCGGCATCCTCGTCTCCGCTTCCGAGCGTGAACTACGGATGGTGGCGACGGACTCGTACCGGCTGAGCATCAAGGAGACACAGCTGGAAGCGCCTCTGTCAAAGGGGTTTGAGGTCAACGTCCCGGCGCGCGCCCTGCAGGAACTAGCCCGCATCGCCGGCCACGCCGAGGAGGAGGAGCTGCGCGTCACCGTGCGCCAGAACCAGATCCTCTTCGAGGTGGGGCGGATCGTGCTCTCCTCGCGCCTCATCGACGGCCAGTTCCCCAACTATCGCCAGCTCGTCCCGGACAGCTTCGAGCACGAGCTCAGGGTGTCTGCGACGGAGATCGCCGACGTCGTGCGACGGGTCAGCCTGCTTGCGCAGAAGACGGCGCCGCTGCGCCTCGCCTTCAACCCCGGGGAGCTCACGGTTTCCTCGCAGACTCCCGACGTGGGCGAAGCGCGGGAATCTTTGCCCGTCGCTTTCCAGGGCGAGCCGATCGAGATCGGCTTCAACCCGGAGTTCCTCCGCGACGGCGTCGAGGCCATCGGCGATGGGGACCTCCTCCTCAAGCTCATCAGTCCGCTGCGCCCGGGCTTGATCGAGTCGGCCGACGACAGCGGTTTCCGCTACCTGATCATGCCGATCCGCCTCAACGTCTAGCGCCGCGCGCCGCGCGTCCCGGCGATGCGAATCCTCACGCTCACGCTCCGTGACTTCCGCTGCTACGACTCCGCGGAGGTCGCCATCGGCGAGGGGATCACCGTGGTGTGGGGGCCCAACGGAGCCGGGAAGACAAACCTCCTCGAGGGGCTCTACTTCGGCTGCACCGGTCGTTCGTGCCGGACCACGAACGAGCGTGAGGTCGTCCGTTTCGGCGCCGGCGCGACGCGCGTCGTCGTGAGCCTGCACGCGAGCGACCGGACACATGATCTCGCGGTCGGTTTCGAACCCGGCCAGCCCAAGCGAATGTGGGCAGACGGCGCGCCCGTCGAGCGCCTGCTCGACGTCGCCGATCGCCCCCTCGTCAGCGTGTTCATGCCCGATCGCCTCGAGCTCGTCAAAGGTGCCCCCGGCGTCCGCCGCGCCCACCTCGATCAGGTCGTCGCCGCCCTGTGGCCCTCCCGTACGGTGGCGCGGCGGGCCTACGCCAACGCGCTCGCGCAGCGCAATGCCCTCCTCGCGCGTATCCGTTCGGGCCGAGCCACCCGCGACACGCTGTCGGCGTGGGACCTTCACCTCGCCGGCCACGGCATCGCCCTCATGAACGATCGCGCCGAGGCGGTCGGGGCCGCCGCCGCTCCCTTTTCGCGCTACGCACAGGAGCTGGGACTGAGCGGGGACCCGACGGTCGAATACCGCCCTCGCTCGAAGGCGAGCACCCCCGAGGAGCTCGCGGAGGAGCTCGGAGCACGGGTCGACGGTGACCTCGAGCGTGGATTCACCGGGCACGGCCCTCACCGGGACGACCTCGTCTTCGCCCGCGCCGGCCGGGAGCTACGGGCCTACGGCTCCCAGGGCCAGCAGCGCCTGGCTCTGCTCGCCCTCTTGCTCGCCGAGCGTGACGTGATCGCAGCGGTTCGTCCTTCCCCTCCCGTGATGCTCCTCGACGATGTCATGAGCGAGCTCGACCACGAGCGTCGCCAGGCCCTGATCGATGTGCTCCGCGCCCGGCCGGGCCAGGCGATCATCACCACCACCGACATCGAGCATGTCCCCGGCGCTGACGGTGGGGATGTAGCGCTCCTCGCCGTCTCAGAGGGCCGGCTCCTGCGCGAGGCGGCCGCAGCATGAGACGGCTCGGACCGCGTCCGATCGGGCTCGCGCTCGACGGAATGCGGGCGCAGTGGGAGCCCGATACGCTCCTCGCCGCCGTGCAGCGCGTGTGGCCATCAGCGGTGGGCGAGACGATCGCCGAGGCCGCGCAACCCACGGCGGAGCGAGGGGGAGTGTTGACGGTTTCCTGCGCCGCCGCCGTGTGGGCCCAGGAGCTCGATCTCATGGGCCCGACGATCCTCGAACGGCTCAACCAGGAGCTCCCGAGCGGCGGCATTAACCGCCTCCGCTGCGTCGCCGTGTAGGCCGGTAGCCCGCCCCGCGAAGGCGGGCAGTTCGCTCGCCCGCGCCGCTCCCTGAGAACGGCCTCGACAAGCCCGCCGCTCGAAGTCCGTTAACCCGCCATTTTGCAGGCAAATCCGCCACTGACGCGAGGCGGAAACGGGGGGTGCATGTGCTATTATTTTGACTACCAACTTCGGACGCCCCGGCTATCCGCCAACCGGCTGGATCCGGGGCTTCTCAATGTCATCGGAGGACCTTTGGCGACGGACAACGGCGCACCACAGCGCCCTGAAGGCAGTTACGACGCGCAGGACATCACCGTCCTTGAGGGACTGCAAGCGGTACGTAAGCGCCCAGGCATGTACATCGGCTCGACGGGAACCCGCGGCCTGCATCACCTCGTCTACGAGGTTGTCGATAACTCTGTCGACGAAGCGCTCGCCGGCTACTGCGACGACGCCTCGGTGACCATCCATCCGGACAGCTCGGTCACCGTCGCCGACAACGGCCGTGGCATCCCGGTGGCGATCATGGAGAAGGAGCAGCGACCGGCGGCAGAGGTCGTGCTCACCGTTCTGCACGCCGGCGGTAAGTTCGGCGACGGCGGCGGCTACAAGGTGTCCGGCGGCCTGCACGGAGTCGGCGTCTCGGTCGTCAACGCCCTGTCTGAGCGCCTCGACCTCGATATCTCGCGCGACGGCTACCACTGGACCCAGACCTACGAGCGCGGCAAGCCGATGACCCCCCTCACCCGCGGCGAGCCGACGAGCACGACGGGCACCACCATCACCTTCCTGCCCGACGCCGAGATCTTCGAGGACCTGAACTTCGATTTCACCACCCTCGAGCAGCGGATGCGCGAGACGGCATTCCTCACCGCGGGCTTCCGGATCACCATCACCGACGAGCGCGACGAAGGACGGCGCGCCGAGTTCCGCTACGAGGGCGGGATCGTCGACTTCGTTCACTACCTCAACGAGAACAAGGAGCCGATCCATAAGAAGGTGATCTCACTCTCGGGCGAGGGCAGCGAAGGGGCGGTCGAGGTCGCCATGCAGTGGAACGGCTCTTACCAGGAGTCCGTGTTCTCGTTCGCCAACAACATCAACACGATCGAGGGTGGCTCCCACCTCTCCGGCTTCCGCTCGGCCCTCACCGGCGTGCTCAACCGGTATGCGCGCGAAAAGGGCCTACTCAAGGACAAGGACGATGCCCTCACCGGCGAGGACGTCCGCGAGGGTTTGACCGCGGTGATCTCCGCCAAGCTCGCCGACCCCCAGTTCGAGGGCCAGACGAAGACCAAGCTCGGCAACCCGGGCATGGCCGGCTTCGTACAGACGATCGTCAACGCTCGCCTGAGCGAGTTCCTCGAGGAGAACCCCCGGGATGCCAAGGAGGTGATCACCAAGGCGGTGCAGGCGGCACAGGCGCGCTCCGCTGCGCGCAAGGCGCGTGACCTCACGCGGCGTAAGTCCGCGCTCGAGAACTCGACCCTCCCGGGCAAGCTTGCCGACTGCTCGGTCAAGGACCCGTCCCTGGCGGAGCTCTTCGTCGTCGAGGGTGACTCGGCGGGCGGCTCGGCGGTGAGCGCTCGCGACCGCAACACGCAGGCGATCCTGCCGTTGCGAGGAAAGATCCTCAACGTCGAGAAGAGCCGCATCGACAAGGTGCTTGGCAACGTCGAGGTCCAGGCCCTGATCACCGCGATCGGTACCGGCGTGCGCGATGAGTTCGACCTCTCCAAGGCGCGCTATCACAAGGTTGTCCTCCTGACCGACGCCGACGTCGACGGTGCCCACATTCGCACCCTCGCCCTCACCCTGCTCTTCCGCGAGATGCAGCCGTTGATCGAAGCGGGTTACGTTTACATCGCCAAGCCACCGCTCTACGCCCTGCGCCAGGGCCGCAAGCACCGTTACATCGAGCGCGAGTCGGAGCTCGAGGACATTCTCCTCGGCGACAAGCTCGAGAAGGTCGAGGTGTTCGATCGCCACGGCAAGCAGTTCAAGCTCACCGATGCGCGATGGAAGCGCTTCTCTCGCCTGCTCAAGCAGTACGAGGGCTGGGCCTCGGCGCTGCGGTCCGCGCACGGTCACGGCATCGTCGCCTTCCTCCAGGAGGGGCGCCTGCTCGAGGCGCAGATCACCGACGTCGATGGTCTGATGCGTCACCTTCAGAACGGAGGGCAGAACGGTGAGGCATACAAGACCGAGCTGCTCTTCGAAGACCCGCTCGAGATCGTCGTGCGCACGGTCGAGGCCAAGACCGGTCTCGCGAGCACGCACCGTGTGCGCCGCGCCGCCCTCGAGGCCAGCGAGTATCAGCACCTCGCCACCGTCCATGCCGAGCTCGAGGGACTCGCCGGCTCGCCTGCGTTCACCGTGAAGCTCGGCGAGCAGCTCAAGGATGCGCCCAGCTTCGAGGCGCTCCGCGAGGCAATCCTCGGCGTCGCCCAGAAGGGCGTTGAGTACGTGCGCTTCAAGGGACTGGGAGAGATGGATGCCGACGAGCTCCGTGACACGACCATGGATCCGGCGTCACGCACGCTGGTGCAGGTGACCATGGAGGATGCCGCCTCCGCTGACCATGTCTTCTCGATGCTCATGGGTGACCAGGTGGAGCCGCGCCGCGCCTTCATCGAGGAGAACGCCCGCCTCGTGTCTAACCTGGATATCTAGCGATGTCAGCGGTAGACACCATCGGCGGCGGCAACATCGAGCCCCGCGGGCTCGAGGAGGAGATGCGTTCGGCGTATCTCGACTATGCGATGTCGGTCATCGTCGGGCGCGCCCTGCCCGACGTGCGCGACGGCCTCAAGCCTGTTCACCGCCGCGTCCTCTACGTGATGAACGAGCTTGGGCTCCAGCCCAACCGCAAGCACGTCAAGAGCGCCCAGATCGTCGGCGAGGTAATGGGTAAGTACCACCCACACGGAGACGCCTCGATCTACGACACCCTCGTGCGCCTCGCACAGGACTTCTCCATGCGTTACCCGCTCGTCGACGGGCATGGCAACTTCGGGAACATCGACGGTTACGGGGCAGCTGCCATGAGGTATTGCGTCGTCGGGGAGACGCGAGTAGCAACTGCCGGCGGGACGATGCGCATCGACTCCCTGGCCGATGGGATGAAGCCGAACAGCGAGCAGGATCTCGAGCTAGAGGTACTCGATCGACTCGGTCGTCCCGTGTCCGCCTCGAAGGTGTTCCATTCCGGTGAGCACCCCACCCTCCGGATGCGAACCAAGGAGGGCTTCGAGCTCACGGGGACGCACAACCATCCCGTGCTCTGCCTCGTCGACATGGCCGGAGTGCCACTTCTCCTCTGGAAGCTGCTCGACGAGATCCGCCCCGGAGAGCGGGTCGCGCTCGCGCGCTGCCAGGACCGGGCGGACGCCACCGCGGAAGATGGCGCCGACCTTCGCGCGAGCCCGTTGGCCGAGCTCATCGGCCAGCAGAGCCGCGACAAGGCTATTCCCGAAGTCGTGTGGTCAGGGAGCCGCGAGTTCAAGCGCGTCTTCTTAGCCTCCCTGTTCACGGGGGACGGGTCGTGCTCACTGCTCCCACGCAGCACGATCCAGGTCTCCTACTCGACCTACAGCGAGCGGCTGGCCCGCGACGTGCAGGTGCTGCTGCTGGAGTTCGGCGTGATCAGTCGGCTGTGCCGCTACGCGAAGGGTGAGTTCAAGGTCGTCATCACCAATCGGCGCGACGCTCGGCTGTTCGCCGAGCGCGTTCGCTTTCTCGGCGCCAAACAGGACAAGCTCCAGGCCGCGCTGGCCACCATTCCGCTTACGAGCCGTGCGCTCAGCCACGACTACGTCCCCGGAGTCGCCGCCTACGTCCGCGCGTCCTCGGGAGCCACCGGGCTCGACCGCAGTTGGCTCGCCCGGCACAACATCGACCGCGTCGAGCGGTGGGAGGCCGGCGGCCCCGCGATCATGGAGCGCATTGCCTCCGACGAGGTGCGGACGGTAATCGAGCCGCTGGTGACCGGCGACTACTACTTCGCCGAGGTCGCCGAGGTCGCTGACGCGGGCGTCAAGCCGGTCTATTCGCTCCGGGTGGACACCAAGGACCACTCGTTCATCACCAACGGTTTCGTCAGTCACAACACCGAGGCGCGCCTCGACCGCCTGGCCACCGAGATGCTCCGCGATCTCGACGCCGACACGGTCGACTTCGTTCCTACCTACGACGGTACGCGGCAGGAGCCGGTGGTACTGCCGGCGCGCTTCCCCAACCTGCTCATCAACGGTTCCTCGGGCATTGCCGTGGGCATGGCGACGAACATCCCGCCCCACAACCTCCGCGAGGTCATCGGGGCGACGATCGCCTACATCGACGATCCCGACATCGACGTCGATGGTCTGATGCAGCACATCAAGGGCCCGGATTTTCCCACCGCGGGGACGATCCTCGGCCGTGAGGGCATTCGCGATGCCTACGCCACCGGTCGTGGCCGGGTACGCGTGCAGGCCAAGGCTCATATCGAGCCGATCGGTCAGGGCAAGGAGGCGATCATCGTCACCGAGCTTCCGTACCAGGTGCGCAAGGGCGGGGACGGCGGTCTGATCCTGAAGATCCGCGACCTCGTGATCGACAAGAAGATTTCCGAGATCAGCGACCTTCGCGACGAGTCCGACCGTCACGGGATGCGCCTGGTCATCGAGCTCAAGCGCGATGCCATCCCCAAGGTCGTCCTCAACAAGCTTCACAAGCACACGCCGATGCAGACGACGTTCGGCGTCAACATGGTCGCGCTGGTCGACAACGTGCCGCGCACGCTGTCGCTGCGCGAGGTGATCGGCCATTACGTCGACCACCAGCGCGAGGTGATCGTCCGCCGCACGAAGTACGAGCTGCGTCGCTCCGAGGAGCGCGCGCACGTGCTGGAGGGGCATCTGATCGCGCTGGCCAACCTCGACGAGGTCATCGCCCTGATCCGCGCCTCGCGGGACAGCGAGGCGGCCCGGACCGGGCTGGTCGAGCGGTTCGAGCTCTCGATCATCCAGGCCCAGGCGATCCTGCAGCTGACGCTGAGCCGGCTCACCGCGCTGGAGGCGGACAAGATCAAGCAGGAGCACGCCGACCTCGTCGAGCGGATCAAGGAGCTGCGCGAGATTCTGGGCAGCGAAGAGCGCGTCAACAACCTGATCAAGGACGAGCTGAAGGAAATAGCCGACGCCTACGGTGACGAGCGCCGCACCGAGATCACGCACGCTGAGGGCGAGATCGACATCGAGGACCTGATCGCCGACCAGCAGATGGTCATCTCGATCACCCACTCGGGCTACATCAAGTCGCTGCCGCTCTCGACCTACCGCCAGCAGCACCGCGGCGGGGTCGGGATCAACGGGATGGACATGAAGGACGAGGACTACATCGAGCACCTCTTCGTCACCTCGACGCACGACTACCTGCTGTTCTTCACGAATCGAGGCAAGGTCTACCGGCTCAAGGTGTACGAGCTGCCCGAGGCCTCGCG
>DASZLV010000080.1:0-1653 GCA_035552215.1 Solirubrobacteraceae bacterium | reverse complement strand
GGCGATCACCACCGCAGCCATGCTCGCGGTCGGTGCGACCACCGCTACGGCGCCGGCGTTCGCCGTGACCCGCCACCATGACGGGTCAGTGACGGTGAATATCAACCGCACGACGTCAATCGCTGACGTGAACCGCAAGCTCGCGGCAATGGGGATCCACAAGATCGACGAGCTGACGAGGGCCTCCAGCGACGACTTGTCGTCGATCCCCAGCTGTTCGTCGATCCCGCCGGGGTGGAAGGGCGAGTGGGTCCAAATCGCCGGGCAGCCGATAGCGGGCTCGGCGGGTATCACGGGGAACAGCAACTTCGCCCCGGGCACCTGGCACCTGGTCTTCTGCGCCGCCGTCAACACGGGCCCCGCCGGCCCGGGCACTACCGGCACCACCGGCAACACGGGTACCACGGGCGCTGGTTGATCTGGTGACGGTCGCCGGCGCGCGCGGTGCTGGCGGCGCGATGCGGACGGTTGACGATCTGGCCCCCGGCGGATCGGGGGCCAGACCGCCGTCTGGTGGCTGTGGTCGATCCGGCTGACGGGACACCCGCTTCTAATCATTGGCGCGCATCAAGATAAAAGCCGCCAAGCACCTGCTCCGCGCGGAACCCAGGGCGGCAGAAACTGATAGCTACGACCCACTCGGCAGCAAACGCAAGGCCTGAAGCGGCCACCTCGACTCGGTCGCCGATGTCGCCGCAATGCCCCCTTGAGGGCGCACCCTACTGCGGCCACCTGGCGCTCGATCGCCAGGCGCCTGCTCGTGGCCGGGAGCGGCCACAACGCCCGCGCCTCGCGCTTGCGCTTTCGAGGCCCGCGGCGTCGAGCGCTCGCTTGTGCTCCCGCGTGAACGCGTTGCGGTGCCCGGCGCGCGGGGCAGCGGGGGGAGGACGATGGGCGGGTCTGTTGTTCGACCCGAGGAGAGTGTGATGGAGTCGGTGTTGTTCGATGCTGCTGGACGTCCCCGCTCGCCGGCGACGGTGCCGGGATTTCATTCCGGACGGCCGCCGAGGAACAAGGGTCTGCGGTACCCGCCAGATCCGCCGACGGTGGAGGAGATCGTCGCGGTGATGCGGACTGCCGGGAATAGTCGGGAGGGGGTGCGGTTGCGGGCGTTGATCGTGGTGCTTTGGCGAGCTGGCCTCCGGATCTCAGAGGCGCTCTCGCTCGTCGAAAGCGATCTCGACCCGGTTCAGGGCTCGGTTTTGATTCGTCGCGGGAAGGGTGGCCGGAGGCGCGAGGTGGGGATGGACCGGTGGGCATGGGAGCAGTTACGACCATGGCTCGAGGTGCGTGTCGGCCTTCCCGTGGGCGCATGGCTGTGCGTGCTGCACGGGCCGACGGTCGGCCGGCCGTGGGCGACGTCCGCCGCGCGCGAGGAGCTCCGAGCTGCTGCCGTTCGTGCCGGCGTGCGCCGTCGCTTCGCTCCGCATCAGCTTCGGCACGCCCACGCGATCGAGATGGCACGCGAGGGGATCCCGATCACGGTCATACAGCGGCAGCTCGGGCATTCCGATCTCGGGGTGACGTCCGTGTACCTGCGCGGGATCGATAACCGAGAGATCATCGACACCGTCCATGAACGCAGGGCACCCGTCATGTCCGCGACCGCCGGACTCCGAATCGGACCGTAGAGCTCAGTGGCGGCGGCCGCCA
>DASZLV010000079.1:0-33856 GCA_035552215.1 Solirubrobacteraceae bacterium | reverse complement strand
GGAACCTGGAGCACGCTCGTGCTCAACATCCCCGACTTCACGCGCTTCAGCAGATCGCAGAAAGACCAGACCATCGGTCAGGTCGTGGGCCTGCCCATCACCGCCCTGCTCTTCTCGTTCATGTCGATCCTCATCACCTCGCGGTGGGCGCCGTCGCCTACTACCTGGCGATGCTCCCTGACGCCTCAGTGGCCTCAGCCCGCGCGGCAGCGGCCACCGGTGCGCAACTCAAACCCAACCACGTAAGCCACCCGGCTCAGTCCCCACTCAACACGAGCCCTGCGAGCTGATCAATGAGAAGAAGATGTCGCCGGCCAGCGACGGGGCGCTGCCATGACTGGCGAAAGCGGAATTCGGCCCGTAGAGGAGTCCGATCAGCTCGCGCCCGCCGGCGTCGGTTCCGATCCCGGCGGCGAGAGTGCCGCCGGGAAAGCTCTGCTCCTCCGCGTAGTGCTTGCAGAAGCCACCGAATACGACGTTTTCGGCGACGGGCGTGTGAAGACCGCGGGGAAGCGTCCCCCCGATGCGGCGCAGGACCGCGTGGAGCACGGCCGCCGGAGGATCTGAGAGCCGGCCGGCGGGCGTTGCGTCGACCACGAGCGCCGCGGCGGCTCCCGACGGGTCCTGGTAGCCCTCGAGCAACCCGGGTGTCCAATCCCGCACGCGTCGCCATGCCCTCGGGTGGCACATCGAGAAGTTCATGTCCGGCAGGGCCGCGTGCTCCAGCGAGGTGACATGCGCCTGCTGGGTGGTCTCGCCGGCGAGCACGCCATTGACGTAGAGCTCGAGGCGGTAGGTGCCGCTGGTCAGGCAGTCGCCGCGGCCCGAGCTGAGCGAGAACAGACGTCCACCGTCCGCGGGTTTCAGCCCGGTGACCGGCCCCGTCGGCCCCGTCGGGCTGGGTGGAAGGATCTTCCAAGTGGTGCCTACGGCTCCGGGCACCTGCGCATACCAGGCGGCGTAAAGGCGATCGTGGCGGGGGTCGAAGCCGTGGCCGCCGAGCAGGAAGAACTCCGCTTGGGCGGGACTGATCGTACTCTGGCCGGTGCTGTGGTCGAACAGCGTCGCGTCGAGCGACGGCGCTCCGCCGGGAGCTATGACCGGCGGATTGTCGTCGGTCCCGGCCACGGCGCTACCACGGGAAAGCGCCGCGGCAACGTACTGCTTCGCGGCCGAGATCACGTCCCGGTGACGGCGTCCGAGCGGCGTCTCGAGGTCGTTCTGCAACGATTCGAGCGCGTATACGCCTTCGCTCACGTCAAGCCCCGTCGCCGTTTCGTACGCCGCCTTCCAGCGGCCGCCGAGGAGCACCAGATCCTCGGCGTAGTTGAAGGCGATCGTCGGGTCACGCGGATCCAGGCGCCGGGCCCGGCCCAGCAAGCCCCTCGCCTCTAGCACCTGGCCTTGGTCACCGGACCGAAGCCCCCTGGTGAAGAACGCGGCGGAAAGGGTGTTGAGCACGAGGGGGTCCTGCAATCCGAGATCCCGGGCCCTCTGCGCGTCGCCGAGGGCGTGGGCGAGATCGCGCGGTGGCAGCTCGTAAAAGGTTTGCGCGAGCCCACCGTACGCCTGTGCACGCCACTCCCACGCCGGTGCGAAGCCGGGCTCCTGACTGACCGCGCAAGTCAGGTAGCGCACCGCGGTCGGAAAGTCGCCGCGGTCGAAGGCCACGCGGCCGTCGGCGTAGGCGCCCATCGCCTGAGCGCTGATCCGGTGAGGGCTCCGGACCGCGGTGTAGACGCCCCACAGCGACGCGCCGGCAACGAAGATCCCCGCCATGAGGGCATAGAGCTTGCGATGGTGGTGACCGTGCGGAGTCAGGCAATAGCCGAAAAGGAACACCGCGACCGCCAGCGTGGCGAGCGAGACGGCGTAGCGTCTGAAGCGTTTTTCGTACTCGGCCGCCTCGGTGTTGGCGGCGTCGCGCAGCCCTGCGAGCTGGTAGAGCTCTCGCCGGTCGTCGACGAGATAGCGCCGCGGGAAGAACGGATCCTGATCTGCGCCCTCGCCGAGCGCGTTGTGCGCCACCGCGGGTGGGGTCCGCAGGTGATCAGGGCCCGATCCCGCCCACGGCGGCAGCGGGCACCCTGGTCCGTCGCCTGCGCGGAGCGCCTCCCCGTCGAGCAGCGAGGCCTCGTTGACGCGGTGGATCGCCTGGATCTCCCTGCCCGTGTCGGCGGCGAGGTTGACCGAGTCCTTCTCGACCATCGCGGCGAGTTGCATCCAACGCGGCGCGGCCGGCGGTTGCCCCGACGGGGGGGACCCGAACCGCGCGGCGCCCGTGGCCCAACCCCCCGCGAGGCGATCCTCGTTCGCGCGGTAATAGCGGGCGAGCAGGAGCTGCTGGGCGCCACTCTCCTCGTGCGCGACCTGCGTGGAGAACGCTCCCCACTGCTGGGCCAGGGTGAGCGAGTCGCGCTGAGCCGACTGAGAGCCGGCCTCGACGTACTCGCACAGCGCCGCCAGGAGCGTGGTGACGACGATCGCGATGGCCACGAACTGTCCGAAGCGGTGCTTGTGCCGCTCGAGAACCGTCTCCATCGGGTAGTCCGTATGTTCGGGCGCCACCGTTACGCGACCAGGACCACGATGAACAGGACGCCGGCGCCGAACCCCAGCAGCATGCCGCCGAGCACGAATGTTCGCGAGATGCTCCAGATCGCCGGCAGCGCCTGCCGCTCGGCAGTCTGCGGCCGTGAGGCACGACCCAGGGTCACCTGGGCCGCGGTGAGGAGTACGAGCGCGGCGATGAACAGCGCCGCCACCAGGTTGAGCTCCAGGGCCCGCTTGTCACGCCGCCGCGCGTCATCGAGCGCCGCCCGAGGGCGGAGCCCCTGCAGCTCGGTGTCGCCCGTGATCTGGCCCAGGTAGGCGGCGGCCGCGGGATACCTCAGTGAGCCCAGCGCGCCCGGGTGGCTCGTGGGATACGCGGCCTCGAAGCCCGCGAGGATCTCCTCGGCGGCGACTTTCTCCTGTGCGTAGAGCGCGTCCAGCGCCACTCGCGCCGCCGGGCCCGAGGGCCTCTGACGAGCGGCCGCCGCCGCCATGCCCCAGTGCTGCTCATACTCCCCGAACTTGTCCAGGTCGCGTGAGATCGTCGCCTCGTGCTGCTGCTCGCGCTGCTGCTGGACCAGGAGCTCTTGATGGTAGGTCGCCGTGCTCGAGCTCGACTGCTCGTCGAACACCGAAGCGCGCCAGCCCGCCAAGGCCGAGAGGATCGACAGGGCGACAATCCCCAGGGCCACCCGGGACCGGAACACCTTACGCGCGGCGGACTCGACCTCGCCCTCGAGGTCTTTCTCCCCGTGGATCAGCTCCTTGAGGATCCGGCGCGCAAGGCTCCGCAGCTCCGAGCGCGACCACGTCACGAGACGCGTCCGGGGATCGAAGGGGCCCCTGCCATGATCAGCTTCGCCCCCGACTCAGAACATCGGTGCTTCGCGGTAGTCGCCCCAGACCTGCTGGAGCGTCTCGATGATCTCGCCCTCGCTGGCGTGCACGCGAGCGGCGTCCACGAGCAGCGGCATGAGGTTGCGTCCGGCCACGGCGGCTTCTTTGAGCGCTGCCAGAGCCATCTCGACGGCGGCGCCGTCGCGGGCGGCCCGGACCGCGCGCACGCAGTCGATCTGCCTGCGCTCGAGGGCGGGATCTATGCGCAGCAGCGAGGTCTCGCCGTCGCCACCCTCGGTGAAGGCGTTGACGCCGACGACGACCCGCCGGCCGCTGTCGATCTCGCGCTGGAGATCGAACGAGGCATCGGCGATCTCGCGCTGGGGGAAGCCGTCCTTGACCGCCTGGACCATGCCGCCGAGCTCATCGATCTTGTGAAAGTACTCGTAGGCGAGCTCCTCGAGGCGATCGGTCAGCGCCTCGACGAAGTACGCCCCGCCCAGCGGATCGATGGTGTTGGTCGCCCCGGTCTCGTGGGCGATGATCTGCTGCGTGCGCAGAGCGATCCGGACGGCCTCCTCAGTGGGAAGGGCGAGCGCCTCGTCGTAGGAGTTGGTGTGCAGCGACTGGGTGCCGCCGAGCACTCCTGCCAGTGCCTCGATCGCCGTGCGGACGATGTTGTTGAGGGGCTGCTGCGCGGTCAGCGAAACACCGGCCGTCTGGGTGTGGAAGCGCATCATCCACGACTTCGGGTTCTTGGCCCCGAAGGTGTCGCGTAGCTCACGGGCCCAGATCCGTCGCGCGGCACGGTACTTGGCGATCTCCTCGAAGAAGTCGATCTGCGCGTTGAAGAAGAAGGACAACCGCGGGGCGAAGTCGTCCACGTCGAGGCCGCGCGCCACGGCGTGCTCGACGTAGGTGAGGCCGTCCTTGAGCGTGAAGGCGAGCTCCTGGGCGGCGGTCGAGCCGGCCTCGCGGATGTGGTAGCCGGAGATCGAGATCGGGTGCCACCGGGTCATCTCCCGTGAGCACCACTCGACCATGTCCGTGAGCAGGCGCATGGCCGGGTCGATCGGGAAGCACCACTCCTTCTGAGCGATGTACTCCTTGAGGATGTCGGTCTGGATGGTGCCGCCGAGGCGCTCCCAGGGGACGCCCTGTCGTTCGGCGACCACCACATAGAAGGCGAGCATGATCGCCGCCGGCGCGTTGATGGTCATCGACACGGTCACATCGCCGAGGGGGATCCCCGCGAACAGCGTCTCCATGTCGACGACGGTGTCGATCGCCACCCCTTCGCGCCCGACCTCGCCGAGCGCGCGCGGGTGGTCGGAGTCGTGCCCCATGAGCGAGGGCATATCGAACGCCGTCGAGAGCCCCGTCTGCCCGTGCTCGAGGAGGTAACGGAAGCGCGCGTTGGTGTCGTGGGCGGTGCCGAAGCCGGCGAACTGGCGCATCGTCCACAGCTGACCGCGGTACATCGAGGGATAGATGCCGCGTGTGAAGGGGAACCCGCCGGGCAAGCCGATCGAGGCGTCGGCGTCGCCGGGCAGGTCGCGCTCGGTGTACAAGGGCAGGATCGGCTCCCCCGAGAGGGTGGTGAAGGGCGCCGGGCGCTCCGGGAGGCGGCCGTACGCCTCGCGCCACTCCGCCTCGGAGGTTGGGACTCCGGTGGGATGGCCGGTCGTCGTCATTGCGTCAACACATCCTACGGTCACCACCGACGGGACCCAGCCTCGCTCACGTCAGCCGCTTCGGCGCCCTCCGCTCCCAGGCGTCGGCGAGCAGGTCGCGGAGCGCCTCGGCGTCGGCGCGCGCCAGGGTCACCTGGACCGCTGCGAGGCGCTTGCCCCACCACCGCTCCGCGCACGCCGAGGGGTGGGCCTGGACGGCGGTGCGGACGCCGTCGGGATCGACCATCACGTTCATCTGGTCCTCGTCCGGGAGCGTGGCAAAGATCTTCCCGCCCACCCGGAAGGACGGCCGGCCGTGGTGGTCCTCCTCCACCGCCTCGGGGAGGGCGAGGGCGAGGGCGCGAGCCTGGTCGACCGAGACCACGCGCCTCAGCCCCCGGTGGGGGCGGCGGCCGGCATGGTGGGCTCGAACCAGGGCGTGCTCGATCGGCGCTCGCGCACAACCATGGGTAGCCCGTTGCCGGGGCTCAGGGTGGGAAGCTTCTCGAGCCGCAGCACGTAACCGGCCCGGAGCTCGAGCCGGCAGCGCTGGAGCACGGCGGTGGCGATGACTTCGACCATGAGCTGGCCGAAGCGCTTACCGATGCAGATCCGCTGCCCGCCACCGAAGGGCAGATAGCCGCCGCGGGGGATGGCGCGGCGGGCCTCGGGGGCGAAGCGCTCGGGCACGAAGGCCTCGGGATCGGGGAACACCTCGGGCAGGTGGTGGGTGATCCACGAGGAGTACAGGATGTGGGTGCGGGCGGGGATCCGGTGGCCGCCGAACTCGAACCCCGCGACCGCCATCCGGGGCCCCATCCACACGGGCGGGTAGAGCCGCAGCGTCTCCTCGACCGCCATTCGGAGCTCGGGCAGCCCGCTCATGAGCTGCTCGGCGGTCGGGGGACGGCCGCCGAGCACGGCGTCCTGCTCGGCGACCACGCGCGCGAGCACCGCCGGGTGCCGTGCGAGCTCGTAGAACAGGAAGGCGAGGGTCGAGGAGGAGGTGTCGTGCCCGCCGAAGAGCATGTGCAGGAGCTGGTCGCGCAGCTCGCTGTCGGTGAAGGCGTCGGCCTCGATGAGCATCGAGAGGATGTCCTCGCCCGAGGTCCCGGACCCGCGGCGCCGGGCGATCTCCCCGCGGATGATCCCGTCGAGGTCACGACGTGCCACCTGCATGCGGGCCCAGGGGGTCCCCGGCCCCCTGAGCAGCGTCGCCCACACCTCGGCGTTGGTGAAGGCGAGCACGCGCTCGAAGAGCGCGGCGGCCTCGCGCCCCACGCCCGCTTCGCCGGGGTCGAGTCCCACCACCGCGCGCATGGCAATGGTCATCGCGAGCTCGCGGAGCCACCGGTAGAGGTCGAGCGCCTGGCCCGGGCGCCATGGGGCGAGGGCACGATCGGTCTCCTCGAGCATCACCGCGACGGCCGCATCGAGCCGGTGCCGGTGGAATGCGGGCATCATGATGAGCCGCGCGCGGTCGTGGTACTCGCCGTCGGTGGTGATGAGCCCGTCGCCGATGAGTGGCGCCAGGTACTCGCCGAACATGCCCTTGCGCCAGCTGAAGTTCTCGGCGCCCGCCACGGTCACGAAGTGGTTGGCTTCGGGTCCGATCATGAACACGAGCGGACGGTGCAGCGTGCGTACGGTGAACACCGGCCCATAGCGCTCGTAGAGGTCGAGGAGCAGGCTCAGCGTGTCCCGCTGCAGCCGATGAGTACGCGCGAGGCTGAAGCTCATCTCCCCGGGCGGGAGGTTCGGGCGATCGCGGAGCTCGGCACGGAGCTCGGCGCCGACGCGCCAGAAACTCGGTGGGAGCTCGGGACGCAGACCAGTCACTCGACAACCATAAACTCTCGGGCGTGGCCGGAGTGGTGCGTCCCTACCGAGGCGTGAGCGCCGAGGATCGGCGCTCTCAGCGCCGCGCGCGGCTCATCGAAGCGGGGCTTGACGTGGTCGGCGAGGGCGGGATCGCGGGCGCCACCATGACCGCGGTGTGCGCGCGGGCGGGCCTCACCGAGCGCTACTTCTACGAGAGCTTCCGTGACCGGCAGGGACTGCTCGTGGCTCTGTTCGACGCCTGCGTGGAGGAGCTCGACGCGGCCATCGACGCCGCGCGCGAGGCGGCGGCACCGAACCTCCTGGACCGCGCCCGAGCGGCGGCGGGGGCACTGATCGAGGTGCTGACCGACGACCCGCGCAAGGCACGGCTCTACGCCGAGTCCGTCGGCGACGGCGCGCTCGCACCACGCCGCGCCGTGGCCGTGCGTGCCTACGCGGCGCTCCTCGCCGAGATCATGCGCGAGCTCGGCGCCCTCACCGAGGAGAGGCAGCAGGCCCCACTCGAGCTCGCCGCCCTGGTCCTCGTTGGCGGCATTGCCGAGGCGGTCGCGAGCTGGCTCGAGGGCACGGTGGCGATGTCCCGCGCCACGCTCATCGAGGAGTGGGCGCGTCTGTCGGTCGCCGCCGTCGAGGCGGTCAGGGAGACCGCTGTCGCATGACGGGACGGTGGTTAGGCTAGCCTGGCGCGCAGTGCTCCGTGAGCTGCGCCCCTACCGTCGAACCCACCAGAAGTAGTCGCGGCGCGTGTCCAGGATCTACGTAACGGGCCACCGTAACCCCGACACCGACTCGATCGCGTCGGCGATCGGCTACGCCGAGCTCCAGGGACGCCTCGACACGGGTAACGAGTACATCCCCGTGCGGCTCGGCGACCTCAACGCGCAGACGAGCTGGGTTCTCGACCGCAGCGGCGCCCCCGAGCCGACGCTCCTGACCCACGTCATGCTCCGCGCCTCGGACGTCATGCGGACCGACTTCCCGGTCACCGGGCAGGACGAGCCGATCCGCGAGGTGGGTCTGGCGATGGCACGCGCCAACCTCGGTCTCGTTTCCATCGTCGACGATCAGGGCGCCCTCGTAGGCGTCGTCGACGAGCGCGCGCTCGCGCGGCGCTACATCCGCGAATCGCGGCAGACCTCGACGCTGCGCGACGCGCCCACCTTCGTGCGTGCCATCGTCGACGTGCTCGAGGGCACCCTCATCTCCGGAGAGGACACGCGCCTGGCCGGCCGCGTGTGGGTTCACGCCATGGACGCCACCGCCCCGAGCGGGATCTCCGACGGTGACGTCGTCGTCATCGGTAACCGCTCCGACGCTCAGCGCCGGGCCATCGACCTCGGCGCCGCGCTCATCGTCACCAGCAATGGCTCGACCCCGGACGACGAGATCCTCGCCCTCGCCGCCGAGCACGGGACCGCTGTCGTCGTTTCGCCGCTGGACACCTATGTCTCGGGCCGGATGATCACCCTGGCCGCGCCGTGCAGCGCCTTCATGGAGTCAGATCCGCTGACTATCACTCCCGGCTACCTGCTCATCGACGTCTCCGAGCAGATCAAGGAGATCCATTACGGCGCCGCCGTCGTCGTCGACGCCGCTCGGCGCCCGGTGGGGCTGGTGACCCGCTCTGACCTGGTGGCTCCGCGCCGCCGTCGCGTCATCCTCGTCGATCACGCCGAGGAGGGACAGAGCGTGGCGGGCATCGACGAGGCCGAGATCGTCGAGATCCTCGATCACCACCACATCGGCTCGATCGAGACGCGCGTCCCGGTGAAGGCCACCTTCGACCCGGTGGGCTCGACAGCAACCCTGGTGATCGAGCGCTTCCGCCAGAACGGCATGGAACCGAGCCGCCCGGCCGCGCTCATGCTCCTGGGCGCGATTCTCTCCGACACGGTGATCCTCAATTCGCCCACCACCACCGAGCGCGACCACTCGGTGATCGAGTACCTCGAGCGGGTGCTCGCGCTCGACGCGCTCGCCTTCGGGCGTGAGATGTTCGAGGCCACAGCCGATGTCTCGGACGTGAGCGCCGAGGAGATCGTCTCCCGGGACGCCAAGGAGTACCAGGTCCGCGGGGACCACGCGATCTGCATCGCCCAGATCGAGGTGGTGGGGCGAGACCTGCTCGAGCGCTCCGATGAGCTGCTCGCGATCATGCGCCGCCGCCAGGAGGACCGGGGCTACCTCCTCTACGCCCTGATGATCACCGACGTCCTCACCAAGGGCACCGACCTGCTCGTGGCCGGCGACGTCGCCGCAGTGGCCCGGACCTTCGGGGCCGTGAGCAGCGACAGCACGATCGAGCTCCCCGGGGTCATGAGCCGCAAGAAAGAGGTGGCGCCGAAACTTATGGCGTCGCTGTAGCCGGTGTGCCCAGCGTGCGCGCCGGAGCCTCGCCCCACAGCTGTTCGAGCCGGTAGTACTCGCGGGTGTCAGGGGTGAAGATGTGGACGAGGACGTCGAGGTAGTCCATCAGCACCCAATGGGCCTCGGGGAGTCCTTCGACCCGTCGCGGGAGCATGCCATGGTCGTTCTTCATCCCGGCGTGGATGGCGTCGTGGATCGCCTTGACCTGGCGATCGGTCCGCCCTGAGCAGATCACGAAGTAGTCGGTGTAGCCGATCATTTCGCGGAGATCGAGCTCGACGATCTCGAGCGCCTTGCGGTCCTCGGCGTACGAGGCAATGGCGCGGGCGATTTCTTCTGGTGTAACAGTCAGCGGTACATCCCCTTCTCGTCGATATAGGACGCTACCGGGTCGGGCACGAGGTAGCGGATGGGTTGGCCGATCCTCGCCCGCCGCCGGATCATCGTCGAAGAGACGCCGATCCATGGCATCGAGAAGAACCGTGCCCGCTCGCCCCCCGGCAGCTCGCTGAGCCCCGCCGCCGCATCGGCCCGCGGCGTGCCTCGGCGGTTGGCCACCGCGGGCGTGGCCAGCGCCATGACGACCTCGGGAGCGCGCCAGCGAGGCAGGCCCGCGGCGACATCCCCGCCGAGGATCAGGAACAGCTCGTTGTCTGGCTCTTTCGCGTGCAGCTCCGTAAGGGTATCGACCGTGTATGACGGTCCCCGCCTCGAGGTCTCAAGCGAGGACACGGCGAGCCGCTCGTCGCTCGCCGCGGCCCGCCGGCACATCTCGAGCCGGTGCTCGGGACCGGGGTCGTCCTCGAGCGACTTATGTGGTGGGGCGAACACCGGGACGAGCATGACGAGGTCGAGTTCGAGCTGAACGTAGGCCTCCTGGGCGCACACGAGGTGACCGAGATGTGGCGGGTTGAAGGTTCCGCCGAAGACGCCGATGCGCACGGAGCCGCTAGGGGCGGATCTGGCCCGAGCCCTCGACCAGGTACTTGAAGGTGCACAGCTCGCGCAGGCCGATCGGGCCGCGGGCATGGAGCTTCTGGGTGGAGTTGCCGATCTCGGCACCCATCCCGTATTCGCCACCGTCGGTGAAGCGCGTCGAGGCGTTGACGTAGACGCAGGCGGCGTCGACGCCGAGTCCGAAGGCCCGCGCTGCCTCGGTGTCGCGGGTGACGATCGCTTCCGAGTGGCCCGAGCCGTGGAGGTTGATGTGGTCGATTGCCTCCTGCACCGAGTCGACGACCCCGACGGCAAGCTCGAGGGCCAGGTACTCGGTGTCCCAGTCGGCCTCGCTGGCCTCGCCGACCGGCGCTCCCCCGGCACCCGCGCGCGCCCGCTCGTCGCCACGCAAGGTGACGCCGGCGTCGGCGAGAGCACCCAGCGCCCGGGGCAGAAAGGCCTGAGCCACCGCTGAGTGCACGAGCAGCTTCTCGGCGGAGTTGCACACGCTCGGCTTCTGGACCTTGGCATTGAGGATGATCGCCTCGGCGGCGTCGAGGTCGGCGGTGGCGTCGACGTAGACGTGACAGTTGCCCGACGCCGCGTAGATCACCGGAACGGTGGCGACGCCCTTGAGCGCGGCCTTCAGGCGCTCGCCACCGCGGGGGATGATGAGATCGACGACGCCGGTCTGGGTCGCGAGCTCCGCGAGCTCCTGGGTGCCGCCCCCGGACACGAGAGCGATCGCTCCCGCCGGCACGCCGGCCGACTCGGCGGCCTCGATGGCGATCCCCGCGAGCGCGGCGTTCGAGTTCGTGGCCATGCTCGAGCCCCGCAGGACGATGGCGTTGCCCGACTTCAGGCACAGGGCGGCGGCGTCGATGGTCACGTTGGGGCGGGCCTCGTAGACCACCGCGATCACTCCCAGGGGGACCCGCACCTTGCGCACGTCGAGCCCGTTCGCGAGCCGCGACCCCGAGATCACCTCGCCCACCGGATCCGCAAGCGCGGCGATGTCGCGTACCTGGGCCGCGATCGTCGCGACCCTGCCCTCGGTGAGGGCGAGCCGGTCGAGCAGGTGCGGCGCGACCCCCGCGGCCTCGGCGGCCTCGAGGTCACGGGCGTTGGCATCGAGGATGTCGGCCGTGCGCGCGATCAGCGCCGAGGCGATCGCCTCGAGCGCGGCGTCCTTGGTGCCCGAGCCCAGGGTGGCGAGGACGCGCGAGGCCCGCCGCGCGGCGGCGCAGGTGTCGGCGACCGTGAGCGCGGTAGTAGCCATAGTCACATCATTCAAGCACGAAGTAATCACGGTGTACGGCTTCGGCGCTGGCCCGCGGGAGGAGCTCGCGCACCGCCGGGGACTTGAGGCCGCGGACCCTGCGGAGCTCGCCGGCCGAGTAGTTGCAGATGCCCTTGCCCACCGCCTGCCCGTCGTAGGCCACGTCGACGGCGTCGCCGGCGTCGAACTCTCCGCTGACATCGACGACCCCGACGGGAAGCAGGCTCGTTCCCCCCTCGCGCAAGGCCCGCGCCGCGCCCGCGTCCACGAGCACCCGCCCACGCGCCGGCTTGGCGTATTTGAGCCACAGCTTGAAGCTCGAGTACCGGCCCTCCCGCGCCGCGAAGCGGGTGCCCACCGGCACGCCCGCCGCCGCCGCGCGAATCGTCCCCGGGATGAGGCCGCTCGCCACCACGGCGGGGATGCCGGCGGCGGTGGCCATCTCCGCCGCGACGACCTTCGAGCGCATCCCGCCGGTCCCCAGGGGCGACGTGTTGTGGCCGATCTCGAGCCCTTCGAGCACGTCGAATTCCTCCACCGCGGGCACGAGCGCGGCGTCGGGATTGGCGTGCGGGTCGGCGGTGTAGACCCCTTCCGCGTCGGTGAGCATGATGAGCAGATCGGCCCCGAGGAGGATCGCCACCTGGGCGGCCAGGAAGTCGTTGTTACCGAAGGAGATCTCGTCGGTGGTGGTGGTGTCGTTCTCGTTGATGACCGGCACGACCCGCCATTCCAGGAGCTTGCGCAGTGTCCCGCGGGCGTTCAGGTAGTGCGTGCGCGCGCTCATGTCGAAGAAGGTCAGGAGCACCTGGGCGCTCTGGATCCCGCGCGCCTTCAGGAGCTCGTCGTAGACCTGGTAGAGCTTTCCCTGGCCGACGGCGCTCGCGGCCTGGAGCTCGTCCATCGCCCGCGGCCTCATCGCCAGGGCCATCACCCCCATTCCCCGCGCGATCGCCCCGCTGGTGACGATCACCACCTCCCGGCCCTCGGCGTGGAGGGCGGCGACCTCGTCGCAGATCCGGCCCAGCACGTCCGCGCGCACCTCCCCGCGCTCGTCCGCGACGATGCTCGACCCGAGCTTTATGACCAGGCTGCTCATGAGGCGACAGCTTAGAAGCCGTCGCCCGTCTTCCCGCCTCAGCAGCGGCGATAGACCCGGGTGAAGGTGATCTTCTCCCGGTGGGTGGCGACCTTGATGTGCTCCACGAAGTGGACGGTGATCGGGCGCCGGCGCGAGGTACCGAGGTTGATCGTCACGGTGGTCCTGCCTCCGTGCGCCTTGTCGGTCACCGCCCGGCCGCGGCCCACGCGGACCGAGACGGACGCGAATCGCTCGCGCCGCGCCAGGGCGAGGGCGACGCGCGTATGAGCGGATGGCATGCAGCCCCTGACAATCTCCACCTGACCCGAGCACCACGGGTCGGCGGGCACCCCCGCGCAGGGGCTGGGCATCGTCGGGAGGTTGGCGGGCAGCGGGTGCATGACCACCGAGGTGACGCGCGGGTAGTGATCGATCGGTAGGCAGGGCACGGGCAGACCCGAGATGAGCGCGATCTGCGAGTCGCACGCCGACTCGTCGAGGAACAGGAGGTTGAGGTTGGCGGGCACGGTGGAGCCGTCGCAGCTGGGGTAGTTCGCCTGCAGGGCCACGGCGTCGGGGGATAGGCTGCCGCCGGCGGCGGTGTTCCCGCGGTAACAGTTGCTCGGCCCGCTGTTGAGGTTCATCTGGTCGAAGTCGCCGTTGGTGATGTTGCCGAAGAAGCCGTTGTTCTTGTAGGTGTTGTTGAGCAGGGCGACGCCGGAGGGGTCGTAGAGGCAGCTCCCGGAGCCGAGGAGCACGTTGTCGGGCTGACCGCCGGTGCATGGCGCGCCGTGGTCGGGATAGGGCACGATGATCGTGCCCCAGGCGCCGTTGCCTGCGAAGGTGTTACCCATCACCGTGTCGTTGCGCCCGCCGGAGATCGACATCCCGGTCCCCACCGGTCCCGCCGCCGCGTCGCCGGCCGTGGGGACGTTGGGGTTGTTGTTGTCGTGGACATAGTTGTTCATGAACACCCAGCACGAGTGGGTGTGGGTGATCGGGCTGACGGCGTTGTTCGGGCAGCTGCCGTCCTGGGGTGGCGGGTTGTCGCCGTTCTGGCTGTTGGTGTCGAAGCCGTCCTCGTTGTTGTCGAACTCCGAGTTCTCGACGACCAGGCTCCCGCCCGAGTTCGAGCCCGAGTATCCGAGCGCGTTGTACTCGCTCCAGGCCTGGTTGATCGTCTGGTCGCAGAGCTGTGAGCAGGCGCCGATGTACAGGCCCGAGTCGTTCATGTTGCTCGTGTAGACCTGATCCCAGGTCCCGCCGCTCCAGTTGCTCGAGAAGATCCCGTACTCCGCCGCCGAGGCTTTGCTCTGCGGCGTCGAGCCGTCGTAGTACGTGCTCGTCGCCGTCAGGTAGGAGCCCGTGAAGCCGTAACCACCGATCGTCGCGCTGTCGTAACCGCCGTTCCACCAGAACTCGTTGCCGGTGATGTAGGTGCTGCCCGAGCCCCCGCTCGTGCCCGCATTCCCCCCGGAGCCGGCGATGAAGTTGCACGCGGTCATGTTCTCAACCGAGACGTTGGCGGCCTCCCATACCATCACCCCGTTGAGCCCTCCGGGGCCGGCGCTCGTCGACGGCCCGAAGTTCTGGTCCCCGGCGGCAGAGCTGCAGGGCGGCGAGCCCGGCTTGGTCCCATCGACCACGACGGCGTTGCGGTCCATCCCTCGCAGCGTCAGACCCGACTTGGCGATGAGCACGGCGGCGGGATACGCCTCACCCGATCCGGTCACCGTCTGCGTCGAACCCGTCTTGTAGTCCCCCGGCCCCACGAGGATCCAGTCGTTGGGAGCCGCGGCGTCGACCGCGGCCTGGATCGTCGCGTACTGGCCGGGCGCCCCCTTGTAGGTCCCGACGCGGAGGACCTGGGCTCGCGCGCCCGCGGCGGTGGCGAGGCAGGCGAGAAGAACGAGCGCGGTGAGCACGGCCGAGTTATGGCGGATCCGTGGGCTCGCGCGTCTCATTGTGCGCGGCGATCCTACCGGCCCCCGAAACCGTGACGGGCGAGTAACCCATGTGACATCACTGTCGACACGCCGCGTCGGCCGTGACCGCGCTCTGGGGCCTGGTCGAGAAACCGGCCTGTGGGTCGCGTTTCTCGACCAGGCCCACCAATCCGCCCGCCGGGCGCGCCCGCCCACCCCACCCGCCCGGCCCGCCGCCCGCGCCGCCCCACCCCCCGGCCCGCCGCCCGCCCAGCGAGCGCCCCACGCTCCCGGCACGCGCCCGGCCCGCCCCGCGCCCGCCCCAGCCCCCTACGCCCCCGGATGCAGGTCGAACTCGACGCCCGCGATCTCGACGTCGTCGCCGGCTTCGAAGCCCTGTGCCTCCAGCGCGCGGATCACGCCGATCCCGCGCAGGCGGCGCTCGAGATGGGCGAGGGCCTCCTCGTTGTCGAGGTCGTAGCGGGCGAGCAGGCGCTCGACCCCGGGGCCCGTGACCCGGAACTGGCCATCTTCGCTTCGCTCGACCTGGAAGTTCCGCCCCGTGCGGGGGCGGAAGACCTGATGTTCGGCGAGGTCGTCGAGGGCGGGGGCGGCGTCCGGCGTGACCTCAGCCGAGACCGGGACGCGGCGGAGGAGCTCGCGCCGCAGGTCGTCGAGCCCAGCTCCGCTCACCGAGGAGGTGATGAGCACCGGCACCTCCGCGCCCACGCGCTCGCGCCACTTGGCGGCGGCGGCGGCGCCGGCCTCGGGGCCGACGAGGTCGACCTTGGAGAGCGCGAGGATCCGGGGGAGCGTGGCGAGGCGCTCGTCGTGCAGGGCGAGCTCTTGCTCGACGGTGGCAAAGTTCTCCACCGGGTCGGAGCCGTCGAGCGGGGCCGCGTCGAGGACGTGGACGAGCAGGCGCGTCCGCTCGACGTGGGCGAGGAACTCGTGTCCGAGCCCGGCGCCGCCGCTCGCGCCCTCGATCAGCCCCGGGATGTCGGCGAGCACGAGTTGACGATCGTCGCCTTCGAGGGTGCCGAGCACGGGCTCGAGCGTGGTGAAGGGGTATCCCGCCACCTTGGGCGTCGCGCGCGTGAGCCGCGACAGCAGCGAGGACTTGCCGGCGTTGGGCAACCCCACGAGACCGACGTCAGCGAGCAGCTTGAGCTGCAGCGCGAGCCAGAATTCCTCCCCTCCGAGCCCCCGCTGGGCGAACCGGGGGGTCTGGTGGGTGGCGGTGGCGAAGCGCTTGTTTCCGCGCCCGCCGCTGCCGCCTCGAGCCACGACGGCCCGCTGGCCGGGCACGAGCAGGTCGTAGCGGGCGCCGTCCTCCTCGCGCCGTGCCTCCGTGCCCGGGGGCAGACGGATCTCGAGGGTCTCGCCATCGGCCCCGTGGCGGAGCGCTCCCTGCCCCGGCCCGCCGCGCTGGGCCTTGAACAGGGAGCGGCGGCGGAAGGCCTGGAGATCGCGGAGCGAATCGTCGCACACGAGCACCACGTCTCCACCCCGGCCGCCGTCGCCGCCGTCGGGCCCGCCGCGCGGGACGTGGGCCTCCCGCCGGAAGCTCAGGCAGCCGTCGCCGCCGGCGCCGGCCAGTAGTTGAATGCGCGCGTGATCGCTGAGCATGTGATCATCCTGGCAGCTGGACGACTTCCGGGGCCGCCATAATGCGAGCGAGGATGGCGAGCGGCGGCCACAGCGAGAGCGACCCTGTATTCCTGATCACCGGCGCCTCGACGGGAATCGGGGCGGCCACGGCACGCGTCGCCGCGCGCGACGGTTACCGGCTCGTGCTCGCCGCGCGCAGCGAGGACCGGATCGACGCCCTCGCCGAGGAGCTCGGCGGACCCGAGCGCGCCCTTGCCGTTCGCTGCGACGTCACCGAATGGGATCACCAGCAGGCCATGGTGGCAGCCGCGCTCGACCGCTTCGGGCGCCTCGACGTCGCCTTCGCCAATGCCGGCTTCGGCGCCAGCCGTGGCTTTCTCGAGGAGTCTCCCGAGCACTGGCGCTCGATGGTCCTGACCAACGTCTACGGGGCCGCGCTCACCATCCGGGCGACGATTCCGGCGCTCAAGGAGTCCCGCGGGCACCTGCTCCTGACCGGTTCGGTGGCCGGGCGCCGGGCTCTCCCAGGCTCGCTCTACTCCGCCACCAAGTGGGCGGTCACGGCGATGGGCGAGTCCGCGCGCCAGGAGCTCAATGGGACCGGGGTGCGCGTCACCCTGATCGAGCCCGGGATGGTCGACACACCTTTCTTCGACAACCCCGGGGAGGGTCGCCTGGAGGCGGACGACATCGCGCGGATCGTCATGTTCGCGGTCTCGCAGCCTCCGCACGTCGACGTCAACGAGATCCTCGTGAGGCCCACCGCGCAGGAGGGCTGATGGGCGGGGAGCGCGGCAACGTTCTCGCGGCCGTCTTCGCCGGCGGCATGGTGGGGGCCGCCATCCGGACCGGATTGGTCGAGCTCGCGCCTACCCACCCGGGGCGCTGGCCGTGGACGACCTTCGCCGTCAACGTCGCCGGCTGCCTCCTCATCGGCTATGTCGCCACGCGCATGAAGGGACGGCTGCCCGTCGCCCACGCGTTCCTGGCCACCGGGGTTTGCGGCGCCCTCACCACCTTCTCGACGATGCAACTCGAGCTCCTGCGCATGCTCGACCGCGGCGACCTGCTCCTCGCCGCCGCCTACGCCGGGGGAAGTGTGATCGCCGGGCTCACCGGGGTCGCGCTCGGGACCGCAGTGGGACGCCGCGCCCTCCTGACGTGGTGAGCACCGTGCTCGTGCTCCTGGGCGGGGGCCTCGGGTCCGTTGCGCGCTTCACGGTCGGCGGGCTCGTCGACCGCCGTCTCCCCGGCAAATACCCGCTCGGGATCCTCGTGATCAACCTCAGCGGGTCGTTCCTCCTCGGGCTGCTCGTGGGCCTCGGCGCCAACCATCGCCTCCAGCTCCTCTTGGGAACCGCGGCCTTGGGGTCGTACACGACGTTCTCGACGTGGATGCTCGACGCCCGGCGCGCGGAGGAGGACGGAGAGCCGGCGCTGGCGTGGGGCTCGGTGCTCATCGCCCTCGCCGCCGGCCTGCTGGCGGTGTGGCTCGGCCGAGTGCTCGGACACGCGCTTTAGGGACCGGACCCCGTCGTACCATCGGGCCACCGACATCAATCCTGGAGGTGGTCCGACGTGAAAGTGTGGCTCGAGGACTTCAAGAAGTTCCTGATCCAGGGAAATCTCGTGACCCTGGCGGTGGCTTTCGTCATCGGCGCTGCCTTCGCCGCGGTGGTCAAGGCGCTCGTCGCCGACCTCATCACGCCGATTATCGCGCTCATCTTCGGGCAGCCCGACTTCGAGAACCTGTCCTTCACCATCAACTCGAGCCACTTCCTCTACGGCGACTTCCTCAACGCCGCCTTCGCCTTCCTGGCGACCGCGGCGGCCGTGTACTTCTTCGTCGTCAAGCCCTACGAATCGCTCCAGGCGCGCCGTGCGCGGGGAGCCGACCCGGACGTCAAAGCATGCCCGGAATGCACGACGAAGATCCCCTATAAGGCGCGCCGCTGCCCGCAGTGCACGGCGCCGCTGGCGCCGATTGTCCCCTAGCTAATCGGAGGACTGGGCGGGGGCGATCGAGATCGTGCGCCCGCGCCGGCCGGTGGTGAACTGCACCGTGCCGGCGGCCTTGGCGAAGATGGTGTCGTCCTTGCCGATGCCGACGCCGTCGCCGGGTCGGAAGCGGGTGCCGCGCTGGCGCACGATGATCTCCCCGCCCGTCACCGTCTGACCGGCGAAGACCTTCACGCCGAGGCGCTGGGCATTGGAATCGCGGCCGTTCCGGCTCGAGCCGAGGCCTTTCTTATGAGCCATTCGAAGTCTCCTCTGCGGCGGGCGCGGAGGCTGCGGCCCGAGCCCGCTTGGGCGCCGATTTCGCTTTCCCGATCCTGCTCACGCGGATGCGCGTGAGCTCCTGGCGGTGGCCGGTGCGGCGCTTGTAGCCGCGCTTGGGCTTGAACTTGACGATTCGCAGCTTGGGTCCGCGCTCGTGGGCGACCACGGTCGCCTGGACGGTGATGGCGGCGAGATCGTCCCCGTCGAGGACGTCATCGCCGTCGACGTAGAGCAGGGTCTGCAGGGCGACGTCCGCGCCCTCCTCTGCGGGCAGCCGCTCGACGAGCAGGGTCAGACCCTCCTCGACGCGGTACTGCTTTCCACCTGTTTTGACGATTGCGTACATGGCTATTCGGATGCCGCCGGCGTGCTCTCCGCCCTGGCACCGGAACGGCGCCGTCCGCCTCTGCGGCCACGGCGCCGAGGCTTGGATTCTACGCCATCGTCCTCACCGCCGCCGTCCTCGGGGGGTCCGCCGTCGTTCGCCGCCTCGGGCTCCCCCACCAGCGAGGCCACCGCGGAGGTCCGCCCGACCTCGTCGATGCGCACAAGGCGCTTGCGGCCGACGTGGCGCCCGGCGCCCTTCACCGAGATGATGTAGCCGTCGACCTTGGCGACGGCATCGCCGGGGCTGTACATGTGCGGCTCGACGATCTCGACATGGACCTCGTCGCCCTCGTGGAAGGGCAGGGCGCGCTCGAGGACCTGTTCGCGGTCACCCTCGAGGAGAACGTTGAAGTGATCGAGCGGGAGCCCCTCGGAGCCCTCGAAGTGGAACCACTTGCCGGTCTCCTTCTCGATGGCCTGGAGGACCCGAGCGTCGTTACCGGTGATCTCGGCGCTCACGCGGGGGTTCATCTGAATCAGGAAGGCCTCGGCCTCGCGGTCGTTGGCGAGGTCGCGCAGGCGCCGCTCGAACTCGATCGCCAGCGTCTCCTCGGACTTGATCACGCCCTCGCCGTGGCACGTCGGGCAGGGCCGCGTCATGATCTCGCGCACGCCGTCGGTGACGTTCTGGCGGGTCATCTCGACGAGACCGAGCGGCGAGATCTCGACCACGAAGGTCTTCGTCCGATCCTCGTCGAGCGCCTTGCGCAGCGTCTTGAGCACGGCCTCGCGGTTGCGAGAGCGGGCCATGTCGATGAAGTCGATGACGATGATGCCGCCGATGTCGCGGAGGCGCAGCTGACTTACGACGGCGTCGGCCGCCTCGAGGTTGGTCTTGGTGATGGTGTCCTCGAGCCGGGCGCCCTTGCCCCGGCCGATGAAGCTCCCGGAGTTGACGTCGATGACCGTCAGCGCCTCGGCGTAGTCGATGATCAGGTAGCCACCGCTGGGGAGGTCGACCCGGCGCGAGAGCGTGGAGTCGAGCACCTCCTCGACTCCGAAGGCCTGGAGCAGGGGCGTCTCCTCCTCCCACAGCTCGACTCGGTCCACGAGCTCGGGCGCGGTGCGGGTGAAGAACGACACAAGCCGGTGGTGCTGCTTGGCGTCGTCGACGATCGCCCGCTCGAAGTGCTCGGAGTAGATGTCGCGCACGACGCGCACCGAGAGGTCGGCCTCCTGAAAGACGAGCTCGGGTGCGGGCGTCTCCTCCACGCGCTTCTGGAGGACCTCGTTGAGCTTGAACAGATACTGCAGTTCGCGCTCGAGGTCGGCGCGGTTCGCGCCCTGGGCCGCGGTGCGGATGATCGCGCCGGCGCCCTTGAGATCGAGCTTGGCCGCCTGCTTGCGCAAGCGCTCGCGCTCGGCCTCGTCGAGCCGGCGGGAGACGCCGACCCCCTCGCCGAAGGGCGCGTAGACCATGTAGCGACCGGCGATCGCGAGGTCCATGGATAGGCGCGCGCCCTTGGTCTTGAGCGGATCCTTGACCACCTGGACGACGACATCCTGCCCGGGCTTGAGCATGTCGGTGATGTTCCTGCCCTCGCGGCTCGATCCGCGGCCGCGGCGCGGCGCGTCGACGCCGGGGAGGACGATCTCGTCGACGTGCAGGAAGCCGTTCTTCTCGAGTCCGATGTCGACGAAGGCGGCCTCGAGGCCGGCGAGGACATTGTCGACGCGGCCCTTGTAGATGTTGCCGACGATTGACCGGTTGCCGCGGCGCTCGAGGTAGAGCTCAGCGACCTGGTAGCCGGCCGCCGGTCGAGTGGTCTTGCGGCGTCGCCGCGTAGAAGGCTTGCGCGGGGCGACGGTGCCCGTCGCCTCCAGTAGCGCGACACGGGTCTCCCCGCGATTTACGCTGACCAGTACTTGCTTCTTCAATTGTCTGTTTCAGTCCTTTGGTTAAGAAAGTAAGGCCCGGCCCTTCCCTGCAGACGCAATCCGAGCCTGGATGTGGATCGACTGCAGGAGGCCAAGGGCGATGAACGTTACGAGGACCGACGAGCCGCCGTAACTGACGAGCGGCAGCGGTACGCCGGTGATCGGCATGATTCCGATGGTCATGCCGACGTTCACGAAGACCTGGAACATCAGCATCCCGAGGATGCCGGCGGCGATCAGAGCGCCGTACAGGTTCTTGGCCATCGTGAGAATGCGTAATGCCCTCCATATAAGCAGGGCGTAGAGGAGGAGCACAAGCGCCGCACCCGCGAAGCCATAGCCCTCCCCGATCACGGCGAAGATGAAATCGGTCTGCGGCTCGGGGAGATAGCCGAGCGTGGTCTGGGTCGCGTTGGCGACGCCGGTGCCGGTTTTCTGGCCCGAGCCGATCGCGATGATCGACTGGTTGATCTGATAAGTCTGACTGCTGGGATTGGCCGAGGGATGCAGGAAGCCCGTGAGTCGCTGCACCTGGTAGGGCTTGAGCACGTGCACGCCGATTGACGGCCCCACCACGAGCACCATGACGATCGCGGTGACGAACAGTGCCGCCAGCGCCGTGAGCTGCTTCCACGAGGTCCCCGCGAAGAAGAGCAGGGTCACCGAGATGGCGACGAAGGCCAGCGCCGTACCGAGGTCGGGCTGAGCGATGACGAGCAGGGCGGGGGCGAGCGCCAGGAGCATGATCCGCGCCGTGGTCTGGCGCTCGTGCAGCCGGCGCGCGCGGTCGACGGCGAACGCCGCCAGCGAGATGATGAGCAGCACTTTGGCCAGCTCGGAGGGCTGCACCTGGATGAAGGGGAAGGGAATCCGGCGCTGCGCCCCGAGGGTGGGCGGGGCGAATGCGAACACGGCGATGTTCGAGGCGATGAGCAGCGCGTACAAGCCGTAGCGGTACTCGCGCAGACGGGTGTAGTCGATGCGCGCGAGCACGATCGAGAGGACGATCCCCACCGCCGCGTAGGCCGCCTGTCGGTTGGAGTAGGTGCTCCCGAAGGCGCTGCGCAGGGTCACGACCGAGAACGCGGCGAGGCCGAGCGCCGCGAGGGCGAGGAGAGGGTCGAAGAGGAACACCGCCCGCGGGCGGATGTCCGAGGTCTCCGGCGTGGCGCGGTGCAGGTGAGTGGTGAGGCTCACAGCGTCTTCGAGTTCCCGGCGATGTACGCCCCCGGCTTGCCCGTGAACCATTGCGAAAGGATCTGCCGGGCCACGGGCGCCGCCGCCACGGCGCCGAATCCGCCCTTCTCGACGGTGACCACCACGGTGATCGGCTTGCTCGTCGCCGTCGCCGGGACGTAGCACGCATACCACGCCTGGTCGTTCTGGCCGACGTGCTGAGCGGTTCCCGTCTTGCCGTAGACGGGCAAGGGGAAGCTCCCCATCACGCTCGCCGAGGTCCCGCCCGGGGCGGACGCCGCCTCCCGTAGGCCGGTGCGGATGGCGTCGAGATAGGTGGGATTGATGTTGATGTGCCGCGCCGCCGGCGGGTCGATGTTCTGGAGCACCTTGTCGCCGATGTTGTTCTCGACCTGGAGACCGATGTGGGGGCGCACGATCGTCCCCCCGTTGGCGATCGCCGAGTAGGCGACGGCGAGCTGCAGCGGGGTGACGAGGACGTCGCCCTGGCCGACGGCGAGGTTGACGTTGTCGCCCACCGTCCACGGGCCCGGGTAGGCGATCGTGCAGCACCCACTGTGGTGCTGCTTCTCGTACTGGAGCTCGACGCGGCTGATCGCCGCCCGCCACTTCGGGTCGGGGAGGTTCCCCGAGGACTCGTAGGGCAGGTCGATCCCCGTCGACTTGCCGATCCCGAACAGGCGCGCCCACTGCTGCAGGGGGCCGCCCAGCGGATGGGTCGAGGGGTCGACGTTGAGCTTGGCGCCGAGGTTGTAGAAGAAGACGTCGTCGGAGACCCTGATCGCACTCACCAGGTCGAGCACGCCGTTGGCGACATTGCCGGAGTTGTGCAGGCACAGCCCACCCTGGGAGAAGCAGTACTGACCGGTGTCGTCGTAGGTGTCGGCGAGGCTCCAGGTGCCGCTCATGAGCGCCGCGGTGGCGGTGATGGGCTTGAAGGTCGAGCCGGTGGGATACAGGCCGTCGACGGCACGATTGTTGAGCGGGTCGCCGCTGGTGGCGCTGATCAGGCCGTTGTAGGCCGATTGCGAGATCGGCTTGGTGAAGATGTTCGGGTCATAGGAGGGCAGGGAACCCATCCCGTAGATCTGCCCGTTCTGGGGGTCCATGGCCACGAAGGCGCCGCCCGCGCCGCCGGGCGTGTTTCCGGAGATCGACTGGGCCAGCGACGCCTGGCCCGTCTGCTGGAGCTTGAGGTCGAGCGAGGTCTTGAGCGTGTTTCCCGCGATCGCCGCCTTCTGGGGCAGGACCCGGATCGGGTTCCCGATCGAGTCGACCTCGACCTGTTCGGCGCCGCCCACCCCGCGCAGGTACCGGTCGTAGTAGTACTCGAGGCCCGTCTGCCCGACGACCGAGCTCTGAGGCAGTCCCGCGAACTGTGATTGCTTGAGCTGGGCCGAGGTGATCGGTCCCACCGTCCCCAGCACCTGGGCCGCGAGGGTGGTGTGGGGATACGAGGTCAGATAGACCTGCGGCTCGTCCACCCCGGCAAACGAGGCATGACGCTCCTTGAGGTAGAAGAGGACGGCCTGCTTGACGTCAGTGGCCACCGTGGCGTTCGCGTAGGGAAGCCCGTATACGGCTTGGGCCACATCGCAGGCGATGAGCGGGAGCCGGAGATGGTGGATGACCTTGACGCTCTTGCCGTGCACCTGCTTGTAGCCGATCACCTTGCACTTCTGGCGCGTGGTGCTCACCCCGAGCACCCCCGCGAGGCGGGCGTAGAGCGCCTGGTCGGCGGCGGGTGGCGACGCCAGCTCGGCGATCGTCGGATCCTTGACGGGAACGGGGAGCTGGGTCGGGACGATCTGCACCGCGGTGGCCTGCCGGCTGCGGACGAGTACGGCGCCGTTGCGGTCGACGATCTCCCCGCGCGGTGCGGCCACCAGCACCTTCCGGGTGCGGTTCTGCTTGGCCTGGGCGACGTACTGGTTGCCCGACAGCACCTGCAGGAACCACAGGCGGAAGAGGATGATCGCGAACATGGTGAGCGCGAAGCCGCCGATGATCGTCACGCGAAGCGCGAGCTGGGGCGTCAGCGGCGGGCGCCGGTCGTCCGGGAGCTGGGGCTGGATCATCGGCTCACCGAGCGCACGGACCCTCCCAGGCCCTCGGAGGGTCGCTTCAGCGGGCTGAGACCACCCGTGCTGTAGCGACGGCGGCGACGGCGGCGGGGATCGTCGGGGAGCGCGGGGTTCAGCGCCCGGCGGACGACCGCGTACACGGGCAGCGCGATCAGCGAGTTCACGAGCACGGTGAGGAGGATCTGCTGGAGGAGGAGGAGGCTGACCGGGGCATCGACCCCGAGCAGGAACTGGATGATCGCCATCCCGATGCCCGCCACCGCCGTGGCGGCAGCGCCGACCCCGAGGGGGACGAGCTCGTGGGCGGGGTCGCGGAGCTCGCGCAGGCGCCCCGACCAGTAGCCGATGGCGATGTACAGGAGCGAGGTCACGCCCAGCGTCTGCACGAGCATCATGTCGACGAGCAGCCCCATGCCGAAGCCCATCATCGCCCCGATGGTGGATCCGGCGAGGAGGCCGACGGACATCACCACGAGGGGCGAGAGGTCGGCGCTGACGCCGAAGATGGAGATCTGCGAGACCGCCGCCACCTGGATGACCACGGCCAGGAAGCCGACGACGAGCACGCGGATGACGAAGCTCGTGGAGACGCTCACGGGACGGTGGAGGCGCGGGTGGTGCCGGGGTGCGGGTTGGTGAGGATCTCGACGACGTCGAGGTGGCGGAGATCCACGGTCGGAGTGACCTGGACCTGCCCGGAGCTCGCGAGCGTCACCTGGTTGGCGTTCGACACCGTCCCGATGGGGATGTTCGGCGGGTAGAGGTCGTTGAGCTTGCCGAGCCGGAATCCGGCGGTGACCACGAGCTGGCCCGTCTGGATGTTGGCCTGGTGGGGCAGGTCCGAGAGCACGAGCTGGTTGGGGTTGCCGACCGACGGCTGGAGGATGCCGCGGTCGCCGACGCCGTCCTGGACCTCGGCGGCGACCTCGATCGTGTGGTTGGTGATGAGGGTGACCCACGAGGCGCCCGCGGTGACGTCGGAGACGACGCCGACGAGGCCGTCCTGGCCGATCACCGGCTGGTTGAGCTGGACGCCGGACGAGGAGCCCGCGTCGACCTCGATCTGGTCGTACCACAGCGACGGGTCGCTCCCGATCACGTGCGCGGCCACGGGCCGGTAGGCGCTGACGCCGATGTTCTGATTGAGGTTGATGAGCTTGCTGAGCTGGGCGTTCTGGATCTCGGCGCCCTTGAGCTGCGCGACCTCCTGGGTCAGCTTCTGCTTCTGAAGCTTGAGCCCGGCGACCTCCGACTTGGCGTGGAAGGTCGAGCTGAAGAACCCGGCGATGTCGCGCACGGGCGTGAGCACGGTGCTCGCGCCCTTTTGGATCGGCGAAAGAACCGTGACGATCCCCCGCTGCACGCCGTGCAACGGGCCGCCTCCAGCTTCGCCGAAATAGGCGCTGAGGAGGATCAGGGCAACGGTGACGAGCAGCGCGAGAACCGCGCGGCGCCGCCGGACTTGCTTATCGTGCACGAGGCGATTGTCTCCAAGGTTGCGCTCCGAAGCGCCCTGACAGTACCGAGATTCAACCTAGTACCGTCGGCGGCGGTTGCGGGAATTCTTGTGTGAGCGGTGAATCGCTTCGAACTCCTCGAGCGATCTTCCGGAACCGACCGCCACACACGTGAGGGGCGACTCCGCCAAGTGCGCCGGCATCTGCGTCTCGTGACGCAGACGCTCTTCGATCCCCTGTAGCAGCGAACCGCCTCCCGCGAGCATGATACCCCGATCCATGATGTCGGAGGCCAGCTCGGGCGGTGTCCGGTCGAGGGTCTCCTTGACCGCGTCGATGATCTGCGAGACCGGCTCCTCGAGGGCGCCGCGGATCTCCTCGCTGGTCAGGACCACCGTCTTGGGCAGCCCCGAGACCATGTCGCGACCGCGGATCTCGGCCTGGACCTCCTCGTCCATGGGGAACGCCGAGCCGATCTCGAGCTTGACCTCCTCGGCCGTCTGCTGACCGATGAGGAGCTTGTACTCGCGCTTGACGTAGTTGATGATCGCCTCGTCGAGCTCGTCGCCACCGATCCGGATCGACTGCGAGACGACGATCCCGCCCAGCGAGATCACCGCGACCTCGCTCGTCCCTCCGCCGATGTCCACCACCATCGAGCCCGTCGGCTCCCCGACGGGCAGGCCGGCGCCGATGGCCGCGGCCATCGGCTCCTCGATCAGGTACGCCTGCCGCGCTCCCGCGGACAGGCAGGCCTCCTCGACCGCGCGCTTCTCGACCCCGGTGACGCCCGAGGGCACGCACACCACCACTCTCGGGTGCGCCCACCGATTCTGGTGCACCTTCTGGATGAAGTGCCTGAGCATCTCCTCGGTGACCTCGAAGTCGGCGATGACGCCGTCCTTGAGCGGGCGGATGGCCGAGATCGTGCCCGGCGTGCGGCCGAGCATGCGCTTGGCTTCGATCCCCACGGCGTGAACCTCGCCGGTTCGGGAATCGACCGCGACGACGCTCGGCTCGGAGAGCACGATGCCGCGCCCGCGGACGTATACGAGCGTATTGGCCGTGCCCAAATCGACGGCCATATCGCGCCCGCCGAAACCGGTCATGTACGTAAAGAGGCCCATGCGTATTTAAGAGGTCGAGACAGCAGAAGAGGGCCCGGCGAATTGGTAACGGCGCGTCGCCGCCAGGCCCGTCCGTAGTCCAGTGTATCGAAGAGACCTAGGGCGACCGGAGCCGCCCGACGGGAGAAAAATAGCTGGAAAATATGTAAAGCTCAGCTTAGTTCCAGGACCTCTGGAGCGAGCTCCAGAAGCGTCGCGACGGGCAGCCCGACGACGTTCAGATAGTCGCCTTCGATGCTCCTGACGAGCGCGGCGCCGCGGCCCTGGATCGCGTAGCCGCCCGCGCGCCCCGACCACTCCCCCGCGGCCAGGTACCACTCGAGCAGAGCATCGTCGAGCGCGCGGATGTCGACCAGCGTCGTGCTCACCGCCGTGCGCACGCGAGGCCCCTCGATCAGGCACACGCCGCTGAGCACCGCGTGGCGATGGCCGGAGAGAGCCTGCAGGGTGGCTCGGGCCTCCCCGACGTCGGCGGGCTTGCCATAGATCCGCCCTCCCAGCGTGACGATGGTGTCGACGCCGAGGACGAGAGCGCCTTCGGCGGTGGCCGCGACGGCCGCGGCCTTCCGGTAGGCGTTCTCGGCCGCGACCTCGTGGGGCGGCCCGTCGGTCAGCTCCTCCACATCGGCGATGCGCGCCTCGAAGGCGATCCCGAGCTGCTCGAGGATGGCCCGCCGCTGCGGCGAGCGGGAGGCGAGGATCAGTCCAGGTCGGGGAAAAACAGCCCGATCTCGCGCGCGGCCGACTCGGGCGCGTCCGACCCATGGACCATGTTCTCTCCGACCTCGAGCGCGTAGTCGCCGCGGATCGAGCCCGTCGTCGCCTGGAGCGGGTCGGTCGCGCCGATCACCTGCCTCGCGGCGGCGATGGCCTGCTCGCCCTCGAGCACGATCGCCACCAGCGGCCCGGAGGTGATGAACTCGACGAGCCCCTCGAAGAAGGGCTTGCCCTGGTGCTCGGCGTAGTGGCGCTCAGCGAGGTCGCGCGTCATCGTCAAGAGGTTGAGGGCGACGAGCCGCAGCCCCTTGCGCTCGAAGCGGGCAATGATCGCGCCGGTCAGCCCGCGTGCGAAGGCGTCGGGCTTGACGAGGATGAGGGTTCGCTGCATGGGATTTCAGTGATCTCGCCGGCTCCGCCGGCGGTGACTCAACACTAGCCGGGGAAGGGCTGGTCGCCCACTGCGGGCTGGGGCTCTTCGCGGCGCCGCCGCGCTCGGCGCGGCGCCGGGGTGCTCAGGTTCACTTCGGCCTCGCAGAACGGGCAGATCTTCCAGCTCGGATCGAGCGGGCGTCCGCACGCGATGCACGGGTCCTTAAGCTTGCGCATGCAGCTCGGGCACCGCAGGAAGTCCTTCTCGACCTCGTAGTCACAGTGCGGGCAGAGCTGGTAGCCGAGCTGGGCGAGCCGGGCCTCGGCGGCCTGCATCTCGAGCTCGCGCTCGCGCACGTCGTCGAGATACTCAGGCGGCCGCACGATCATGTAGATGATCGTCCCTACGAAGGGGAAGAACGACGCCACGGTGGCGCAGCCGATGAGCATTGGGTCGGCGATCCGGCGCCGAGCGTCCGCGTAGGTCCAGTACACGAGCGCGAGCCAGATCACGACGAGAAAGACGATCAGCAGGTTGATGGCGGTGCTCACACCGCTGTTGGTGATGCCAAAGACGGCAAGCGCAGCCATGGTGAGCGGCGAGTTTAGTGGTAGCCGTGGTCGGAACGCGCAAACCCGCCTACAAGAAGGCTCGACCGAACAGGTATCCGATCCCGAAGAAGACCAGGATGACCACGGCCACGATCAGCGCGACCAGGCCGATCATGGTCAGAAAGCTGGGATTCCCATCCGGGTCGGGCTCGGTCACAGCATCGAGGCCCGGCGCCCCGCGGTCATCTTGCCCAGGAGATCCGCGACCAGGTAGATCGACCCGGTCGCGACGACGACGCCCTCGCGCCCGGCGAGCACCCGCCCCCGCGCGAGGGCAGCGCGGGGGTCACGCACGAGCTCCGCCGGCGGTCCACCCAGCTGTCGAGTCAACGACTCGAGCGTGGGCGGCGGCAGGGCGCGCGGGTTCTGACTGCTGGTGAGGACGACGGCGTGACAGGCGGGCAGCAGCGTGGCGAGCATCCCGGCCGCGTCCTTGTCGTCGAGGATCGACACGACCGCGACCGTCCGGCGCCCGCCAGCGATCGCGGGCAGCGACTCGGCCAGCGCGGCGATGCCATCGGGATTGTGGGCGCCGTCGAGAAGGGTGAGCGGGTCATCGTCGACAACCTGGAGGCGACCAGGGACCCGGACCTCGGCCGCCGCCGCCGCGACGAGCTCGGCGTTGAGCGGTCCCAGATAGGCCTCCGCGGCGGCCCGAGCGACGGCGAAGTTGCGTCGCTGGAAAAGGCCGAGCGAGCCCACGGGCACCCCAGGGTCGTCGGGCGCGCGCACAATCCGCGCACCCTGGCGCTCAGCCACGCTCCGCGCCTCGGCGTCCGCCTCGGGATGCAGGCGCGATCCGAGGACGAGGATCCCGCCGGGCTGGACCACGGCGAGCTTCTCGCGCGCGATGTCGGCGATCGTCGGTCCCAGCCAGCGGGTGTGCTCAAGCCCGACGCTGGTGAGAACCTGGACCTTGGAGGCGATCACGTTGGTCGCGTCGTAGCGGCCGCCGAGTCCGGCCTCGACAACGGCGACCTCGACCCCGCGCGCGGCGAGCTCGGAGTACGCCGCCGCGGTGAGCGCCTCGAACTGGGTCACGCGATCTGGGCCGCGGGCGGCGTTGTCCACGAGCTCGGCGGCGTGCGCGGCGCGCTGGACCGCCGCCGCGAAGGCGCGCGGCTCGATGTCGGCGTCGCCGACCCGGATCCGCTCGGAGTAGTGGCCGAGGTGGGGCGAGACGTAGGTGCCCGTGCGCACCCCGTGGCGCTCGAGGATGGCCGCGGTCATCCGTGTCGTCGAGGACTTCCCGTTCGTGCCCACGATGTGGATCGAGCCGAACTTGCTCTGAGGATGCCCGAGCGCCGTCATCAGCCTGCGCATGCGCTCGAGGCCGAAGTTCATCCCGAAGAGCTCGAGCGAGAGCAGGTAGCGCTCCGCCTCCTCGGGACTCCACAGCGTGCTCATAACGACTCGAGCTCCTCGTGCAGGCGCGCGAGCTTCTCGCGCTCGGCCTGCACGACTTGCGCCGGCGCCTTGGAGACGAATCCCTCGTTGGCCAGCTTGGCCTGCGCTCGCTCGATCTCGGCCTGGAGCTTGGCTCGCTGGTCGGCGCGCTTCTCCTCAGCGGCGCCGGGGTCGAGCTCATCGGTGGGGAGGATCTCGATCGCGCCCCCGGGCACGGGGACAGAGGCGACGGGAGCCTCGGCGCCGGCCGAAAAGGCGAGCCGGGCCAGGCGCTCGATCTGCGCCGCCGTCTCCTCGTAGCCGCCCGCCGCCAGGCGCGCCGGGACTATCGCGGCGGCCTTGACCTCGGACACGGCGCGCCACCCGCGGATCGCCTGCACGGCGGCGATGGTGCGGGCGAGCGCCGCCTCGGCCTCCTCGTCGATCCGCTCGGGCAGGCTCTCGGTCCCGGCGGCCAGAAGGCCCTCGACGCCGGGGATGTGAGCGTAGATCTCCTCGGTCACGAAGGGAATGATCGGATGGGCGAGCGAGATCGTCTCCACGAGCACGTGGAGCAAGGTCAGCTGCGCATCGCGGTCGTGATCGCGCAGGCGCGGCTTGACGAGCTCGAGGTACCAATCGCACAGCTCTCCGTAGATGAAGTCGTAGAGGGCGAGCGCCGCGTGGGAGAAGTCGTAGCGTTCGATGCGCGCGCGCACCTCCGCCTTGGCCCGCGCGAGGCGCGAGATGATCCAGCGGTCCTCGATCTTGCTCGGGGTCACCGCCCCGGGGCTCGTGCCGGCGTCGACTCCCAGGAGGATGAGCCGGGCCGCATTCCACAGCTTGTTGGTGAGCTGCTGGCCCTGGCCGACCTTCTCCTCGCTGAAGCGGACGTCCTGACCGGAGGACATGGCAAGCAGGCCCCACCTGACCGCGTCGGCCCCGTAGGCGGGGAAGTCACCTCCCTGCGGGAACACGGGCGGGCGTGGCCCGCCGTCGATGAGGTTGAGGGGATCGATCCCCGTTCCCAGCGATTTCGACATCCGCCGCCCGTCGGGGGCCTGGATGATCGAGGTGATGTGGACGTCGGCGAAGGGGATCTGCTCGCGGAACTCCAGTCCCATCATGATCATGCGCGCGACCCACAGGAAGATGATGTCGCGGCCGGTGATGACCGCATCGGTGGGATAGAAGGAGCGCAGGGCCGGCGTGTCCTTGGGCCAGCCCAGGGTGGCGAAGGGCCACAGGGCGCTCGAGAACCACGTGTCGAGGACGTCGGGATCCTGCTCCCACCCCTCGCCGCGCGGCGGCTCGGTGCCCACATAGGTCTCCTTGCCGCGGTACCACACGGGCAGCCGGTGACCCCACCAGAGCTGGCGCGAGACGCACCAGGGTCGGATGTTCTCCATCCAGTCGAGGTAGACCTTGGCGAAGCGCTCGGGGGCGAACTTCACCCGGCCGTCCTTGACGGCATCGATCGCCGGCTTGGCGAGCTCGTCCATGCGCATGAACCACTGGAGCGACACCAGCGGCTCGATCCGCTCCCCCGAGCGATGCGAGAAGGGCACGGTGTGGGGGTACTCCTCGGCGTGGGCGACGAGCCCCTGCTCGCGCAGCTCGTGCACCACCGCGCGCCGGGCCTCGGCCACCGTCATGCCCTCGAACTGTCCCGCCTCGGCGGTCATGCGCCCGTCCTCGCCGATCGCGCTCAGCTGCTGTAGGCCGTGACGGCGGCCGATCTCGAAGTCGTTGGGGTCGTGGCCGGGGGTGATCTTCAGCGCGCCCGTCCCGAAGTCGGGCTTGACGTACTCGTCAGCGATGATCTTCAGCTTGCGGCCGACGAGGGGAAGGATCGCCGTCTCTCCGATGAGCCTGCGGTAGCGCTCGTCCTCGGGATGAACCGCGATCGCCGTGTCGGCGAGCATGGTCTCGGGCCGGACGGTGGCCACGGTGATCGCGCCCGACCCCGAGGCCAGCGGGTAGTCGAGGTAGTAGAGCGTGTCCGTCACCTCGCGATCCTCGACCTCGAGGTCGGAGATCGCCGAGCGGCTCCCCGGGTCCCAGTTGACCATGTACCGGTCGCGGTAGATCAGGCCCTTGTTGTAGAGGGCCACGAAGACCTCGAGCACGGCCTCGGCATAAGCCTCGTCGAGAGTGAAGCGCTCGTCCTCGAAGTCGCACGAGGCGCCGAGGCGCTTGAGCTGCTCGACGATCGCGTCGCCGTACTGCTCGCGCCATTCCCACACCCGCGCCACGAACTCCTCGCGGCCGATCTCCTCCCGGCTCAGGCCCTCTTGCTCGAGGGCGCGCTCGACCTGGGTCTGGGTGGCGATCCCCGCGTGGTCGGTGCCAAAGATCCATTTCGTCCGCTGTCCGCGCATGCGGTGGTACCGCACCAGGCAGTCCTGGATCGAGTTGTTGAGCGCGTGCCCCATGTGCAGCACCCCGGTGACGTTGGGGGGCGGAATGGCGATCGAGTAGTTCTCGTCGGGAGTGCCCGCGGGCTCGGGGTGGAACAGACCGGAGTCGAGCCACCGGCGCATGATCCGCGGCTCAACTTCGGCAGGGTCGTATCGGGTTTTTCCCTCGAGGTCGGACGTAAGGTCGGACATAAGAGTGAGTTTAGGTGGAGAGAGGCGACGAACCTCTGGCTGGCGTCAGACCAGCTCACCGCGTGACCGCCGCCCGGCGAGCGCGAATTTGCGCGCGTCGGAGTAGGCGCGCTCGAAGCTCTTGATCCGCTGTTCCGGCGACAGTCGCAGGCGCCCGGCCACGAGCGTCTCGTCGATACTCGATCGGCCCGAGTTCTCGTCAATCAGCCTGCTGCGCGCGTTGGTCGCACACGGCGTTGACTTCGTCGTCGTCGGCGGCATCGCGATGGTCTATCAAGGCTCGGCCCGGCTGACGCAGGACCTTGACATCTGTTTCGATCCCTCGCCGGCGAACCTGGAAGTCCTCGGCCAAGCGATGATCGAACTGGGCGCCACGCTGCGCGGCGTACCCGACGACGTACCCCTCATTCCCGACGGCCGAGCCCTCCGACAGCTTTCGATCGCCACCTTCGATACTCGCAAGGGAGCGGTCGGCCTGGTTCGCGAGCCCGCGGGAGCACCGCACTACGACGAGCTGCGCCGTCGGGCCGACCGGGTCGAGACCCAAGGAATGGCGATCCTCGTCGCCTCCCTCGACGACCTCGAGGCAATGAAACGTGCCGCCAACCGCCCCAAGGACCGCCTCGACCTCGAAGAGATCGAGGTGATCCGCCGGCTCAGAGCAAGGGGCATCGGACCGCCAGCGGACTGAACCGACAGGTCGGCCCAAGCAAGGCCAGCGGTAGCCGGGGGAGCCCACGGCCCCGCACGACAACCAGCCCTAAGCCGCCGCTTCCCCCTCGTCCTGCTCATCCACCGCGACCGTGACCAGAGTCGGCGAGACGCCCTTGTCGATGGTCTCGCGCGTGACCACGCACTTCTTGACATCTCGGCGCGAGGGCAGTTCGAATTGAACCTCGAGGAGGACCTCTTCGATGATCGAGCGCAGGCCGCGGGCGCCGGTCTCACGCTCGAGCGCCTTGTCGGCGACCGAGACGAGCGCCTCGTCGGCGAACACGAGCTCGATTCCGTCGAACTGGAAGAAGCGCTGGAACTGCTTGACGAGCGCGTTGCGCGGCTCGGTGAGGATCTGCATGAGCTCGTCGCGGGAAAGCTGGTGGATCGCCGACATCACCGGCAGGCGGCCGATGAACTCGGGAATCAGGCCGTATTGGATGAGATCCTCGGGTAGGCAGTGCTCGAAGATCTCGCCGGTGTCGCGCTGCTCCTTGGAGACGATCGCGGCGCCGAAGCCCACTCCCTGGTGACCGATGCGCCGCTCGATGACCCGGTCGAGATTGGCGAACGCGCCCCCGCAGATGAAGAGCACGTTGGTGGTGTCGATGGAGAGGAACTCCTGGTGGGGATGCTTGCGCCCACCCTGGGGAGGCACGGAGGCGGTGGTTCCCTCGAGGATCTTCAGAAGCGCCTGCTGGACGCCCTCGCCGGAGACGTCGCGGGTGATCGACGGGTTGTCGGCCTTGCGGGCGATCTTGTCGACCTCGTCGATGTAGATGATCCCGGTCTCGGCCTTCTTGACGTCGTAGTCGGCGGCCTGGATGAGCTTGAGGAGGATGTTCTCGACGTCTTCGCCCACGTACCCCGCCTCGGTGAGGGCGGTGGCATCAGCGATCGCGAAGGGGACATTGAGAATCTTGGCCAGG
>DASZLV010000078.1:0-2052 GCA_035552215.1 Solirubrobacteraceae bacterium | reverse complement strand
AGCCAGAGCCGACCACGGCACGGCGGCGGGTGGGTGCGGGATCTACCGCAAGGAGGTCTCACCCGTGAAGGGTGTGAAGAGCGCCGAAGCCGTTATCGATAACGGTGAGTTTGGCGTACGCAAAATCAGGTTTGAAACGGGCCGTCTCGCCCGCCAGGCGTCTGGATCCGCGCTCGTCGTGCTTGACGACGAGACCGTCGTCCTCTCGGCGACCTCCGCGTCCAAGCAGCCGCGGGAGGGTCTGGACTTCTTCCCGTTGACCGTGGACGTCGAGGAGCGGATGTACGCCGTGGGGCGTATCCCTGGCTCGTTCTTCCGCCGCGAGGGCCGCCCGTCCGAGGACGCGATCCTCACCTGCCGGCTCATCGACCGGCCGCTGCGCCCGTCCTTCGTCAAGGGCCTGCGCAACGAGATCCAGGTCGTGGAGACGATCCTCGCGCTGAACCCCGAGCACCTGTACGACGTGGTGGCCATCAACGCCGCGTCCATGTCCACGCAGCTCGCGGGCCTGCCGTTCGCCGGCCCGATCGGCGGCGTCCGGGTCGCGCTGATCAAGGACCAGTGGGTCGCGTTCCCGACCCACCCGCAGCTCGAGAACGCGACCTTCGACATGGTGGTCGCCGGCCGGATGCTCGACGACGGTGACGTCGCGATCATGATGGTCGAGGCCGAGTCCACGCCGCGGACGCTCCGACTGCTCGCCGACGCCGAGAACACCGGCGCGGTCGCCCCCGACGAGGAGACCGTCGCCGAGGGCCTCGAGGCCGCCAAGCCGTTCATCGCGGCGCTGTGCGAGGCGCAGCGGATCCTCGCCGCCGCGGCGGTCGAGGCGGGCCTAGCTCCGGCGAGCACGTCGCAGTTCCCGATCTTCGTCGACTACGAGGACGACGTCTTCGACGCGGTCTCCGCCGCGGTGACCGACGAGCTGGCCAAGGCGCTGACCATCGCCGGCAAGCAGGAGCGCGCGGCCGAGGAGGACCGGGTCAAGGTCCTGGCGCAGGAACGGCTCGGCGAGAAGTTCGAGGGGCGCGAGAAGGAGGTCAAGGCCGCGCTCCGGTCGCTGACCAAGAAGCTGGTCCGCCAGCGGGTGGTCAACGACGGGCTGCGCATCGACGGGCGCGGGCTGACCGACATCCGGCCGCTCTCGGCCGAGGTCGGCGTGCTGCCCCGGGTGCACGGATCGGCGCTGTTCGAGCGGGGCGAGACCCAGATCCTGGGTGTCAGCACGCTGAACATGCTCCGCATGGAGCAGATGATCGACACCCTCAACCCCGAGCGCACCAAGCGCTACATGCACAACTACAACTTCCCCCCCTACTCGACCGGTGAGACCGGCCGGGTGGGCTCGCCCAAGCGGCGCGAGATCGGCCACGGCGCGCTCGCCGAGCGGGCGCTCCTGCCGGTGCTGCCGACCCGTGAGGAGTTCCCCTACGCGATCCGCCAGGTGTCCGAGGCGATCAGCTCCAACGGCTCGACCTCGATGGGCTCGGTCTGCGCCTCGACGCTGTCCCTGCTCAACGCGGGCGTGCCGCTCAAGGCCATGGTCTCCGGCATCGCGATGGGCCTCATCCACGAGGGCGGCCAGTTCGTCACGCTGACCGACATCCTGGGCGCCGAGGACGCGTTCGGCGACATGGACTTCAAGGTGGCGGGCACCGAGCAGGTCATCACCGCGCTCCAGCTCGACACCAAGCTCGACGGCATCCCCGCCTCGGTGCTGGCCGGCGCGCTGAAGCAGGCCCGCGCCGCCCGGATGACCATCCTCGGCGTGATGCGCGACGCGATCACCGAGCCGGGCGAGATGTCGCCTTACGCGCCGCGGATCATCACCCTGAAGGTCCCGGTCGACAAGATCGGCGAGGTCATCGGCCCGAAGGGCAAGATGATCAACTCGATCCAGGACGAGACCGGCGCCGAGATCACGATCGAGGACGACGGCACGATCTACGTCGGCGCCACCGACGGCCCGTCCGCCGACGCCGCGCGGGACGCGATCAACGCGATCGCCAACCCGCACATGCCCGAGGTGGGCGAGCGGTTCATGGGCACGGT
>DASZLV010000077.1:0-32970 GCA_035552215.1 Solirubrobacteraceae bacterium | reverse complement strand
GTGCGCGTGTTCGTGGCCAAGAAGCGCAAGATCGCCGAGGGCGACAAGCTCGCCGGCCGGCACGGCAACAAGGGCGTGATCTCGAAGATCGTCGACGAGCAGGACATGCCGTTCCTCGAGGACGGCACCCCGGTCGACGTGATCCTCAACCCGCTCGGCGTCCCGAGCCGGATGAACCTCGGTCAGATCCTCGAGACCCACCTCGGCTGGGTGGCCGCCAACGGCTGGTACAAGGACGGCTCGGAGGCCCGCAGGCTGTCAGAGGACAACGGGGGCAAGGTGTATGTCGCCACCCCGGTGTTCGACGGCGCCACCGTGGCCGACGTCGACGAGGCGCTCGTGCGCTGGCAGGACGAGTACGAGGGCAAGATCCGCATGGACGTCGACAAGAAGCGCCGCGTGGGCGAGCAGGCTTCGGGCAAGGCGACGCTCTTCAACGGGCGCACCGGCGAGCCCTTCGCCCAGCAGGTCACGGTCGGCTACATGTACATCCTCAAGCTCCTGCACCTCGTGGACGACAAGATCCACGCTCGCTCGACCGGCCCCTACTCGCTCGTCACCCAGCAGCCGCTGGGCGGCAAGGCGCAGTTCGGCGGCCAGCGCTTCGGCGAGATGGAGGTGTGGGCCCTCGAGGCGTACGGAGCCGCCTACACCCTCCAGGAGATGCTCACGATCAAGTCCGACGACACCGTCGGGCGCGTCAAGGCCTACGAGGCCATCGTCAAGGGCGAGAACATCGCGGAGCCCTCGATTCCGGAGTCGTTCAAGGTCCTGCTCAAGGAGATGCAGTCGCTGGCGCTCGACGTCAACGTGGTCTCCGAGGAGGGCGAGCGCGCAGAGATGCGCGAGGAGGACGACGACCTGCTGCGGGCGGCCGAGGAGCTCGGCATCGACCTCAGCGGGGTGCGCTCGAACGACGCTCCCGCCGCCGACGAGGCGACCGCCGAGGAGGTCGAGGGCGAGGGTGCCGAGGCTCCCGAGGCCAGCGCCGACCCGGAAGCCGACGACGCCGACGCCGACGAGCTGCCGGTCGTCGATTTGGACGACGACGATGACGATCCCATGGTCACGGCCGCCGCCACAACCACCGACGAGGATGAGATAGAGCCGAGCGACGACGTCGAACTCGAGGAGTCAGAGACGTAGCCGCGCGCACGCGGATCGCGGTCGTTGGAGCCGTGATCCGCACCCGCCCTCCCGCCCCCCTTCGCCAAGCAAGGATTCGCATGATTGACATCAACAACTTCGACGCTATCGAGATCGGCCTCGCCTCCTCCAAGCAGATCCGCTCCTGGAGTTCAGGTGAGGTCACCAAGCCGGAAACCATCAACTACCGCACGCTGAAGCCCGAGAAGGATGGGCTCTTCTGCGAGCGCATCTTCGGGCCCACCAAGGACTGGGAGTGCTACTGCGGCAAGTACAAGCGCGTCCGCTATAAGGGCATCGTCTGCGAGCGCTGCGGCGTGGAGGTCACGCGCTCGAAGGTCCGCCGCGAGCGCATGGGTCACATCGACCTGGCCGCCCCCGTTTCCCACATCTGGTTCTTCAAGGGCGTGCCGAGCCGGATCGGCTATCTGCTCGACATGGCTCCCAAGGAGCTCGAGAAGGTCCTCTACTTCGCCGCCTCGATGGTCACCTGGGTGGACGACGAGGCGCGGGCGCGCGACGTCGACCGCCTCGCCGGTGAGGTCAACAAGGTCCTCGACGCCTACGCCGCCGAAAAGGAAGAGCGCGTGCTCGAGCTCAAGGAGTCCCTCGCGCGGCGTGAGGAGCATCTGGAGAGCGGCAAGACGAGCCGCCATTTCTCCGACGAGGATCACCTGTGGGCCGAAAGCCTCGAGGTCAACGTCGCCAAGCTCTCCGACGAGGAGCGCGAGAAGATGCTCAAGGAGCTCCGCAAGAGCTTCCAGGCCGACATCGACGACACCGAGGTCTACATCGAGGACGCCGCTGAGCGCATGCGTCAGGTCTGGGACCTGTTCCAGAGCATGAAGCCCAAGGACGTCATCAACGACGAGACCACCTTCCGCGAGCTCAAGGACCGCTTCGGGTCCCCGTTCGGGTTCGGCGAGTACTTCCGCGGCGGCATGGGTGCCGAAGCGGTGCGCGACCTGCTCCAGCAGGTCGATCTCGAGGCCGAGGCCGAGGATCTCCAGGAGCAGGTCAAGACCGCCAAGGGCCAGAAGCAGGCCCGCGCGGTCAAGCGGCTGAAGGTCGTCTCTGCCTTCATCAACTCGGGCAACCGCCCGGAGATGATGATCCTCGAGGCCGTACCGGTGATCCCGCCGGAGCTGCGCCCGATGGTCCAGCTCGACGGTGGCCGCTTCGCGACCTCCGACCTCAACGATCTCTACCGCCGCGTCATCAACCGGAACAACCGCCTCAAGCGGCTGCTCGACCTCGGCGCGCCCGAGATCATCGTCAACAACGAGAAGCGCATGCTCCAGGAGGCCGTCGACGCCCTGTTCGACAACGGCCGCCGTGGGCGCCCGGTCACGGGTCCCGGCAACCGTCCCCTGAAGTCGCTCTCGGACATGCTCAAGGGCAAGCAGGGACGGTTCCGTCAGAACCTGCTCGGTAAGCGGGTCGACTATTCGGGCCGGTCGGTGATTGTCTCCGGGCCCTCGCTGCGCCTGCACCAGTGCGGTTTGCCCAAGCTCATGGCGCTCGAGCTCTTCAAGCCCTTCATCATGGCTCGGCTCGTCGAGCGCAAGTCGGCGCAGAACATCAAGGCAGCCAAGAAGATGGTCGACTCGATGATCCCCGAGGTGTGGGACGTGCTCGAGGAGGTCATCCACGAGCACCCGGTGCTCCTCAACCGCGCGCCCACGCTTCACCGCCTCGGCATCCAGGCCTTCGAGCCGGTGCTCGTGGAGGGTAAGGCGATCCAGGTCCACCCGCTCGTGTGTCACGCCTTCAACGCCGACTTCGACGGCGACCAGATGGCCGTGCACCTGCCGCTCTCGGCCGAGGCACAGGCCGAGGCGCGGATCCTCATGCTCTCGGCGAACAACATCCTCTCGCCGGCCCACGGGGCGCCGCTGGCCACCCCGACGCAGGACATGGTCCTCGGCGCCTACTACCTGACCTACGGTCCGGAGGAGTCGGCGCTCGAGAAGATCGATCCGGGCACCCATCAGCCGCGCCCGCACGTGTACCGCACCGCCCAGGAGGCGGAGTGGTCCTACGAGCACGGTGTCGTCAAGCTCCACGACCTGGCCGAGTTCCGCCAGGACGGGCGCGAGGGCGGTCACCTGCTCACCACCGTCGGACGGATCATCTACAACGACAAGATCGAGCGCGCGCTCCAGGAGGCCCTCGGCGCCGAGTTCACGCCGGGCGCCTACGCGTTCATCAACCGCTCGATGAAGAAGAAGGACACGACCAAGCTGGTCGACGACCTCGTGCAGGCCTACGGGGCTCCGACCATCTCCCAGGTCCTCGACGCGTTCAAGGACGTCGGCTTCCACTACGCCACCCTGGCGGGAATCACCATCTCCAAGAACGACGTCCAGGTGCCGCCTTCCAAGCCGGTGATCCTCGAGCGCTACGACGAGGAGCTGGCGGGGGTCGACAGTCAGTACGACCTCGGCCTGATGAACCAGGAGGAGCGTCACGAGGCGGTCGTCGATCTGTGGGATCGCGCCACCACCGAGGTCGCCAAGGCGATGACCGACAACCTCGAGGAGCTCAACCCCATCTTCATGATGGCGAACTCCGGGGCCCGCGGATCGGCCCAGCAGATCCGCCAGCTGGCGGGGATGCGCGGCCTCATGGCCAACCCGAAGGGCGAGATCATCGAGCGTCCGATCAAGGCCAACTTCATGGAAGGCCTGACCGTGCTCGAGTACTTCATCTCGACCCACGGGGCGCGCAAGGGCCTCGCCGATACGGCGCTGCGCACGGCGGACTCGGGCTACCTGACCCGTCGGCTCGTGGACGTCTCCCAGGACGTGATCATCCGCCAGGATGACTGCGGCACCACCGAGTACGTCCACCTGCCGCTGTTCCAGGACGGCGGCGAGCCCAACACGAACCTGATCGGCCGAGTGGGCGCTCAGGAGTTCGTGACCAAGCGCGGGCGCAAGCTCCTCGACCAGGGTCAGGAGATCGACCGCGCCGAGCTCGCGGACATGGTCGAGTCCTACCAGCTCGAGCGTGAGAAGGGCGAGGAGGTCGGCGTCCCGGTGCGTTCGGTGCTGAAGTGCGAGGCGCCGACCGGGGTGTGCCAGGCGTGCTACGGCCGCTCGCTGGCCACCGGCAAGCTGGCTCAGATCGGCGACGCGGTGGGCATCATCGCCGCCCAGTCGATCGGCGAGCCCGGCACCCAGCTGACCATGCGGACCTTCCACCACGGCGGTATCGCCGGAGCGGACATCACGCACGGCCTGCCGCGCGTCGTGGAGCTCTTCGAGGCCCGCAAGCCCAAGGGCCTGGCGAAGATCGCCGAGGTCGACGGCAAGGTCCACCTCGAGGACACCGACAAGTCACGTACCGTCGTCATCACCGACGACTCCGGTGAGGAGCACCGTTACACGTTCCCCCGCCGGACGCGACTGTTCGTCGAGGAGGGGCAGCCGATCGAGGCCGGCACCCAGCTCAACGAGGGATCGCTGTACCCCCACGAGCTGCTGGCCATCCGCAACCGCACCGAGACGGAGCTGTACCTCGTCTCCGAGGTGCAGGCGGTCTACAAGTCCCAGGGCGTGGACATCAACGACAAGCACATCGAGCTCATCGTGCGCCAGATGATGAAGAAGGTCCGGGTCGACCAGAAGGGCGACACCGACCTGCTCCCCGGCCAGTTCGTCGACCGCTTCGACTACGCCCGCATCAACCAGGCGGTGAAGGACGCGGGCGGCCAGGAGGCCGAGGCCGAGGAGATCATCCTCGGGATCACCAAGGCGTCGCTGAACACGGACTCGTTCCTGTCGGCGGCCTCCTTCCAGGAGACCACCAAGGTGCTCACCGATGCGGCGCTCGAAGGCAAGATCGACCGCCTCAACGGTCTCAAGGAGAACGTCATCATCGGCAAGCTCATCCCGGCCGCCACGGGGCTCAAGCGCTACCGGCGGATCGAGATCGAGCCCTCCGAGCCGCTCCCCCGCGGGATGGACGATGTCGGCCTGCTCGACCACGACGAGCTCGCGGCCGAGCTCGGGCTCACCGACGGCGAGTCGCTCTCGGGCTTCGTCGGCGGCCTCGAGGCCGATCTCTCAGACCTCGAGGACATCGGCACCGGCGGCTCCCACCTAGGCTTCGCCGAGGAGCTCGCCGACCTCGACCTCTCCGGCGACACGCCGGCCCCGAACCGGGACGAGGACTAAGAAGCGCTTACGGACCGCCACCGCGCGCAGTGATGGGCGCGGTGGCGGGCTGTACCGTCGACTCAGAGAACCGGTCGCTGATTCAGGCGCCTGACTAGACCTTGATGACGCGAAGGCCGGGGACTGAGTCGAAGTCGGCATCGCGGGTCAGGAGCTCCGCGTCGTGGGCGACCGCGGTAGCGGCGATCCAGGCGTCCTGGACGCCGAGCCTGCCGAGCCCGGCGGCGCGCGTCTCCACCACGAGCGTCGCGAATGCCGACGCCACGGCCCGATCGACGGGGAGGGCGGTGAGCTGTTCGACGTCGCGCAGCGTTTGCATCCGTGCGGCACGGATCCGGGTCTCGACTGCTGCGAGCACACCCATCTCGAGCTCGGCGACCGTGATGATCGACACGGCAATCTCGAGATCCTCCTCGTGCGGGCCGAGTGGGCGGCCGGTCTCACGCGCGACGAACACCGACGTGTCGGCGATCGCCCTGCGGCTCACAGGTCGTCGAGGGTGTCGGGCTGCAGGGCGGCGAGATCTTCGCTCAGCCCGGGATCGGCGGGATGCGCGAGCACCTTGGAGAAGAACTGCGCCGCCGGCAGCCACGTGGGGCGCTCCACGAGCGGCACGATCTGCGCAACCGGCCGTCGGTTGCTATGGACGATCAGCGTCTCGCCGGCTTCCACCCGACGCAGCATGCCACCGGTGTCATTACGCAGGTCTCGGACCGAGATGACGTCCATGTCGCACAGTGTAGCGGTGGTGCGACATATTAGGCGGTGCATCACGTCCGCGCCATGGGCGTGCCCGCGAAGCTCTCCGCAGCCAGGCAGGGGACGCACCTCGGTGCCTACGACGCGGTGCGACGCAACGGTGTACGAGCCGGTCGCTAGTATCGGCGCGGTGGCCACGTTACCCATACACCGCCTCGACGCCAGAGTCTACGGACGCATGGTGGCGTCGGGCGCGCTGGATGGCGAACCGGTCGAGTTACTCGACGGCGTGCTCTGTGAGATGAGCCCGCAGAGCCCGGCTCACGCGCTGGTCATCCAGATGCTCACGCGCCACTTCGCCGGGGCCGAGGCCTGGCTCCGGGTGCAGCTGCCGCTCGAGGTCGCGTGGGACTCCGTGCCAGAACCCGACCTTGCCCTCGTGGAGCACAAGCCGAGCCCAGAGGCGCACCCCAGCAGCGCTCTCCTGGTCGTGGAGATCGCTGTTAGCTCTCACGAGGTAGATCGCGGCGTCAAAGCGCGTCTCTACGCCGCCGCCGACATTCCGATCTACTGGCTGATCGACCATCCCGCGCGATCGGTCGAGGTTCGCACGGCTCCCACTTCGGATGGCTACCGCGAGACCGAGGCTTACGGACTCGGCGCTACGCTGCCGTCGCCCGCCGCCGGGGTCGCAGCCCTCGAGGTCGATTCGTTGTTTGGGTGAGGATCGCCGCGCCGCTCCCGAGCGCCTCGGCGCCTACGGTCTGCGCATCGCGGGTCTGGAAGGGGCGTCGCGGTGGCTGGTGCCCCAGGCCGCCGACGCGGCGCGGCTCGAGGTCGAGACCGCGATTGTCCCGCTCGATGAGTCTCCGCACGAGCTCGACGAGCATTCCGCCAACCTGCGCCTGCTCGGAGGAGGGAGGCTGCGGATGCGCCGGGAGGAGCGCGTGGCACGGTACTCGCTGCCCGCCGAGGTATCCGATGCGGAGCTGCTCCATCCCTATCTGACAGCGGCATGCGCGCTGGTGTGGCAGTGGTCGGGGCGCGAGGCTCTCCACGCGGGGGCGTTCACGCTCGGCGGCGGTGCCGTCCTCCTCCTCGGGGGCAAAGGGCTGGGGAAGAGCAGCACGCTGGCATGGCTGGCGGGCGAACGCGGCGCCGCGGTCCTGAGCGATGATCTGGCGATCATCGAGAACGGCCGAGTGCTCGTCGGGCCGCGCTGCATCGACACGCGGCCTAGCGGTGGCGCGGCCCCCGACGCTCCGGGATCCGAGGTGGTGCGCGGCCGCGAGCGCCTGCGCGTCGCTCTTCCCGAAGCGGCGGGGCCCATCCCCGTTCGCGCAAGCGTCGTCCTGCGCTGGGGCGATGCGCTGTCGATCGCGAGCGTCCCCGCCGGCGAGCGCCTCGCGCTGATCGCGCCCCAGCGCATGTTTCCGCCGCTGGCGGGCGATCCCGAGACGCTGCTCGAGCTCGTCGCTCTGCCGACGGTGGCGCTGACGCGACCGCGCAATGTAGAGCAGCTCCCGGCCGGGGTGGAGGCGCTGCTCGGCTACCTGGCCTGACCGCCGCTCAGGCGGTGGGCGCGGGCTGATCACCGAGCATCGCCGCGACGCCGAGCCCGGCTGCGCCGACCGCGGTGCCGGTGACGAGCACTGTCGCCAGCTTGGGCAGATCGCCGCTGCGGCCCCCGAGTACACCCGCGGCAGCGTCGGCGAGGTCACACGCGAGCCCGACACGAAGCCACAGCGATCGCTGGGGACCGGTGCTCGTGGCCACGCCGTAGGCGAGCGCGAGGTCGCGCACGCCGAATAGGCGCCCCACATAGGGAAGCTGAGGATTGCCCTTCGGATCGAGCCCGAACAGGCGGCCCGCGATCCGCGGGGCGACCCACACCCCGGCGCCGATGGCCGTGCGGACAGCGATCAGAGCTTGCTCTGCCTGGTTCACGGCGGCAAGCCTAGCGTGAAGGCACGGCCGCGTAGGAAAAGTTTGCTACGCCGCCGGGGCGGGCGGAGGCTCGGGCGCCGCTGGATGCGAGCGTTCTGCCAGGTCCGGCGCGGGCGCCGGCATGAGCGTGCTCAGCCGATAGAGAGGAGCACGCTGTTTATCGGACTTTGTAAGTGGGCAGGTACGGGCCGTGGGGGCCCGCGCCTTGTGGGCCGGGACCGGATAACACGAAACAGGAGGACGCGAGGTGCGCAAGCCCGCTCTAATACTGGCCGCAGTGCTCGTGGGAGCACTCTGCTTCACGGCGGTCGCCGGCGCCGTCGGCATCATCCGGCCCACGAAAATCACGGCGCAAGTGAGGCCGCCTCACCGTAACGGGCCACCCTTCAGGTACACGATCAGCGGGAAGATGATCTACCCGGGCGTGTTCTGCCCGCCCGGCACGACCAACCTCGCCTATTGCGCGACACTGACCAACACGGTCGCGTGCACGGGCCTGATCAAGGTCAAGATCCATCTGACGGCCGATCTGCTCCTGAAGAGGTCGAACTTCAACCTGAAGACCTTGTTCATCAGGATCAAGTCGGACTGCACGTACTCGGCAACGACTACGTTCAAGACGTCGACCTTCACCGCACAGGCGCGCTTCAAGCCCCACGCAGCGGGGGCTTGGGCGTATCTCTCATATACACCGTCGTTCCTGGGCAACGGCGTGCTCGCCGCGTTCAACATCCACGACCAGCACGTTCTCGCCAAGGTCCAGCAGCCCTAGGCGCGCAGCGCTAAAGACGCACAATGTGGGGCCGGCCTCAGCGCCGGTCCCACGTGTTTGTCAGCATGGGCAACGGTTCGCCGTATGACACTTCCAAATCCTCAGTCCGCGCACGGGCCGGGGCCGGAATGTCGCATAACCCAAACTGGAGGACTGAGGTGCGGAAACCCGTCGCCGTACTGCTGGGATCGCTTGCTGTCGTGCTGTGCTTCGGCGCAGTGGCGAGCGCCGGCATCATTACCCCCTCGAAGGTCTCGGCGAGCGTTTCGCCGCACCATGTCACTAAGGCGCCGTATACCTTCACGACGCACGGAACGATCACATTTAGCCCCCTTTACTGCCCGCCGGGGACAACCAACGTCGCGTACTGCACGACGATCACCAAGGCCGAGGCGTGCAGCGGCAAGGTTTCGCTCAAGGTCAAGCTGGGTCCCGATCCGATTCTCGCCGACGCCGACACGACGATCAAGTCCACCACGGGTAAGGTGAGTTCGAACTGCACCTACTCAATCAAGACGAAGTTTTCCACCAAGGATTTCACGGCAACGAAGATCTACTCCGCCCATGAGAAGGGCGTGTACGTCAAAGTGAAGTTCAGCGTGAAGTTCCTCGGCAACACGGTGCTGAACCCCAAGAGCGCGAACACGCAGACCGTGATCGCCAAGCTCACGAAGCCGTAAGCGGCGAGCGGTTCTCAGAAGCACCCAAGTGGGGCCGGCCTGGTGGCCGGCCCCACTTGTATTGAGTGGGCGTCGGGGCCGCGTCAGGTAAACAGGGAGCCGGGAAAGGTCCCGTCGGTCTCGTGAGTGACAGGGTGGCCGAGGGTGAGCTCGGCCACCGTGCCCAGGCGCGTGATGCGCGGGGGCTCGTGCGGTCGGGGCGTCGAGCCCTGCTCGTCTGCCCCTGTCTCGTCTGCGCTCAAAAGATCCTTCTTCTGATCGATCATTGCGGCTGGCGATCATAGCCGGGCGCCTTACGCGCGTATACGTTGCGATCTGACGGTGGTGGGCGAACTCGGGCCGCGAGCCATGCCGCCTGGAGCAGCGTCGCGGCGGCCAGCGGCGGGTTTTCCGCCTCCCAGACCCCGGCCAGTGCTTCTGGGTCGATGAGATCGTCATCGAGGCCGCGTCCGTCCCACCCCCTCGCGAACGCTCTCGCCTCCTCGCCCCACAGCGCACGGCCGAACTCGGCTTTCGTCCGTCGCCCGAAGAGCTCACGGGGCAGGAGATCTCCGAGCAGCGCGCGCATCGCCTCCCCGCGCGATCCGTAGCCTGCCCGGCCTCCCCGCGCGGCGAAAGTGGCGAGGAGCCGCGGGTCGAGGAACGGGTGGAGGACCCGCACGTCGTGAGCGTTCGCCAGAAGCGCGAGGCTATGGACGCCCAGCCGCAGATAGCGCCGGCGCACGTACCACTGGACGCGCGCGTCCCACCGGCTGGGTTCGGTCCCGGCCTCCACCGCGAGGATCGCCCGCAGCCGCCAGGTCGCCACCGGGCGCAGCCACGAGCGGGAATCGGTCGCTCGAGCGAAGACGGTGGCGGCACGGAGCGGCGAGGGCCCCAGGGCGAGGAGGACGCGCAACGCGTCCCGCGGCTCGGCCGTCGCCGGGTGGGCAAGGACGGTGCGTGCCCGCTGCCAGCGCCACCCGCGGAAGAGGCCGTCGCCGTCGAGGCCGGTGAGCACGCTGCCGCCCGCCGCGTACGCGAAGACGGGGGCGTGGAAGTGCGCGTTGGCGGGCCACAGCAGCCCGTGCTCGGCAAGCGCCGCCCGCGCCGTCGCTCCGAGGAAGTCGAGCTCACCACCGATCTCGACCCGCTGCCAGTCCGCGAGCTTGAGATGGGAGACCACAAGCTCCTGCCACGCGGACTCCTCGGTTGATCGCACGCCGGGAAAGCGCAGCGACACCGGGATCGGGTCAGGGAGGCCGTTTTCCCTGGCCACCTGGACGGCGAGGGCGAGCACCGAAGAGGAGTCGAGGCCTCCGGAGAAGCTCACCACGCAGGGCGAGCGGGACAGCGCCGGCAGCAGCGCCTCGACAAGGGCCTCGCGCTCGGTCTCGCGCCCGGCGGCAGGGAGGGCCGGGGAGGCGTCGTCGGCGCCGATCGCGGTGCCCGAGGCGAGCTCCCACGGGGTCAGCGCGAGCGCTCTCGGCGCGTTGGTGACAGCGCTAGCCTCCAGGACAGTGGAGGTTAGTGGGCAAGTCCCAGAGCTGACGGCGGGCATGGAGGCCACGGTGCGGAGCCTCGCGGTCGACCGCGTGAGCGCCGAGGTCGTCGACGCCCTTCGGGTGGCGGGAGCCGAGGGCCTGCTCTTGAAGGGCCCGGTCTTCGCGGCCTGGCTCTACCGGGACGGCGCCGCGCGCGCCTACGTCGACACCGACATCCTCGTGAGCCCGCGCGATTTTCCCGTGGCCCAGCGCGCCCTGGCGGGGATCGGATTCTCCACCCACATCGACGACACCGACACGCCCGGCTGGCGCCAGGTCGCCCATCACTGGGTCAGGGCCCGCGACGGGGCCAACGTCGACCTGCACCGCACGCTCGTCGGCGTGGGCGTACCCGACGCCGAGCTGTGGGACGTGGTGTCGGCCGACGCCGAGCCATTCTCGGTGGCGGGCCGCGAGGTGCGGACGCCGGGTGTTCCTGTCCGCGCCCTCCACATCGCCCTCCACGCCGCGCAGCACGGGACGCGCGCGGGGAAGCACCTCGACGATCTCGAGCGAGCGCTCTGCATGGTTGACCCCGCGGTGTGGAGGTCGGCTCGGGGGATCGCGGATCGCCTGTCGGCGACGGGCGCGTTCGCCACCGGGCTGCGCCTGTGTGAGCCCGGTTGCCGCCTCGCCGACGAACTGGGGGTGTTCGCAGACGGCTCGGTCGAGACGACGCTGCTCGCGGGCGCCCCGGCGGCCGGGGCCCTCGGCTGGCACTACCTCGCCAGCGCACGTGGCGTCCGGGCGCGGTCGCACATCGTCGCGCGCAAGCTCTTTCCGACCCGGCGGTTCATGCGGGCGTGGTCGCCGGTGGCGCGTCGTGGGCCGGTGGGCCTGGCGGCCGCGTACGTGGCTCGGCCGGTGTGGGTGCTCGGTCGGGTGGTGCCGGGGTTTTGGGCATGGTGGAGGGCGCGGGGCGAATAGCGGGTGCCGCCGCGGCCGGCCCGGTCGGCGCACGTCAGGCGAACGGCGCCTGGGGTTCAGCGCTGGCTCGGCATGGGCCGCCGGAGCAGCTCATGGAACCCTTCGCTGTGGCACGGGGGATCGCCGTCAAGCCACGCGTGCGCCGCGAATCCGCCAGCCGGGGCGCTCACCCCGATGACCACGTCGCGGAGCTCGCCGTGAGCGGCGAACCATGCCTGACGCACCGTCGCCTGGACGAGGCAGTTAGCGCGGGTCGCGCGGAGTGCCGCCGCGGCGCCCCGATGGCCCATCCTGGCCCCGGACGGTACCGGCGGAAGAGCGTGTGGAGCGGAGGTGGGGCTGGCGGCGAGCTGCCGGCGAGCGCTGGCCGTGGCGCCGAGGGCCCAGACAGCGGCGCGGAGGGAGGGGAGGAGGCGAGATAGTGGCGGCATCAGTCGCGGTATCGCGCGAGTAGCCGCCTCAGGCCCTTGCCTCGTCCCGGCGACGGTGGGGTCAGCGGTGGCGGTACCGGCAGCTCCGAGCCCGCGAGGAGGGCGGCCGGGGACTCGTCGGTGAGATAGCGGATCCATTCCTCGGGGATCTCCGCGGAAGCGAGCTCGGCGATCATGCCCGGGGGGCGACGGACGGTGTCATGGGCGTCGGAGGCGACGCTGTGGACTAGGCCCTGATCAAAGAGCCGCCGGCTCAGGTCCCGGACGTCGCGTCCGAACTGCCCGGCGAACGCGCCCGCGGTCAGAGATGTCCGCATCCCGTCAGCGATCAGGCGCGGGAGGAGGGCCGGGTCGCGGTGCAGGCTCGGGCAGCGCTCGGGGTGCGCGAGCAGGAGCCGGTGGCCACGCTCCGCCAGGTGGCCGAGGGCCTCCTCAACGCCGGCGGCGCGCGGGGTGAGCGGGCATTCGAGGAGCAGCCAGGGCCCGTCGCCCAGGCGCAGGGCATGCAGCTCGTCGTCGCTCAGTTCGAGGGCGCGGGTGAGCGCCACCTCGGCTCCAGCGCGGACGTCGACCGGGATCCGCTCCTCGCGCAGGGAAGTCGCGACGCGTTCGACCCCGGCGGCGATCGTCGCCGCATCGTTGCGATAGTGATGGCTGACATGGCTCGTCGCCACGATCGTCGCCGTTTCGAGCTCGGCGGCCGCGCGAGCGAGCGCCACGCTTTCCGCGAGATCCGTGGGCCCATCGTCGATCCCAGGCAGCAGATGGAAGTGGAGATCGATCACCAGTGTCGATCGCGGGCGTCGTGAATCACCGCGAGCCGGCTCTGAGCTCGGAGAATCCAGCCTCGTCGAGGATCGACCGGAGCTTACGGAGGGACCGTGACAGGATCTGCTGAACGTTCGCGAGCGTCAGCCCGAGCAACTCGGCGATCTCGGGCCCGGTCAAGTCGCCGCCGAAACGCAGGGCGATGATCTCGCGGTCGCGGTCCCCGAGCTGGCTGAGAGCGTCTGAGATCTCGTGCGACGCCATCGGCCTGTCCTCTGGTCCTGCCACGGCGGGCAGCATTCCTTCGTCGATTTCGACGCCACTGGAATGGTCGCGGCGCCGGTCGTCGATCAGCAGGTTCCGGGCGATCGTCATGAGCCAGGTCCGGTGCGATCCCTTGCGTGCGTCGAACCGGCTCCACGCGCGCAGCGCATGTTCAAAAGTCGCCTGGGTGAGATCCTCCGCCGCCGCCCGGTCACGGATCCGATAGGCGAGAAACCCGTAGACGATCCACACGTGCTCCTCGTAGACGCGTGCGAAGTCGTCGTCCTCGCGTTGGTCGCGGCCGGGTAGCTTCAACGCCGTTCCATCGCCTGGTCGGGGAGGAATCGGGGAGCGATCATCGAGCGGTCCGCCGAGGGCCGGCCGTGCATTGGATCCCCAACCGCCACCGGTGGTCCTGCGTGTCTGATCGGAGACATTACTCTTTACTCGGGTCGAACAGGTTTGTTATGCTAGCCCTCATAACCTGAGCGTGCACTCATGTGTGTATGAGCAACTTGCATCAAGGAAGACGTCGCCACGGGCCGACGAGATAGCAAGGGGTAAAGGGGCTTGGGTCTGTTGTCGAGGCCGGTTTAACGTATTGCGAATAGGTGACGAAGCAGATCCGCAACGCGGGCGGTTGGTGTACGCCTTACTACTACTCATGCGGTAACCGGAACCGGTGCACGAGACATCGGAACTGGCGAGAGCGGACGCCGTTAGCCGAAAGGATTAAGTGTTAACGGACAGGATTAGAGCGCTGGCGGCCACCCAGGTGGTGAACAGCGGGCAAGCAACCACGAACACCGCGCCCGGCGTCGGCCGCGCTGCCGATCCGTTCCAGATCGCGCCAGGCGGCGCCTCCGAGGTGCGCAGGGAGATCGTCGCGCGCGAGCGCGCTCAGCGGCGGCTGCTGGTGGTCGCAGACGCCGTGTCAGCGCTTACTGCATTCGCCCTGGCAGCGGTGCTGACCAGTGCGCAGCCGACATGGCTGTGCGCGCTCGTGGCGTTCGTCGTGATCGCCGCGGCCAAGCTCCAGGGGATCTACGACTGCGACGAGCTCGTCATCCGCCCGTCGACGCTTCAGGAGACGCCCAAGCTCCTCGAACTGGCGGCGGTAACCGGCGTGATCATCTACTTCGCACGCGACGCCTTGCTCAGCGGTCACTCGGGATCGCCGGGGTTTTTCTGCCTGGTGGCGCTCTTGCTCGCGTTCCTGATGTTCGTGGGGCGTACCTTCGCGCGTGCACTGGCACGCAGGGTGGTCACGGCCCAGCACTGTCTGGTGGCGGGCGACGCCGCCGTCTTGCGCGTGCTCCAGCAGCGGATGGTCGACGTGAAGGGCGCACGCTTGGTGGGCGCCGTCCCCACCGACGAGCTGCCGAGGTCGGCGAGCGGCCTGCAAGCGATGGCGGCCCACCTGCATGCCCACAGGATCATCATCGCTCCCGAGCCGCAGATGGACGAAAATCAGATCGCCGATCTCATCAGCTTCGCGAGGGCGGCCGGGCTGCGCGTAAGCATGTCGCCGGGCGTGATGGCTGCCTTCGGTGGGGGACGGGCGGTGGACCAGTTCGGCGGCTACACGATCGTGGGCGTGCCGCACTTCGGGCTCTCGCGCTCCTCCGCGGCGATCAAGCGTGCCTTCGATGTCCTAGCGGCCATGGTGGCGATCGTCGCGTTCGCCCCGCTGATAATCGCGGCCGCCGTGTGGATCAAGCTGGACGCCCCGGGCCCGGTTCTCTTCCGCCAGACGCGCGTCGGTCGCGACGGCCGGCACTTCTGCATCTGGAAGCTTCGCTCCATGGTCGAGGGCGCCGAGGCGATGAAGCTCGACCTGCTGCATCTCAACGAGGCAGCAGGCGGCCTGTTCAAGATCGCCGCGGATCCGCGCGTAACGCCAAGCGGACACTGGCTGCGACGCACCCGGATGGACGAACTCCCGCAGCTCTTCAATGTCCTCCGCGGCGAGATGAGCCTCGTCGGACCACGGCCCCTGGTCATCGAGGAGGACGAGCAGATCGTCGGACGCGATCGCCGCCGCCTCCACCTGATGCCGGGGATCACCGGACCCTGGCAGATTCTCGGCCGGCGCTCGCACGTCCTTCCCATCGACGAGATGGCGAAGCTCGACTACATGTACGTGGCGAACTGGTCGCTGTGGGAGGACATCTGCATCCTGCTGCGGACGGTGGGGTTGGTGGCGGGGAGGGGAGGGGTATGAGCGCGTAGAGCGGCGCGGCGCAGCGGCTCGTGCAATCCGTGGAGCGAGCGCCAGGCTAAGCGCTCTGGCCCGGAAGCTCGCCAACGTATTCGGGGTCAGGCGGCTTGGACGGTGGGCTGGTCGAGTCGCTGGGCGACGCGGTCGACGCCTTGGCGGGTGCTAGCGCCACCACATACTCTTGGGACCACCGAACTCGTCATGTGGCAGCGTATGGCTGAACAATGCGATCCGCACTATCAGGATCTCAATAGCGTACGAACTCGCGATCGTCCAGATACCCAGTTCATCGAACGTTCTCGTGCGAACCGACATCGTGCGGCAAATGGGAGGCTCCGACGAGCGCTTCCGCCCGACGGACGCCTCACGGCACGACCTCGAGGTGTCCGGGGCCTTCGCAAGCTAAAGCTCATGCCAGACGCCTTTCCCCCAAGCAGCGGCCCGGTCCTGATCGTCTCGCCGCACCGGGACGACGCTGCTCTGTCATGCGCCGCTCTCCTCGCGCGAGCAGAGGCCGTGGAGATATTGACCGTGTTCGCGGGCGAGCCTGTTCCACCCCGCCAGGGGGAGTGGGACAGGATCACGGGTCATCGGGACTCCGCGGAGGCTGCAGCGATCCGTCGTGCCGAAGAGGCGGCCAGCTTTGCCGATTCACCTCACAGCTTCCGTGAGCTCGATCTGCTCGACTGGCAGTACACCTGCGACAGCTGGAACTACGACGACTGCACGCGCGCCCCCTCCGACGCCAATACGATCCAGCAGACATTGAGCGACTGGCTCTCGCACGCGGGCGGCGGCACGATCGCTTTGCCCGCTGGGTGCGGCATTCGCGCGGGCAGGCTTCGGGCCCGGGTCGAACGGTTCGTTCCTCGCTACGCCGCGCCTAGCCCCCACCCCGACCATCTCTTCGTCCGCGATACCGCGCTGCAGATGCTATGCGCAAGGGCTGACGCCAACGTGATCCTATACGAGGAGCTACCGTATTCTCTGCGACGCTCCGGAGCTCGGGAGATCGCGAAGCTCGAACAGCGCTGGGGCTTTGTCGGCACCCCGGTCGAGCTCGAGGTGGACAGGGAGGCGAAGGCAGGCCGGATCGCCGCCTATGCAAGTCAGATCCCTCACCTCGGGCCAACGCGAGTCGATCACCCCGAGTCGCTGCCCCGCATCGAGCGCTACTGGCGGTGCATCCCTGTGCAGTAGACGGTACGCATGCCTGATCGTCGCACTCGTCGTCGTGGCATGATCGCCCTGCCGGGAGCAATCGTCGTGGACTTCTTGAACCTGACCGGCTCAAGGTGATCAGAGGCTAACGGCGACGGCGCGCCGCGAACGCGGCCTGCTCATTCCCGCCGCGCGACAGGAGCTCGAAGTCAGAGAGCAGCGCGAAGAACGCGTCGGCCGTTACACCGTCGACGGGATGGAATTCGCCAAGGATGAGATCGACCTGATGAAGGCGTTTCGACCTTGCGATCACGGCGTATTCAGATCCTTCGATGTCGATCTTGAGGATCTCGACGTGTGCCTCACCGATGATCTCGTCGAGCGTGATCCCAGGCACCGTAAACCGCTCGCCGGTGGCGGAATGGGCGGACGTCGCCCAGCTCATACGATCGTTTCGGCGGAGCTCGATTGGCTCGCTGCGGTCGGCGACGGCCACGCCATGAACGGTGACGTTCCGGCCGCGCAGGTTTCGCCGAGCGCGCCGCGCGACGCGAGGATCGGCCTCGACCGCCACGATCCGGCTGGCGGGATATCGCGTTGCGAAGAACTCACTCGCAACGCCCGCATTCGCGCCGAGATCGAGGATCGTGGATGCGCTGCCCGGGAGGTACGGATCGTCATAGCCGCCCTTGACGAAGACCTCGTCGATCGCCATCAGCTCCGAGATGTCCGCGATCAGGATCACGCGCCCAGTCGGAAGGCGCACCGGCAAGAGCAGCTTGCCGGCGCCGCGAACGAAGGGCTTGAGGCCGAGCAGCCCAGCGACGAGGGTGATCCACATTCGCCCGAGAAGGTTGCTCGTGATCGCGCGCGCCCCGCTTGCCTTCCTGATCTCCTGGCACCAATCCAGCAGCCAGCGTCCGTTCTCTTGCACCGCGTGGCCTAGTCGGGTTCCTCGCCGACGGTCCGGTTGACGGCAGCCAGGAAATCCGCGAGCGCGATCTGCCGACGAAGCGGCGGCAGCGCCCGCGCGAGCGCCCGCTCTCGGAGCCGAGCCCAGTTCCATTCGCGGCCCGGTTCCGCCCCCGCAACGGCAACGAGATAATGCCCTCGCCACGTGAGTTGGACGACCCTCGCCGCGTCTGCGTTCGGCACAACGACGCGCTCCGCAGAACCGAGGTCGAGCTCCACACCGAGCGTGGCCGCGGACGTGACCGCACGCCGGACGTCGTCGATCAACGACTCGGCGTGCTCGTGCGCTCCCACCCCGGCCAGGTAGGCGGCGGTCATCAGCGAGCCCATGAGGCGGTCGTGCAAATCGCGCATGTATACGGCGTCGAGGCACGTCGCCGCTGCTGCTCCGGCCGGTAGCAGTCGCTCCACCAGCTGCGGTCGCGCGATCGCCGTTCGGGCAGCGCGCGAGAGGCCACCCCGGCGCTTTGCCAGCACCTCGGCAAGGACGATCCGGTGGCGCAGGGACGGATGTTTGCGCACCAGCTCCAAGTCGTAGTAGCCCTGCAGCCGCTGCGCTCGCAGCGCTGCGATGCGGCGCCCGTCGAGGCGATGTTCGGCGGTGGCCTCTCGGACGTAGCGGAACGCGGCGCCCGCTGAGAGCAGGCGAAGCCCCAGATCATGTTCCTCGTTACGGGTGCGAAAGCGCTCGTCAAAGCCACCGCACGTCGCCAGGAACGTGCGCCGCAGCGACGAGTTCCCCGCCGAGTAGTCGAGAAAGCCCCACGGATGCGCCTCCTCCTGCTTGCTGTCGAAATGATCGTCGGAGCTCGACCGAACGAGCGCTCCCCACCGGCCTCCGCCCTCGACGGCCGCGGTGCAGCGTCCGATCGCCACGACCCTCGGATCGCCGCCAGCGTGTGCTTCGGCGTGCGCCTCAACGAAGGCACGCGCGGGCACGAGATCGTCATCGAGGAACACGACGACGGGCTCGGAGGCCTCGGCGACTCCGCGATTCCGCGCCGCTGGCAGCCCGGCGTTTCGCTGCGCGATCACGCGCAGACGCACGCGGGGGTTGAGCGCTGCCAGCTGTGCTCGGCTGCCGTCGGTGCTCCCATCGAGAACGACGATCACCTCATACTGGTCGACCGGCACCGTCTGGCGGGCGAGCGACGAGACGACCTCCCCGAGCAGCTGCTTGCGGTTGTACGACGGGACGACGACGGACACGCGAGGCGGCGGCTCGCGAACGGCGACCGCCATCGAGGCGCGCGGCTGAGCCCCTTCCATCGCGGCGGCGTTTCGATCGACGGCGCTCCCGCTCGCGTCAGCTGCATCGACGGCCCATAGCGTTGGATCCACGATCACCCGCCGCCCCGCCGCGAGGATGCGGCGCAGCAACTGTGCGCTCGGCACGACGTCCGCGCGCTCCCCGGCCGCCTCAAGCAGCAGCGCTCGCCTGGCCAGCCACGGGCCCGGCGCGAGCGAGCTGATCTGGCGGGCGGAGGCGGTCGCGCGGGCACCGTCGATCACGGTTGGCTCGACCGCGCGGGTTCGCTCCAGGGGTACCCGTAGCCCATTCCTCGGGACCGTGTCACCGATTACAACGGCCGTCTGGGGATGCTCGAGTCTCATCCGTGCCGATCGCACCTGGTCCGGATGGAGCTCCGTGCCAGGCTCGAGCACGGCGACGAGCTCGCCACCGGCTCGTAGAAGCGGCTCGATCGGGACCACACGAGCGCGGTCCCCGCCCAAGAGCCGGACCACCGGTATCGGAGATTGCTCGCCGGCGACCGGAGGCGAGCCCCGCGCCGAACGCTCAAACGCGTACCGAAGCAGGGCTCTCCATAGCGTTTCGCCGACGCACTCGCGAATGGCCTGCCATTGGGCCTCGACACTCACCCCACTGCCGGACTCAACGGCCACGATGCCGAGGAGCGCACGACGGAAGAAGACGACCAGTAAGGCAACATCGCCCGTGCGCTCGAGCCGGATTGGCCTGAGCTCGCGCGAGAGATCGACGTGGACGGCGAGCGCGTGCGACGAATGGACCGGGCTCACGTATGCTCGGGGGCCGATGATATCGGTCGTCATTCCGACACGCGACAGGCCGTCCATGCCCTTCCCAAGGGCCCTACCGACCGCACTGTCGCAAAAGGACGTCGACCTGGAGGCAATCGGCTGCTGGCTCAAGAGCGAACCGCGCGTGCGGCGATGAGCGTCTCGAACGCCGGGTCTCGGTAGTCGAGCTCGGCGGAGGAGAACTCCTCCGCGGCGAGGCCGTGCAGCGATCCGAGTGCGGCCAGGATGTTCCCGTATCCGTCGATGGTCAAAGAATCGGCCGCGAACTGGCGCAGCAGCAGTTCACGGATAGACGCCGAGGTGAATCGCCAGTAGTCGGTGCCGCCGCCGGCGAAGTCGGCTCCCAACGATGGGCTGACGCCGGGTACCGTAACGTAAAGGACGCCACCGGGCCGAAGGATCCGAGCGAGCGTCGCCACAGCCGCCTGTACGTCGAAGACGAGCTGCAGCACTTGAGTACAGATCACCACATCGAACGACTCGCTCGACAGCTGCGGAGCGTCCGCGATGTCGGCGCGTACGCTCGCGTTGGGATTCTGGGCGACGTCGACGATCTCGACCGCCGTGATCGGGCTGTCCGGACGACCCCAACCTCCGAACGCGTCGGCGTATTCGGTGTTGTAGAACTCCAGCACGACGCCGCGGATCTCGCGTCCGCGCCCGAGCGGTGCGTTCCATCGCCGAAAGAAGTGGTCGATGTAGTAGCGATCGATCGGGGTGCCGCGCGCGTACGGATGAGGTGCGACGGGGTCCAGTCGGCGCTCGAGGCGGGTGAGCGTCCTCGGTGGCAGTTGACGCCGCAGCGCGGTGCGTGCGTTCCGAAGCACGTCCTGCGCCGGCGTCGGGAGTGCCTTGGCGACCCTCACGACCCGCTGAGAAGGCATCGCGCCAGGATAGTCGGTTGAGGATTCTGCTCGTCACGCACAGGTTGCCGCAGAGCGATTACGGTGGCTCCGAGGAGTGCGTCGACGCCCTGGCTGACGCGCTGTGTGACCGGTACGAACTTTGCGTGCTGACTAGTACCGCGACGCGACCAACTCGATTTCCCATACGCGTCCTCAGCCTAGTCCCGCCGCTTCCGCCGACGCCCTGCGGGCTGCACAAGATGGCGTGGCACGCCCGCGAGCGGTCGTCACTGGCGCGACAACTTCAGATCCGTCGCGAGCTGCCCCGGTTCTCCCCGTCGGTCGTGCACTCGCACCAGTGCCAGGGTCTCACGGTCGCGTGTTCAGCGCGATCCGCGCCGACGGCGTGCCGGGACGTCCACACCGCTCACGTCGTTGATCGCGTCGCGGCTCGGTTGGCGTGTCCCCGCGGGACTCGCGCTGCGGGAGGTCATCCGCAGACCCTCGCGCACACCAGCCACGGAGGAGGAGAACCATGATCAGAGCATATGCACGCTCGGCCCTAGTGCTTCCGGGCAATGGTCACCATGTCGTAGGCGACCGGTACCGGCCAACCAACGAGGCGCTTCAGACGCGCCCTCAGCAGGAAACGCAGCGACCGGTCCCACGCACTACCCGCGCCCGGATAGGTGCGTCGAGACTGCTGCGACTCCAGTGAACCCCACCACGAGAACTCCACCTCCAGCCCCGCGTACCGGCTCAGGGCCTCCATGCCGGCGGGATAGATCCGCCAGCAATCCACCGGAGCTTCGTGGTATGGCCAGCTCACGGGCGAGATTGTGATGACGCGTCCGCCGCACTTGGTCACGCCGCCCAGTTCCAGCATCCAGGTCCAGATCTCCCGGACGTGCTCGATGACCTGCCCTGACAGGACAACGTCGTACGTCTCCTCGGCGACCGGAATTTCGTATTCGCTTGGCATCACAATCGTCGGAGGCGAGCCGTCGACGGTCCACGCCCCGGCTTCGGCTGCGAGATCCGCGGTCTCCCATTCGATCGGGCTGCCGCATTCGAGCGCGTACCGCGAGGGTTGGCCGTCAGCGCCGATCTCGAGAATACGGCCGGTGCAAGGGATTCTCGGGGCAACATGTGCCCGAAACGCATGGATCGAGTTCTCGTGCATTCGTGGTTCGGTCCCCGCCCCGTTTACCACGGAGCATCGGTTCCAAGTGCCTATTCTGTCAGCAAATGTTCACGGCAAGCTGGGTTTCCCCGCCAGCTCGAGCGAAATGACCGGCAGCCCATGACTGCACGTTGGGAACCACAGCTTGAGCCTTCTGTCGCGTCCGGCGCTGAGCAGCGCCAGCAGTACGTCGTCGACAGCGAGGCCAAGCTTGCCGGCACACTCAGGAGCCTCCGTGAGACGTGGTCCTACCGCGACGTCATGCTGGCCTTCGCGTCGCGATCGATCCGCGTCAAGTACAAGCAGGCGGCCATCGGGCTGCTGTGGGTGGTGCTGCAACCCCTCAGCGCAACGCTCCTCTTCACGCTTGTGGTCGGCAAGTTCGCCCACGTGAGCAGCGAACACGCCCCATACCTGCTCTTTGCGCTATGTGGTATGACAGCTTGGCAATTCCTGTCGGAGGCTCTGACGACGAGCGCCGACAGCGTCGTGGCGGACTCTGCCCTGCTTCGGAAGGTTTACTTCCCCAGGGAAATTCTGCCGGTGGCAGCGATCGTCGCCGCAGTCGTTGATCTTGCCCCGAGTATCGTCATTCTCATCATCTTCGAGCTCGCGTTTGGGTACTGGCCAACGGTTCAGTGGCTCGCCCTTCCACTCGTTCCCATCGCGCTGATCGCAGGCGCCCTGGCATACGGTCTCCTACCAGCGGCCCTGAATGTGTACTACCGCGACGTTCGCTACGTGCTCCCTTTCCTCATGCAGCTCGGACTGTTTCTGAGTCCCGTGATCTACTCGCTATCCAGCTTGTCGCGGCCTGTCCGGGACGCTTTTATCATTTTCAATCCGGCCGCGTGTGCGATCGACGGCTTCCGTCGCATTCTGCTACATCACGAGTGGCCGCAGTGGCTTCTGAGTGCGGCGTCTCTCGGCTGGTGCCTGTTGCTCGCTCTCGTGACGTACACCATCTTTAAGAAGCTCGAGCGCACGTTCTCAGATCGGGCATGACCCAGCCAGCCGTCACCTTCGATCACGTTTCGAAGCATTACCGTGGTACGCGCGCGTACCGGTCGCTGCGCGACGACATCACGGGCCTCCTGAGGCCGGCCCCCGCCCCTGTGGCCGTCGAAGCGATCACGGATGTCAGCCTGGAGATCTCGCCGGGGGAAAGCCTGGGGATCATGGGGCTGAACGGTGCCGGCAAAACGACCCTCCTCAAGCTCATGTGCCGGATTGCGTATCCGTCGGCAGGCAGAATCACGATCAACGGGCGGATCGGGGCGTTGATCGAGGTCGGCACTGGAATGCACCCAGAGCTCAGCGGCCGAGAGAATGTGCGACTTTACGGCCGGATTATGGGCCTCTCGCGCAACGAGATCGCACGACGCTTCGATGAGATCGTGGAGTTCGCTGGCGTCGGTGACGCGATCGATCGCCAGATCAAGCAGTATTCGTCCGGAATGCAGCTCCGGCTGGGTTTCTCGATCGCGGCGCACCTGGAGCCTGACATCTTCGTCGTCGACGAAGCGATCTCGGTCGGAGACGCCGGGTTTCAAGAGCGGTGTGTGGAGCGAATGACACAGCTCTCCCACGAGGGCCGGACTCTGATCTTCGTGTCGCATGACCTCGACGCGATCGAGACCCTGTGTGAGCGCGGGGTCGTGCTCAAGAGCGGCCGGCTCGCCGGCGACGGCCCCGCACACGAGATCGTCGGCGCGTACTTCGATGAGGTGAGCTTCGCTCGGCCGGCTGCGATGGAACGCTCCGAGATTGGCGGCGGTGGCTTCAGCCTCATCCAGGTGGGTGTCGTCGATCATGTCGGCACCGCGATTCTCGAGGTGCCGGCGGATCAACCGACGCGTATCCGTCTTCGCTACCGAGCCGACCGTCGAATTCCCGGCACGAGCTTCACGATCGGTCTCAGCGCTGGAGCCGGACGGTGTTTCGTCCTGGCATCGATGCTCGGTACCGGCGAGATGCACGACGTCGAGTCGGGCGAGGGCGTGATCGACTGCGTCTTCGACGACCTTCCGCTCAACCCACGCACGTACGAAATCTGGGGATCGGTCCGAGGCGCCGCCGGCTATGGCGACATAATCGACTGGCAGCGTATGTCCTCATTCAAGGTCGTACGCTCCGAGCCGGAACGCAAAGGCGCAGTGATGGTCGCTATGCGCGTTCCAGTGCGCTTTCCTCATCACTGGGAAGTGCCTTCCAGATGAGGCCAACGGTCACCGTTCTGATCTGCACCCGCAACCGGGCGGAGTCACTGCGCCTCACGCTCGCCTCGCTCGCAGCAGACACCTCCTGCGTCCCAGCGGAGGTGCTGGTTGTCGACAATGGCTCGACCGATCACACTGCCGCCGTCCTCCGGTCGGCGCGCGGTGAGACCACCCGTCCGATCGTGCTGCGCACCGAAGCAACTCCCGGTCTGAGTCCCGCGCGCAATGCGGGGATCAGGGCCGCGATCGGCGACTGGATCGTGTTCACGGACGATGACGTGACCGTGCTTCCCGGCTGGTTGGACGCGCTTGCTCGCCGCTTCGAGCCAGGTGTGTCCGGCGTCGGTGGGCGAATCGTCCCGCGCTTTCTTGGCGAGCGACCGCCATGGCTCGGAAGCGACAACACGCACCTCACTCTTCTTGACTATGGAGAGGCGCCGTTTGAGATGGGACTTAACGCTCTTCCGATCGGCGCCAACATGGCGATTCGCGCCGAGGTGCTGCGCGCGATGCTCCCCGAGCCATTCGATGTCACACTCGGCCACCGAGGGGCGGTCGCCCTCAGCCATGCGGAGACGTTCCTGCTTTGGAAGCTGGCGAGCGCGAGGCACCGGCTCGTCTACGCTCCTGACGCGGTCGTCGAACATCGGATCAGTCCGGGCCGCACGTCCTACGGTGCGGTCCGCCGAAGGGTCTTCCAGGCCGGCGTCGGCGCCGGGCGGTTCGAGCGGCTGTCAGGCGAGTTGCCCGCCCTGCACACCCGCCTGATTCGTGCCGCGCGAACCATCCGGTGGGCGTGCGCACGCCGGGTCGCCAACTCGCGCCGTGGCGAGGTCGACGCGGCCGCAGCGGAGGAGGAGTTCACCGCCTATGGCGCCGCCGCCAGACACATCGAGGAAGTGCTGTGGCGTTATCCCCGCTTCGTCGAACTGCTGGCACGGCATGTCACCTGAACCACGAAGCACGCGACCAAGCACCCATCCGATGAGATCGTGCCGTTATCGTCGTTGGCATGCGCGACGGAAAGCAGCGATCCCAGCTCCGAGTTGCCTTGGGCGCTGCCCGATTGGAGTACCGGCGTCGCCGCCGCCACCGACTCCAGCCGGCGAGCGCCGAGGTCGGGGGGGTGAAGCTGGATTTGTCCGACAGCTGGGCAACTCCCGCGATCCGCGAGGCGATCTACGACTGCTACTACGAGTTTGGCGAGCGCTGCATCCTCGAGCACACCCTGCGTCCTGACGACCGCTACCTGGAACTCGGGGGCGGCATCGGTGTCGTGGCGACGTACGCGTGCCGGATCGTTGGAGCCGAGAACGTCACTGTCTACGAGGGCAACCCCGCGTTGATCGATGCAATCAGAGGCACGGCCAAACTGAATGGATTTCAGCCGACGGTCATCAATGCGGTACTTGGCGATACAGACGGCGAGTCGGATTTCTATGTGACTCCTAACTTCTGGGCTTCTGGACTCACCGCCAAAACTGGGGCTAGAGCGATCCGCGTGCCGATGCAGAGCTTTGGCGACGCTCTCCGCAGGCTGACTCCGACGTATCTGATGGCTGACATCGAAGGTGCGGAGGTGGAGTTACTGGCTCGCCAACTTCCGAGGACGCTCCGGGCGATCTGCATGGAGGTCCATCCTCGAGTCGTGGGCGACGTCGCGCTCCAACAACTCCTGATTAAGCTGCTCACGGATGGCTTCATCCTGGACGTGGAGCAGTCGATGTACCCGGTGCTCTTCCTCCGACGACCCGGTTAGCCCGCGCTTGGAAACGATGGGTTCCTCTTTACTTATCATCCTTCGCGGTGGCTGCGCCCCCCGCTGAGCTGCGGCTCGACTAATCGAGATAGCGGGCGATAGTCTGCTCGAGGTCGCTGAAGCTCGAGACCTGGAAACCGAACTTTCTGCGAAAGACGAGGAAGGTACCCGGAGGCTGCAGCACCGACCAGCAGCGATCAACGGCGAACGAGTCGATGTCCCCCGTTTGCTCCAGCCTGTGTGAAGCGTCGGCAAAGATGTCCAGCAATGCTGTGATTCCCTCTTCGGAGACGAGATAGCCGGCCGCACCTGTGCACTCCTGAAAAGACCGGGCGAGGAGGTCATCCATCGGTAGGGTGGCGCCGTCCCGGCACGTCGCGATGAGGCATACCGTGTAGTCGTAGCGCCTGGCCAGGAACGTGCGCAGATCGTCGAGATGCTGTTCGAGGTCGCTGGTGAAGCAGAAGTCATCCTCCAGTACGAGCGCAGTCGCGCTCGAGCGTGCCGCAGCTTCAGCCAGCGCGGCACGGTGGGCTCGCACAGCTCCGAGCTGGCCTCGGGCCTGCCGGCTAAGACCCGGCCGAACGTCCGATGGCTCGAGCTTGACTGCTTCGATCCGCGTAAGACGGTGAAGGGGAGCGCGCGCGGTCCCGAGCTCGCGAACGACGCCGTCCCACCGATCCGGCCGGTCTCGGGAATTGATCACGAAGATGTGGTCGACGCCGTCCCAGCGCTCGTCGTACTCAACTGCGTCGTGTTCGAACTTCCAGAAGTCGGCGAGGTGTCGCTTGATCGGATTATTGATGACGACGCTGTCGAATACGAGCGGGTAGTTGCCGTAGATCACGACGACCTCGTCCGCGCGCGGACGCCGGTTCGGATCGAATGTCGCAATCAGTCGGCGGCCGCCGAGCACCCCCGGAAGGAACCGATCAGTGAGCTCCAGCGTCCGCTCATCGATCGTTGCGGACTCCAGTTCTTGCAGTGCTCGCACTCCCGACTCCACCCGTGAGAGACGGAACAGCACCGCTGCCCGGGCGACAATCCGATCTCGCCGCTTCAGCAGCTCACCTGTCGTCGGCGTGCGCGTCGAGCCGAATGGGCCCGGCAGCAATCGCGACGTCAACTTTCGCGCGCGGATGTCCATTTCGTCACGTTCGAGGATAGTCGTTGTCGGACCCGCGGTCCCGTCCTTGAGTGCCCGGGTTCCATGCCAGGCCTGTCAGCAAGCCGCGGCTGAGGCCACCCGCGCCTCCGGTCCGCGGGTCGATGGACTGGGGTCTCCTCCCGAGCAGCAGTCCGACCGGGCGGCGTGCGAGCGACGCGATGTCACGGCCCAGGAACGGAAGCACGGCGGCGTCTCGCAGACGCAGGTGCTTGCCGTAAACGAGTCCCTGTCCGTGCCAGTACCGCCGATACATCGCTCGAAGCTCCTCGTCGGTGCGCCAGTCGTGGTGCCAGACGGTGAGCCGGGGCTCGTACCAAAGGGCACCGCCTGCCTGCAGCCACCGATAGCAAAGGTCGTTGTCCTCAGCGGCGAGGCGGAAGCGCGCATCGAAGCCGCCGACCTCGAGCACCTGGCGGCGCGGAAGGATCACGTTGTTCGGGTAGATCACGTTGTCTCGGACCGACCCGGTGTAGTCGCGCGTCTGCGTGTCGGTGATGGTCGAGGGGATGTCTGGCGAGTTCCCGCCCGGCAGGACACGACCCGTGATGATCGCGGCCGGGTGCCGAATGGCGAGTAGCTGTGCGACGACGATCCAGTCAGCTTGGACGGTGCAGTCATCGTCCGTCATGACGACGACGTCATGACGCGCCTGTCGTACCCCGGCGTCGCGTGCAGCTCCGATACCGAGGCGCGGCTGTGACACGACCTTGAGCTGCCACGGTGGGACGATCTCGGTCGCGATGCGAGCGCCCGCGCCATTCCCCTGGTCCACGACGACGATCTGTGCCGCGGGCGGCGAGCATGCGACGATCGACGTCAGGGCGCGAGTGAGGAGATCGCGGCCCACTGTGGGCACGACGATGCTGAGTTCAGCTCTGCCGGACGGCGGCATGACGTCCCCGCTCATTCGCGCTGGAGCGTAGCGGGCGTTGTCCGACAGGCGCGATCAGCTGGCGGCCAGCGCGAGCGCGAGAAGAAGTACCCCGCCGAGGTCCTCACCCGCGACGAGATCCTCGCGCTCAAGAAAGAGCGGCGCGATCGCTCCGGCGAGTAGCACCGCCATACCAAGGCGGCGAAGTGCAGCGCCGGAGACCAGGTCGCGGGCTTCTCACCGTCGGCGGGAAAGCACCTGGATCGCGCGCCGTGCCGCCAGGAGCGGCTGGCTCGCGGCTCGGGTCGGGCTCCTCGCTCGGTCAAGCACCGATGCGACCTCGTCGACGTGCCGGCGCCAGGTGAACTCATCGACCCGCTCGAGCAGCAGCCCGCTAAGCATCCGTAGCCGCTCGCGGTCGCGATCGAGATCGTCGATCGCCTCGGCGAGAGCCTGCGGATCTCCGCCGCGAACAACGGTAGCGAGCGCCGTCTCGGCCAGGCCGCCACGATCCGAGACAACGGTCGGGATGCCGCGCACGCTGGCTTCGGCAACTACGAGTGGAGCGTTCTCCTCGCCCTCGCTAGGCACCACCAAGAGGTCGACTCCGGCGTAGAACGAGTCTTTGTCGGCGTCGAACAGTGCGCCGTGAAACGTGATCCTGTCGTTGTTGCGCGCCGCTACGGCGACATCGGCCGCCAGTGGACCGGAGCCCACAACATCCAGCGTCCAGCTTCGACGCGAGGAACCGACTGCGGCCAGCAGCTGGCGGACTCCCTTGTGAGCAGCCAACGCCCCGATGAAGCCGGCGCGCAGCGGGCGATCATCGCTTCCGCGCAGATAAGACGCGCCGGGCTTCGCGCCCTGACGGATCGTCACCGCTCTGTCCTCGCTCACCACACCCGCGGATACGTGGAGCCTGCGGACTCGATCAGACGGGGCGATCAGGAAGTCGAGTCGCTGCGCAACCAGCGAACCGCGTATCCCCCGCTGGAGCAGGCAAGGACCGCAGCGACCGGCGCATCTCGTTCCGTGGCGAATCATCCGCGTATTCACGCAGAGAACGTTGAGATCGTGCGCGGTGTGGACGTGGGGAAGGCCCGAGGCGGCAATCGCACTGAACACGGCGGAGGTAAGTCCCTGGCATTGGTGGGTGTGGACAACGTCTGGCGCAAACCGCCGGAGCTCGCCGCGGATCAGCTGGTGCTGACGCAGTGACCACTGATCGCGGGCGTGCCACCACATCTTGTCGAGCGTGGAAGCTTCTGCGGCCAGCGGCGCCAGCCGTCTGACCGTGCGGATGGGAAGTCCGGTCGCCCCGGCCCTGGAGCCCGACAGAACGCCGATCTCGTGCGCTGCCGCCAACGTCGTTGCCAGCTCGGCGACGTAGGTCTGGGACCCGCCTGCCTCGTCGTGCGGAAGGGTCTGGGTGACGAACAGGATGCGCAAGCCGACGGGCGGCGACGTTGAGGGGCTCGGAGGGCGGTGCGATCGCGAAGGCGGACCCGAACTGGACGATACCGCGATGCGCGCCGTGAGCCGCGGAAGGCACGAAGCTCCTCCGCGCGGCGCGCGGCGCGGACCAGATGGGGAAAGGCGCGCGCATATCGCCCGCTCATGCTACGAGGCTCGCGACCAGCGACCTACCCTCAAGAAGCGCAGGCAAGAAGGGATCGGTGAGCTCGAGCGTCCGCTCGTCGGTCGTGGCCGACTCCAGCTGACGCGCAACCGCGGCGGCTCCTGGAATGTCCGAGGCATGAAGACGGTTCGATGCTTCCGCGACCAGACGATCCTGAGGGCGAGGAGCTCATTGGTCGTGGGATGCGAAGACGACGCGACAGCGCCCGACCTGTCTGTACATGGGGGCGGATCGAATGCAACTGGCTTTTTCGGTTGCGGGCGTTTGAGACGAAGGCGTCCGAGGGTCATGGCGCTACCTCAGTTACACCCGCTGTGAGCACAGCGAGTTCCGGCGGCCTTCGGCCACGCACCGATGGACGATATATCGGCAGCGGCAATACTTGCTCTGAACGAACCAATGGTATGCGCATGCTGCTCGGCAGCGGCGGAGACACGTCTGGGAGTCCAGCCGCTTTCTGGACGATAGCCAGTCTGGCCGACCACCCCCACGGCCCGGGACGATGCGCCGCTCGCTAGCTGTTGAGCCCGGAGACCTCCCGAACGCGGTGTAGCGGGGGTCGGTTGCCGAGGGCGCTGTGGGAGCGTCGCTCGTTGTAGTGGCGGATCCAGTGTGGCAGTGACTCGCGACGGGCTTGGCTGGAGGCGTATTCGAGCGCGTACGCCCATTCGCGTTGGAGCGTCTGTTGGTAACGCTCGACCTTCCCGTTCGTCCGTGGCGTGTAGGGGCGGGTGCGGATGTGAGTGATCTGTCGGGAGCGCAACAGCAGCCGCAGGGAGCGGTTGCGGGTGTAGGCCCACGCGTTGTCGGTCATCAGCCGCTCGGCGCAGACACCGAGCTCGAGGAACGAGTCCAGGGCGCGGCGGGTGAACGCGGTCACGGTCGCGGCTTGTTCGTCGTCGTGGATCTCTGAGTACGCGACGCGGGTGCAGTCGTCGATGATCGTGTGGACGTACTCCCAGCCGACTCGTATGGGGCGGATGCGGGTCCGGTCGCCGGTCGTGCGATGCCCGGGCTGGGCGAACTTCCCGAACTTCTTGACGTCCATGTGCAGCAGCTGCCCAGGGCACGGCCACTCGTAGCGGACCACCGCCGGCCGGTCCGGCGCGGGCCGTCGGGAGCACCCGCCGCGACGGAGGACCTGATGGACGGTGGAATGCGCCCGACAGATCCCGGGGTCGTCCGCGAGCCGCCGCGGTGACCACCCCGTCCGCTCCCGCAGCTCGCAGATCCTGGCGGCCTCCAGGTCGGGGACCCGGTCTGGGGAGCAGTGAGGGCGGCTGGAACGCTCCTGCAGGCACGACAGCGATGCCCGGTCTGCCGGGGTCGCGGTCCGCCAGCGGTGCACCCATCCCCAGACGGTCGACGGTGAAACGTCCGCCCGGGCCGCGGCCCGCGCGAACGTCTCACCGTCCTCGATCACATGACGGGCGACGTCCCACCGGCCGAGAGCGGTGTGACGGGCTCTATGGTGCGGCATCCGGGCCTCCTTGAAGGCGTGAGCTTCGACACCCACACCCTCTCGGCAGGCCCGGACCTCTCCCTACCTCAGACCGTTCTCAACGTCCCCGGGCACGTCAGCTAGCCTCTCGCGATCATGCGATCACGCTTCCTGTCCTCACGATCGTGAGGGATGCCGTCACGGTGAGCGTCGTGATCCCGACGCGCAACCGCCCTGACATCCTCGCTGCGCGAGCGCTCCGCACGGCGTTGGCTCAGGAGGGGGTTGCGATCGAGGTTCTCATCGTCGATGACGGTTCTGAGCCGCCCGTGCAGGTCGCCATCGAGACGCGGGTAAGCGTGCTGCGTCACACCGCGTCCCGCGGTGTCGCGGCTGCGCGCAACTCTGGGCTGCTCGCGGCGAGGGGCGAGTGGGTCGCGTTCTTGGACGACGATGATCTCTGGTCGCCGTTCAAGCTCCGCAAGCAGCTTGCCGCGCTCGAGCGTGGTGGAGACTTCTGCTACGCAGGTGCGATTGTGCTCGACACCGCGCTGCGACCCCTCCGACTGGTGCCTCCGCCGTCGGCGTCGGGGCTGCTCGGTGAGTTGCTAAACCGCAATGTGATGCCGGCTGGCGCGTCGAACGTGATCGTGCGGCGGGCAGCGCTGATCGGGATCGGCGGGTTCGACGAGTCGTTCAGCCATCTCGACGATTGGGACTGCTGGCTCCGGCTAGCCGCAACGAACGTTGCTCGTCCGTGCGACGAAGTCTTGGTCGGCAACGTTCTTCACAGCGGCAGCCGCGTCCAGCGCGAATACGACGTTCAGGATGGCGAGCTCGCGCGCCTGGAGCGTAAGCACGAGGCGCTCGCGAACCGACTGGGAACGTCTTTCGATCGCCACGATTTCGCCCGGTACGTGGCGGTCGGTCATCGGCGAGCAGGACGCGCTGAAGCCGCGGCACGATCGTATCTGGAAAGTGCTCGACGGCACAGGAGCGTCGGCGATATCGCGCGCGCAGCCGCGGCGGTGGCAAGGGTTCCTCCGCGTCGGCAGAGACGAGTCAAGTCACCGGATTGGGTTGGCCTCTACCGCTGAGTCCGAGCGCGGTTCGAGTAGCTCGCGGACTGCGCCATCACGATCCCGCTCGCGTGACCTGGCGGATGATCTGGGCAAGCCGACGCCCGGCCAGCCGCGGGTCGAAGCGGGCGACTGCTTGCTTCCGAGCATCCGCCCGGACGCCGGACGGGTTGATGCGCATGCGAGTGAGCATGCACCGGACGGCAGCTTCCAAGCCTGCGGCGTCGCCAGCGGCGAACCGTACACAGCACGTAGCGTCGAGATTTTCGACCGCGCCGACGGCGTCGCTGGCCACGACCGGCGTCCCGCAGGCAAGCGACTCGGCGGCGGTGAGTCCAAAGGGCTCGTAGTGGCTCGGTACGACGCATAGATCTGCGCTCTGATACCGGTGGAGGAGATCCGGACCAGACAGCTGCCCGGCGTGCGTCACGATCATGGGGTCGAGCGTCTTGATCAGGCCGCTGTAGTCCGACCACCCGGTCGGAAACCCGACTATTTCGATCGAGACTGCGCCGCGCAGATCGCTCAGGCGACGGCTGAGCTCAGCCACCATCTCGACTCCTTTGCGTACCGAGAGGCGCGAGACGAACACGATGCGCTGGACGGGCTGAACCGGAGCGTGGGGCCCAGGCGCGCGAGCAGCGGGCCGAGGCGCAAAGAATGTGAGATCGATCGGGTTTGGCACGACGTGCAATCGACCTTGCTCCGCTCGGGAGTCGGCCACGAGCAACCCTGCGTGGAGCTCACTTGCTGCCACGATGCCGGCCGCCAAGGCAAGATCACGCCGCTGAATCGCTGCGCGCGCCGTCAGGACGGCTCGAACGGTCGCTCGTTTCCATGCCGGCTCCAGGCCGGCTGAGAGCACCGACTCGTTCCGATGCCATCGAAGCTCACCGGCCGCATGGACCTGCGGATGGAGCACGACCGGGGGAAGTTCGGTGAGGTGGCGGCGTAGACCGAGCAGTTCGGGTTGGGAGAACTGGTAGACGGCGTCGTAGCGGATCTCTCGGTGC
>DASZLV010000076.1:0-7681 GCA_035552215.1 Solirubrobacteraceae bacterium | reverse complement strand
GAACTACGTCGAGATCACCCGCGGGCACCCGCAGGCCGGACGGCTCCCCGACGGCGGCACGCTCGGGCTGTCTCAGGACCTCGCCTCGGTACCACTGGACCAGATTCTGGGCGCGCTCACCCCGGCGGTGCGGAGCGAGGTGCGCGTCGACCTGCAGTCGCTCGGAGCCGGTGTGCACCACGAGGGCAAGCACCTCAACCAGTTCCTCGGTGAGCTCCAGCCGACGGTGTACAACGGCGGTGTCGTCTTCAACGTCCTCAACCGACAGCGCGCCCAGGTGGCGGACGTGGTCGCTCAGACCGGTACCGTCATGCGGGCGCTCGCAAACCGCACGCAGGACCTGCGGACGCTGGTCACGGCGGCGGACCAGACCGCGCAGGCGGTCGCCACTCGCGACCGCGCCCTGCAGGAGAGCCTGATCCAGCTCCCCCCGACGCTCGACCAGGCACGCACCAGCGTGTTGACGCTGACCGGGTTCGCGGGGCTCGCGTCCCCGGTGATCTCGAACCTGCGCGTCGCGCTTGCGAACCTGGGACCGGTGATGCGCGACCTGACGCCCACGGCCGCTGCTGCCCGCCGGCTGTTCAACGACCTCCCGGCATTCCTGAAGGTGGCGAATCCGCTGCTGAGCAGCCTGACGAAGTTCTCCTCCGCGGCGAAGCCGGCCGTGCCGAGCGTCGAGGCGCTGCTGAGCCAGCTGAATCCTCCGCTCGCCTACATCTCGCCGTACTACAAGGAGATCGGCGGCTTCCTCGAGAACTTCGGCAACGGCGTCCAGAAGGACTCCGCCGGCGATTACATCGCGCGCTGCACCTGTCCGATATCGCTCGAGAGCTATTCGGGCTTCACGCCGACCGAGCAGGCGCTCGTGGAGGCGCTGATCAAGGCCGGTGGGCTCGGCGGCATCGCGAATCCCACCGCGAATCCGCTGCGCGCTCCGGGGTCCCTACCCGCCGCGGACCAGCCGTTCACGGGGCCCTACCCGCAGGTAATGGCTGACCCGCCGCCCGGCTTGAAGCCATGACGGCTCCCGGCGAGCGAGTCGGCCGGATCGCTGGGCTGGCCGCGCTCGCCAGCGTCGCCAGCTGGCTCGGCGCGCTGCAGCTCGCCAACGCCGGCGCCGGCTCAGCGATATCCCCGGGTGCCGCTGTTGGCCAGCCGGCGCCGATCGACCGAGCCCGCGAGCTCCTCGACTTCCACGCGAGTGCGACCGACCAGGCGCTGGCTACCACGCTGCGGTGCGTGGGGTTGATGCTCGCCGCGGCGGTCGGCATCTACCTGTACTCGATCGTTCGCGCCCGGCGGCCAGACGTCTCGCGCTGGATGCTGTGGAGTGCGCTCGCCGGCGCGACCCTGGTGGCCGGCGCCAGCGTGTTCGGCTACGTCGCGCTCGGCCAGACCGCCACCGCGTTCGTCAGCTCCGGCGCGCGCACGACCGCGCGCGCCCGGCACCTGATCGACGGCTCGGGCCTGCTCCAGGCCGCTGCAGCCTTCGATCTCGCCAGTCGGGTGGTGTTCGCCGTCTGGATCGGTCTTGCCTCGTCGGAGATGATGAGGGTCGGTCTCCTCGAACGGTTCCTCGCCTACTGGGGATTCGGGGCGTGCGTAGCGCTCGTGGTGCTGCCGATCGGGGATGCGATGTTCATTGGCTGGCTTGGCAGCATCGGTGTGCTCGCGCTCGGCTATTGGCCGGGCGGGCGCCCAGAGGCGTGGCGCACGATCTCAGTGGCTCGTTGACCGTTCCGGCGATCGAACTGATCGACGTCCACACCGAGCTCGGCGGCACCCCGGTCCTGCGCGGGGTCAGCTTTGCCGCGCTCCCCGGTCGGATCACCGTGCTCCTCGGCCCCTCGGGGGTGGGCAAGACCACCTCCCTGCGCCACGTCGTTGGGCTGCTCACGCCGGACCGCGGCGATGTCCTCGTCGAGGGCCGATCGACCCTGACCATGAGCAACGCCAAGAGGCTCGCCCTCAGCCGGCGGTTCGGCGTGTTACTCCAAGGCAGCGGCCTGTACGGGTCCGCTCTGTGGGAGTCGATGACCGTCGAGGAGAACCTCATGCATCAGCTTCAGGCGCAGGTGGACTGGGGTGAGGAGGAGCTCTTCCGGCGCTCGCATGAGCGCCTGCGAGAAGTGGGCCTCGCCGACAGCGCCCAGCTGACGCCGGCAGACCTTTCGGCGGGTATGCGCAGGCGGGTGGCGCTGGCCCGCGCGCTCGTCGCGGATCCAGACTTCGCCGTGCTCGACAGCTTCGAGCTCGGCGTCGACGTCGTCAGGCTGATGGGCCTGTGCGACGTGATTCGCCGGCGGCATGACGAGATCGGCGGGACATATCTGATCGCCACGCAGAACATGGAGGTCGCTCGCCGGCTCGCGGACGACGTCGTCGTCCTGTGGGGCGGGCAGGTGATCGAGGAGGGGCCGGCGGACGAGGTACTCGTGTCTTCGCGCTCGGAGGTACACCAGCTCGTCAACGGGACCCTCGAGGGGCCGCTCGGGATGGGCGGCGAGGTCCACTTCACGGGGCAGCCGTTACGGCGGTCTAGAGGACACGCCGAGGAGGGATTCGACGTCCCGCTCCCCGCGGCCGTGTTCGCCCTGCTGGTGGTGGTCTCGGCGAGCACGCTGATCCTCGGAGGTGGACATCCGGTCGAGCTCGCGATCGTGGTCGGAGTCTGGGTCGTGAGCGCGATGCTGCTGGCGCTACGCCACCTGCGCCGGCGACGCTAACCGCCGTCGGCGATGATCAGCGGGGCCCTTAGTCCTCGAGCCGGAAGCCGAGCTTGAGTGTCACCTGGTATTGGCCGACCTGGTCGTTGTCGACCATGCCGCGTATGCCTTCCACCTCGAACCAGCCGATGTGACGCAGCGACTGCGAGGCCTTGCTGATCGCGCCCGAGATCGCCTCCGTGATCCCCTCGCTCGAGGAGCCGGTGATCTCGACGCTCTTGTAAACGTGGTCGGTCATCTGGTGTGTTCTCCCTCTCGATCTGAACGACGTTGCAAGTAGCCGGTGGCCAGGGTGCCCAATGCCGACGCGCGCGCATTGTCGGACCCTGACCTGACCGGTAGCCGCACCCGTACTCTCGCTTGCTCAGCCCGCCGGCGCGGGCTCAACTTCGGCCGGCTCCTCCATCAGGCCAAGACCGAAACGTCCGTAGTGCGTGTAAACCTGATCGGTGGTAAGCGGGTGGAAGGGGCCGCTGCGGGAGTCGCGATACAGGCGCTCCAGCACGTGGCCGCGGCGGAAGGTCGAGCCGCCGATCAGCCGCATCCCGTCATACGTGAGCCAGACCGCCGTCTCCGTGCAAATAACCTTGGGCACGTCGAGCCACGCGATCCGCTCCTGCGGATCGAGGTCGACGTCGCGCCCCTCGAGCAGCATCTTGCAGGTCATCTCGATCGTGCGCGCCGAGACCTCTTGGTCGACCTTCATCTTCCCCAGTCCGACTTGAATGTGGCCGATGTCCTTGAGCACGATGTCGGCGCCCTCCATCGTTGCCCCGAGCGACTTCTCCTTGAGGATCTCTCGCGTCTCCTCGTAAGCCTTGTCGATTAGGCCCTGGTAGACACCGCAGAAGGTCATGGTGTGCCACTCGAACTCGCCGTAGAGGCCGATGAACTCCGCGACGCGCGCCTCCTCGGGGGCCACGACATCCTCGAAGATCACACTGTGCGTGCCGGTGGCGCGCATCCCGAGCGCGTCCCAGGTCCTCTCGATCCGGATCCCCGGCGTAGTCATCGGAAGGATGAAGACCATCTGCTTGGCCGCGTGCTCTCTGAAGTCCTCCGGCAGTGCCCCCTCGTCGTCGGTCACCGTCGCGTTGAACGAGACGATGTCGGCCGCCTCGCAAAGCGTGCCCCAGAACTTGCGTCCATTGATCTTCCAGCTGCCGTCGGCGTTCGGGACCGCAGTCGTGTCGGCGAGGCCGGCGAAGCCGGCGCGCTCCTCGCTGAACGGGCCACACACGATCTTCTTCTGGACCGCAATCTCCGGGAATATTTTGGCTTTGACGTCGTCGGGCAGAATTCCGCGGAAGATCCCGACCATCACCTGATGCATGTTGAACGCGAGCGCGCAAGCCGGATCGCCGAGCCGCGACAGCTCACGAGATACGCGCGTGGTCGTCCAGACGTCGCCCCCCATGCCGCCGTACTCCTTCGGGACGGCCAGACCGACCAGCCCGCTGTCCTTGTACAGCGAGACGAGCTCGAACGGAAACGCGTTCTTCTTATCTGCTTCTGCCCCGACTCGCTTGAATTCGGGCGCGAGCTCACGAGCAATCTCGAGCGCGTGCTCCTGCTCGGCCGACGACATCTCAACAACGTTCTTACCCGCAGACATGGTTGCTCCTCAGGCCGCTCTAGTCTGGCAATTACAAAATATGTCCGGATTCTTTCCGAGCGGGGCAGCGCAGACAATGCACTGGGGGATGATCGTGGTCCGCCCTAAGGGGGAGGCGCCCACGATCGTCGCCGCCGCGCGGTGGTCTGCGGCGCGGCGACTTTGTCCGCCCGACGATGCCGACGGTCATCCGACGCCTCGAGGCGGCCCGTGTTCGTCAAGACCCCCTTCTAACGGGTGATAATCCCCGAAAAGGATGAAGGCAACACGGTGCGATGTTGCGACCTTTGGGGTCGGATCCATTCAAGGGTGCCAAACCGGCGCCAGTTTCGATAGGAGCGACCCATGTCCGCCACATCAGTTAGCAAGCTGGAGTCTTTTCCCGATCGATACATCGCGGCATGGAACCAGCGCGACGTTTCAACAGCGCTAGAAGTACTGGCGCCGGAGTTCACCTGGATCGACCCGCTGTTTCCGTCCGACATGCCGCCGCGCGAGGCTGCGAGCGCGTTCTTCGCGGGCGTCTGGCAGGGGTTCCCCGATCTGCAGATCGAGGCGCGCGGGGGCCCGCTGGTCGATGCCGCCGGCGGACGTATCGCCCAGCCGTGGCGGATGACCGGAACGCACACCGGCGAGGGGTTCCCGCCCGGCATCCCGGCTACCGGCCGCGCCTTTGACGTCAACGGCACGGGCGTGTGGCAGGTGGACGCGGAGGGACGCGCCACCGTCCTCGAAGCCACGTACGACACGATGACCCTGCTGCGCCAGCTCGGACTGGCCTGAGCGAAGCCTCGTGCCGCGCATTGCTATGAAAAGGAGCGGAGAAACATGCCCAGCATCACCCAGATAGATGCGCTGGCGCCCACCACCAGGATAGTCAACGAGACGGCACAAACCACCCTCACGGTCGCCAGCTGGCTGGTCGCCGGGCTGGTCATCGTCTGGGCCGTCCGCAGCGCCCGCCGCACCGGGACGTGGCTGCCCGTCACCGTCGTGCTCGCGGTGGCCATAGGCGTCATCAACGAGCCGCTGTTCGACAAGGCTTACCACCTGTACTTCTACGACGGCGGCAAGCAATGGACCTGGCTGAGCACCTTCGGCTATCCGCAGCCCAACTGGACCATGAGCGCCTACATCATCCTGTACGCGGCCCCGGCCCTATACCTGATGTCGCGAGCCAAGAGGGGTGTCAGTCGGCAGTGGCTATATCGGTACTTTGCCGCCATGGCGATCTTCGTCGGCGCCTTCGAGTCCATCGCCATCGTTGCCGGCGGCTACGAGTACTACGGGAATCACCCGTTCATGCTCGGAAAGTACCCGCTGTGGCTTGGTGTGATGGAAGGCGCTCACGTCGTCGTCTTCTCGACGCTCATCATGGTGCTCTCCCCCGTCATCGCCAAGGGCTGGAAGACGCTGCTTACCCTGCCGCTGTTCCTGATCTCCTTCTGCTCAGTGATGTTCGGCGCCGGATTCCCCGGACTTGCGGTCATCAACGCCAATCCGGTTCCGACGGCGGTCACCTACCTCGGTTCGATTGCGAGCGTGGGGCTTGCCGCCGTCATGGTGTGGTTGGTCTCGCTCGCGCTGCCATCCGATGGCAAGCGAACCGACACCGTCCCAACGTTCCTTCGCGGGCTCGCCGACCGGCTCTCCCCGCCGGAGAGTTCGGGCCACCCCGAGATGGCGCCGCAGCCGGCCGATGCGAAGAAGTTCACTACGGCCGGCGTATGACGACCTGATAGCCGTCGCCACGTCGAGCACGAGACGGACGTCAGGCCTTGCGAGCGAGCAAACGGCCGGCTCGCACCGCTGAGCTGCGACCGAAGCGCAGCGCGCCGAGCGGAACCGCCAGTCTGTGCGTCAAGCGCTCCGTCCAGACCGCCCCCGCGGTCGGCCGGTCACCGGCGAGCGGACGGGCGCGGTCGAGCCAGTCGCACACGATCTCGAACGTCTCCGCCGCGAACTCCACCGGAAACCCATGCCCGCCGTCCGGGACGATGCGAAGCTCGACGTTGGGAATGCCGCGGGCCAGCAGCTCGGCGTTGGCGACCGGAACGAGGACGTCGCGCTCTCCGTGCAGTACGAGCGTGGGGGCATGGATGCGGTGGAGATCCAGAGCCCGATCGTGGAGGCCGGCGGCAAGGTACTGCCCGGCGAGGCTCCACGGCGGAGCAGGATAAGCGGTCAGCGGATGCATCAGGGCCTCGGCTCGATCCGGCTCGCGCTCCATGAAGCCGTCCGAAAAGAACGCGGGCCCGAGCCACAGACGCCGCCGTTGCACGCTTTCCTTGACGATGCGCGCCGTCGTAGACGCAAGCTTGCGTGGGTCTGGTGGCGAGCTCAGCGGGCCGCTCGTGCTGGTACTGACCAGTATCAGACCCCGTACCCGGTGTGGGAAGCGGAGCGCGAGCTCTTGGGCGATCGCGCCACCCAACGAAAGCCCAGCGACGTGCGCGGCGTCGATCTCGAGCTCGTCCAGCACCCGCACCGCAGCTGCCGCGAGTCCCGCGGTCGAGACCGGGCATGCTCGCTTCGACGAGCGGCCGGTTCCCGGGTGGTCGTAGGTGATGCACCTGAACCGTGTCGACCACAGATCGGCGAGGGGGTCGAACACGGCCGAGGAGGCACCGAAGCCGACGATGAGGAGCAACGGGTCACCGTCACCACGGTCCTCGAAGAACAACTGTGGCGGCTTCGAGGTCCGTGGCATCAGCGGCGACGATAGGTCCCGCAGTCTCGAGCGGCCAACGCCCTTCGGGGGATTTTCATAACCCGAGGGTTAGGTCCCCTCTATTACCGGGCGATGCCCTGTGATAGACGCACTGGCTCACAGCGTCGCCAACACGATGAGAGGACGGGGATCCATGCCCGACCCTTCCCTCGTCGGCCGGGAGCTCGATGAGTTCCCGCTGCCGGTCGAGAGCACCAAAGTCCGCGAGTTCGCCCGAGCGCTGCTCGACGACGATCCCATCTACCAGGACGAGCGCACCGCTCGCGCGGCGGGCTACGCCGGCATCCCGGCGCCGCTGACCTTCGCCGCCGCCTCGATGCACTTCCGCGACGACCTTCCGCTCTTCGAGTCACTCGACCTCGACCTCCGTCGCGTCCTTCACGGCGAGTCCTCATGGGAGTACCTGGCCCCCGTGAGCGTCGGTGACCAGCTCAGTGCCCGCCGGCGCATCGCCGACGTCACGACCCGCCCGGGCAAGCGCGGCGGCGAGATGACGCTCGTCACCTTCGAGATCGACTTCGTCAATCAGAACGGCGACACGGTCCTCCGAGAGCGCGACGTCGTGATCCAAACGGGAGCGTCACAGTGAGCACGACAACGACACAG
>DASZLV010000075.1:0-144012 GCA_035552215.1 Solirubrobacteraceae bacterium | reverse complement strand
GCATCCCGCCAGGATTCGCCGCGATCGACACCGTGCTCGCGCCCGAGGATGCGGCGGGAGGGGAAGACGCCGGCGCCGGCGTGCTCGTCGCCTTCGACGTGGTGCTCGAGCTGCTGCCACAGCCGGCGAGGGCAACGGCTGCGACCGCTGTCGCCGCCAAGAGGAATTTCGTCATATGCACGCTCCTTGTTGGGTTTGGGAGCGTTCCAAGTAGGACGAACGAACCACGGGATTCCTTCCCGGGGGGTCGCGGAAGGAATCTGGCCCGCGGGGCGTCATCACTGGTAAGGGCCGCGAGTCGCAGCCCTTGGATTCCGAGGAGTCAGCGATGCGTCAGCTTACGAAGTTCCTTCCCGCCCTGAGCGTCACGCTCTTACTTGCCGCGTGCGGCAGCTCGAGCGGCGGGTCAGCGACCAGCGGTGCAGGCGCGGACGTCGTCAGGACAGCGACAAATTCGGCGCTCGGTGCGACCGTTCTTGTCGATGCCAAGGGGCTGACGCTCTATCACCTCAGCGGCGAGGAGCACGGAAAGTGGATCTGCGCCACCCCCGCGTGCCTGCAGAGCTGGCATCCGCTCACGGCGACCGGGGGGGGCGCGCCCACCGGTACCGTCGGCTCGCTGGGCACGGTCACGCGCCCTGACGGAACGACCCAGATCACCTACAGGGGAACGCCGTTGTATACCTTCCTCGCCGACGCGAGGCCGGGCGAGGCCAAGGGCCAGGGCATAAAGGACGTCGGCGTCTGGGGTGCCGTGACCACAAGTGGCGCCAAGCGCACCAACTCGGCAGCCACCGCGCCTGCGCCGGCCCCCGCGTCCTCGGGGTCGAGCCACGGGTACTGAGTTCGCCGCGCACGGCCGAGCGTGACCTTTCGCCGAACGCGGTCTCTTCTCTCCAGAAGGCGCCCAAATTCGCGGTCCGGGAGCAGGCAACGCCCCCCTGCCCGCTTCCACGCCACCGCGGAACGAAGAGCGGCGGCCCGACCGGGCCGCCGCTCTTCGCAGTTATGGAGCCGTCCGGGATGTCCGGTTGAATTGGCGCTCGCGTGACATAGCTGCGTCGAGCTGATCGGGGAGGTTAGGGTGGGTGTTGAGGATCAAGTTCAGCGGGTGACTCTCGCCGGCAAGATGCGCCGTCGGTTGCGAGCCCCAGCGAAGGTGCTGCTGCCGGCGGTGGCCGCGCTCGGCGCGGGCACAGCGATCGCCGTGGCTCAGATTCCCGGCTCGGACGGAAAGATCACTGGGTGCTACGTCACCAACACCCTGCAGGATCCCAACGAAGGGCTTCCGCTCGGGACGCTGCGCGTCATCGACCCGAGTGCGACTACGAGCACCGACGCCAACGCCTATAGCTGCCCCAACGGCGAGGCGACGATCACCTGGAATCAGCAGGGCCCGGCGGGTCCCGCTGGCCCGGCCGGAGCTCAGGGGACGGCGGGGCCGATCGGCCCGACGGGACCGCAGGGTGCCCCGGGGACCGTCGACGTGCAGGCAGGCCCGGGCGTCGACGTCTTCATGGCCATCAACTCGGGCACGAACCTCAGCGGGCTCAAGGCTGAGCCCGTAGGTGAGACGCAGAACCTGACACAGACCCTCAAGGGAGACGCCAGCTTCCACATCGTCCCAATCTCGAAGTTCTCCCTGGGCGCCCAGAACACGGTTTCGATCGGCAGCGCCTCGAGCGGCGCGGGTGCGGGCAAGGTGCAGTTCCAGAACTTCGAGGTGGTCAAGCCGCTCGACGGCCTGAGCCCATCGCTGTTCGTCGACCTGGCCTCCGGCCAGCATTTCAAGACGGTGTTGATCATCGTCCGCCGCAGGGCAGGCAACATGAGCATCCCCGCGTTCGTGTACGTGATGAAAGTCGTGTCCCTCACCGAGATTCACGTCTCCGGATCATCGCGAGCCCCGACCGAGACGGTCCATGGCGCGGCGGGTGCGCTCACGCTTGCCGCTTACACGCAGGGCTCCGGGGGCAAACTCGTCGTTGGCCCCGTGGGAGGCTGGAATCGCGTGAGCAACTCGCCGGCAAGTTCAGTCGGGGGATAGCCCAGGCGATCCGCCGTCGCCGATGCTGTCGAGAACGGCGATCGCACGGATCGGTGCTCCCGTTCCATGCCGGAGCTTCACCGGGAGGCCGTAGAACTCGAAGCGCTTGCCGATCAGCGGACGGAGGTTCGTGAGTATCTCGGTTATGACGATGCGGTACTCGGCGCACACCATGTGGGCGCTGAACTCCGTGTCGTCGCTGTGATCGACGGACACAGAGTCGGTCCCGACGTTGACGACGCCTTGCTCGGCGATCCAGCGCATGGCCTCCCGGTTGAGGCCTGTGTAGACCTCGGCGTACTCACGACTCGGCCACGTCCGGTCGCCCTGGCCCGTTTCCAGTAGGAGGATGTCCCCCTTGCGTATCTTCTGTCCGCCGGCGGCCACGGCAGCGCGGAGGTCATCGACGGTGATGTAGTCGGGGTGGCGCACGTGGCTGACGTCGATGCAGGTGGCCTCGCCGTAGTAGTACTCGAGCGGGGTCTGGTCGATGGGCACACCGTCGTCGGCGTACTCGAGCGTCGCATCGGCATGGGTTCCCGTGTGCTCGCTGATCAGCCAGCTGTGGGTCTCGAAGCCGGCCGTGGTCCCATAGCGCTGCCTGAAGCTCTCGTGGGTGAGGTTCACCATCATGTACGGGAGCTGGTGGCCGGGCCAGATCGGCATCCCCTCGTACACCTCTCGGCTGAGGTCGAGGACGGTTCGCTTACGGCGCAGCGCGTCAGCGCCGACTGCGGGGACCAAGCTCGTGTCGGCATCCGTCATGCACATCTCCTCATGGGCGGGTTGACATCGGGGCGAGCGGGTTCACGAGAGCCCGCGTCCGCATCGTCTCCCACAGAGCGGATGGGATCTGTGCGTTTACGGCAGCGACGTTCGCTCGGACCTCCCCAGCGGACCGGGCCCCGGGGAGCACGGCGGCAACAGCGGGATGGGCGAGGGGGAACTGAAGGGCAGCCCCCGCCAGTGGCACGCCGTACTCAGCGCAAGCCCGCTCGATTTCACCGACTCGCGCGAGCGTTTCGGCGGTAGCGGGCTCGTAGTTGTAGGTCGCGCCATTTCCCGATGTCCCCGTCGCGAGGATCCCCGAGTTGAATACACCGCCCACGATGACGGAGATCTCTCGCTCGAGGCACAACGGCAGCAGGTCATCGAGCCCGTTCTGCTCGAGGAGGGTGTAGCGGCCGGCAAGGAGAAAGCAGTCGAAATCACCGGCATGGGCGAAGCGCACGAGCATTTCTGTGCCGTTGAGCCCTACGCCGATCGCCCCGATCACTCCTTGCCCGCGCAGCTCGTCGAGCGCACGATAGGCGCCGTCCATCACTTCGGCGAGGTGATCGCTCCCGGTGCGCCTCTCGGGCGGAGCCAGCGAATCTCCCTCGTCCGGGTCGTGGATGTAGACAATGTCGACGCGATCGGTCCGCAGGCGGCGCATGCTCGCCTCGAGTGAGCGAAGGCAGGCGTCGTAGCTGAAGTCGAAACGCCCGTCGAGGAGAAAGGGATCTGCGTATCGGCGTTCCGCGCCAGGCTCGGAGGACGGCCGTGGATCGATCATCATCCCGACCTTCGTCGAGAGCACGAAGCTCGACCGCTCGATGCCGGCGAGAGCGCGGCCGAGGCGCTCCTCAGAGCGTCCGTGCCCATACAACGGCGCTGCGTCGAAATACCTGATGCCGTGTTCGTAGGCCTGCTCTACGGCCTCGACGGCATCATCTGCAGCGACCGGCTCATAGAGGCCGCCGAGCGCTCCCCCTCCCAACCCGAGACACGTGATGCGCAGTGAAGTGCGCCCGATGACCCGGGTCTCGAGCTCGTTCACCCGGGAGCCGCCTGGCCGGCGGCGGTGGTGCCCTGCGGACTCGGATAGCACCCCGTTCGGCCCCCGTCGACGATCAACTGCGCCCCGGTCATGTATGAGGATTCGTCCGAGAGGAGAAACACCACCGTGCTCGCGATCTCCTCTGGTCTTGCCAGCCTGCCGAAGGCGATCGAGCGCTCGGTCCATTCCCGCTCGAGCGCCGGATCCTCAGCGAGCTCGAACTCGGCTGCCAGTAACGGCGTCTCGACGGCGCCGGGGCAGATCGAGTTGACACGGACTCCGTACGGCGCGAGCTCCGCAGCGAGCACTCGGGTCATCGCGAGGACCCCTCCCTTCGAGGCGGTGTATGCGAAGTAGCCGGCCTGTCCCGTGAGCGCGAGCTCCGAGGCCGTAGTCACGATCGCCCCGCTCCGGCGCCTCATCATCAGCCGCCCCGCCTCACGGAGCACGTGGAAGGTTCCCGTGAGGTTGGTGCGCAGCTGGCGGGCCCATTGCTCATCGGTGGTCTCGACCGCGGGTACGACGGCGGAGATGCCGGCGGCGTGGAAGACCGCGTCGACCGGCCCTACTGCTTCGGCGCGGGCGAAAGCGTCGGTGACCGCGTCCCGGTCACCGACGTCGGCTTCGATCGCGATGGCTTGTGCTCCGGTGCTGCAGCACTGCTCGGCGACCTCACCGAGCCCGCTGCCGGGAAGTGCCACCAGGGCGGTGCGCGCTCCCGCATCGGCGAGTGCCAGCGCCGTTGCCCGCCCGATCCCCGAGCTCGCGCCCGTGACGACAGCGGTGCGGCCCGCCATCCGGCTCATCGGCCCCTCACCGGTTGCCGATCTCGGTGGCGGTGGTGCGCACGTGCGCTTCTACCCGTGCTCGGACGGGATCACCCCTTCGTGGATCGCGACCTCCTCGGTCATCTCGAGCGCCTGCGCGAGATGGGACTCCGGAACCGCCGCGCTCGTCCTCACCTCGTCGCGGGCCAGCACGTAATAGAGAATCCCCGCGACCGGCAGGCCGAGAATCCAAGAGAGGTCGGCGCCACTCAGCGACTTGCTGATCGGGCCTTCGTAGACCGGCGAGTCGACGACGAGCATGCACACACCCGCGCCGACGAGCATCGAGATGAATCCCTTGAGATTGATCCCGTGCCAGCCCCAGTAGCGGCCGGATCTCCCGGCCGCGACGGCGTGGATGTCAACAGGGTCATAGGACCATCGGCGCAGCATGCCGTCCACCAGCCACACGCCCCCGAACGGTGCGATCCAGATGATGAGCAGCGATAGGAAGTCGTTGACGTCGGTGAGGAAGTTGGACGAGACGAAGATGACGTAGACGACGAGGATGGTCGCCACCGTGGTGTCGACCATCGTGGCCTGATACCGGCGCAGCGGCAGGCCCACGGACTGAAGCGTCAGGCCCGATGCGTAGAACGTGATCACGTTGTTCGCGACCGCCCCGCCCACCGCCGCGAGGGCAAAGATGACGAACAGCCACTTGGGAATGAGGGGCTCGACGCCGGCGACGGGATTGGACATGTCTCCCACCGAAGAGAGGATCACCCCCATGAACCCGAGGAAAATGGAGATCAGGCTCGCGCTCCACAGCGCCGTCGAGAAGATCGACTTGCTCGAGGTCCGGCTCGGGAGGTAGCGCGGCCAGTCGGAGGCATTGAAGAGATAGGACAGCGGACCCGAGGCCACCACGGAGCAGCCGACGAACACGGCCCCGATCGTCGCGCCCGTCGAGAGCGGATGCGCCGGACCGGCACCCCAGTGGACCTTGCCGACGGTGTCGAAGAACACGACAACGAGGACGATCGTCAGTAGGAACGCGAAGATCCGCTGGAAGTAGACCATCGTCGCGTGTCCGAGCACGGCGATCACCGCAGAAAGGAAGAACACGAGGACGAGCGCGAGGATCTTGCCCGCCGTCCCGCTGTTGTGCCAGCCGAGCACTGGGAGCAGCGCGGTGATCGCGAGCACGCCGAAGACCGTGTTCAGGGCCTCGAAGCAGACGGAGGTGATCCATCCCATGAGGCCGTTGAAGCGGTTCCCCTGGAGGCCGAAGGCGGCCCGCGTCAGCGTCATCGTCGGCAGACCCGAACGCACTCCGGCGATCGACGCCCAGGCCACGTAGCCAAACAGCGCGTTGCCGACGACAACCGTGACCAGCGCCTCCCAGACATTCAACCCGAGTCCGAACGAGATCACGCCCACCGAGAAGAAGAACAGGTAGGCGTTCGCGCCGACCCACACGTAGGCGAGGTCGCGCAGAGACATCTTGCGCTCTGATTCGGGGATGAAATCGAACCCGTGGAGCTCGAGCCCGAAGGTCGGGTTGTTGTCGACGCTCGTTGTCGCGCTCATCGCTGCTCCCTCGTGATCAGCTGCGTTGTCATATGGGCGGAGGCGTGATATGTCAGGACGTCCAGACAACTACAGGACAACCTGGGTTGTATTGGCGAAATTGCCCGATGTCAATAAGCCACATGTCTAAGTCATCTTGTCCGCGCGTCCGAACCTCCAATATTCTGGGTCGAGGGACCCCGCTGGCGGACACCACCACTCAGGTGCCGCCGCGATGACGATCATGCGACTGCTCGAACCCGCAAATGACCCGGCCGGCTGGGCCTCACCGGTGGACCGGCGCAGTAGCGTGCCGCTCTACTATCAACTGCAGGAGATCCTCCACCAGCAGATCGCCTCGGCCCGGTTTCGGGTCGGCGACGCGCTCCCCTCGGAGGACGCGCTGTGCCGGATGTTCGGCGTCAGCCGAACCGTCGTGCGACAGGCGCTCGAGGTCCTCGAGGACGACGGCGAGATCGTTCGCCAGCAGGGCAAGGGCACGTTCGTCGCCGAGCCCAAGTTTGATCTGAGCGCCGGCGGGCTGCTGCGCGTGCTGACCTCGGAGCATCGCGGGGCTTACTCCGTGGACGTCCTGGACGCCCGCCACACACCCGTCGAGGAGAGTGTCGCCGCCCGGCTCGGCGTCAGTCATGTGCTGCGCATCGATTGGCTGCTGCGACTCAGAGACACCCCATCCGCGATCGCGTATTCGTTCCTGCGCCCCGCCGCGATCGGCGCCCTCGAGCGCGTGGCGATCCGGGGCGCGCGCCTCGGGAGCAGCACCCCGATCGCCGTCGCGCTCAAGCTCGACCACTCGGAGATCTCGGTGGCGACGAGTCAGTGCAGCCCGTACAACGCGGAGCGACTCGGGATCCCGTCCCGAGCCCCCGTGTTCCTTGTCGACGCGATCGAGTTCGGGGAGCTGCGCAGCGGCCTCGAGGCAGTCGAGATGGCGCGCGTGATCTACCGCGGCGACACGCTTTCGCTGCAGCTCGAGGCGACTACGGGAGGCGGGGGTCAGCAGATCGCCGCCCGTCTCTCAGGAATCGCGCGCGCTTGACGAGGGGGCTGAGCCCCGCGACCGGTCGCGGTGTCCCCGGTATAGTCGCGCCATGGCGGGGCGAGCGGCAACGCTCCACATCTACCAGGATCTCGGGCCTGGGGACTCCCAGCCCCAGAACATGCCGGGCACCGAGTGGAAGACCCGGAATCTCAACAGCTTCCTCTGGGGCCTGATTCGCCAGGACCTGCCGATCACCAACTGCCGGCTGGCCAACGGGCAGCGCCTGGGCATCGAGGAGATCCGGATCGGCCGCACTGGCGGTCAGATGTTCGCCACCGCGCTGACCCTCGGCCTGTGGGCGCCGACGCAGCTCAGCTGGCGCTGCTGCCGCCCGCCGTCGCAGTCGGGCACGCTGGACTGACGCGATGATCCACCCCGACGATCAGGGTCGGCAGGAGTGGAATGGCGTCCACGTTACCCACAAGACCACTGTCGCCGAGCTCATCAACGTCGACAACGTCGGCTCGGACGGGACGCTGCTCACCGGGTTTGAAATGTTCCGCCAGGCGGGGGAGAGCCTCGACGAGGTCATCCGCCAGGCGCGAGACGCCGGGCAGCGGGCGCTGGCGATCGGGTCAGGCTGGGCGCTGTCGAAGATCAACATCACCGACGGCCGACTCGTCAACACGAAGCTCCTCAACGGTTGCTACAACATCGGCGAGCGCCACTTCGATCGCACCTATCCGGCCGCGGACCGGCGGTGCGTCGTGCTCGCCCAGGCGGGGATGCAGATCGCCGAGCTCAACGCGTTCCTGGAGATCGCGCCGCACGATGTCGGCGACAAGCGCGCGCTGAAGGCCGCCGGGATCGGCAACGGGCAGACGATCGGCGGAGCTGTATCCGGGAGCACGCATGGCTCGCAGCTGGACTTCGGGGCAATGCCGGACTTCGTTGTTGGCCTGCACCTCGCCACCGGTACCGGCCGGACGCTGTGGATCGAGAAGGCATCAAAGCCCGTACTCAACGACGAGTTCGCCGAGCGGATCGGGGCCGAGATGATCCGGGACGACGATGTCTTCAACGCGGCCGTCGTCAGCTTCGGGACCTTCGGGATCATCGCCGCGGTGGCGGTCGAAACCGCGCCCATCTACCAGCTCGCGTTCCCAGCGATCGCCGACGTCAGCCACGACGACCTCAAGGGGCAACTGCGGGCGTTCGCGAGACCCGATCCGGCGGATGTCTATCACTACGAGTTCATCTTCGACCCGCACGGCCGTAAGGAAATGGCGATGGTGGCAAGCGCGCCCAAGGTGCCGTTCGAGCCGGGGCATCCGACGCCGAAGCCGCGGTGGATCGTCCGCGACAAGCTCGGCTACGCCCCCGGCGACAACATCCTGCGCTTCGGATGGCTGGTGCGCCTCCTGCCCCCGCGCTTCGTTACCGGGATCGAGTTCGAGCAGTACCGCAAGCTCGCGCTGCTCAGCCAGGTGCGCGGCACCCCCGGCCAGCTGTACACGTCCTCGATCTACTACCTCGAGGGCTACACCGAGAGCGCCTTTGCCGTCGCCATGGCCGACGCGCCCGAGACCATCGACCTCGTCTCGCAGGTCGCGCGGGACATCCGGCTGCCGTCGATCAGTCAAGTGCGGCTCGTGCGTGCCTCGGAGGCGACGCTCGGCTTCACGCAGCACGAGCCGAGAACGGCCGTGTTCGAGGTCGGCATGATCAACGATGACACGTTCCCGAAATTCGAGTCCCGCCTGGACGAGGCGTTTCGCGCGGCCGGTATCCGGTACACCCTGCACTGGTCGAAGAACTCCGGGATCGAGCCGTCGAAGCTCGAATACATGTACGGCCCCGCGCGGATCGCGAGCTGGAAGGCCGCTCGGAGCACCGTGTTCGGTGGCGACGACACGCTCATGCGGACGTTGGCGTCCGACGCGATCGTGCAGGCCGGGCTGGCGTAGCCGGCGCGGCCGGCACCCGGCTGCTTGCAGGCTCGACGTCTCCAGTGGCAGGTTCAGCTTGGGCCCATCGCCATCGTCCGCGCGATGAGTTTCGAGAGTTCGGCGGCGCTGTGGGTGACGGCGAACGGTGATCCGTCGGGTTCTAGTGCCAGTCCGTTTTCGAGCGGTCCGGCGTCGACGGCGTCGAACCCAAGCCGGTCGATGAGCCCCATCACGGCGCGCACGGCGGCGCGGTCATCGCCGACCGCGCCGATGGCGATGCGGCCCGGCACGCCGTGCGCACGCCGGTTCTCTTCGAGCTCGTGGTAACCGAGCTGATTGAGGCCCTTGACCACGCGCGCGGACGGGAAGCGCTCCTGTACGACCATGCTTGTGCCGTCAGCCGCGGCGGCGAGCTCCTCATCGACGCCGTCGATGGGCTCCCAGTAGTTCATGGCGTCGATGAGTATCTTGCCCGCGAAGAGATCGCGCGGGAGCTCGCGAAAGCGGTGAGTCGGTACGGCCAGAACGATGATGTCCGCATGGCCGACGGCCTCGTTGGTCGTGACGGCACGGGCTCCGGGGGCGAGCACCTCGACGGTCAGCGCGATGTCGTCGGTGGACCCCGAGCCTGACAGGGCGACGTCGTACCCGGCTGCGACCGCGGCGCGGGCGATGGTCGTGCCCAGCTTGCCGGCTCCGATGATGCCGAGGCGCATATCGGGGAGCCCGCGGGCGACCGTAGCGTCCCCGGTCGATAGTGCCTGGGAAGTCACCTCGTCGGCTGGGCCCTCCCCGTGCATGATCGCTTCGATGGCCATGCGTCAGCTCCTGGTCACCGCGCCGCCCGCTACCGGGAGGGTCTCCTCGGGCGCCGCGGCGAGCAGTTCGCGCACGCGGGGGATTACCTCGCGGCCGTAGAGCTCGATCGTCGCCATCCGCTGCTCGTGCGGTACCCGTCCGACCGCATAGGCGAAGTCGAACCGGCTCAGGCCGAGGGTCCGGGCGACGGCGGCGATCTTGTTGGCAACGGTCTCGGGCGAGCCGACGTACATCGAGCCATGAGCGACTTCGGCCTGGAACTGGTCATAGGTCGGGCGCCGCCATCCGCGCTCGCTCGCCGCCCACTCGAACTGTTCCTTCCAGTGGGGCCACTGGATGTCGATCGCCTCCTCATCCGTCGGGGCCACGAACCCGAGCGAATGCAGGCCGATAGGCAAGTCGTCCGGCTGTCCATACTGCTCGAGCGCGCGCTTGTAGAGGTCCACGTAGGGGGCGAACCGCTCGGGATTGCCGCCGATGACCGCCAGCATCAGCGGCAGGCCGAAGCGGGCGGCCCGCATTACCGACTGTGGGCTGCCGCCGACACCCACCCACGTGGGTATGTGTCCCTCGGCGATGGGAGGGCTCACGATCTGGTTGGCGAGCGGCGAGCGAAAGTTGCCCGACCATGTCACAGGCTGATCGCGGAGCAGGCGCGTCAGCAGGTCGAGCTTCTCCTCGAAGAGCTGCTCGTAGTCGGCGAGATCGAACCCGAACAGTGGGAAGGACTCAGTCAGCGACCCGCGGCCGACGATCAGCTGCGCTCGGCCGCCGGATACCGCGTCGAGGGTCGCGAAGTCGGTGTACACCCGCACCGGGTCTTGGGTGCTCAGGACGGTCACGGACGTGCCGAGGCGGATCCGTTCGGTTCGACTGGCGATCGCTGCGAGGATGATGCTTCCAATCGGGTCCGCACCCGGCAACCTCTGGCGTGGTCCACGAGCCGGTCAATCATCGCGGTCGCTGCGGCGGCAGTGGTAGGACCGCTTCGATCAGCAGCTTCCGAGCGTGGGCCGAGCGGTCCTTGGTAGTCGAGCTTTGCGCCTCGCTATATGGATTTAACATATAATGCGCGCCGATGGATGCGCAAGACATTCTCCAGGAGGCGGTACGGGCCGCGGGTCTGGCGCCGAAGAACGCCAAGAACGTGCTCGACCTCGTCGATCGGACGCGCGCGAAGGGGCCGCTGAAGGGGACCGAACGGTCGCCCACATCGGGTTCTCCCGTAAGGCGAACCGGGTTCTTCGCGTCCCTGCGCGGTCCCGGTCGGTAGCGGCCCGGTCACAACAAACCGGCCTAGCTGCTTCCCACGGTTTATGCGCGGCAAGTAGCGAACGGCTAACCGTAGGTCGGACGGCTTGCGGCGCTCAGGACCTCACGGTGCTTCTCGACGATCGGGCAGGGCCCGACGCGGGTCGCGACGATCGCCTCCTAGGTCGGCACGGGGGGGGCTGCGCTTCACGTCGAATGTTCGTAATGATACGCTTACCGTGCGTGACAACTTACCAACATGACGTATGGTCGGCGCTGGGCGATCGCCCCGAGGGACCAAGACGCCGGATCGCGTCGTCGATCGCGGTCTGTGAGTCGCTCAGCGCGACCTCGGCGAACCTGCGGTAGGACGGTTCCTCCTCGGTGAAAGCCGTCGCGATGCCGGCGCTCTCGAGCATCTCGGACTCGCTGCCAGCCCGGCGGAATGCGCGCACCAGCGACAGAATGGTCGCGAAAATCGCGATGCTGTCACCGACTGACTCAGTGTCGGCGAGCACGCGTCCAAGGCCGTCAAGGGCTTCCGCGTGAGCGCCGCGCCGGCTCGCCAGTTCTGCACGCGTGACTCTGAGGAGATTCCGGTCGGAGGAGTGACGCGACCCGGCGAGCGCATCCGATGCGCGGATCACTTGCTCGGCCCCGTCGTTGTCGCCGGCTTCCATGAGGGTGTCGGCCTTCATCGGGAGGACGCTGGCCCGAACGAGCGGGTCGCCCTCGCGCACGAGCTCGAGCGCTCGGTCGATCCACGGCAGACCCTCTTCGAACCTGCGGTCCCAGATCATCACGAGCCCGATATTCAGCAGACAGAGATGCCGCGCTTGGGGGTCGGTCAGCTCCGGAAGGAGCGCCACCAGGGAAGCCTCGACGTCGCGGGTGTCGCCCCCGGCTACGTAGTGCGTACACGAGTGCGTCCGCACGAGGTCTGCGACGCGAGCGTCTTCTCCCGGGTCGGCGATCAGGCGGTTGATGAGCGCGCGCGCCTCCGGACCAGACCCGGCTCGCGCCGCAAGGGGAAAGCGTCCCAGCGCGATCTCGCGCGCCAGGTCGCGGTCGTGGTCCCATGCCCAGGCCAGCGCCGCGCGCGTCTCCGCCGCTGATCGGTGCCCACGCTCGACGAGGCGCGCATCGGCGCTCTCGTAGATCCGCAGCGGCCAGACGAGGTCGCGCTGCCAGACGGCGTGCGCGCGGCGCCACGCCGGGCTGCCGGCCGCATCGAGACGCTGACGGGCGTGCTCGCGGATGGCCTCCGGGAAGCCGAAGCGCACCAGTCCGTCGCCGCTCTCGACGCGGTGCAGCAGCGCAACATCAGCCAGCGTCGCGGCCGCCGAGATGACGTCGAGCCCGTCGCCCGTGACCGCCTCGATGTCCTCCAGCTCAACCGGTCCGGCGAACACCCCCAGTCGGGTGAACAGCTCACTGGCGTCGCGATCAAGCAAGTCGAGCGTCCATTCAAGCGCGGCCGCCAGCGATCGATGGCGCTCCGGGCGGGCTCGATCCTGGAGGATCGACATCGATTCCCGCAGCCGCCTGACCAACTCCGCCGCGCCGAAGAGCCGCAGGCGGCCGGCTGCCAGCTCGATCGCCAGGGGGAGTCCATCGAGCAGCTCGACGAGCTCCGCGCCCGCCCGATCGTCATCGAGCGAGATGTCAAGCCGCTGAGCGGTCCGCGACAGCAGTGCGAGCGCATCCCCGCCCTCCAGGCGGTCAAGCTGCACGCGCCGCTCGTGTCGGCCGCCCAACGGCAGCTGCGAGGTGGCGAGCACCCAGAGGTTCGGCAGCCGCGCCGACACACGCTCCAGCAGAGCTCCTGCGCCCGAGATCGCCTCCAGATTGTCCAATACGAGAAGGACCGGGCCTCTCGATCCGAACTCGCTGATCAGCGCCTGCTCCGTCGACCCCTCGACACTGATCCGGCACGTGCGGGCAATCGCCCCACACAGCCCGGTCGCGTCACGCTCCTGATGCGCATCCACCCACCAGACACCCCCGGCGTATTCCGCGAACAGAGCGTGCGCCGCAGCCAACGCGAGGCTCGTCTTGCCCACGCCTCCACGGCCAAGGAGCGTGACCAGCCGTTCACCGTCATCCTGCAGCGCCGCACGCACGCGTCCGAGGTCGTGTTCACGACCGATCAGAGCGAACGACATCGCCGGCACGCTTCCGATCTGCAGCTCGAGCGTCCTTGGCGGCGGGAACTCGCCCGCCCCCCGTCCGTCGATGACCGCGCAATACAGCGCGGTCGGCGCCGGAAAGTCCTTCAGACGGTGCGCACCGAGCGGCTGACTAGGCACGACGTCCCGCAGCAGCTCAGCCGCCACCCCGGTCATCAGCAGCTGACCGCCATGCGCGGCCGCGCCCACCCGCGCCGCCCGGTGAATCTCCAACCCCACGTAGCCCCGAGCGCGACGCTCGACCTGCCCGACGTGCAAATCCATCCTCACCCTCAGCTGCCCCACCGCCGCCGGCCAGGCATGGGTGCGCAACCGTCGCTGCATCGCCACGGCCGCACGACCCGCCGCCGACACATCCTCGAAGGTGACGAAGAACCCATCTCCAGCGGTCCCATCCACCCACCCCCCCGCAGCGCCCACAGCGCCCTCGACGATCTCATGGTAGGCCTCCAGAACCCCCGCGCACCGCTCTCCCAGCGACGACGCCAGACCCGTCGACCCCTCGATATCAGTGAACAGCATCGCGATCAGACCGCTCGGCGGCGCCCCGCGAACGTCATCGGCTGAAAGCTCGGCGTGTCGGCTCACCGGGTCAAGCATCCGCCCCTCCCGGGATCGGCCACGACATATCGCCGGCCGAACGGGAAGCTCGCCGTGCGGTCGGGCTCGGTCGGCGTGGCCCAGAAAGCCATGCACGGCAATTATGGGCCCCCAGCCGCGCGCTCGGGTGGCGCCCCGCTCACTGTTTCAAGCAGTCTCTCGCACACGGCGTCGGGCTTGTCAGGACGACGCCCCGGGTGGCGGCGCTGGGAGGATCGGGTGACTCCTGGCGCAGCACCGTCTCCTCGCGAGACGCGGCAGGGGTGAGCGACACTCCCTGGGACTGTGTACCGACACATCCGGCCATTTCGCCGACTTCTGGCGTGCTCCGGCCACGAGCGAAGCTAGGTACCGTTCGTCCCACGCATCATGGCGGACAACGCCAACTCGGTAGCCGGCGAGGAGTCCAGTCTCGGGGGCCCGAGCCCAGCCGGCCGTGATCGATCCAAGCCGGGCTCGTCAGCATAGGTCCCGCCCAGCGCGGTGTGATTGCTCCGCGCGGCACTACGGGCGACCAGTGACAGGGGCGCGCTGGTCCTTTGCCCGAGAGTGATTCCGCCCACACGCTCCTCGATCAGGCACGAGCGTCAGCGCCGGCGGCGGACCTGTGACTCCCACCCGTGACCGGTTAACCTGGCGATGACAAATCCCGTTAAGTGTCTCACGCCAGCAGCAGGGCCGCGCGCTCGGCGATTGATACCGCCGACGGCACGACTGCGGACTCGAGGCGAGCGGATGCCGGCACCGGGGAGGACGGGGCGAGCCGGCCCATGAGGGGGGCGTCTCGGCCGAGACCTTCAGCCAAGACGGCCATGACCTCCGCGCACACCCCAAACGCCCCGTAGTCCTCGTCGACGACGAGCATCCGGGGAGCCGCCGGCGCCTCGCGGAGCAGCCCGGCGCGGTCGAGCGGGGAGATCGTCCGCAGATCGACGACGCCCACCGACCTGCCGGTCGAGCGCTCGAGCTCGACAGCCGCTTCCCACGCAAGCTGGCTCATGAAGCCGGAGGCGACGATGGTGAGGTCCGCGCCGTCGCGGACGCGCTGAAGCCGCCCGATCTCGATCGGCTCCGGCGCGTCGAGATCCTCCACCGGCGCTCCGAAGGCGAGGGTCTCGGCGGTCGCCTTGAGCAGACGCTTGTGCTCGATGATCACGACCGGATCGGGATCGCGGAGCGCCGCGACGAGCAGACCTTGGAGGTCGCGGAGCGTCGCGGGGAGCACGACCTTGAGTCCGGGGGCGTGTGCGAGCGTCGCCGAGAGGATCTGCGAGTGCTGCCCGGCCGCCCCGATGCACCCTCCGGCGGTCCGGACGACGAGCCCGGTCGTCTGCTCCCCGCCGGACATATAGCGGTGCTTGGCCATCTCGTTGATGAGCTGGTCGAAGCAGACCCCGATGAAGTCGACGAACATGATTTCGACGACCGGCCGCAGCCCCGACTGCGCGGCCCCGATCGCGGCGCCCACGAACGCCGTCTCGGAGATCGGCGTATCGAGTACGCGGTCTGCCCCGAAGCGGCCGAGCAGGCCGCGGGTGGCTCCGAACACGCCGCCGAGCTGTGCCACGTCCTCGCCCATGACGATGATCGACGGGTCGCGCTCCATCTCTGCCCGGAGCGTGCGGGCGACGATCTGCGAGCCATTCAGCCGGTGCGCTGCGGCCGGCATCAGGCGAACACCCCCTCCGCGGCGGTCCGCTCATCGGGGAAGGGACGGGCGCGGGCGGCCGTGAACCAGCCCTCGACGGTGGCACGCGCACGGCGCTCGGACTCGTCGAGCTGCTCCTCCTCGGCGCCGGCATCCGCCAGCCGCGCGCGCAGACGACCGATTGGATCCCGCTCAGGCGCGCGGGCGGCCCGCTTGCTCTCAGCCGGCCGGTAAAGGTCCGTATCGCCCTCGTAGTGGCCCGCGAAGCGGTCCACCTCGGCGACCACCAGCGTTGGTCCGCCGCGCTCCCGAGCGTGGTCGACGGCCGTTCCGAGCGCCGCGAGGATCGCGTCGAGATCTCGACCGTCGCACTGTTGAGCCGGCATCCCGAACGGCTCTGCCCGTCCCACGAGTCGCCCAGCGCAGGATGCTTCCCGCGCTACCGAGATGCCCCAACCGTTGTCCTCGACGAGGAACACGAGCGGCAGGGTCCACAGGATCGCGAGATTCATCGTCTCGGCGACCGACCCCTGATTCATCGCCCCGTCGCCGAGGATCGCCACCGCGATTCGCTCGTCCTCCGAGCGGCGCCGAGCGAGCGCGTAACCGGCTGCGATCGGGGCGCTCGCGCCCACGATTCCCGTGGTCATGAAGTCATGCCTCGGATCGAACAGATGCATGTGGCCACCCTTGCCGTGGCAGAGCCCGTCGCGCTCGATGATCTCCGCCAGCAGCGCGACCGGGTCGACACCGGCGGCCAGGGCATGGAGATTGCCTCTGTGCGTGGAGACGATCGCGTCCCCGGGGCGGCGTAGCTCGCCCAGGGCGAGTGCCACTGCTTCTTGTCCGAGCCCGAGGTGCATCTCTCCGTGGATCTCGCCGCTGACCACAGCCGCCGCGATCGCCTCCTCGAACGCGCGCATGCGGTGGAGTGCCTCGTAGTGACGCAGCTCCACGGTCACCGCGCGACCACCTCCCGGACGCCAGGAGTACTCAACTGGTCACGGCTCCGTCCGCGAGCCGGGCCGGGATCGTGTCGTGCGGGATCGGCTCGCGCGCGGCGCGCGCCAGGATGCGTCCGTAGCCGGCCCGGAGCGTGAGGACGCGGCGATCGTCCTCGTCGAGGCGGGAGCGCACCCGGTCGTGGAGCTCGCGGGCCCGGGCCCGCACACGAGTCACGTCGAGCGTGCGCGCCAATCCCTCGGCCACGAGGATCCGGCCGCTGACGATGACGTGGCTCGGCGAGCGGCCGGCGGGGGCATGAACGAGCTGGGCCAGCGGGTCGTGCAGCGGCGTCATGCCGGGTCCCTGGAGCTCGTACAGGCAGAGGTCGGCCAGTTGCCCGGGGCCGATCCGTCCGAGGCGATCGCCGAGTCCGAGGGCCTCCGCCCCGGCTGCGCTGCCCATCGCGTACGCCTCCGCGGTGGTCACCCACTGGCGCGGCTCTGTACCGCGCAGGCTGTGGAGGAGCGAGGCCATCCGCACGGCGTCGAGCATCCCGGTGCTCACGCACGACGCGCACCCATCCGACCCGAGGCTGACCCGCACCCCGGCGGTCCGCAGCGCGGCGACCGGGGCGATGCCGCTCCCCAAGCGCAGGTTCGACACGGGATTGTGCTGGACGGTCGCGCCGGCCTGCGCGAGCCGGGCGAGATCGTCGGGACGGAGCCAGACGCCGTGGATCGCCGTCGTGAGCGGCCCCAGGACCCCGGCCTCGTCGAGCTCGGCGACCATCGTGCGCCCATAGCGGCGCTGGGCGGTCACCGCCTGCAGCCGCGTTTCGCAGACATGGGTGAGGATCGGCGCCTGGCCGTCGGCCGCCGACGCGACCTCCTCCAGGAACCCTGGCGAGCACCGGTGGGGGGCGGATGGCGCGAATGCGCCGCAGACGATGTCCTCCCCCGGCCGGCGGCTGTGGACGAGCTCGGCGGCGAGCGCGAGCAGACGGCGCCCGGGGGGCGCCGGCAGATCGCGCACGGCGCTCGGGAGCTCCTCCGCCCACGGCACCGCGGTCGCAAACGAGCAGTCGAACAGCGTGGGAGCGACGAAGGCCCGCAGGCCCGCATCGGTGTACGCACGGAGCACCGCGTCCAGCTGCTCGGCCTCGCGGCCGGCACCTAGGGCGACGTCGTCGACTATGCACGTCGCGCCCGTCTCCAGCGCCTCGAGCGCGACGAGCGCCGTGCGCGAGTAGACGTCCTCGTCGGAGAGTGCCGGGCCACCCCACGGCGGACGGACGTGGTTCATCCACAGCTCGAGCGGGGACTTCTCGTAGCGCCCGCGGTACAGGATTTCGTGCGAGTGGGTGTGGCCGTTGACCAGGCCAGGCAGCGCCAGCCGGCCGGCGCCGTCGAGGTGGTCGCCCGCGCGCCGGGTCGGATCGTGTGGGAGCACGGCGGCGATCTCGGCGCCGGTGATCGCGATGTCGACGGCGGGGCCGAGCCGCGAGGTCTCGCCGTCCGGCTCGGCGAGATGGACACGTGAGATCAGCCAGCGCTCTCCGGTGCCGGCACTGCTGGTGCCAGCCGGTCGTGCCCCCGGGCTCTCGCCGATGACAGGCGTCATGACAGCTCCCCGCCGTCGACGACCAACGAGGCTCCGGTCACGTAGCTCGACAGCGACGAGGCGAGCATCACGCAGACGTTGGCGATCTCGGAGGGGTCGGCGAGGCGCCCCATCGGGATGCGGCCGAGATAGCGCTGGCGCTCGGCTGGCGCTGTACTCGCACGTTGCGAGGCGAGGTCGTCGAGGAGGCGACGGGTGACCGGCGTGTCGACGACGCCGGGGCAGACGGCGTTCACCCGCACCGACTGCGGCGCGAGCTCCTGGGCGAGCGACTCGCTGAGCCCAATCAGACCGAATTTCGAGGCACAGTATGCGGACCACAGCGCTCCGCCCTTGCGAGCGCCCTGGGACGCGATGAAAGTGATCGAGCCTCCCGGCCGGATCGCCGGGCTGGCGCACCGCGCGAGCAGGAAGCCGCTCACGAGGTTGATCTCCAGGACGCGGCGGAACTCGGTTGGCGTCGTCTGGGCGAGCGAGCCAGTGACGACGACGCCGGCGGCATGAACTAGGTGATCGACCGGCCCGGCCGCCGCCATCAGGCGCTCCACCTGTGACTCGGAGGTGAGGTCCGCCGGCAGCACGCGATCACCGCTGGCCACGTCCGTGGCCAGGACCGTGCTCCCGGCCCCGCGAAACGCCGCGACGACGGCGCTGCCGATCCCTCCGGCCGCTCCCGTGACGAGGACCCGCGCGCCCGCCAGGCCCAGGACGTCCGTTGTCGGCGCTGTCATCCGCCCTCACCCGGCACCCGGTGCACCACTAGGCCACCTCGAAGCCGCGGATCAGCTCGCTGTCGGTTACCTGCCGGCGGGATGCATCGAGCTCGTGACGCGCCAGGCCGGCGAAGTGATCGCGGACCTCCGGGCCCAGCGCGTCGCCCGCGACCTCCGAGCACTCGAACCGGCCGAGGGCCTCGACGAGGTCTCGCGGTAACGACGACGCCGCGGCCCCCTGCGCGTCGCCGACGGTAAGCGGCGGCGGCTCGAGGCCGTCCGCGACGCCGCGCAGCCCGGCGGCGATCAGCCCAGCGAAGGCGAGATAGGGATTGGCATCGGCTCCCGGCAGGCGGAACTCGATCCGGCGATCGCCAGGGGTGCCGCAGATGCGGACCATGCAGGTGCGGTTGTCGATGCCCCAGGTGAGACTGGTGGGCGCCCACGCCCCGGGCTGCAGACGGCGGTAGGAGTTGGCGTACGGCGCGAACAGCAGGCACAGATCCGACGCGTGGGCGAGCAGGCCGGCCACGAAGCATCCACCGAAGCGCGTCAGCTGACCGTTGCCGTCGTCGATCAGGTTCTCACCGCCGGGTCGGGACATCGAGAAGTGCAAGTGGCAGCCTGAGCCCGGCTGATCGTGGTGGAGCTTGGCCATGAATGTGGCCGCGAGGCCCCGCCGCCCGGCGAGCGCCTTGACCCCTTGCTTGTAGATCACGTGGCGATCGGCCATCCCGAGCGGGTCGGTGAACCGCAGCGTCACCTCGAACTGACCGATCCCGCCCTCGCCCTGCGAGAGCTCGATCGGGACATCCGCGAGCGGCATCAACCGGCGCACATCCCCGAGCAGCGGCTCGACGACGTCGTCGACGAGCAGGTCGTTGTCGCCGTGACGGTGGTACACGGGGCGGAGGCTGCGATAGCCGCTGGCGAGCGCGTCAGCGTAGCTGCTGCTCAACAGGTAGAACTCGAGCTCCGAGGCGGCGCCAGCCACGATCTCCTGCGCGGCCAACCGCTCGAGTTGGCGGCGGAGCACCCATCGTGGCGACGGCTCCGCCGGCACTCCATTCGTGTCGTAGGCGTCGCACAGCACAAGGTCGGTGGCGTCGTTCCACGGGAGTCGGCGCAGCGAGCTCAGGTCGGGCCGCAACACCCCGTTACGGAAGCCGCGGTGGGCGCCGGCGGCGGGCAGATCGGGGACCGGGACGTTCTCCAGCCCGGTGATCAGGTGGAAGTCGGGCATGGTCAGCCATCCGGCCTCCTTGACCCGCTCCCAGGTGTCGGCCGACAGTCGCTTGCCGATCAGTCGGCCGGCGGCGTCGGGGACGGCGACGGCGACGGTGCGATCGGTGAGCACGGCGAAAGTGTAGCGAAATGCCGTACACTATCGAGAACAGTTGTCAACGATATACCGGACACTTGATCAATGAGTGAATCATCCGTCATCGACGCGCATGCTCACCTCGGGGCCTTCCCAGGATTCGTCTCGGGTGGTGAACGAACGAGCGAGATGCTGATCGCCGAGTGGGACCGGGCCGGCGTCGAAAAGGGTCTGATCTCGATCCTCGACAATCACGACCTCACCGGCGCCAACGATCGCGTGATCGCAGCCGCGCAGGCGTATCCCGGAAGGATCTTCGGCTTCGTCTATCTCTACCCGCCGAACCTCGAGGGCTCGTTGCGTGAGCTCGAGCGCTGTCGGCAGCACGACTGCTTCAGGGGCGTCAAGCTGCACCCCGCCAACGACTGCTACTACCCGTTCTCGGAGGGATTCGATCCGCTCTACGCGCGCATCGAGGAACTCGGACTGCCTGTCCTCTGGCACACCGGGACGTTCCCGTTCTCGTCCCCGCTGCAGGTCGCGACGGTGGCACGACGCTTCCCCGGAAGCGTCCACATCCTCGCCCACTTCGGTATCTCCGAGATGTCGTGGGAGTGCGCCCCTGCCGCCGAGCTCGCCGCCAACGTGGTCGTTGACACGAGCATCAACCCGATCATCGGCCTGATGAACGACTTCATCGAGCGCTTCGGCCCCGAGCGGATGCTGTGGGGGTCCGACTACCCCTGGTACGACGTCTCCTACGAGCTGATGAAGGTCCCGTTCCTCGGCAGCAGCGACGCGGAGCGCGCGCTGATCGCGGGCGCCAACGCGGCCCGGATCTTCGGCCTCTGAGGAGAGTGGCGTGGGCAGCTCCGGCGCGCGCGTCGCTGGCCTCAACCATGTGAGCGTCACCGTGCGCGACATGGAGCGCTCGCTCGCGTTCTGGCGTGACGGACTCGGCCTGCCGCTGACCGGGCGCGGTGTCGTCGAGCGGGAGCACCTCGACCGGATCGTCGGGCTCGAGCAGACGGTGATCGAGTGGGCGGAGCTGGCGTTGCCGCGCGGGATGATCGAGCTGTTCCGTTACGTGCGGCCGCCAGGGGCTGACCTCACCCGCCCGCACCGGCCCAACGACCCGGGATCGGTCCATATCTGTCTCGAGGTTGTCGGCGTCGACGCCATCCTCGCGTCGTTAAAGCAGCGCGGCTACGCGTCGCGCTCGCCGAGTGCCGTGACAATCCCCGACGGGGATTGGGCCGGCTGGCGCGACGTCTACGTCGAGAGTCCCGACGGCGTGATCGTCGAGCTGTCCGAGGGCCCCGGCGTCGCCGCCGCCCAGGCCTGACGGGCTGGGCGGGTCTGGACGACGAGGTAGCGCAGGGCACTCGGCGCGTGGCGCCCGGCGAGCCTGTATGGGGTGGAACTGCGCACGTGCACACCGTCGCCGGGGCGCAGAACGATCAGCGAGTTTTGGATCTCGACCTCGAGCGTCCCGGCCAGCACGAAGATGAACTCCTCTGCGGAGGCTTCGCGCTCGAGCTGCCAGCCATCCGCGCGTCCGGGCTCGGCAATGTAAGCCTCCAGCACACCGTCGGTGAAGCCCGCGAACCCCTCGACGGTGATGCCGGCCTCGCTGACCCGGAACCGTGCCCGGTCCGCCGCGGTACCTCGACGGAACGGGTTCGCCGACGGCGCTTCGGCGCCGAGCAGCACACTCGCATCGGTCCCGAGCCCGGCGGCGATCTGGCGCAGTGACGAGACGCTGGGATCGGCCTGCGAACGCTCGACCTGGCTCAGGAAGCTCGGCGAGAGCTGGGCTCGCTCGGCGAGCTCGCGCAACGACTGACCGGCACGGGTGCGACGGCGGCGAATCTCCTCGCCGATGTTGTGCGGCGCCTTCGTCGGCTCGTCAGCGCCGTGGCCGGCTCGGTCTCCGACTTGCCCGGCTACGACATCGTCGGCCAACTGACCATCCCGGGGAGCTTCCGACTCGGGGGCGTCGACTCCGGCCTCGCCGGCGGCCCGATCGGCTCCGGCCTGCGCGAGATGGAAAAGCGAGAGCCTGAAGCCGTCGGGGTGCCGGCGCAGAATGGCGCACCCCGTCGCGGAGATGCTGCGCTCCACGCCGTCCAGGCGGTATCGCTGCTTGAGCTCGAATGTCGCGAGCACGCTATGACTACCGAGGTCTTGGAAGGCGACCTTCGATGGGGTCGTGACGATATCGGTGACAATCCCCTGCTGGGCGCGGAGATAGCTGCCGACTCGATCACGCCCGCGCAGCCATTCGGTCGTCAGGTCGTCGGCCAGTTGCGCATCCTCGTCGAGGGCCAGGGCGACCTCGTCCCACGCTTCGGCGTCGAGCGCGTGGAACCAGGCGTCGAGTGCTTCGCGGGCGGAGATCAGCTCGGCGTCCATGGTTCTCCAGTCTCAGTCTGGCGATCGTGCCGGTCAGTGGTGCCGGCGACCGTGATCGCCGCGGTGATCGCGGCGATCACCGGGATGGGGTCGGCGCACCAACGGACGACGGCGACGAGGTCGCGGTCCGGATCGCACCAGACGATTTGCTCCCCGGTCCCGTGCGCTGCGAAGCCAAGCACCCCGCTCCCGGGATACTGCTCGCCGGCGCCGGCCAGCACGCCGTGTGGTGGATCGGCGCTAGCGTCGCCAGCCGCCGGGTTGCGCCACCACATGAGCCCGTACGCGGGCGCGGCCGCCGTCGGCGCGAGCATCATCCGACACCAGCGCTCGCTGAGCACGCGGGTTCCGCGCCAAGCGCCACGTCGGAGGTGCAGGAGCCCGAAGCGGGCCAGGTCGCACGTGCTGAGCCACAGCCCGGCCCCCCAGTGCCCACTCGCCGTGACCACCGGCAGCCTGCTCCCGTCGGCGAGCACAGTGTGCATCTGATGGAGACCGCGCCACTCCCAGCCGTGGGGCACGCCGATGGGCGAAAGGACTCGCCGCAGCGCCACCTCGAGCGAGGTGCCGAGCAGGTGCGTCAGCGCCAGGCAACAGAGGTTGACACGTACGTCGTTGTACGCAAATCGTGCGCCGGGAATGGTGGGTGGATCGTCGCGCGATTGCTCGCCCTGTGGGTCGGCCCACCACGGGATGTCGAACAGCGTTCCACGCCAGTCGCTGGTCTGAGTAAGCAGCTGCCGCCAGGTGATGTCACGCGCCAGCGTCGCATCATCAGGGACGCCGCCCGGAATTGCGCCCCCGAACGCGACGAGCGGCACCCGCGCCACGACGGCCTCGTCGAGATCCGGCAGGAGTCCGTCGTCGAAAGCGACGCCGGCGACGCTGGCCAGCGCGGACTTGGCGATCGAGAAGGTCATCTCGCGGCGCTCCGCGTCGCCCCACCGGCAGACCTCGCGTCCATCGACGATCACGAGTCCGTTCGGGCCGCCACGGTCGATCACATCACCCATCACGTATGGCCATGGCTCGGAGCTCAGCGTGTGGTGCAGCCATCGCCGCATTTCCCGGGGCAGTGGCGGCTCTCCGGAACTCGCGAGCGCGACCGCCTCGTCAAGACGTTCGCTGTTGACGCGCGTATCCAGTGCGTCTACGATCTGTGCAGTATGCCACACAGGTCAGTTCGGCATCTCAATCATCTGTATGGCCCTACGGACGACTGAGTCACTCCATGTGCACCTAGGCACCACTCCTTGTGCGACCTACAGTCCGGCAACCCACCAACCGCGTCGTGATCTACGCCCGTTCCGGCGAGCGCGGATCAGCCCCGGGCGCTCCATAGGACACAACATGCGATCACCTCACCCGCGCGCCTCAGCCGAGCCGACGCTGCCTTCGCTGTCGGGACGCCCACTGTCCGGACGCCCAGCTTCCCTGGCGCGATCGGCCTTGGCCGCCGTGATCGTCGCCGCTGCGCTTGCCGCCTGCGGCGGTAGCTCGACCTCCCCTTCCGGGACTTCGGCGCCGAGCGCGAGTACGCCGTCCACCGCATCTCCCACAACGTCGACGACCGGGTCCGTCAAGCCCGGAGGGTCGCTCACCTTCGAGTTCGCCACCGCGCCGTTGGACCTCGATCCCTCGACCAGCCAGGACAACGACACCTCGATGCAGCTGTGGAACGCGTGGTTCCAGCACCTGATCAAGCCGAACCCGTCCGGCTCGGGCTACGTGCCGATGCTCGCGTCGAGCTTCTCCGTCTCGCCGAACCATCTCGTTTACACGTTCCACGTCCGGCAGGGCGTGAAGTTCTCCAATGGCCAGCCGATGACGACCGCTGATGTCCTGTACTCGCTCGACCGGGATTTCGCCCCGGCGGCGTCCCTGCTGTCGTTCCTAAAACCGTTCCTGCTGGGGATCTCCTCGCCCAAACCGGACGTCATCCAGGTGCGGCTGAAGCGGCCGTGGTCGGCGTTGCTCGCCGATCTGTCGAGCCCGACCGCGGCGATCTATCCCAAGGGGGCGTTCACGAAGGGCACCGCCGCGAGCTTCTTCACGACACATCCGATCGGCACGGGGCCGTTCAAGCTCGTCTCGGTGGCGCCCAACTCGCAGTACGTGGTCGAGCGCAACCCGTACTACTGGGATACCGCCGAGAAGCCGCTGCTGAACAAGATCACCTTCGAGATCGTCACCGACGACAACGCCAGGGCGACGGCGGTACTGAGCGGGCGGGCCGATATTGCGCTCGCGCCGCCGGCGAACCAGATCCCCAGCTATAAGGCGAACTCCTCGGTCCGGGTCGACACACTGACGAGCTCGCTCGTCGAGCTGATCTGCTTCAACCTGAAGGTGGCGCCGCTCAACAACGTGCTCGTCCGGCGGGCGATCTCGCTCGCTCTCAACCGCGCCGAGATCGTGCGCGCCGGACTGTTCGGGTACGGAGCGCCGGCAAGCACGTTCCTCGTCGGACCCTCCGCCGCGACGTTCCAGAACACCTCACTCAACCTCTATCCCTTCGATCCGGCCAAGGCCAAGCAGCTGCTGAAGCAGTCAGGGATCAAGCTCCCGGTCACGATCCCCTTCGAGGTCTCGACCGGAACCGCCCAGCAGGCGATCCTGACGAACGCTCAGAGCGATCTCTCGGCGGTCGGCATCAATCTCAAGGTGACCACGAAGGACAGTGCCTCGGTCGACAACGACATCATCGGTGAGAAGTACGCGATGGCGACCACCTTCTGGGGCGACATCGACGCCGACTCCGCCGATCAGGTGCTGTTCGCCGTCGATCCCGCCTTCGGTTCCAACGCGTACTTCACCTCCTTGCGGGATACAAGCCTGATCTCGCTCGCGCACAAGGCGGCCGTCGAGCCGTCGCATTCGGTCGAGCAGCAGCTGTATGACCAGATCCAGACGCGCTTCGCTAACGACGCTTCGATGGCGCCGCTCTACTACCCACAGCTGATCCACTTGCTGGCGAACCGGGTGACGCAGTTCAACGTCAACCCGTACGGGTTCTACGACTGGGCGAAGATCGGGGTGTCGAACTAGTGGTCCACTGTGGCCTCTCACGCACACACCCTCGTACTTACGTGAGCGACCGCTAGGCGGACGAGAGTGTCGGATGCAGGACCGCCGCCTGATACCGTCGCGGCCACGCCGGGGCCGGGTGCGAGTCCGCTGCTCGCCGTGGGTGGTCTCGCGGCGCGGTACGGCAAGGCGCACCGACCCCGCCTTGCCCGGCTGCGCCCGGGGACGGCACCCTCCGTCAGCGAGGACCTCGTGATCCGCGACGTCTCCTTTGCGGTCGGGGAGGGCGAGAGCGTCGGGCTCGTCGGCGAGAGCGGATCGGGCAAGACTACGGTGGGGTTGTGCCTGGTCGGGTTGCTGCCGCTGGCCGCCGGTGAGATCAGCTATGCCGGCACGGTGGTGGGGCGCGGCGGCGAGCTGGCGGCGCCGCCACGCGTGCGGGGCGTCCAGGCCGTGTACCAGGATCCGCAGTCCGCGCTGAACCCGCGCCGCAGCGTCGGCTCGCTGATCCGCGAGGTGCTGCACGTCCACGGGCTTCCGCGGGCGCGGTGCGAAGCACGCTGCGTCGAGCTCTTGGAGATGGTCGGGCTGCCCGGGTCGACCGCGGCTCGCCGGTCGCGCGAGCTGTCCGGCGGGATGTGCCAGCGCGTCGCGATCGCCCGCGCGCTCGCGCTCGAGCCCCGGCTGCTCGTCGCCGACGAGGTCGTCTCCGCACTCGACGCCTCGGTCCAGGCCCAGGTGCTGAACCTGCTCGACGACCTGCGGGCGGGGCTCGGTCTCGGGGTCTTGCTGATCACCCACGACCTCGCCGTCCTTCACCAGAGCTGTCAGCGGGTGCTGGTGATGAGCGCAGGCGAGATCGTGGAGCACGGCGCGACCGCAGAGGTCCTGCGGGCTCCGCAGCACGAGTACACCCGGAGTTTGATCGCTGCGGTTCCGTCGCTCGACTCGGCTCGCGGCGGCCGGGAGGCCGCGTAAGTGGCCGCCGGCACCCTGCCCCGCCGCCTACTGGGCGTGCTCGGGCGGCGCGTGACCCAGCTGATCCCGGTGCTCATCGGCGTCACGCTGGTGACGTTCCTCATGCTGCGGCTCCTGCCGGGTGGCCCGGCGCAGACCCTCGTCGGCATCCGCGCCACCCCGCAGGCCGTCGCCGCGGTCAAACGCGAGCTCGGGCTCGACAAGCCGCTGACCACCCAGTACATCGACTACCTGGGCAACCTCCTGCACGGCCACCTCGGCACGTCGATCATCAGCGGAACGTCGGTCGACTCGATCGTCTCCTCACACCTGGGCGCGACGCTCGAGCTGATCCTCTACGCGGTGGTGATCGCCCTGCTCCTCGGCGTCCCCCTAGCCATCCTCGCCGCGCGGTACCGTGACCGCTGGGTCGACAGCGTGGTCCGGGCGGTCGTCGTCGTCACGCTCGGCATGCCGAGCTTCTGGCTCGGGGTGATCCTGATCCTGTTCCTCGGTCTGCGCCTGAAATGGTTCCCCACCGGCGGCGACGGTTCCGGGGTGTGGGGGACGGTGAGCCACCTGTTCCTACCTGCGCTGACGCTGGCGCTGACATTCGTCGCGGTGCTCGTCCGGAGCATGCGCGCCTCGATCTCCGACATCATCCGCGCCACTTACGTCGATGCGGCGCGGCTGAAGGGGCTCTCCGGCCCCAAACTGTGGCGCCGCCACATCATCCGCACGGCCATCCTGCCGGTCATCACCCTCATCGGCCTGAACGTGAGCACACTGCTCGGCACCTCAGTTGTGGTCGAGAACGTGTTCGCGCTCAGTGGGATGGGCCAGCAGCTCGTCTCGGCGATCCTTCAGCGGGACTTCGTCGTCGTGCAGGGGATCACGCTCGTGTTCGGTGTGATCGTCCTGGCGATCAGCACGCTCGTCGATCTGGTCCAGACCGCGCTTGACCCCCGCGTGACGGCGTGATCGAGCAGACGGCGACTGCAGGTGTGGACCTGGCGCCCACCATGCGCCCGGGCGACCGGCGGCGCACGCGCGTGAACCTCAAGCTGACGCTCGGCTTGCTCATCATGGGCGCTGTCGTGTTCTCCTGCCTCGGCGCACCATTGATCACCTCGCAGAGTCCGACAACGCTCGGCGCCGACATCCTCGGCGGGCCCGGCGGCGCCCATCTCCTCGGCACCGATCAGTACGGGCGCGACATGCTTGCGCGCGTCCTCTACGCGGGGCGGGTCGACCTGCTGATCGGCGTCGTGCTCGTGGGCGTGGCGATGATCCTCGGCACCGTCGCGGGGCTCGTCGCCGGTTGGTACGGCGGCTGGATCGCAGCGTTGATCATGCGCATCGTCGACGTCGGCTTCGCGTTCCCGTTCCTCGTCCTGGTGATCGCCCTCGTCGGCCTCAAGGGGCCCGGCCTCGGCAGTCTGCTGCTGGGGGTGAGCCTGGTGGCGTGGATCTTCTATGCGCGACTCGTCCGCGCCGAGGTGCTGGCGATCCGCGATGCCAACTACATCCGGGCGGCGACCCTCAGCGGCTTCTCCACACCCCGTGTTCTCGGGCTTCACGTGCTCCCCAACGTGCTCGGGCAGGTACTCGTCTACGGAAGCTCGGACTTCGTGTACGCAATCCTGCTGGGAGCCTCCGTCAGCTACCTTGGCCTAGGAGTGCAGTCGCCGACGCCCGAGTGGGGGGCGATGGTCCAGCAGGGCCAGAACTTCGTCGCCTCTCAGTGGTGGCTCTCGCTGTTCCCAGGCGTCGCGATCATCGTGGTGGGACTCGGGTGCTCGCTGATCGGCGACGGCCTGGCCGACGTGTTGCGGACGGGGCGGAGGTGACGGTGCCCAGCGCCGAGGAGAGCACCGAGGCGCCCCCCGCGCTCGAGCTCCGGGATGTCGCCGTCCACAGCACCCGGCGGGATCTGCCTCGGCCCGTGGTCACGGACGTGAGCTTCGCCATCGCGGTTGGCGAAATCCTCGGCCTGGTGGGCGAGTCGGGGTGCGGGAAGTCGACCCTGTGTCGCGCCATCGCCGGGCTGCTACCGGACGGGATGGAGCTCGCTGAGGGGACGATCGCGCTCGCTGGTGCCGACGTCACTGGCCTCTCTCCGCGCGCGGTGCAGCGCTCCGCGCCACGGACGCTGTCGATGGTCTTTCAGGATCCTCTGGCGGCGCTCAACCCGGTCATGCCGATCGGCGACCAGGTGGCCGAGGCGTTCATGTCCCGCGGCCGCCTCGGCCGGCGCGACGCGCTGAGCGCCGCAGCTGAGCAGCTCGGGCGGATGGGCTTCCCCGACCCGACGGCGCGTCTCGGTGCCTATCCGAGCCAGCTGTCCGGCGGGCAGCGCCAGCGCGTCGTCCTGGCCATGGCGCTCGCCACCGACCCTGTGCTCCTGCTCGCCGACGAGCCGACGAGCGCGCTCGACGTCTCCACCCAGGCGCAGATCCTGACGCTGCTGCGCGAGGAAGCACGCAGGCGCGGCGTCGCCGTGCTCCTCGTCTCCCACGACTACGGGGTGATCGCTGAGGCGTGCGAGCGCGTCTGCGTGATGTACGGCGGCCGGATCGTGGAATCAGGACCAACCGGCAGCGTCCTCGGCGCTCCCGCGCATCCGTACACGCAGCGCCTGATCGCCTCGCTGCCGTCGCTGTCCCGGCGCCACACTCGGCTGCCGGTGATCCCGGGCCGGCCCCCAACGCTCGAGGAGGAGCTGCCGGGGTGCCCGTTCTACCCGCGTTGCGATATTGGCGAAGCAGGTTTCTGCGACGTGACCGATACGCCGCTCGTACCGCTCACCGGCGGCCGGGGCACAGCGTGTCTGAAGACGCTCGCTGGCGCGAACGATGCGCCGGGTGGGCGCGGTCCGGATACCGACGAGCTGCCGGCGGCGCGACCGTATCCGGGTCGCAACCGAGAGGATGACCAATGAGCGAGACGAGCACGGCGGCCGTCCTGCGGACGGTCGAAGGCGACGTTCCCGCCGACTCGGTCGGGATCACGTTGGCCCATGAGCACGTCCAGTGCGACAGCAGCGTGTGGCTGAATGCCGCGAGTGCCAGCCGGTATCCGGAGCTCTCCCGGGCTCGGCCCGCGCTCGAGAACCTCTGGTGGATGCGCCAGTTCCCGAACTCCAACGCCGACATCCTCCGGCTCGACGATCCGGACCTGGCGGTGCAAGAGCTCGCCGTGCTCGCCGAGGCGGGCGGCGGAGCGCTGATCGACGTCACCCCCATCGGCCTGGGCCGCGATGTCGCCGCGCTGAGGACGATCGCCGAGCGTTCGAGGGTCCGGATCGTCAGCGGGACCGGATTCTACGTCGCCGGCGCACACCCGGAATGGATGAAGCGGTCCTCCGAGGCCGAGCTCGCCGAGCTGATGACGCGCGAGATCGTCCACGGCGTCGGCGACACTGGCATCCGCTGCGGGGTGATCGGCGAGCTCGGCGTGAGCGAGCCGCTGCACGATCGCGAGCGCCGCGTCTTGCGCGCCGCCGCCCGCGTGCAACGCGCGACCGGGGCGGCGATCTCGATCCACACGGCTGCGCACGCGATCGACGTCGACTCCGCCCTGACCGCCGCCGACATCCTCCAGGACGCCGGGGCCGACCTGTCACGGGTGGTGATGGGACATCTCGACACCTCGCTGCATCGCCCCGAGTACCACGAGGCGGTCGCCGCGCGCGGCTGCATGGTCGAGTACGACCTGTTTGGCCACGAGTTCTTCGAGAGCGAGAACGGCTTCCAGAGCTTCGGGGACACCGAAACCTGCCGGGCTGTGGCACGGATGGTTACGGCCGGTCTGATCGACCATCTCCTGCTCTCACACGACATCTGCTACAAGATCCAGCTCCAGGCCTACGGCGGCTACGGCTACGCGCATCTCCTGCGGAACATCGTGCCCCGCCTCGAGTTGCTTGGCATCGGCGCAGAACAGCTGCGACGCATCCTGGTCGAGAACCCGCGTCGCATCTTCGCGATGTCGGGAGAGCGGGCGGACGCGGAGGCCTGACTGCGCTTCGAGGGCTGGCGGTGCTCAAGCAGGAGCCCGGCTAGTCCCATCGTCTTGGCTCTCTGCGCCCCCTGCGGTAGGTTGATTCGACGGCCTGCAAGGGGCGGATGCGGTTCGACGCCCGATCCTGGTGCCCAATTCGCATGGCACTACCAAGAGATATCCAGCTGACAGAAACCCTCCGATTTGGAGGGCTTTCACACCAAGCGGCTGAAGGGACTCGAACCCTCGACCTTCTGCATGGCAAGCAGACGCTCTAGCCAACTGAGCTACAGCCGCGGAACGGGGCCGAGTATAGCCCCGGTCGGCCGTGACGGGATCACCATCTCCCGATCCCTCGGCGGCAGAAGTTCCGGCACCTGGCCGTAGGACGGCAGCTCCCAAACCAAGGACGTGCAAAGACGGCCGTAAGCGGGTAGCCATGGGCTCAAGATGTCTACGGTCGCCGATCGAGCAGCCCCGTCCTCGGCCGCGGCCGCTCCTGCGCGGCTGCGGCGCGATGTGGGGCGGACGGCGCTGCTCTTCACCTCGGTGGGCTCGGTTATCGGCTCCGGCTGGCTGCTCGGGGCGATGAATGCGACCCAGATCGGTGGACCGGCGGCGATCATCTCGTGGGTCATTGGCGCCGTGGCCATCATGCTCCTGGCCCTGATTCACGCCGAGCTGGGGGGGATGCATCCGGTCAACGGGGGCATGGCGCGGTTCCCGCACTATGCCTTCGGGAGCCTCGTGGGCTACGGGATGGGGTGGATCTACTACCTCGGCTCGGTGACCCTCGCCCCGGTCGAGGTCGAGGCGGCGATCCAGTACGCAGACAAATGGATCCACGACGGGTTCGGCTTTCACGTCATGCACCTGGTGGGCAAGAGCGTGATCCTCAATGGCGCCGGCTATGCGGTGGCGGCGGCGCTGATGTTCATCTTCACCCTGGTCAACCTGTGGGGCGTGAGCCGGCTGACGAAGGCGAACACCACCATCGTGTGGTGGAAGATCGCCGTTCCGGTCGTCACCGTCATCGTCCTCGCGGTCACGCAGTTCAGGGGGTCGAACTTCTCCGCCGGGAACGGCTTTGCGCCCGCCGGGGTCAAGGGCATCCTCAGCGCGATCGCGACAGGTGGCGTGGTCTTCGCCTATCTCGGCTTCGAGCAGGCAATTCAATTCGGCGGCGAGACGCGCAATCCCAAACGGAACATCCCCTTTGCCGTCATCGGCTCGATGGTCATTGGCGCGATCGTCTACATCCTCCTCGAGATCGCCTTCGTCGGGGCGCTGAATCCACACGTCGCCGACCACGGCTGGGCCAACCTCACCTTCGCCAACCAGTTCGGGCCCTTCGCGGCGATCGCCACCACGCTGGGCCTGGGCTGGCTCGCCGTCGTTCTCTACATCGACGCGGTCGCCTCGCCCGGCGGTACGGGCCTGATCTATATGGGCTCGAGCGCGCGCTTGTCCTACGCGCTCGCCCGCAATGGCTACATCCCCCGGGCCTTCGAGAAGTTCAACGATCGCGGCATTCCCTGGATCGGGGTCGTGTTCGCCTTCGCCGTGGGGATGATCGTGTTTCTGCCCTTCCCCGGCTGGCAGAAGCTCGTCGGGTTCATCACCTCGGTGTCAGTCCTCATCTACGCCGGCCAGTGCCTGAGCCTCGCAGCCATGCGCCGCCAGCTTCCCGACTGGGAGCGACCGTTCCGCCTGCGAGGGGCAGAGGTCCTGGCGCCGCTCGGGTTCGTGATCGCGAACCTCATCGTGCTCTTCGCCGGATGGACGATCGACTCGAAGATGTTCGCGGCGATCGGCATCGGCCTCGTCCTCCTCGCGGTGTCACAGCTCACCCGTTCTGCCGAGGATCGAGTCCACCTCGACTGGCGCTCCGCGGCGTGGATGTGGCCTTGGCTGCTCGGCCTGCTCGTCCTCAGCCTCCTCAGCAGCTTCCCCGGCGGCAAGAACGACCTGCACTTCGGCGTCGACATGGCCATCACCGCCGCCTTCAGCCTTGTCATCTATGTCTTCGCGCTCTCTCGCCGGCTCACGCCCGAGCTCGTCAGGGAGCGGATGAAGACGGCCGACGACGAGCTCGAGTAGCTCCGCTCCCCGGCTCAGCGCTGGTCTGAGGTCTCGGCCATCGCGGTCCCTGACGGCGCGTCGGTGGAGATCGCCGGAGCCGACGCCACCACCCCCGGAAGCGTCAGCCACACGTGAGCGCCCCCGCCGGCGCGGTTCTCAGCCTCCACCCGGCCTCCGTGGGCCTCGGCGATCGCCCTGACGATGGCGAGCCCGAGACCGGTTCCACCGCGGGAGCGGGCGGGATCGGCGCGGGAGAAACGCTCGAAGGCGTGGGGGAGGAACTCGGGCGAGAAGCCGGGTCCTCGGTCGAGGACGTGGAGCTCGACAAGTCCCTCGTGCGTGCTCGCGTGCATGATCACGGGCCCGTCGCTGAAGCGCAGCGCGTTGTGGACCATGTTGCTGAGCGCTTGATCGAGACGCGCGACGTCGGCGTTGAGGAACACCTCGCCCTCAGGCTCGACCCTCACCGTGCGCCCGACGAGTCCATCGAGGTGGGAATAGCGCTCGGCGATCACCCGCATGGCCCGGTGGACCTCGAAGCGCTCGCTGATAATGGGCAGGCGCTGGTGGTCGCTCTGGGCGATCACGAGGAGATCCTCAGCCAGCGAGGTGAGCCGCCTGACCTCCTCGCGCGCCGAGCCGATCGCCTCCCGCAGCTCCTCGTCCGAGCGCTCGCCCGAGAGCGCCTCGTCGAGCTCGAGCTGAAGGATGGTCAGCGGCGTGCGCAGCTCGTGGCTTGCGCCCGCCACGAAGGCCCGCCCCCGTTCGACCACTTCCTCCAGGCGCGCAAGCATCTCGTTGAGCGTCTCGCCGAGGCGATGGATCTCGTCGCGCGCCCGAGGGACGGGGAGGCGCTCGTCGGAGCCGAAGCCGCACATGCGAGCGGCGCGCCGGCGCATGGTCTCGACCGGACCGAGGGCTCGGGCGGCCACCACGTACCCGGCCGCGCAGGCGATGAGCAGGGCGATCGGGCCGCCGATGAAGAGCAGCCGCTGCAGCGAAGCGAGCGCGCTGTCTCGGTCAGCGGTCGAGACCCCGACCACGAGGACGTTCGGGCTCGTGCGCGCGGGGCGATAGGCCAGGAGCTGAACTCGCTCGCCCTGGTTGACCTCGACCCGCGCGTGTAGGGCGCGCGCGACCTCGACCGCGCTCAGCAACGAGTGGTCACCGCGGCCGGGGGTCGACGCGAGGATGCCCCCCGCGGGGTTGAGGATCTGGGCGAACCCGTCGGAGCCCACGGGCAGCACAGGATGGGCCAACAGCTGCTGATTGCTCTCCCTCGCCGTCGCGGTGAGGTCAGCGGCCCGCGTGTCGAGCGAGGACCTGATCCCTGCGTCGAGGCCGGCGGCGAACTGGATGTAGAGGAGCAGCGAGAGGACGCCGAAGAGCCCGATCATCATGCCCGCGAAGGTGAGGGCGAGCTTGAGGCGGATCGGCACGCAGTCGATACGGGCGCCCACCGCGACCACCAGCCTTCGCAGGGGGCGCAATGCGATCATCCGCCGTCGGCCCCGAGCCGGTATCCCGCCCCGCGCACCGTTTCGAGCGAGTGGCGGCCGAACGGGCGGTCGATCTTGTCGCGCAGGTAGCCGATGTAGACCTCGATCACGTTCGAGCGGTTCTCGTAGCTCTGATCCCACACGTGCTCGAGGAGATCGAATCGGCCGATGACCTGGTCGGGGGAGCGCATGAGCGTCTCGAGCAGCGAGAACTCGCGCGAGGTCAGTGACAGCTCCACCTCACCTCGCCACGTGCGCCGGCTGGCGGGATCGAGCCTGAGGTCGCCGACCTCGAGCACGGTGGGTCGGGGTTGCGCCCCCCGGCGGGTCAGCGCGCGCAGGCGCGCGAGCAGTTCCTCGAGCGAGAACGGCTTGGTCATGTAGTCATCGGCCCCGCTGTCGAGGCCGCGAATCCGGTCTTCGACATCGTTGCGGGCGGTGAGCATCAGGGTCGGCGACCACACGCCCTCGGCGCGCAGGCGGCGGCAGGTCTCGAAGCCGTCGACGCCGGGGAGCATCAGGTCGAGGACGATCGCGTCGTACTGGGTGGCGCCGGCGCGCTCGAGCGCGGCCTCGCCGCTCGCGGCCACATCGACGCCGACGCCCTCGCGCTGCAGCCGGCGCTGAAGCAGGTTCGCGAGCTTGACCTCATCATCGACCACGAGCACGCGCATGTCCGCACATTGTGGCCTACTGGTCAGCCACTAACCACTGCCCGCACCGACTCACGCAGCGACCGGCTGGTGATCGCCACCGCCGTCGGCTCATAGCCGCAGTGGGCCATGCAGTTCTCGCACCGCGGATCGCGCCCGCGCCCGTACGCCTCCCAGTCCGTCGTCTCGACGAGCTCCTGGTAGGTCTTGGCGTAGCCGTCGGACATCAGGTAGCAGGGACGCTGCCAGCCGAAGACCCCGTAGCTCGGGATGCCCCAGGCGGTGCACCCGAAGTCCTGCTTGCCCTCGAGGAAGTCGAGGAAGACGGGGCTGTGGTTCAGGCGCCAGCGTCGGCGCCGCCCGTCGGCGAAGGCCTCGCTGAAGAGCGCGTGGGTCTGCTCGACACCGAGGAAGTGCTCCCCGTCGGGGGCCTTCTCGTACGCGTAGGCAGGGGAGATCATCATCGCGTCGACCTCGAGCTCGTCGTTGAGGAAGTCGAGCACGCTGCGCACGGTGTCGGGCGTGTCGTGGGTGAAGAAGGTGGTGTTGGTGGTCACGCGGAAGCCCTCGCGCTGCGCGGCGCGGATCGCTAATACCGCCTTGTCGAACACCCCCTCGCGGCACACCGACTCGTCGTGACGCTCGCGCAGGCCGTCGATGTGGACGGCCCAGGCGAAGTACGGCGAGGGCTTGAAGAGCTTCATCTTGCGCTCCATGAGCAGCGCGTTGGTACACAGGAAGACGAACTTCTTGCGCCGCACGAGCTCAGCCACGATCTTGTCGATCTCGGGATGGATCAGCGGCTCGCCGCCCGCGATCGACACCATCGGCGCCCCGCACTCCTCGATCGCCGCCACCGCCTGCTCGACGGGCATCCGCCGGCGCAGCACGTGATCGGGGTGCTGGATCTTGCCGCAGCCCGCACACTCCAGGTTGCATTGGTAGAGGGGCTCGAGCTCGACGAGCAGAGGGAAGCGCTCCCGGCGCGTGATCCGCTGCTTGGCGATGTACGCGCCGAGGCGCAAGCTTTGACGCAGCGGTACCGACATGATTCAGGGTTCCCTTCGTAGTCTGGGCGGGAGCTTGAAATGGACGTCCTCTTCGGCCACCGCGCGTTCTGAGACGGTCACGCCGCCGAGGCCGTCAAGCGCCTCGACGACGGCGCCGACCAGCGACTCGGGAGCGGACGCGCCGGCGGTGAGGCCGATCCGGCGCACTCCGGCGAGCCAGTCCGGGCGGATGTCTCCGGCATCCCCGACGAGCTGGGCGCGGCAGCCGGCGCGCTCTGAGACCTCGACCAGGCGCTGGGAGTTCGAGGAGTTCTGAGAGCCCACCACGAGGACGAGCTCACACTCGGCGGCCAGCGCGCGCACGGCGTCCTGGCGGTTCTGGGTGGCGTAACAGATGTCGTCGGAGGAGGGACCGGCGAGTGTGGGGAAGCGCCGGCGCAGAGCCTGCACCACCCCGGCCGTCTCGTCGACGGCAAGCGTGGTCTGGGTCAGGTAGGCGACGCGCTCGGGGTCGGCGAGGTCGAGCCCATCGACATCGTCCTCGCCGGAGATCACATGGGTGCGCCCGGGGGCCTCGCCGACGGTACCGTCCACCTCTTCGTGCCCCTCGTGGCCGATGAGGACGATCTCGTGTCCGGAATCGGCAAAGCGGCGCGCCTCGGCATGGACCTTGGCCACCAGCGGGCACGTCGCGTCGACCACGTCGAGCCCGCGCGCGCTCGCCTCGGCGCGCACGGCGGGGGAGACCCCGTGGGCGGAGAAGATCACGGTCCCGCCCTCGGGAACGTCCTTCACCTCTTCGACGAACACGGCGCCCCGGCGCTCGAGCTCGCCGACCACGTGGGCGTTATGGACGATCTGTTTGCGCACGTAGACGGGAGCGCCGCGGTCGGCGAGCACTCGCTCGACGATCTCCACCGCGCGCACGACGCCGGCGCACGATGCTCTCGGGGAGGCGAGCATGACCTCGCGCTCGCCGAGCGCGGCGGCCCACGCCTCGACCAGGGCCGATGCTCCGCGCAGCGCGCGGTAGGCCTTCGCCGCCCCGGCAACCGTCCGCAGCGGACGATGGAGCTCGTGGCGGTGGGTGTCGAGCACCACCCGGAGGGTCACGAGCGGTTGCGCCCGCGCCTCGGGGGCCAGCCACGCCGACTCCATGTCGACGGCGAGCGCGCCGGTGCGCTGCAGAGCCCGGCGCCGCTCGCGTACCACCAGGCGCTGAGTCGAGGCCACCGGGCCGACCCGGACGTTGAAGCCACCGCGCCGCAGATGGCCCGCGAGGATGGCCGGATGCGGGCACGGCGTCGTCCCCGTTGGGCCGCGCAGCTCCGAGGCAAGGACGATGTCTCCCGGCGCGAGGTCGGGGTCGAGCGCTCCGCAGAACCCGGCGATGACCACCGCGCCTCCTGGCCCGCGTTGGGTCAGGGTGGCGGCGCGGCGCGCCCGGTGGGGGCCGATCCCGATGCGCTCGACGTGGGCCCAGGGGGCTCCCGCGCGCACCGCCCGCGCCTCGAGGCTGAGCGGCGCGAGGACGAGCACCCGCGGGCCTACCGTCGGCTCGGGCGGCTCGGCCACGCTTTCGGAGTGCCAGGGATGGCGGGCGAGGGCGAGCATCGGATTGGTCATCGCGCCCCCGCCATGGTCAGCGGTCGGGCGCTGGCGGCGAGCGTGACCAGTGCCTCGCGCGCGGCGGCCTCGCCGCTGCGCACCGCGCTCTCCATCGTCGCCGGCCAGCCGGTGTCGGTCCAGGCTCCTGCGAGCACGAGGCCGGGCTGGCGGGTGCGCGGGCCCGGCCGGCGCGCGCGGGCGCCGGGCGCGGCGCGGAACGTGGCGTTGTGCTCGCGGGTGACGAAGAATTGCTCGACGTGCGCGTCGCGGGCGGAGGGGAGGAGGTCGGCGAGCGCGGGGAGGTAGCGCTCGCGCAGCTCCTGCACGGTCATCCGGCTCTCGGCCTCGGCGGCCGAGAGCGACACCGCGAGGTACTGGCGGCCGTCGCTGGCACTGGCGCTCGCGGTGCGGTCGAACACGTACTGGACCGGGGTGTCGACGCCGGCCACGAAGGGCAGCTCGAGCACGCGTCGGTCATAGACGACGTGGAGATTGACGATCGGCGAAGACCCGAGCTGGGCGACCGTGGCGGGAACCTCGGCGCTGGCGGGGACGAGCCGGCCGACGCGATCGTTGGGCACCGCGACGATGACGGCGTCGGCGTGCACGGTGGGCCTCCCGCTCGCCTCGATCTGAAAGCCGCCCCCGGGGGCGGCAACGATCGCTTCGGCGCGCATGCGCAGGTGGACCTCGACGCCCGCCTGAGAGAGAGCGCGGCGCGCGGCGACGTCGTGGATCTCAGACAGCGGCACGCGGGCCCAGCCGATGTCGCCCGCCGAGGCCGAGCTCAGGAGGCCGGTCTGGAACACCTGCGCGGCCTGGGCGAGCGAGGCGTCGTCGGAGACGAGGTTGAGGGTCGGACGGACGATCAGCTCCCATAGGTGCTCGATGGCGGCGGGCCTCTGGCCGTGAGCGCGCAGCCAAGCGCCGAACGAGCGATTGTCGTTGGCCGGGTCATCGGGATCGACGCGGCGCAGCGCGGTCATGGCGATCGCCGCGGCGACTCGATCGCGGAGGCTGAGGAAGCGGTAGCCGATGAGCGACTGCGCGAGGTGCAGAGGGGCAGGCAGGCCGGTCCGGCGCAGCCACACGGGGGCGTTCCCGGGCGAGAGCACGGGAATCGCGAGGCGGTCCTGGAGCGTGACTCCGTCGAGCGCGTCGAGGCGTCCGAGCAGCTCGCGGTACGCCGTGCAGCAGCGCAGGAAGACGTGCTGGCCGTTATCGACATTGAGGCCGTTGCGCTGCACCGAATAGGCGGCGCCGCCGAGTCGTGGGCGCGACTCGAGCAGGGTGACGTGAGCGCCGCCGCGGGCGCAGTCGAGGGCCGCGGTGATCCCGGCGAGGCCGCCGCCCACGACCGCCACGCGTGCGCGCTCGCCATTATGCCCGGAATCGCGCTCTGTCCTCACGGCAACGCTCACGCGCGCACCCCCGCCAGGCTCCGAGCCGCCAACCACGCCTTCTCCCACGCGGGCACCGAGATCCGCCGCTGCAGGACCTCGGCGGGCTGGCGCTCGATGCGCTCGAGGATGCCCCGGTAGATCCCCGTCATCGCCAGCAGGCACGAGCTGCTGCGTGCATCGAGGAGGTCGGCGAGCACCAGGCCGCGAGCGAACCACTCGCGGTTGCGCGCCGCTTCGAAGCGGATCAGGCCTGCGAGCGCCTCGGGGGACGCGGTCGCCGGATCGTCGATCCCGAAGCGGCGCAGGTCCTCCGCGGGAAGGTAGATGCGGCCGCACTCCTCGTCTTCGCGTACGTCGCGAAGGATGTTCGTCAGCTGCATCGCCACCCCGAGGTCGTCGGCCAGGGGGTTTGCCCGCTCGCGGTCGCCGGCGCCGAAGATGGCCAGGCACAGCCGCCCGATCGAGCCGGCGACGTGGCGGCAATAGACGACGAGCTCGTCGAAGGTCTCGTAGCTCGTGCCGCGGACGTCGAGCTCGACGCCGTCGATCAGGCTCGCGAGCGCGTCGAGGGGGAGATCGAAGCGGGGGTGGGCGTCCCCGAGCGCGATGAGCACCGGGTCGCCGGGATCGACCTTGCCGAGGCTCAGGAGCTCGAGATGTTCGCGCTCGGCCGCCAGCGCGGCGAGCTTGACCTCGTCGGCGAGCGGTCCGTCGCCGATGTCGTCGATGCGGCGGCTGAACGCGTACACCGCGCTCATGGCCCAGCGCTTGGGCCGGGGCAGCAAGCTGATGCCGTAGTAGAAGTTGGCGGCGGCGTGCCGGGTCGTCCGCACGCAGCTCCGGTAGGCGAGCTCGACGTCCGGGCTCGACGTGATCGGCGGCACCGAGGGCAGCAGCTGGGTGGTGCGTCCGGTGGTCAGCGACACGGGCGTCCTCCCAGCGTGCGGAGGAGCGCCGCGGCGAACATCGATCGCGAAGGCCGCGGGCGCCCGCCGAGGACGTCGTAGGCGCCGGCCTGCAGAGCGTCGAGCGCGGCGCGGCCTCCGGCCACGAAGCCGGCGACGGCGAGCGCGCCGGCCGGCGGGAGCCGGCGGATGAGCGGCGCACCGTCGGCGAGCAGCGCCCGGGCGCGCGTGACCTCGAAGGCCATGAGCTCAGTAAAGGCGCGGCTCGGGGTACGCGCGAGGAGGTCGACATCGGTGCACCCGAAGCGGGCCAGGTCCTCGGCGGGCAGGTAGACCCGGCCGCGCTCGCGGTCCTCGGCCACGTCCTGGAGGTGCTCGGTGACCTGGAGCCCGGCGCAAATCTGATCGGACAGGCGAACCCGGTCCGGCGTGGATGCCCCGAAGACGTGGAGGACGAGCTCGCCCACCGGAGCGGCGGAGAGCTGGCAGTAGTCGAGCAGGGAGGAGAACGTCGGATAGCGGTCGATCGTCTGGTCATGGCGGTTGGCCTCGATCAGGCGCCGGAAGGGCGTGGCCGGGAGCCCGAGCGCACGCACGGTGGGGGCGAGCGCCGTAAGCACCGGATGTTCGGGCTTCTCGGAGGCGTAGAGGCGATCGAGGTCGTGCTCGATCCAGTCGAGCAGGGCCGAGCGGTCCCCGGCGGCCTCGTCGCCGGCGTCGTCGACGAGCCGGGCGAAGCCGTAGATCGCCAGCAGGTGGGCGCGCCGGCGCGCTCCCACCAGGCGGGTGGCGACCGGGAAGTTCTCCGAGCCGGCCTGCGCCATCACCGCCGCGCGCGTCGGCGCGTCGGTGATCGGCGATGCCGCGGTGGCGCTCACCGGGTCAGCCGCCCGAGCGCCATGATCGGGAACACCAGTCGGTAGAGGTGATAGTTGATCGAGAAGTCGCTGGGGAAGCCGGTGCCCGTGTACTGGGGCTCATCCCAACCGCCGTCCTCCCGCTGGGTGCGAACGAGCCAATCGACGCCGCGTGCGACCGCCTCAGAGCGCTCGCCGGCGGCGTGGAGGGCGAGCAGGGCCCACGCGGTCTGCGAAGCGGTGCTCGCGCCGCGCCCGACCCACGTCGGGTCGGTATAGGAGCGTACGTCCTCGCCCCAGCCCCCGTCGTCGTTCTGGTGCTCCTCGAGCCAGCGCACGGCGCGGCGGATGCGCGTGTCGCTGCCGGAGATCCCGGAGGCAACGAGGGCCGGGACGGCCGCGCCCGTCCCGTACACATGGTTGACGGCCCAGCGCCCGAACCACGACCCGCCCGGCTCCTGCTCGGCGGCGAGCCAGGCCAGCCCCTTGCGGGCCCCCGGTCGATCGGCGTGGCCGACCTCGGCGAGCATCTCGAGCACGTGGGCGCTGACGTCGGCGCTCGGCGGGTCGATGACCTCGCCGAAGTCGCAGAAAGGAAGCTCGCGCACGATCTGGCTCTTGTTCTCGGCGTCGAAGGCGGCCCAGCCTCCGCTCGAGTCCTGCATTCCCTCGGCCCACGCCACGCCCCGGGCGATCGCCCGCTCGACGCGCTCGCGGTCGGGATGGTCGACGCGCAGGAGCGCGAGCACGACCTCGGCGGTGTCGTCGAGGTCGGGGTAGTAGTCGTTGGCGAACTCGAACGACCAGCCGCCGGGCTCGAGCCCCGGCCGGCGCACGGCCCAGTCTCCGGGCACCGTGACCTGCTCTGCGAGGAGCCAGTCGGCGGCGTTCACGAGCATGGGATCGTCCCTGGCCACGCCCGCGTCGCCGAGGGCAACGGTCGCGAGCGCGGTGTCCCACACCGGGGACTGGCACGCCTCGATCCGCCGGCGGCCATCGTCGATGGTGAAGCCGTCGAGGCCCTCGAAACCCGCCCGCATCACCGGATGGTCGAGGGGGTAGCCGCGCAGGTGCAGCGCGATGAGCGAGTAGACCCACGGCGGCTGGATGCCGCCCCACCCGCCGTCGGCTTCCTGGCGGCGGATGATCCACCGCTCAGCGCGGGCCATCGCGAGCTCGCGGAGGGGTCGCGGGGCGACGCGATGGAAGCCGTGCAGAGCGCGGTCGAGGAGGGTCAGCGCTCGCGCCCGGGGCGACCCCGGCGGTCGCGGCGCCATCGCCTGGGGGCTGTGGAGCTCGGCCAGATCGAAGGGCAGCGGACGTTGCGGACGTTCGGCGAAAACGATGGTGAGGGGCACGATCGTCTGCCGGGCCCAGCACGCGAAGTCGTAGATGTTGAGCGGCGCCCACTTGGGAAGGAACATCATCTCGGGGGCGAGGGCCGGCAGCCGTTCCCATGGCCAGGCGCCGAACAGGGCCAGCCACACCCGGGTGAACACGCGCGAGGCCTCGATGCCGCCGAGGTCGCGGACAAGCGCTGACGCGGTGCTCATGTGCTCGGCCTCGGGCGAGTCGCCGGCCAGGCGGAGCGCCACGTAGGCCTCGATCGTGGTCGAGAGATCGGCGGGACCGCCTTCGAACAGGCTCCAGGAGCCGTCGGGGCGCTGGTGATCGCGGATCCACAGGGCGCCCCGCTCGGTAGCGCCCTGATCGGAGATGCCGAGGAACTGCCTGAGCAAGAGATCCTCAGCGTCCATGGTCACGTTCGTCTCGAGCTCGCCTTTCCACCAACCCTCGGGGGTCTGGAGCGAGCGCAGGTAGTCAATGGCGCGCGTGAGCGCTGCTCGTGCCTCAGTCCCGACGAGCGCAGGCGGCGCAGACTGCGGCGATTCCGGCCCCGCAGCCGGCATCGTGTCCTGGTTCATAACCCGGATACATAGACCTTTAAGCATGAGAGGAAGCTGAGAAGCGGATTTGCTACGCCCTACCGGCGCGTCGCTCACGCGACGGGAGCGGGCCGCGAGCGCGCACGGGCAGCGTGGCGCGCCATCTGCCAGCCGAAACGGGCGGCGGCCGAGGGCACCCGCTCGGTGCGCGCGACCACGTCCTCCAGCGCGGCGGCAAACCGGCGGATCTCCGCTTCCTCGATGACCAGCGCCGGCAGCGCCTTGATCACGTTCATCCGGTGCCCGGCGACCTGGCAGAGGATCCGGTGCTCGTGGAACAGCGGGCCGGTGATAAGCTGGGCGAAGATCCCGGGCTGCGCGCGCTCAAGCCCGCGCCACACCCTCCGCGAGGCGCCGCCGCTCGGCTCCCCGAGCTCGATCGCCCACATGAGGCCGAGCGACCGCACGTCGCTCACGATCTCGTAGCGCTCGACGAGCGGTCGCGTGAGCTCGAGCAGTAGAGCTCCGAGCCGCTCGGCCCGCTCGATCAGCCCCTCGCGATCGAGCACGGCGAGGGTGGCGAGCGCCGCGGCGCACGCGAGGTCGTTGCCTCCGAAGGTCGATCCGTGGCGCACACCCCCGCGCTCCATGCCCGCGAACACGCGGTCGAACACCTCACGCGAAGCGAGCACGGCGCCGACGGGCACGAAGCCGCCCGAGAGGGCCTTGGCCACCGTCACGAGATCGGGCTCGACGCCCCAGTGCTCGAGCGCGAGAAAGCGCCCGGTGCGCCCGATGCCCGTCTGGACCTCATCGCACACGAGCAGCGAGCCCGCGGCCCGGCAGCGCTCCTGCGCGCCCGCCAAATAGCCGTCGGGCGCGATGTTGACCCCCTTGCCCTGGACGGGCTCGACCACGAAGGCGGCGACATCCTTGTGCGCGAGCTCACGCTCGAGGGCATCGAGATCGCCGAAGGGCACCGCCTCGACACCGGGGAGGAAGGGGCCGAAGCCCTCCCGGAACTCCTCACCGCCGTTGAGCGAGAGCGAGCCCAGCGTCAGTCCGTGGAAGGCGTGCTCGGCGCAGAGGATCCGGGGTCGGCCCGTCGCCGCCCGGGAGATCTTGATCGCCGCCTCCACCGCCTCGGTGCCGCTGTTGGCGGGAACCATGGCCGCGATGGACGCGGGCGCGCGCGAGACGAGCTGCTCGCCCAACGCGCCGGCCAGCACCGTGACCCCGAGCTGGGGCATGTTCGCCGTGCGCGCGGCGAGGGTCTCCTGCATCGCGGCGATCACGTCCGGGTGGTTGCGCCCGACGCCGAACACCCCGTATCCGCACAGCAGGTCGAGGTAGCGATGGCCCTCGGAATCGATAAGGTGCGCGCCCTCGCCACCCGTCCACACGCGGTCGAACCCGAGCATCCTCACGATCCGCCCGAGCTGAGGATTGAGGAAGCGGTCGTTGAGCGCCATCGCATCGGCGGCGTGCTCGCGCAACAGGCGGCCGACGTCGGGCGCGGTGCTCATGACGGGGGAGGCTAATGGAGGGGGCAGGTGGGGAGGGGCGGGGCCGTTTCGGCCGGGCCGTTTCGGGGGGCGGGCGTTGCGACGCCCGATACACGCACCGTTCCACCGTCTATAGGGCTCACCGCGATGCGTTCACGGGTGGGCGGGCTCAGCGGTCTCCCGGACAGCAAGCGGAACGCCGGCAACGCCGGGCCGCCGGCGAGCGGGCGGATGGCCCGGAAGTGACCCTCGTCGAGGGGTCGCCACCTCGGCGATGCCGAGTCGCTCGGCAAGCACGACGAGCGACGCATCGGTCAGGCCAAGCCCCATATCGGCGTATTGAGGACGGTGCCGGGTGTTTCCTGTGTTGCTCGTATTCCTCGAGCTCTTGCCATTGCCCGACGACACGGCCACAGCGATGAGGGCGATCAGAGCTAGGCAGCCGCAACCTGAGCGCGTTTGCTTGGTCTTGCGCTAGCCATTGCTCCCGTACAGCGTCTTAGAGCAGTCTGACGAAATAATCGTCGAGTTCTGGATCGAGGCGCTCGTGAGCCAGCCATTCTGGGTGCTGGACGAGATGCCAAGGTTGCCAACCTCCTGTTGGAGCTGGGGTATGCACATCTTCAATGAGGCCAACTGAGACTGAAGCTTGCTGACATTCCCCGACGTCGCTGCCTGAGCGCTCGACGACTGTAGGGCTGTGATGCTCTTGTCCGCCGTCGCAAGGCTCTTGTCCGCCGTCGCAAGGTCCTGACGCAACGATCTGAGCTGGGTAGTGAGGGTTGTCGTGGACGGTCTGGTCGCAAGTGCAGCTCCACCTAGCCCGATGCCCGCTATGGCAATCACCGCGATAAGTGGCACGAGGAACTTTTGCGTGTTACTCACTCCCTACCCCCATTGTTGACGTCATCCGTGGACTACGAATGATCTCGGCTTAACGGGGCAATGTCTATAGCTCGATCGAGACTTCGCTGTTACTCGGAGCGTACGCGACGCTCACAGGGATCTCTGGGAGCCACCCTTCGAAGCCGGAGGTTCTCAGTCGTGACGCCGCGCCGGCTCGACGGCGCTCGGTGGCGTGCGTTGGACCAATACAGGCTCCCCATTTCGTGCGTCCTCAGAGGCGACGACCGGAATCGAACCGGTGTAGACGGCTTTGCAGGCCGCTGCGTAGCCACTCCGCCACGTCGCCCGGATTCCGTAGCCTAGCGGCGCTGGGGACGCCCGCGGCCCCTGCGCGGCTCGGCGCCGACACCGAGATGATCACATCGGGCTCACACGACGGTCACGACCGGCAGCCCGCCCCCGCATAGCGTGCCGGCCCGTGAGACGGCTCCTTGGACCCCTGGCCCTGACCGTGCTCCTCGCCGCCTCCGCGGCGGCGCCCGCGTGCGCCGCCGCCCACGACGGGCCGGGCGACCACGGCGGGCGCGACCACCCCACCCGCGCCGCCCTGGCCCCGGCGCGATCAAGCACATCTTCGTGGTCGAGCTCGAGAACGAGTCCGAGGCGGCCACCTTTGGGCCCAACTCGCCCGCGACCTATCTGAACCACACGCTCCTGCCGCAGGGGGAGTTCCTCAAGAACTACTACGCGACCGGACACGTCAGCCTCGACAACTACATCGCCCAGATCTCGGGGCAGGCTCCGACGCAGGAGACCGGCGCCGACTGCCTGAGCCCGACGACCAGCCCGACCACGCTCGTCGGTTCCTACAACGATTTGCTCCCGGGCACGCTCGACCCCAACCAGCAGCTCTATCCCGGGCAGGTCGACGGCCACGGCTGTGTCTATCCCTCCTCGGTGCCGACGCTCGCCGGGCAGCTCGACCATGTACCCGCCGAACCCGCGCGCCCACATCGCGGCCTGGCGCGCCTACGCGGAGGACATGGGCAGCCAGCCGACCGGGCGCGAGACCGGCAGCCCCGACCCGCTCGGCGGCCTGGACTGCGGCCACCCGCCGCTGAACGGCACCGACAACACCAATGTGGCGACCGCGGCGGACCAGTATGCAACCCGCCACAACGGCTTTGTCTACTTCCACTCCAACATCGACAACACCGCCTTGTGCGACGCCAACGTCGTCCCCCTCGGCAAGGTCCAAACCGGCACCCCGAGCACCCTCGACGGGACGCCGCTCGCGGACACCTTCACCGGTCATCTCGCCCAGGATCTGGCGCGGCCATCGACCACTCCGCGCTTCGGGTGGATCACCCCGAACCTGTGCAACGACGGGCACGACAGCACCTGCGCGGGCCCGAACACGATCGGGCAGACAGGGGCCGGCGCGGGTGGACTGCACGGTGCCGACACCTTCCTCGCCCACTGGATGCCGCTGCTCATGGCCTCGCCCGCCTACCGCTCGGGCCAGATGCTCATCGTCGTCACCTTCGACGAGGGCAGCTCGGCCGACGCCAGCGTGTGCTGCGGCGAGACGCGGCCCCGACAACCCCACACCCGGCTTCTCGCCCTTGCTCATCCCCTTGTTCAAGCAGCTCGGGCTCCCGATTCCCAGCCCGGCGCCGGGCGGCGGACTCGTCGGCGTGGTGCTCCTCAACCGCCGCTACATCGAGCCGGGCCGGGTCGACGCCACCGGCTCCTACAACCACTACTCGGCGCTGCGCAGCTACGAGGACCTGCTCGGGATCACCCGCGGGGGAGTCGACGGCCTCGGCCACCTCGGGTTCGACGCCTCACCGGGCCTCGAGCCCTTCGGTCCCGACGTGTTCAGCCCGCGGTAGCTCGGAGCACCCGCAGATATACCGCGTTGCCCGAGGGGTCGCGCACGACCGCGCCCTCGTTCGAGGGCTCGGCGGTGATCCCCGCCTCGCGCACGCGCGCGAGCACCCGTTCGAGTTCGTCGGAATCAGGGAGGACGACCTCGAACGAGCGCAGGCCGATCGCTCCCTCCGGCGGGGCGCCGGCGCCGAGGCTCTGCCAGGTGTTGAGGCCGATGTGATGGTGGTAGCCGCCGGCCGAGACGAAGAGCGCGCCCGGGTAGCCCTTGACGGTGACGTCGAAGCCCAGCACCCCGGAGTAGAAGGCCTCGGCTTCGTCGAGGTTGGAGACCTGGAGGTGGACGTGGCCCATTCGGGTCCCGGCCGGCGCGACCGCGTCCTTGGCGCTGGCGGGCGGGAGCTCGGTGATGATGTCCTCGAGGTCGAGCGGCAGCGTGGCCATCTCCAGGCTGCCGCCGGCGTGGGGCCACTCCGCGCGCGGGCGGTCACGGTAGATCTCGATCCCGTTGCCGTCGGGATCATGGAGGTAGAGCGCCTCTGAGACGAGATGGTCCGAGGCGCCGTCGAGAGGAATCCGAGCCTCGACGAGGCGCCGGATCGCCAAGGCCAGCTCGCGACGGGTCGGGAGGAGGACGGCGAGGTGGAAGAGTCCCGTCGTGCGCTGCGGCCGGGGGGGCGCGGCGGCGTCGCCGGTGAGCTCGATGAGCGGCGCCTCACCGTCCACCCCGAGCGCCAGCGCCCCGTCGTCTTGCTCGGTCGCGCGCAGGCCGAGCGCGCGCTCGTAGAACTCCCGCGAGCGCGCGAGGTCGGAGACAGTGAGGCGAATCTCCCCGACACCGGTATCTGGGTGAATGGGCATCCTGCGACAACTCCTTGAAAGATTGAGTAGACAACTATTATAGGCATGACGCGCGCGGCGTTGCCGGCCTTCCCGGGGCTAAGCCGAGAGGCTCAGTCGACGCGGTCTTCGACCGAGCAGGTCCCTGCGGCGGGGGCTCCGGGGAGCCGCCCGAGGAGGTCGGCGAGGCGCTCGATCTCCGGCTCGCTGAAGTGCTCGAGGAAGAGCCGGCGGATCCCGGCGATGTGCGTCCGGCCGGCATCGCGAAGCTTGGCGAAGCCGAGGTCGGTGAGGCGGGCGTAGGAGACGCGGGCATCGCTCGGGCACGAGTCGCGCTCGATCAGCCCCGCGGTCACGAGGCCGTCGATCAGGCGGGTGACGCCCGAGCGGGTGAGCATGGTGCTCTCGGCCAGCGCCGACATCGGGAGCTTGCAGTCCGGAGCCTGCGCGAGGTAGAGGAGGACCTCGTAGTCACGTGCCGTGAGGCCGTGTACGGCAACCAGGTCGGCATCGAGCTCACGAAGGATTGAACGCTGGCTCTGGAGATAGCTTCGCCACGCTTCGAGAGCAGATCCTTCCAGTCCGGTGAAGCTTTTTGTCGCCATGTTCACAATTATAGTTGATGAGTCAACGGGTATCGCTTTTGTGGGGATCCCGGGTCGCGTCGCTCGGGATTTCCCCCGGCGTCAGCTTCGAGACGCGTAGACGTGCGACTCGGGGAGCGAGGCGAGGATACGCTCACGTGCGGCGGGAATCGCGGCGCACAGCCGGTCGATCCCGAACGACCTGAAGGTGAGTAGTCGCATGGGGGAGGAGGCGATCACGCTGACCCGCTGTGGCTTGCTGGAGCCCGGGTCGATCTCGGCACGGATCACGATGAAAGTCCCGATCGCCTGGCCCTCGTGCATGAGGTGGACGCCGGCGGGACGTTGATGTCGAGCACGGGGCCCGCCAGCGAGCGCACGTCGAGCGAGCGAATGGAGCCGTACACCCGCATTGGCTGCGCGTGGACCGTAGCTCCCATAGGCATCACCCTAAGGGCCGGGTTACCCGGAAAAGGAGACATTTGTCTCACCCGAACATTCGTCCAGTCGCCTGGGGTCCGGGCGCGAGGCGAGTAGGCTCCGTCGGAGCAGCGATTCACGATGCCTCGGTAGGAGGAACGGGCATCGCCGATTGCTGGCAGCAGAGCGGAACAGCTCCGCGGTCACACGTTGGCCCGACCGGTTTTGGTCCGCGCAACGAAGCGCATGGTGTCTCGGACGGGAGTTCGTTGTGCCGACGTTTGGACGGGGAAGTCAGACGTTCCCAGATCGATCTACCCCGGTGGGGCTCGATCCTGCCGCTGGCGAATTCAACCTGATCACGCGCCGGGTCACGGTGAGAACCGGCGCGGAGACGGGGATGCTCGTCGTCTTCAGCGAAAGCGATCGGCTCTTGCACGTCCTCGGCGCCTGCGGTACCGCCGGGAACGGCGCCGCAGCCGCGCCGCGCGGTGACCTCGGCTTCCTCGGCCGGATGCTCGAGGCTCCGCGCTCGTCCGGCGAGCCGATCGATTCCGACCACGATCCCAGCCTCGGCGTCGCCGCATCGGGTGCACGGCTCACCTATGCCTCGGGAGCACCGATCCGCCCCCCGGGCGGCCCACCCGGTGCGCTGTGCGTCGGGTTCACCTCTCGCCCGCCCGACGAGGCGCTCACCCTGTGGCGGGTCGCGAGCTATGCGCGGCTGGCGTCGCTGTGCCTGCATGAGACCGGCACCCTCGACGGGCTTCTGGCGACGGCACGCCTCGACGCTCTCACCGGGTGCCTCAATTACGCTGCCGTTCGCGCCGAGCTCGACCGCGAGATCCGGCGCGCCGAGCGGCACGCGCGCCGGCTGTCGTGCTGCTTCATCGACCTCGATCACTTCAAGGGCATCAACGATCGCCACGGCCACCTCTACGGCAATCGGGTGCTCGCCGAGGTCGGTGCCGCACTGCGCGGGGGCGTACGGGGCGGCGACACCATCGGCCGCTATGGCGGCGATGAGTTCCTCGCCATCCTGCCCGACGCCGGTGAGGCCGCGGCGCTCATGCTCGCCGAGCGCCTGCGGGCCACCATCGTCAGCAGGAATCCGGGCCGCGGCGACGAGCGACTCGATACCTCGATCGGGGTGGCGCAATGGCGGCCGGGCTCGACGGCCGAGGACCTCCTCGCCGCCGCCGACGCTGCTCTGCTGGGCGCCAAGGACGGTGGTGGCGGGATCGTGGCGGGTGCGGGGGCAGCCGCCGAGGCGGCGTGGAGATCCTCGTTGACGCGATGACCGTGTCCGCATCCGATGTTTGGCTCCGGCCTCTGCGGCCTACCTTTAACCCCTGTGACGTCGGAGCCCACGCAGGTCGCGCATATCACCCTCATCGTCAACGACGAGGAGCTGCGCCTGAGCGTCGACACGCGCTCGAGCCTGCTCGACGTGCTCCGCGAGCAGCTCGGGCTGACGGGATCCAAGCGGGGCTGTGACCACGGCCAGTGTGGCGCGTGCACCGTGCTCCTCGAGGGCCGGCGCGCCAACAGCTGCCTCGCCCTCGCCGTCGCTCACGACGGCGCCCGCCTGACCACGATCGAGGGCCTGGCCGACGGCGACGAGCTTCATCCGGTGCAGGCGGCGTTCGTCGAGCACGACGGTTTGCAGTGCGGGTACTGCACGCCGGGACAGATCTGCTCCGCGGTGGGGATGCTGGGGGAGCTTGCGGCGGGATGGCCAAGCGCCGTCACACCCGAGCTCGAGGACGCGCCCTACCCGTCCAGGGAGGAGATCTCAGAGCGCATGAGCGGCAACATCTGTCGCTGCGGTGCCTATCCCGGGATCGTCGCGGCCATCGAGGAGTCAGCGCGGTGAGGCCGTTCGCCTACCAACGCGCGCAGGACGCCGCCGGTGCGGTGGCCGCCGCTCAGGCCCACGCCGCCGAGGATGTCCGCTACCTCGGTGGCGGGACGAACCTCGTCGACCTGATGCGCCTGGGCGTCGAGCGCCCCGCCCACCTCATCGACGTCACGCGGCTCGGCAACGACCGGATCGAGGAGACCGACGACGGTGGGCTGCGGATCGGGGCGGCGGTCACCAACGCCGAGCTCGCCGCCAACTTCCTCGTCCTTCGCGACCATCCACTCCTCGCCGACGCGGTGCTCCACGGTGCCTCAGGGCAGCTGCGCAACCTCGCCACCGTCGGCGGCAACCTGCTCCAGCGCACGCGCTGCCCGTACTTCCAGGACGTCACCAAGCCGTGCAACAAGCGCCGCCCGGGTTCCGGTTGCCCCGCGCGCGAGGGCGAGCACCGAAACCTGGCCATCCTCGGCCACTCAGGCGCGTGCGTGGCCACCAATCCTTCCGACATGTCGGTGGCCCTGGCGGCCCTAAACGCGAGCATCCACGTCACCGGCCCGGCCGGCGAGCGGGTCATTCCCATGCCCGGGTTTCACCGCTTGCCCGGCGATGAGCCCGAGCGCGACACCCTGCTCGCGCCCGCCGAGCTCATCACCGCGGTGACCCTGCCTCCTCCCATCTCCGGCGCCCGCACGGCCTACCGCAAGGTCAGAGAGCGATCGTCATACGCCTTCGCACTCGTCTCGGTGGGAGCGGTGCTGGCGGTGGAGGACGGTCGCGTCTCGGAGGTCAGGATCGCGCTCGGCGGCGTCGCCCACGCGCCCTGGCGGGCTGAGCGCGCCGAGACCGAGCTCCTCGGCGAGCCTGCCGGAGAGGAGGCCTTCGCCGCCGCCGCGGACGCCGAGCTCGAGGACGCGCAGCCGCTGCGCGACAACGTATACAAGCTCACCCTCGCCCACAACCTGATCACCCGGACGTTGACGGAGCTCTGCCCATGAGTGCTCGAACTGCGCCCACCTCGACGCTCGGGTCTGAAATGCAGCGCATCGAGGCGCGCGAAAAAGTCACCGGCGCCGCACGCTACGCCTACGAGCACCCGCGCGAGGACGCCGCCTATGGGTGGATCGTCGGTGCCACCATCGCTCGCGGCGAGATCATCTCCATCGACGCTGCGCAGGCCCTGGCTGCGCCGGGCCTCATCGCCGTTCTCACCCACGAGAACGCTCCCGAGGTTCACCCCGTCGCCGACCACGAGCTCGCGGTCCTGCAGTCGCCGGCCGTGGCCTACCGCGGTGAGATCGTCGCCGCGGTCGTGGCCGAGAGCGCCGAGGCGGCGCGCGAAGCCGCCACCCTTGTGCGCATCGACTACGCCGAGAGCGGCCACGATGTGCTGCTCCGCGCCGATCACCCCAAGCTCTACAAGCCCGACGTCGTCAACCCCTCGTTCCCCACCGACACCGCGGTCGGGGACTTCGACGCCGCCTTCGGCGACGCCGACGTCCAGGTCGATGTCACCTACACGACCGCCGCGACGCACAACAATCCGATGGAGCCGCACGCCACCATCGCGGTATGGGAGGCCGGCGCGGTGACCCTGTACGACTCGACGCAGGGCGCTCCGGCCGCCCGCGACACGATCGCCGATGTGCTCGGGCTCGAGCGCTCTCAGGTCCGCGTCATCTCTCCTCACGTGGGCGGCGGCTTCGGCTCGAAGGGGACACCACGCCCCCACGTCGTCCTCGCGGCCCTGTGCGCCAAGGTCTGCGGTCGTCCCGTCAAGCTCGCCGTCACACGGCAGCAGATGTTCGATATCACCGGCTACCGGACGCCGACGATCCAGCGCCTGCGCCTGGGCTCAGACCGCGAGGGGCGGATGAGCGCGATCGGGCACGACGTGGTTGAGCAGACCTCGACGGTGCGCGAGTTTGCCGAGCAGACGGCGACGGCGACGCGGATCATGTACGCCGCGCCCAACCGCCGCACCTCCCATCGGCTCGCCGCACTCGATGTCCCCACCCCGTCGTGGATGCGGGCGCCGGGGGAATGCCCGGGGATGTTCGCGCTCGAGTCGGCGATCGACGAGCTGGCGAGCGCGTGTGGCGTCGACCCGATCGAACTGCGAGCGCGAAACGAGCCCGACGCAGACCCCGAGACGGGTAAGCCCTTCAGTTCCCGCAACCTCGTCGCTTGCCTGCAGGAGGGGGCGGCGCGCTTCGGCTGGGCCGAGCGCGACCCCACCCCCGCCGCCCGGCGCGAAGGACGCTGGCTCATCGGCACCGGCGTCGCCGCCTCGACCTACCCGGCCTACCAGCGCCCCAGTGGCGCCTTCGCCCGGGCCAAGCCCGGCGGGCGCTTCGAGGTCGGCGTGGGGGCGGCGGACATCGGTACCGGCGCCCGCACCGTCCTCACGCAGATCGCCGCCGACACGCTCGGGGTGGATACCGACGCCGTCGAGGTGCGCATCGGGGACAGCGCCCTGCCCACCGCGCCCGTGGCCGGCGGCTCGGCGGGGACGGCGTCGTGGGGATCGGCGGTGGTGGGGGCGTGCCGGGCGCTGTCGCTCGCCCTCGAGGAAGGTTCCGGCGCCGAGGGAGAAGTCCAGGCCACCTACGACACCGGACCGGATCTCGAGGCTCGCGCCGATTACGCCCGCCACGCCTTCGGGGCTCAGTTCGCCGAGGTGCGCGTGGACGTGGACAGCGGCGAGGTCCGCCTCGCGCGCATGCTCGGGGTCTTCGCCGCCGGGCGGATCCTCAACCCGCTGACGGCGCGCTCCCAGCTCATCGGCGGCATGACCATGGGCTTCTCTATGGCCCTGCTCGAGGAATCGAGCATGGACACCGAGTTCGGCAACTTCCTCAACCACGACCTCGCGCAGTACCACGTGCCCGTCAACGCCGACGTCGGCGACATCGAGGTGGCCTGGGTCGACGAGCACGACGAGCACCTCAACCCGATGGGATCCAAGGGGATCGGCGAGATCGGCATCGTCGGCGCCGCGGCGGCCGTCGCCAACGCCGTCTTTCACGCTACCGGCACCCGCTTCCGCGACCTGCCCATACGCCCCGATCGGGTGCTGGCGACGCTGGGCGAGGATCTGTAGCCGGTTGGCGACCTCACCGGCTGCGGGTCAGCAGCCGGCGTACGGCCAGGCGCGTGCTTCCGTGGCCGTTGGCATTGGCGGCGGCGAGCGTGAACACCGCCGATTCGGAGTGATGCTCGACCAGGCCCCTGAGGGCAGCGGCGGGCAAGGTCACGGTCATCGTCCCGGACGTTCCCGCGCGCGCCGAGGCGTGGTGGGCGGCGATGTGGAAGGTCTTGGGCTTAGTGCCCTTGCCCTTGCCCTTCTCGGTCACCGTTCCGGTCAGGGTTACGGTCGCGCCCTGGGTGCAGGTGAAGCTCAGCGTCAGCTGTCCGGGCTTACCCTTCGTGCCCTTGTGGTGCGCCGTGTTCACGAGCACGCGTGCCGAGGTGAGCACGAGCCGACAGCTCGGCGGCGTCAGCGGCGTCGTCGTCGTCGTGACCTGCGCGCGCGTGAAAGTGGCGCTCACCGGGTGATCAGCAGTCATGATCAGCGTGCACGCGCCGGTTCCCGAGCACCCGGCGCCGCTCCAACCGGTGAAGGTCGACCCCGCGGCGGGGGCGGCGGTCAAGGTTACGGCGGTGCCCGAGCTGAGGCTCGCCGAGCACGTCCCCGGGCATGAAATACCCGGGGGCGAGCTGGTGACGGTGCCCGACCCCGTGCCCGCGGTCGACACGGTCAGGGTGTGCGAGGTGGTGGGGGGCGGGGGTGGGGGGGTCAAACTCAGGTGGGCGTCGATTCCGGAGCTGACCGTTCCCTCGCCGAGGTCCACCGGAGAAGCACCCGCCGCCGTGGCGGCGCCGTTGTAGAACTGAGTGGCGTAGCTCTCGACCGGCCCGCAGCTTGCGTCGGAGACGAACTCGACGATGTCCGGGCCGGCATTCAGGGACACGGCCGTGTAAGTCCCAGCGGGGCCCGTGCACACGGTCTCGAGCACAGGGCCCGTGACGGCGAGGATCTGGACGGAGACATTGGCGACCGGAAGGCCGGTGGCGGCCGCCGTTACCGTGCCCGTGATCTCAGAACCGTCCTTGAGCGCCGCGTTGATGTTGGGCGTATCGGCACCGTCGGTTACTGGCACCACTGTGGCGTTGCTGGCCAGGATGCGCGCGTTGTACCACTGGGGCGCGAGCGAACTCGCCGCGGCGCATACGTTCTTGCCGGAGAAGTCGACGAAGTAGCTCGCGGTGCCGAGGCCGGTGAACCCGTAGCTCCCGTCGACACCGGTGCAGGTGCTCTGCAGCTCCGTCATGCTCGAGTCGTAGAGATCGACCTCGTAGTTGCCCACGGCGGCAGCGGTGGAGGCCGCGGTGACGGTGCCGTGGATGGTGCCGGTTACGGGAACAGCAACGGCGATCGCCGGCGAGACGCCCAGAAATACGAGCAAGCTCACGACGACGGCGAGCGGGCGAGGGATACGACCCGCGCGCGCTTTCCCCTCATCAAACATCGCGTAATCCTTTCCCCTGGACGTCTGAGCGGCCACGATTTCGACGCGCTTCATGGACGATGCTGGGCTCGAACCAGCGACCTCTGCCTTGTCGAGGCAGCGCTCTCCCAGCTGAGCTAATCGTCCGGGAGCGTCAAATGTACCAGCGCCTCTAGGATCCTTCCGCTATGGACCTCGAGCTCCCCGACGGCACCACGCTGACCCTGCCTGACGACGCTACGGGCGCCGATGCCGCGGCGGCGATCGGGCCTGGGCTCGCGCGTGCGGCGCTGGCCGTGGCCGTTGACGGCGAGGTACGCGATCTCGCGCGTGCGCTGCCGCCCGGCGGCGGGAGGCTCGAGGTGATCACCGCCAAGAGCGGGGCCGACGCGCTGGCGCTCATCCGCCACGACGCCGCCCACGTGCTCGCGGCGTCGGTCATGGAGCTCTACCCGGGGGTGAAGATCTCGATCGGTCCGCCGATCGAGGACGGCTTCTACTACGACTTCGACTTCCCCGACGGGGTTTCGCTCTCCGATGCCGACTTCGAGCGCATCGAGGCGCGGATGCGCGCGCACATCGATGCCGACGAGCCGTTCGTCCGCGCCGAGGTGAGCGTGGCGGAGGCGCTCGAGCGCTTCCGCGGCGAGGGCCAGGACTACAAGGTCGAGCTCATCGAGGACCTGGTCCGCAATTCCGACCCCGCCCACCCTCTCGACACCGTCTCCCTCTATACCAACGGGCCGTTCACCGATCTGTGCCGCGGGCCGCACGCCCCGAGCACGAAGCGCATCAAGACCTTCAAGCTCCAGTCGGTGGCCGGGGCCTACTGGCGCGGCGACGCGAGCAATCCGATGCTCACGCGCGTGTACGGCACCGCCTTCTTCTCCACGCGCGAGCTCGAGGAATACCTCGAGCGCCTCGAAAAGGCGCGAGCCAACGACCACCGCAAGCTCGGGCCCCAGCTCGGCCTCTTCACCTTCTCCGAGGTCGCGCCCGGCATGGCGTTCTGGCTCCCGGGCGGCACCCGCGTGTTCAACGAGCTCGTGAAGCTGAGCCGCGAGATGGAGGAGGCGCGCGGCTACGCCGAGGTGAAGACGCCGCAGCTCTACGACAGTGCGCTGTGGAAGATCTCCGGGCACTGGGACAAGTACCGGGAGAACATGTTCCTCACCGACTCCGAAGGGCGTTCGATGGCGATCAAGCCGATGAACTGCCCCGGTCATTGCCAGCTCTTCTCCCTGACCCGCCACTCCTATCGCGATCTCCCAGTCCGCTACGCCGAGCCGGGCCTGCTGCACCGCAACGAGCCGAGCGGCACGCTCCACGGCCTGCTCCGGGTGCGTCACTTCGCCCAGGACGATGCCCACATCTACTGCACCGAGGACCAGATCCAGGACGAGGTCGCAGGCTGCCTCGAGTTCGCCTTCGCCACCTACGAGATCTTCGGGCTCGAGCTGCGACTCGAGTTCTCCACCCGCCCGGAGGTACGGATCGGCGACGACGCGCTGTGGGACCACGCGGAGGCTGCGCTCGTCCAGGCGCTCGAGAGCCGCGGCCTGCCCTACGACGTCAACGAGGGCGACGGAGCCTTCTACGGCCCCAAGATCGACCTCCACACCACCGACTCGCTCGGGCGCTCATGGCAGCTCGGCACCGTCCAGCTCGACTACAACATGCCTCAGCGCTTCGAGCTCACCTACACGGGGGCCGACAACGCCGAGCACACGCCGGTGATGATCCATCGGGCGCTGATGGGCTCCTACGAGCGCTTCATCGGGATCCTCCTCGAGCACCTCGAGGGCGAGCTCCCAGTGTGGCTCGCGCCCGTCCAGGTCATCGTGCTGCCGATCTCCGACCGCCTCAACGACTACGGCGCCGAGGTCCTCGAGCGCCTGCGCTCGGCTGGGGTGCGGGCTGAGCGCGACGACCGGGTCGAGTCGGTGGGGCGCAAGATTCGCGATGCCGAGCTGCGCAAGATCCCCTACATGCTCGTGGTCGGCGACCGCGAGCGCGAGGCCGGCGAGGTCTCGCTGCGCGAACACCGGAAAGGCGATTCAGGATCGATGGCGATCGAGGATTTGATCGAGCGCCTGCGCGCGGAGACAACATCTCGCTCATCGCGCTGAGCACCGCTATACTCCGTGCTGTTGATTTCAGTGTCTCATCACACACGGCCCGGCGTCGCTTGACGCAACGTCGCCCGAGTAACTAGTGCCGGTCCCTCGTAGGTTCGACCGGCGCCCGCCGGACCGTGATACCACTCGGATCAACGATCGTATCCGCGTACCCGAGGTCCGGCTCGTCGGTGAAGACGGCAAGCAGATCGGCGTCGTGAAGACCAGCGACGCCCTGAGCTACGCCCAGGAGCGCGATCTCGACCTTGTCGAGGTGGCCCCCGACGCCCGCCCGCCCGTGTGCCGGGTGCTCGACTACTCGAAGTACAAGTACGAGCAGGCGCAGAAGCAGAAGGCGGCCCGCAAGCACCAGCAGCAGATCACCATCCGTGAGATCAAGTTCCGCCCGAAGATCGCGCAGAACGACTACGACACCAAGAAGGGCCACGTGACCCGGTTCCTCAAGGGCCACGACAAGGTCAAGATCACGATCATGTTCCGCGGTCGCGAGGTGACCCACCCCGAGCGCGGCACCGCGCTGCTCGACAAGCTCGCGGGCGAGCTCTCGGAGATCGCCGTGATCGAGCAGAACCCGCTCCAGGACGGACGCAACATGACCATGCTCCTGGCGCCCTCGAAGGCCGTGCTCGCGGAGGAGCACAAGGGCAAGCCGGCCGGCGAGGCCAAGGCCGACAACGGCGCCGCGCCCGAGGCGGCGGCTGAGGCTGAGGTGGCGCCAGCGGCTGAGGCTGACGCGGCGCCTGCGGCTGAGGCTGAGGCGGCGGCTGACGCGGCGCCGGCGGCTGACGCGGCGCCGGCCCCTGCGGCTGACGCGGCGCCGGCGGCTGACGCGGCGCCGCCCGAGGCGCCGGACCCCGCAGCAGATTCAGTCCCCGCGGCCGATGCGGCCCCGGCCGCCCCGAAGGCCGAAAACGCCCCTGCCCCGGCCCCAGCTTCGCCTCCCCCCGCCGCCAAGAAGGCGGCGCCGCCGGCCGAGAAGGCCCGGCCCGCCGCCAAGCGCTAGGCGCGGCGCAGGCGCGCGACCGCGTGGCCGGCGGTCCGGCGCAGTGTCTCCCCTGCGAGGCGGGGGGCCGATCCAGAATTGGCGCGCGACGACGAGTCCGGCGATCGCGAAGGCGAAGAACGCCCCGGAGCGGACGGCTCCGCCCCCGGGTGCGGGGCCGGCCTCCCCGGAGAGCAGCTGCGTCGCCCGAGGGCAATGGCCTGGGCCGGGCGGCCGTGCTCGAGCAGCATGTCCGCCAGCAGGGCCCGGAGCGCCACGTCTCCTGGCCGGCGCGGCCAGCAGGCTCTTCAACGCCGGCGGGAGCTCGCCGTCCTCTCGCTCCGAGGCACTCCTTCCATGGGTCGACATCATCCCTGCGCACGCGGGGTTGACAAGCGAATCAGGGCCCTCGTCCCCGCTCTGCTTTACTAATCGGTCGCGATGCCCAAGATGAAGACTCACTCCGGCGCCAAGAAGCGCTTCAAGGTCACGGCCAACGGCAAGGTGCGCGGTCACAGCGCCTTTTCGAGTCACATCCTCGAGAAGAAGTCCCCCAAGCGCAAGCGCCGCCTGGCCGAGCCCGCGGTGATTTCCAAGGCCGACACGCCGCGGGTGAAGAAGCTTCTGGGAGTGAAGAAGAAATGACCCGTGTCAAGCGCTCCGTTCACGCGCGCAAGAAGCGTCGCGCGACGCTGGAGATGACCAAGGGCTTCCGGGGCGACGCGAGCCGGCATTACCGCGCGGCCAAGGAGGCGCTGCTCAAGGCCGACCAGTACCGCTACCGCGATCGCCGCAACCGCAAGCGCGATTTCCGCCGCCTGTGGATCACGCGCATCAACGCCGCGGCGCGGATCAACGGCCTCTCCTACTCGCAGTTCATGCACGGTCTCCAGCTCGCCGGCGTCGAGCTCGACCGCAAGGTGCTCGCGGACATGGCCGTGCGCGACGCCGACACGTTCCGACGGTTTGCCGACCGCGCCCGTGAGGCGTTGGCGGCCGGCTGAGCGACCAGACCGACCACCAGCATCGTCCCGGCGCCGCTCCAGACAGGAGGGCGCCTTTTTTATGACCATCACGAGCCACCACAACCAGCGACTCAAGGAGATCCGCAAGCTCCGCCAGCGCCGCCGCGAGCGCGAACGCTCGGCGCGCTTCGTGGCCGAGGGCGAGGATCTCCTCGCCGCCGCCGACGCCGCCGGGTGGCCCGCGCTCGAGCGCTTCTGCGTGGCCGGAAGCGGCCTGGCCGGGATCGAGATCGAACCCGCGGCCCTCGCCTCGGTCTCGGGCCTCGCCTCGGGCACGCGGACCCTTGCCGTCTACGAGGAACGCTGGGCTCCCGCAGCGCTCGGGCCGCTGTGCGTGTACCTCCACGGCGTCAGCGATCCCGGCAACGTCGGCGCCGTGCTCCGCTCCGCGCAGGCGTTCGGAGCGTCGTCCGTCGTTCTCGGCCCCGGGACCGCCGATCCCTACAGCCCGAAAGCCGTGCGCGCGAGCATGGGGGCGATCTTCGCCGTCCCAGTGGCCCGCGCGGCGGCGGACGCGCAGGTCGCCGAGCTCCCGGGGTCGACCATCGCGCTGGTGGCGGGCTCGGGCGTCCCGCTCGCCGACGTGGTCGACGTTGACTACCGCATAGGTAGTCAACGTCAACCACCCCCCGCCACGACCCTTCTGATCGGTGCCGAGCGCGAGGGGCTGCCAGACGCGCTCGTCGACCAGGCCGACCGCGTCGCCCGCATCCCCATCGCCACCGATTCTCTCAACGCCGCCATGGCCGCCACGGTGGCGCTGTATGAGCTGACTAGGATGCCGCCCGCATGATCGACCGCATCCAGGAGCTGAAGGACGAGGCGGAGGCGGCGATCGCCGGCGCCACGGGCAGCACCGCGCTGGAGGAAGCGAGGATCCGCTACCTCGGGCGCAAGGCCGAGCTGCCCAACATCCTGCGTGGCGTGGCCGAGCTCCCGCCCGAGCTGCGCGGCCCCACCGGTAAGGCCGCCAACCAGGCGCGCCAGGCCCTGGAAGCCGAAATCGAGCGCCGCGCGGGCGAGCTCGCCGCCAAGGAGCTCGACGAGCGCCTCACCGAGGACCGCGTCGACGTCACCCTCCCCGGCGACCCCCTCCCCGCCGTCGGGCGCCTGCATCTCCTCACCGCGACAAGACGCGAGATCGAGGACGTATTCATCGGCCTCGGCTTCAACATCGCCGAGGGCCCCGAGGTCGAGCTCGTCTACTACAACTTCGACGCCCTCAACCACGACGTCACCCACCCCGCCCGCGGTCGCACCGACACCTTCTACGTGGCCGACGACGTCGTCCTGCGCACCCACACCTCGCCCATGCAGATCCGCGCCATGGAGCTCCAGCCCCCGCCGATCTACATCATCGTCCCCGGGCGCGTGTACCGCCGCGACTCCGATATCACCCACACGCCCGAGTTCCATCAGATCGAAGGGCTGGCCGTCGACACCGACATCACCCTTGCCGATCTCCAGGGCACCCTCCTCGCCTTCGCGCGGGCGATCTTCGGCGAGGAGCGCAAGGTGCGCCTGCGCCCGCATTTCTTCCCCTTCACCGAGCCGAGCGTTGAGGTCGACGTCTCCTGCTTCAACTGCGTCGACGGGGTCACCGCCGACGGTCAGCGCTGCCCGATCTGCAAGGGCACCGCGTGGATCGAGATCCTTGGCGCCGGGATGGTCGACCCCAATGTCTTCGGTTACGTACGCGAGAACGGATATGACCCCGAGCGCATCCAGGGCTTCGCCTTCGGGATGGGGATCGAGCGGATCGCCATGCTCAAGCACGGCGTCCCCGACCTCAGGCTTCTGTACGAGAACGACATCCGCATCCTGGAGCAGTTCGGCTGATGCGCGCACCCGTGGAATGGCTGCACGAGTACTGCCACCCGCCGCTCGAGACGCGGGCGCTGGCCGATCGCCTGGCGATGACGGGCACCGAGGTCGAGCGCGTCGAGCGGCATGGGGTGGGGGCTCTGGAGAGGTTCGTTGTGGGTCGGGTCCTGGAGGCGGGCCCGCACCCCAACGCGGATCGCCTCAGCGTGTGCCGCGTCGACGTCGGCGAGGACGAGCCGGCGCAGATCGTGTGCGGGGCGCCCAACGTCCGCGCCGGACAGACGGTGGCGGTGGCGCGGCCCGGGGCGGTCATGCCCGATGGAACGAAGCTGAAGAAAGCCAAGCTGCGTGGCCTCGAGTCCGACGGGATGATCCTCGCCGAGGACGAGGTGGCGATCGGGACCGAGCACGACGGGATCATGGTGCTCTCCCACGCCGACGGCCTCCCGCCCGGCGCCCCCCTGGCCGATGTCCTCCCGCTCGCCACCGACGTGCTCGAGCTCGAGATCACCCCGAACCGGCCCGACTGCCTGGCCATCTACGGCATCGCCCGTGAGGCCCACGCCGCCACCGGAGCGCCGCTGGCGCCGCCGCCGTGGCAACAAGACCCCGGCACACCGGGCTCCGTGCAGGGAATCAACGTCGAGGTCGAAGACCCCGATCTGTGCCCCCGCTTCACCGCCCGGGTGTTCGAGAACGTGACCATCGGGCCCTCGCCGCCGTGGCTCAAGGCCAGGCTCATGGCGGCCGGACAGCGCCCGATCTCCAACGTCGTCGACATCACCAACTACGTGATGCTCCTCACCGGACAGCCGCTGCACGCCTTCGACCTCGACCGGGTGGCGGGGCAGCGACTAACGGTGCGGCGCGCTCGGCCCGGCGAAGGCGTCGAGACCCTTGACGGCCAGACCCGGATCCTCGACGAGGAGATGGTGGTGATCGACGACGCCGAGGGCCCGACCTCGATCGCCGGGGTGATGGGCGGCGCTCGCTCCGAAGTCGGGACGCTTCGCGCCCTTGCAAGTTCGCCTGGCGGCGAACATCGTGGGGCCGAGGAAACCACGCGCGTCCTCATGGAGGCGGCGAACTGGAACGGGCCGAACATCCACCGCACCTCGCTCGCGCTCGGCCTGCGCAGCGAGGCCTCTTCGCGCTTTGAGAAGCAGCTCCAGCCCGAGCAGGCCATGGACGGACAGGCCGTGGCCACGCAGCTGATGATCGAGCTCACGGGCGCCACCGTCGCGCCGGGGACGATCGACGTGGGCGGACCGGGACCGGCGCCCATCACCATCCGCCTGCGCGACGCGCGGGTGAGCGGGCTCCTCGGCGCCCCGGTCGCGCGCGAGCGCTCGGCCGAGATCCTCCGGGCGCTGGAGTTCGGAGTCGCCGAGGCCGACGACGGGCTCGACGTCACCGTGCCCTACTTCCGCCGCGGGGACGTGACGCGCGAGGCCGACCTGATCGAGGAGGTCGCGCGCATCGACGGGCTCGACAAGCTGCCTGCGACCCTGCCCTCGCGCCACGGCGCCGCCGGCCGGCTCACGCCCCGCCAGCGCATCCGCCGCCGCGCCGCCGACGCCCTCACCGCCCATGGCGCGCACGAGATCGTCGGCTGGAGCTTCGTCGCCCTCGACCTCGCCGATCGCCTGCGGCTGCCGGCAGACGATGCCCGGCGCCGCGCCGTCGTGCTCCAAAACCCGATGTCGGCCGACCAGTCGCAGCTGCGGACGACCCTGCTCGGATCGCTCCTCGACGCTGTGCGGTACAACCGCGCGCACGGTGCCGGGACGGTGCGGGTCTTCGAGTCGGGGGCCGTCTATCTCGTCGAGGAGCCGGATGAGTTGCTCCCGCGTGAGCCTCAGCATGTGGGCGCGCTCCTCACCGGCGCCGCCCGGACCGCCACGTGGCGGGGCCCCGACCCTCGCAAAGCCGACTTCTACGCCGCCAAGGGTGCGCTCACGGCGCTGCTCGAGACGCTGCGCGTGCCCTTCACCGTCGAGGCGGCGAGCGAGCCCTTCCTGCATCCGGGTCGGAGCGCCGCCGTACTCGCCGAGGGCGAGCGCCTCGGCTGGCTCGGCGAGATCCACCCCCTGGTCGCGGACGGCTGGGACGTGAGCGAGGTCATCGCCGGCTTCGAGCTCGACCTCGACCTCGTCGCCGACGCGGCCATCGCCGCCGGCGTCCCCATGTATCACGAGGTCGCGAGCTTCCCCGAGGTGCGCGAGGATCTCGCGGTCATCGTCGCCGACGATGTCGCGGCCGCACGCGTGCTCGCGGTGGTGCGCCGCGCCGCCGGGCCGCTGCTCGCGGGCGCAGAGGTGTTCGACGTCTACCGCGACCCCGAGCGCATCGGCGAGGGCAAGGTGTCGCTCGCGCTCAGGCTCACCTTCCGCGGTCGCGACCGGACCCTGACCGACGAGGAGGTCGCCGAGCGCCGGGCGCAGATGACGCGAGCGCTCGAGGACGAGCTGGGTGGGAGCGTCCGTGTCGCCTAAGGTCTCGGTTATCGGCGCGGCGGGGTTCGGCGGTGCGCTGACGGCGCGGCTCCTTCACCGGCATCCGAGCTTCGAGCTCGCCGCCGTCACCGCGCGCTCGGACGTCGGGCGTCGGCTCGATGATCTCTACCCGCAACACAGGGTCCCCCTCGTGCTCGAGGAGCTCGAGCTCGATCGCCACGCCGAGGTCGACGCCGCCGTGGTCGCCTACCCGCACGGCGCGGCCGCGCCCGTGGTCTCGGCCCTGGTCGAGCGCGAGGTACGCGTCGTCGACCTCAGCGCCGACTTCCGCCTGCGCGACCCCGCCGTATACGGCGAGTGGTACCGCGAGCACCTTGCTCCCGAGCTCATCGGCGACGCCGTCTACGGCCTGCCCGAGCTCTACCGGCACGACCTCGCGGGCGCCGACCTCGTCGCCAACCCGGGCTGCTATCCGACGGCGGCGATCCTCGCCCTCGCCCCGCTCGCGCGCGCCGGGGTCATCGAAGACGTCGTCATCGACGCCAAGTCGGGCGTGTCGGGCGCAGGCCGGACGTCGACCGAGAAGACGCATTTCGTCACCGTGGACGAGAACGTGAACGCCTACGGAGTGCCCCGCCATCGCCACACTCCGGAGATCGAGCAGGAGCTCGCCGCGCTGGGCGCGGACGTACGGCTCACCTTCACCCCGCACCTGGTCCCCCTCGATCAGGGCGAGCTCGTGTCCTGCTACGTGACCACGACCCGGGACGTCGACGAAACCGAGCTCGAGGCGCTTTACCACGACGCCTACGACGCCGAGCCCTTCGTCGAGCTGGCCGCGGCGCCGCCGGGCGTGCGCGACGTGCGCGAGACGAACTTCTGTCGCATCTCGGTCCACCGCGACGAGCGCACGGGCCGGGTCATCGTTTTCGGCGTCATCGACAACCTGTGGAAGGGCGCCGCCTCGCAGGCAGTCCAGAACCTCAACCTGATGTTCGGCCGCCCCGAGGGCGAGGGAATCTCATGACCGCAGGTGGGTTCTTCTCCTCGCGCTGGATCGAGCGCCCCGAGCACGTGGCCGAGCGCGACCGGGGCCTGCCCGCCGGGTTCCGAGCCGCGGGCTTCGCGGCCGGAATCAAGGCGAGTGGGAACCTCGATGTGGGGATGATGGTGTGCGATGAGCCGGGCGTCTCGAGCGCCGCGCGCTTCACCCGCTCGGGGGTGCTCGCCGCCCCGGTCCTCCTGACCATGGAACGCTGCCGGCTCTCGGGGTTGCGTGCCGTCGTCGTCAACTCGGGGAACGCCAACGCCGCCACCGGCCAGCGCGGGCTCGACGACGCCGCGAAGATGCAGGGAGCGGGGGCGATGGTGGCAGGGGTGGGGGAGGACACCATCGCCGTCGCCTCCACCGGGGTGATCGGGGAGCCGATGCCCATGGACGCGGTGGTGCACGGGATCGCCGGGGTGGCCCGCGAGCTGCGTCCCGACGGTGACGGCGACTTCGCGGCCGCCATCCAGACCACCGACGCCTTCGAGAAACGGGCCTCGGTGGCAGTGACGCTCAAAGGCGGCACCGTCGCCATCAGCGCGCAGGCCAAGGGCGCGGGGATGATCTCGCCGGGCTTTGCCACCTTGCTGTGCTTCGTGCAGACCGACGCGGCCATGTCCCCCGAGACCTGCGACCTCCTGCTCGGGGTCACCGTCAAGCGCTCCTTCGAGCGGATCAGCGTGGATGGTCAGCTCTCCACCAACGACACGGTGATCCTCCAGGCGAGCGGCGCCTCAGGGGTTCACCTCGAGCCCGAGACCGAGGACGAGCTCCACTTCGGCGAAGCGCTCGACGCCGTTTTGCGCCAGCTCGCGCTCCTCATCGTCCGCGACGGCGAGGGGGCGCGGCGGGTCGGGCGCGTGGTCGTGCACGGAGGGAACATCGAGGCCGCCGGCGCCGTCGCTCGCGCGGTCGCCAACTCGCCGCTGGTGAAGACGGCGCTGTACGGCGGGGACCCGAACTGGGGGAGGATCGCCCAGGCGGTGGGGATGGCCCTCCCCGGCACGGCGCCCCTCGCCGTCGACATCGCCATCGAGGGTGTCCCCGTGTGCTCCGGAGGCGGAGTGGTGCCCTTCGACGCCGAAGCGCTCGAGCGCGCGGTGGCCCGCGACGAGGTCGAATACGAGGTCGGCCTGCCCGGGTCGGGCGCCGAGACCGAGGTGTTCTTCTCCGATTTGGGTCACGAATACGTGACCATCAACGCCGAGTACACGACATGAGGCCAGCGTGCGTGATGTAGCCACCCTCCTCGAGGCGCTCCCCTACATGCGGGAGTTCAGCGGCAAGACCGTGGTCATCAAGTACGGCGGCGCGGCCATGACCGACCCCGCTTTGAAGGAGGAGTTCGCGCGCGACGTCGTCCTCCTCAAGTACGTGGGGATGAACCCGGTCATCGTCCACGGCGGCGGCCCGGAGATCACCGGCTACATGGAGCGCCTCAACCTCCCCGTCGAGTTCGTCGAGGGCCTGCGCGTGTCCGACGCGGCGACCGTCGAGGTGGCGAAGATGGTCCTCGTGGGCAAGGTCAACAAGGACATCGTCCTCCTCATCAACCGCCACGGACAGCCCGCGGTGGGGCTGTGCGGCGACGATGGCCTGCTCTTCCGCGCCGCGCGCCAGCCGTCGCCGAGCGGGCAGGACATCGGCTTCGTGGGGCGGATCGAGCGCGTCGACGTCGACGTCCTCAACCACGTGGCCCAGGACTACGTCCCCGTCATCGCCAGCGTGGGCGCCGATCGCGAAGGGAACTCCTACAACATCAACGCCGACGAGGCCGCGGGCGCCGTGGCGAGCGCGCTCGGCGCCTACAAGATCATCTTCCTCACCGACGTTGCCGGTTGGCTGCGCGACCCCGCCGACCCGGCGAGCGTGGTCTCCGAGACCACCGCCACCGAGGTCCAGGCGCGGCTGCCAACCGTCACCGGCGGCATGCGCCCGAAGCTCGCGGCGTGCCTGGAGGCCATCCACGGCGGCGTCTCCTTTGCCCACATCGTCGACGGGCGCGTCCCGCACTCGCTCCTGCTCGAGCTCTTCACCGACGCCGGGCAGGGCACGAGGATCGGCCTCGGGGCGTAAGCGATGTCGCTCGAAGAGCTCCAGGCGCTCGAACGCGCCCACGCCATCCCCACCTACGCCCGCAACCCGGTCGAGTTCGTGCGCGGATCCGGCTGCCGGCTGTGGGACGCCGACGGTAACGAGTACCTGGATTTCCTCGCCGGCATCTCCGTCCTCAACGTCGGCCATTGCCATCCCCGCGTCGTCGCGGCGGTGTGCGAGCAGGCGGGGCGGCTCCTGCACGCCACCAACCTCTACTACACCGAGCCCGCGATGCGGCTGTCGGCGCGCCTGGCCGAGAGCTCGCTCGGCGGCAAGGTCTTCCTCTGCAACTCAGGCACCGAGGCCAACGAGGCGGCGATCAAGCTCGTGCGCCGCGCGCGTCCGGGCGGAGAGGTGGTCGTGGTCAAGGATGCCTTTCACGGTCGCACCTACGGCTCCCTGTCCGCCACCCCGCAGGAATCCAAGCAGGCGCCGTTCGCGCCCCTGGTGCCCGGCTTCGTGGTCGTGCCCAAGGATCCCGACGCGCTCACGGCAGCTGTGAACGAGCGCACGGCGGCGGTCTTCCTCGAACCGATCCAGGGCGAGACGGGAATCAACGTGCTCTCCGACGAGTTGTTGCGCGCGGCCCGCGAAGCATGCGACCGCGTCGGCGCCGCCCTGGTCTTTGACGAGATTCAGTGCGGGATGGGGCGCACGGGGACGCTTTGGGCCTACGAGCAGATCGGCGTGACCCCGGACGCCATGACCAGCGCCAAGGCGCTCGGTGGCGGGCTGCCGATCGGTGCCCTGGTGACCGGCGAGCGACTGGCCGACGTCTTCCAACCCGGCGATCACGGCTCGACCTTCGCGGGCGGGCCCGTGGTCGCCTCGGCCGCGCTCGTGGCCCTGGAGATCTGCTCCGACCGCGACCTGCTCGCGCGCGTGGGCGCCCTCGGGGAACGGTTCGCCTCCGGGCTCGAGTCGCTCCCGTATGCCGCCTCGGTCCGCGGTCGCGGTCTCATGCTTGCCATCGACACGGTACCCGGGGTCTCGGCTCCCGAGCTGGCGCGGCGCCTCCTGCTCGAGCAGCGCCTGGTGGTCAACGCCACCGGTCCCGGCACGATCCGCTTCCTGCCGCCCCTGGTGGCGCAGGAGGACGACGTCGACGAGGCACTGGCGCGGCTGGGGGCGCTGGCGTAGGAGTCCAAGGGATTCGGAATGAACCTGCCCGGGACCGACCTCCTTCTTCCGGACTCCGCCGCTCCCGCCGACATCCTCGACGCGTTCGGCGCCCGGCTCTCTCTGCGCGAGAGCGCCCCCACGCAGCGTGACCGCCGCTTCTACGACACCTTTGACGGGCTCCTGCGGGCCGCAGGCCTCTCCTTCGTGCACGAGTCGGGGCGCTCGGCCCTGGTCTGGATCGACGGCGGAGCCGAGCGTGCGGCGACGGCGACGCCGGACGCGCCCGATCGGGTGCTCGCGGCGGAGCTCGAGCCAGGCGCCCTGCGCGACGTCCTGGCCGCGACCATCGAGGTTCGCGCCCTCCTCCCGCTCGTCCGCATCCACAGCGCCCAGCGTGTCTTTGGAGTGCTCGACGCCGCTGAGAAGACGGTGGTCCGCCTGGCGCTGGCAGAGTCGGCCGTGGTCGCCTCGCCCAACCGCCGGCTCGCGCTCGTCCCCCGCCTACGACTCCTCCCCGTGCGCGGCTACGACGGCGAGCTGGCGCGCGTGCGCGCCACGCTCATCGAGGACCTCGGGCTCAGGGCGGCCGAGCGCTCGGAGCTCGACGAGGCGGTGCTCGCCACCGGCGCGAACCCGGGAGGGGTGTCCGCGAAGGTCGACGTCGCCCTCGCCCCGGACGAGCGCGCCGATGTCGCAGTGGCGTCGATCCTCAAGCGGCTCGCCACGGTCATGGAGGCCAGCCTGCCGGGCACCATCGCCGACATCGACCCCGAGTTCCTCCACGACTATCGCGTCGCCGTGCGGCGCTCGCGAGCGGTGATGAGAGAGCTCAAGCGGGTCTTTCCCCCCGAGCAGCTGGCGCGCTTCCGCATCGAGCTGCGCTGGCTGCAGCAGATCACCGGTCGCACCCGCGACCTCGACGTGTACGTGCTCGACTTCGACGAGCTCCGGTCGGGGCTGGGCGAGCCGGCCAGGTCGGATCTCGAACCCCTGCTCCGGGTGCTTCGCGACCGGCGGACGGTGGCCCGCCGCGACATGGTCTGGGCCCTGCGCTCGGACCGGGCTCAGGAGCTGCGCGTCCAATGGCCCGCATTCCTGCGCGAGCTCGTCACCCTGTCGGCGGAGGACCGGCCCGCCGCCACCCGCCCGATCGGCGAGCTCTCCGGCGAGCGGATCGTCAAGGTGTACCGGCGCATGATCAAGATGGGAACCGCGATCGACGAGTCGACCCCTGCCGAATCCCTGCACGAGCTCCGCAAGCAGGGCAAGGAGCTCCGCTACCTGCTCGAGCTCTTCGGCGTCCCGCTCCACTCCGGCGATGTCGTCAAGCCGCTCGTACGCGCGCTCAAGTTGCTCCAGGACACCCTCGGCTGCCACCAGGACCGAGAGGTCCAGATCGCCGCCCTGCGCTCGTTACGCGACGACGTCGCCACCCTTCCGGGCGGCCCCGGCGCACTCATGGCCATGGGGGTGCTCATCGAGCACCTGGGCGAGGACGAGGGCGCCGCCCGCGCGGAGTTCGCCGAGCGCTTCGCGGTGTTTGCCTCCAAGTCCCAGCGGGCGCTGGTGAGGGACACCTTCAGCCCATGAGCCGCGTGCTCGCCACCTACAACATCAAGGGCGGCGTCGGCAAGACCTCAGCGGCCGTCAACCTGGCCTATCTCGCCGCCCGGGGCGGCGCCAGCACCCTGCTGTGGGACCTCGATCCGCAGGCCGCGAGCACCTATCTGTTTCGCGTCAGGCCCAAGGTACGTGGCGGGGTGCGCAAGCTCGTGCGCCGCAAGTCCGACGTCGAGAAGCTCATCAAGGGCACCGACTACGAGCGCCTCGACCTCCTGCCCGCAGATTTCTCCTATCGCCACATGGACCTGGCCCTCGACGCCGCCAAGCACTCGACCGATCGGCTCGCTCGCGTGCTCGAGCCGCTGCGCGGCGAGTACGACTACATCTTCCTCGACTGCCCTCCCAGCATCTCGCTGGTCTCCGAGAACGTCTTCGAGGCCGCCGACGCCCTGCTCGTGCCCATCATTCCCGCGACGCTGTCCTCACGGACCTTCGAGCAGCTCGAGGAGCTCGTCCGGGGCGGCCCGCAGGTGCTCGCCTTCTTCTCGATGGTCGAGGTGCGCAAGTCGCTGCACCGCGAGGTCATGGCCAAGCTCCGCGCCACCCACGTAACCATGCTCGGCGCGGCCATTCCCTCCGCCGACGAGGTCGAGCGGATGGGCGTGGAACGGGCCGTGGTCGCCGAGATCGCCCCCGGGAGCCGAGCCGCCATGGCCTACGAGGCACTGTGGTGGGATGTGCGCAGGAGGCTGGCGGCCGCTCAGCCTTCGAGCGCGAGCTGAGGCCGCAGATCCCGGAAGGCCGGGCGGCTGCGGGCACGAGCGCGCCTCGACGCCGGCGTGCCGGACATGGGATGAGCCTCGAAGCTGAGCTCGGCCGCGGGCTTGGGCCTGCTGATCAGGTAGCCCTGGGCGAGGTCGCAGCCGATGCTCGTGAGCAGGTGCAGGGAGGCCCTGTCCTCGATTCCCTCGGCGACGACGCGCAGGCCGAGCGCGTGGGCGAGCGCGATGGTGGCGCGCACGAGCGCGAGGTTGCGTCCTCCGTTGCCCGAGCTCAGACCGACGATGAAGCTGCGATCGAGCTTGAGCTCGCCGACGGCGAGACTGCTCAGATAGGTGAGCGAGGTGAACCCGGCGCCGAAGTCGTCGACCGAGACGACGAGACCGAGGTCGCGGAGGGCTTCGATCGCCACCTTGGATTGGTCGAAGTCGGCGATCGCCGTGGTCTCGGTGATCTCCAGGACCAGGGCGCTGGCCGGGAGCCCGTGGCGGTCGAGGGCCTCCGCCACCTGATCGGGGAAGGCGGGATCGAGGAGGTTGGTGCTCGACACGTTGACCGAGACGGTCAGGCCCCGGCCCGCGTCCCGCCAGGCCGCGCACTGCATGAGCGCCTGATCGAGGACGGCCGCGGTGAGTGGGCCCATCAGGCCGGCTTCCTCGGCGAGAGGCAGGAATTCGAGGGGCGCCACCAGTCCGAGCCTCGCGTGGGGCCAGCGCACGAGCGCTTCCACGGCGACGATCTCGCCGCTCACGAGGTCGAGCTGCGGCTGATAGTGAAGCTCGAGCTCACGCCGCTCGATCGCGCAGCGCAGCTCTTCTACGAGCGGGAGACCGTGCCCGCCGTCAAGCTCCTCCTGGTAGATGGCAAAGCGCTCGCCGGAGATCTTGGCCCGGTACATCGCGAGATCGGCGCACGCCATGATCCCGGGGGTGTCCGCGGCGTCGTCGGGAACGATGGCGATGCCGATGCTGGCGCTGACCTTGGCTCGCACCGAGTCGATCAGGAAGGGCTCCTCGATCTGGGCGATGAGGCGTTCGGCGACCATCTCGGCGCGCTGGGCATCGGCGCCCATCAGGGCCACCCCGAACTCGTCGCCGCCGAGGCGGACGAGGAGGTCAGAAGCGCGCAGGGATCCCTTGAGCCGGGCGCCGAGCTGCCTCAGGAGCGCGTCGCCGGCGGGATGGCCGAAGGAGTCGTTGACCTCCTTGAAGCGGTTCAGGTCGACGTAGAGGAAGGCCAGGCTCCGGTCCCGGGAATCGGGCTGGATGTGCTCGGTCAGGAACGGCTCGAGGAGCTGGGTGAGGGCTCGGCGGTTGCCGAGTCCGGTGAGCTCGTCGGTGATCGCCTGGCGGTGACGGTTCTCAGTGAGGCTTCGGAGCGCGCCCAGTGACACGACGAAGCGCACTCCGGCGGTGACGAGCGTGGCGGCGGCGAGGGCAACGGCGACGCGACCGGTGTGCCCGAAGGAGCCGACGAAGAGGATGAGCAGCGCGGCGGCGGCGGCGATCCCGGGGAGGAGGAAGCCGACCTTGATGTGGACGCGCCCGCGGGAGCGCGTCGGCCGGGCCCACACCGCTGCGGCGATGAGAAGGGTTGAGGTCGGCCAGGCGACGGCGTTGAAGAGCGTGCCAACGTGGGAGCCCCCGAACGAGGAGCCGAACAGGTTGAAGATGTCTCCGACGGTGTTGACGCAGTAGCCAACGGCGAGCAGCACCCAAGCCGTGCTCCTCCCGCCCGGAAACATGGCGCTGCCACCGATCACGAGACCGACGAGGAGGAGATCGCCGATCGGATAGGCGAGGTTGATCGCCACTTGGGCGACGCCGTCGCCACCCGTGGCCTGGAGGATCCCGTGAAAGGCGAAGGCGGCGCAGACCGCCGCCGCTCCGAGTCCTGCCACCGCGCCGTCGAGCCACTTGGCGAAATTGAACTTCCTCGCCTGCTGATGGACGAGGAGCATGAGCCCCGCGTAGGAGAGGGGATAGAAGGCCAGGTAGAAGACGTCGGCCAGCGATGGAGCCGCCGGGGCGCCGCCGCCGCTGGACTCGATTGCCACCACCACATCACCGAGCGACCAGGCCAGGAGCCCAAGTCCCACGAGGAGCGCGACTCCGCGGCTTCGGCGCGTCACCAGGGCCCCCGCGAGGCACAGGCCGCTGGCCACGAGCTCGAAGGCGGCCACGCCCCAGTTGTCGATCAACGGCCAGGATTGGCCATCAGGCCGCACGATCTCCGAGACCACGTAAGCGAGCAGGCCGAGGCCGAGGAGTCCGAAGACTGCGACGACCGTCCTTCGTTGCCTTCCAAGCCTCATCGTGCCCTTTCCTCCCGGGAGCTTCTTTCGGTCGAGGTATCGGTCGTGGCCCGGGGGGGCGGCGATGGGAAGTTGGTGGGGGGACCTAGACCTTGGTCGAGGTAGCGTCGAGCGTCGAGCCCCGCGCGCGAATACCCTTCACCCCCATGGGCACCGACCCCCGGACAGCACAGACCGCTTCCTACCTCGCCGATCCGGCCGAGGTCCATCGCGTCCTCCTCCTCTACAGCGGAGGGCTCGACACCAGCGTGATGCTCAAATGGATCCAGGATCAGTACGACGCGGAAGTGGTGGCGCTCACCGTCAACCTCGGGCAGCCAGGCGAGGACTACGAAGTGGTCGAGGGCAAGGCGCGCCAGCTCGGAGCGATCGACGCCCGCGTGGTCGACGCACGCGAGGAGTTCGCCCGCGAATACGTGCTCCCGGCGATCAAGGCCAACGCCATCTACGGCACCGGTTACCCGCTCTTCACCTCGCTCGGGCGGCCCCTGATCGCCAAGCTCGCAGTCGAGCACGCCCGCGAGACGGGCTGTGACACGATCGCCCACGGCTGTACGGGCAAGGGCAACGACCAGGTGCGGATCGAGGCGACGATTGCCACCCTCGCCCCGGACCTCAAGGTCATCGCCCCGGTGCGCGAATGGCAGATGGGTCGCGAGGAGGAGGTCGCCTATGCCCGCGAGCACGGCATCGCCGTCAAGGGAGGGACCGAGGTCGCGCCGTACTCGATCGACGACAACCTCTGGGGGCGCTCGAGCGAGGGTCGCTGGATCGAGGATCTCGACCAGGCGCCGGAACGCGACGTCTTCCAGCTCGTCACGCCGCCCGAGGAGGCGCCTGACGAGGGTGAGGTGGTCACGGTCGAGTTCGAGCGCGGCGTGCCCGTGGGGTTGAACGGGGAGCGCATGGAGCTCGTGCCCCTGCTCGAGCGGGCCGCCGAGCTCGGCGCTCGCCACGGCGTCGGGATCGTCGACCACATCGAGGATCGGATCGTCGGCCTCAAGGTCCGCGACATCTACGAGGTGCCGGCGGCGGCAATCATCCTCCTCGCCCACCAGGAGCTCGAGCGGCTCGTGGGCACGATCCATCAGAACCAGTTCAAGCCCGGCCTCGACCAGAAGTGGGCGTACCTGGTCTACGCCGGCCTGTGGTGGGAGCCGCTGCGCACCGACCTCGATGCCTACATGAACACGGTGAACGAGCGGGTCACGGGAACGATCGGGGTAAAGCTCTACAAGGGCTCCGCCCGGGTGGTGACGCGCTCCTCGCCGGGCGCGGTGTACGACGCCCAGCTCGCCACCTTCTCGGAGTCGGGCGGCCTGTTCTCCCAGAACGCCGCTCCCGGCTTCATCGAGCTGTGGTCGCTGCAGTCACGCATGGCCTGGCGCGTACGCCATCACGACCCCGGGTAGCATCGACTCCGATGAAGTACAAGGTAATCGGATTTGCAGTCTGGAGAGGCGCGCGCTGGTACCTGCGGCGCCGCTACTCCGGCAAGACTCGCAAGCTCTTCGCCGCCGGTGTCGTCGGCGCGGTGGCGGCGGGTAGCGCGATCGCCCAGCGCCGGGCCTCGAAGAGCTAGTGAAATTCGGCAGAGCCGAATTCCATTGGCGCATTTGCCAGAGGCAAATGCGCCCGGCTGAAGTCGCGCCCTAAAGAGCTAGAAGCGCTTTCCACCTGGCGCATTTGCCGTCGGCAAATGCGCCAATGGAATTTGCCCCTGGCAAATTCCACCACGTCCGCGACGGGGACTAGCTTCCCGCGCGTGAGCGAACCGGCCGGCCTCCAGCACCCGCTCGGGATCGAGGCGGTGCACTGGTCGGCGGGGACCGGTAGCGACTTGGTCGTCCGCGTGGCGGGACGGTGGCGCCGGCGGCGGACGCCCAACACCGTGCCTCCCGTCCTCGCCATCGACACCGAGCACCAGCGCTACCGCTTCCCCGCTCACCCGGAGCCGCCGAGCGTGCGCGGGGCCCAGCCAGGACTGTGGCAGGTGAGCTTCACCATTCCCGCCGCGCTCGCCCCCTATCTGGCCGGCCGGCTCACGCTCATGCTCGGCAGCGTGTCGATCTCGCTGCCCCCCGCGGTCGCCGACCCTGGCGAACCCGCCGGTACGGGCACCCTCCGGGCCGTCGAGGACGCGGACGGGCTTGCCGATCGGCGCCACGCGCGGCGCCACGCGCGGCGCCGGGCGCCCGACGTCGAGGCGGCGAACGGCGAAGCGACGGCCCGCCTCGCAGCGCTCGAGGTGGAGCTCACGCAGGCACGCACCGAGTCCGAGCGGCTCGGGACCGAGCTCACCCTCGCCGAACGCAAGCGTCGCCAGGCCGAGCAGCTGGCGCACTCCGAGCGGGCGATGAGGCTCGATCTCGGGCGCGACCACGCCGAGCGCATCCGCCGTCACCAGGCCGACGCCCGCGCCGTCCTCGAGCTCCTCGAAGCCGCACAGGCGCACGCCGGGGATCTCGGGCGCGAGATCGAGTTGCTGAGACGGTCGGAGGTGGTCGAGCCGCCCGGGCGCTCCGAGCAACGCGCGCGCGCCCTGGCCGCGGAGCTCACCCTCGCCCAGTCGGCACCGGCGGCTCCGGCGGCTCAGGCCGCGCCCGCCGCCGGGGGCGAGCCACCGGTGCTCGCCCTCGAGCGGGCGATGCAGGCCGGCCGTGCCCGGCGCCGCAGTCCAAGCTCCGCGCCGGGCGCTGAGGAGCCGAAGCTCACGGGTGCTCTGCTTCACCTCGCCGCCGTGCGGGCGGAGGGCGAGGAGGTTCTCGGCCGAGGCGCGTCAGACCCCGAACGCGCCCACGCCGCTTACGTCACAGACGCCATCGAAGCGATCGCGCGCCAGCTCGCGGCGGTGCGGGCGACCGTCGCCCTGTTGCCCGCGGCCGCGGAGGTTGGGCCCATGGAGGCGCTCGCGCCGACCCCCGCGGTCCCTCGGCCAGACCCTCCCGCCCGCCCGGCGGGCGCCGTCGCGCCCGCGCCCGCCCGACCGGCGGGCGCCGTGGCGCCCGACCGGCTGGCCGCCGCCCTGAGCCGGCTGCGCCAGGAGTCTCCGTCGCCCGAGACTGCGCCCGAGGACCCGCGACCGCTTGCCGGCCCCGGGGTGGCCGCCATCCCGGCCACCCTGGCCGCCGAGCTCAGCGCCGCGCGCGAGACGGCGGCGAGCGGGTCGGCGGCGCCGCGCCGTGCTGCGAAGCCGGCCGCGCCGGCGGCCCTCGCCGCCGTGGTGCCCGCCGCCCCCGCCGTGCCCGCCGCACCCGCTGCCCGCGGGCCACGGTCCCGGACCTCGGGCTGGCTGCTCCCGACCCTTCGGCGCCTGCTTCGCGAGGACCCGGCGGTCGTCGGCAACCTCGTGATCAGACTGGTGCCCGCGCAGTCCCTGGTGGTCGCCGGACCCGTCAGCTACGACATCGCGCTCACCGGCGCCGGATGTCTGGCGGTGACGGTGAGGGACGACCGGGTCCGCCTCGACGTCCTCGGCGCGCCGCGGTCGTCCGAGGAGGTCGATTTCCGGATCGAGGGCGATCTCGAGGCGCTGGCACGGCTCGTTCTCTATGGCCGGCTGCGGCGCCGAATGTCCCGCCGGGTCGCTCGCGTCCGCGGCGATCGCCGCGCCTTCGCGGCGCTGCACTGGCTCGTTCGCGAGCCCCTGGGGCTTCGCGAGCTGCACGCCGCGGGGCTACGGCTCGATCCTGAGCTCGCGCTCAGGCTCGTCGCCAACATGATCGAACCGGCGTGGACGGCCGGGCAGCGCTTCACGGTGGGTCACGACTCCACGAGCGCGGGCGGCCGGGTGTATCTCTTCGTGCGCGACGGCGAGCGACCGCGGGTGTCGCGGCAGCCTCCGCTCGGCCCGGTCGCCGCCACCATCCGCTGTCCCGACGAGCGGCTGCTGGCCCTGCTCGCCGGTGAATCCGGGGTCGAGATCCCGGTTCGCGGCGCGGCCGCGCCGGTCGCCCTCGTGCGCGACTGGATCGCTCGCGCTCAGCGGGATTCCTGATCGCAGGGGCCCGAAACCGTCCGCGCGGACGCCTATCCTGAATGGTCCCGGATGAGTACTCCATGTGCCCACCTTCACGTCCACTCCGAGTACTCGCTCCTCGATGGCGCGTGCAAGATCGACGACCTTGTGGCCCGGGCGGCGGCGTTCGAGCAGCCCGCGCTCGGGCTGACCGACCACGGGGTGATGAATGGCTCGGTCGAACTCTTCAGCTCGTGCCGTAAACACGGCATCAAGCCCATCCTCGGCTGCGAGGCGTACGTCGTCGACGACCACCGGCGGCGCGGGCCGGGCCGGCTCGAGCGCTTCCACCTGACCCTGCTCGCGGCCAACCAGACCGGTTACCGGAACCTGGTCAAGCTCTCCTCGGCGGGCTTCATCGACGGGCTTCAGCGTGGCAAGCCCTCCGTCGACCTCGAGCTCATCTCTCGCCATGCCGAGGGCGTGATCGCGCTCACCGGATGCCTCGCTTCGCGCTTCTGCCAGAGCCTGATCCTCGGTCGTCCGGACGACGCGCGGGCCCACGCCGACGAGCTTCTCGGGGTCTTCGGAGCCGACAACGTCTACTTCGAGGTCCAGAAGAACGGACTGGCCGAGCAGGAGAAGGCGAACGAGGGAATCGTCCGGATCGCCCGCGAGCTCGGTCGTCCCCTGGTCGGAACCGGCGACGTGCACTATCTGCGTCGCGAGGACTACCAGCACCATGCCGCCCTGCTCTGCGTGCAGACCAAGTCGACACTCGCGCAGCCGAAAATCCGCTTCGAGACCAATGAGTTCTTCCTGCGCTCGAACGAGGAGATGGCCGACGCCTTCGCCGAGTGGCCGGAAGCGGTCGCGACGACGCTCGAGATCGCCGAGCGGTGCGACGTCGAGATCCAGCTCGGCGGTCAGCTCATCCCTAGCTACGCGACGCCCGACGGGAGCGGCGAGCGCGAGTACCTCCGCTCGCTCGTCCTCGAGGGGCTCGCTGAGCGCTACGGGAGCCCGCCCCCGGCGGAGGCGATCGAGCGCGCCGATTACGAGCTCGGGGTCATCGACCGGATGGGTTTCAACGCCTACTTCCTGATCGTCTGGGACTTCGTCAAGTACGCCAAGGACTCGGGAATCGCGGTGGGCCCGGGGCGCGGCTCGGCCGCGGGGTCGATCGTCGCCTTCTGCCTGCAGATCACCGACGTCGACCCGCTGCGCTACGGCCTACTGTTCGAGCGCTTCCTCAACCCCGAGCGCGTGTCCATGCCCGACATCGACATCGACTTCTCGGTGCGCGGCCGGGAGCGCGTGATCCGGTACGTGACCGAGAAGTACGGCAAGGAATCGGTCGCCCAGATCGTCACCTTCGGCAAGATGTTCCCCCGGGCCGCGACGCGTGACGCGGCGCGCGTGCTCGGCCACGACTACGCCGCGGGCGACCGGCTCGCGAAGCTCATCCCGGATCCCATCATGGGGCGTGCGCCGAGCTTCGAGGAATGCCTGAAGCCGGGTCAGCCGCTGCGCGCCGAGATCGAGCGCGACCCCGTCGCCAACCAGATCATCGAGGTCGCGCAGGGACTCGAGGGGATCGTCCGCAACTCGTCGATCCACGCCGCCGCAGTGGTCATCGCCGACCGGCCCCTGACCGATATCGTGCCCCTCCAGCTTGCCGACGCCGGCACCGATGAGAACGGCGAGCGGGTATTCCGGACCGTCACCCAGTTCTCGATGAAGCCGATCGAGGAGATCGGCCTGCTCAAGATGGACTTTCTCGGGCTGCGCAACCTCGACGTGATCGAGGACGCGCTCGACATCGTCGAGCGCTCCACCGGGCAACGCCCCGACATGGCCTCGCTGCCCCTCGATCACGCGCCGACCTACGAGATGCTCGCGCGCGGCGACTCGATCGGCGTGTTCCAGTTCGAGTCCGAGGGCATGCGCGAAGCGCTCAAGAAGGTGCGGCCCACCGAGTTCGACGATCTCGTCGCGCTCAACGCGCTGTACCGCCCGGGGGCCATGGATCAGATCCCGACCTACGCGCGCGGCAAGCGTGATCCGAGCTCGGTCGTCTATCCCGACGAGCGCCTGCGTTCTATTCTCGAGGCGACCAAGGGCGTGATCCTCTATCAGGAGCAGGCGATGCAGATCGCCAAGGACCTCGCCGGCTTCAGCGGCGCCCGGGCCGACGACCTGCGCAAGGCGATCGGTAAGAAGAAGCGCGAGGCGATGGCGGCCCTGAAGCCCGAGTTCTTCGAGGGCTGCCGCCGGTCGGGCACCAGCGAGCAGGTGACCGAATGGCTGTGGGCCACCAACGAGAAGAGCGCCGACTATTCGTTCAACCGCTCGCACGCCGCGTGCTACGGGCTGATCTCCTATCGGACGGCATGGCTGCGCGCCAACCATCCCGCCGAGTACATGGCCGCGCTCATCTCCTCGGTCATGGCCACCAAGGACAAGGTGCCCTTCTTCGTCGCTCAGGCCGAGCAGATGGGGATCGCCATCCTGCCTCCCGACGTGAACCTCTCAGACCACGAGTTTGTCGTCGTCGAGAAGAACATCCGCTTCGGACTCGACGCCGTCAAGGGCGTGGGCTTCCAGGCCGTCGAGGCGATCAAGCATGCGCGCGGCGATTACGACCCACCCGCCCGACCGTTCACCGACCTGTGGGATTTCTGCGCCCGCGTCGACAACCGCACGGTCAACAAGAAGGCGATCGAGGCGCTGATCAAGTGCGGGGCGTTCGGTTCGACGGGCGCGTCGCGCAAGGGCATGCTCGCCGTGCTCGAGCAGGCGCAGGCCGCCGGCCAGAAGAGCCAGCAGGACGCGCTCATCGGCCAGGGCTCGATCTTCGACCTCGACCCGGCGCCCGGTCCTGGTTCCGAGGGCCCGGGGCTGGCGGCGCCCAGCCGCCCCCCGATCCCCTCCGAGGAGTTCGACCAGGCGAGCATGCTCGCGGCCGAGAAGGAGTCGATCGGGCTCTTCATCTCCGAACACCCGCTCAAGCAGGTGGGCGCCGCCCTTCGCGCTCGCGCCGACTACACCCTCGCCGAGCTCGCCGAGCGCCGCGACGGTGACTGGGTCACGGTCGGCGGCATGATCACCCAGGCCAAGCGGATCCGGACCAAGAAGGGGGATCCGATGATGTTCGCCACCCTCGACGACCTCGAGGAGGCGGTCGAGATGCTCGTCTTCGGGAAGCCTCTGGCCGCATGTGAAGCGGCGCTGGCCGTCGACTCGATCGTCATCGTCCGCGGCAAGGTCGACCACAAGGACCGCGACAAGATCTGCCTCCTCGTCCAGGACGTGACTCGCTTCGAGCCCACCGACGCCGAGGTGATGAAGGCTCGCGAACGGGCCGCGAAGCCCGCCCCGGCGGCCCAGGCCCTGCGTCTCCGCCTCGACGCCGCCCGACTGCCGGCCAGCGCGCTCGGGGACCTCAAGGATCTCCTCGAGGGCTTCCCAGGAGATCTCGACGTGGTCATCGAGCTCCACACCTCGACGGGGCCTCGCTGCCTCAAGCTCGGCCCCGGCTTCCGCGTCGCCCGCAGCGTCGGCCTCCAAGCCGAGCTCGACGCCCTGCTCGGCTCCGCGGCGCTGCACGAGAGCGCCGCGCCGGCCTGACCCGAGGCGGGGGCTCGCCACCCGACTTTTGAGCACGACTCAATTCGGCCCCAAACCAGACACCAAACTCCGTCACGTCAAACGGTGTAACGTTCTCTTTCCCGTGACTGCAGCTGAAACCGGTGTTGCCGGCATCGCCCCACCCTCGGAACGAATCGATCACGCGGTGGTGGGCGCGGCGCCCCCCTCCCCTGCCGGACCCGCCGCGCCCGAGGATCTCGTGCGTCCCGAGCCTCCGTCGGTGCCGCTGCCCCGGACGGTTCAGGTGCTGCGCCTGAACCTGCGCCAGCTCGAGTTCGTCTTCCGCTGGCAGCGGGAGCTCGGAGAGGTGTTCCGAACGCAGGGGATCCTCGCCGGGCGCCCCGTGGTCACCAGCCATCCCGATCATGTCCGATCGCTCTTCACCGCGAGCCCGGAGCTCACGCCCTCGATCACCGCGGAGTCGCCGCTTCGCCCGATCGTCGGCCCGAACTCGGTCCTCACCGCCAACGGGCCCCGCCATCTGCGCCAGCGCAAGCTGCTGCTCCCGCCGTTCCACGGTGAGGCGATCGAACGCTACGTGAAGATGATCTCCGAGGTCACCGAGCGCGAGCTCGACCGCTGGCCGGTCGGCGTTCCCTTCGCGCTCGCGCCCCGGATGCAGAAGATCACCCTCGACGTGATCATGGCGGGAATTCTCGGCGTCGACTCAACGCCCGCCCGCGGCACGCCGGAGTACGGGCTGCGCAAGGCGGTCAAGTACATCGCCAAGGCGTCTACCACTCGCCTCGCCCAGCTCGCCGAGCTCATGAACGTCGGCAAGGAGGAGCCGGTCGGGCTCCAGCGCCAGGGGATGGCCATCCTCGACCGCTTCACCTATCCCGTGATCGCCGCGCGCCGGGCCGCCCCGGATCTCGACGAGCGCGACGACATCCTGTCGCTCATCATCCGCGCGCGGACCGAGGACGGCGAGCCGTTGAGCGACCCTGAGCTGCGCGACGAGCTCATCACCCTGATCCTCGCCGGCTTTGAGACGACCGCGAACTCGCTGGCCTGGACCTGGGAGCGGCTGGTCCGCTCCCCGGCCGCCCACGAGCGCTTGCGCGAAGCCGTCCGATCGGGCGTCGACGCCGCCGAGAACGTGGAGGCGGCGATCATCGAGGGCATGCGCACCCGCCCGGTGATCCCCGCCATCGGCCGCCGGGTCAACGTACCCTGGCGCCTCGGCGACTACGTGACCGAGGCGGGGACGCCGATCGTCATGAGCATCGTCCTGCTGCACCACCGCGAGGACCTCTATCCGGACCCGTTTGCCTACCGGCCCGAGCGCTGGCTGGCGGGCGAGGGCGGTCACCGCAAACCCGGGACCTACGAATGGATCCCCTTCGGCGGCGGCACCCGCCGCTGCCTCGGCGCCGCGCTCGCCATGGCCGAGCAGCGCGTCGTCCTCGAGGCGATGGCCCGCCGTCTCGATCTCGAGGCCGACGACCCGGCGCCCGAGCACGTCATGCACCGCAACGTGACGATGATCCCCGCACGCGGGGCGAGCGTCGTCGTTCGCTCGCGGGTCGCCTAGCGCCGACTCGCCGGCGCCGACTCGCCGGCGCCGACTCGCCTAGCGCCGACTCGCCGGCGCCGGCGCCGGCCGATTGCACGGCGACGGTCAGCCGCAGGACCGAGTGCGCGCGCGACGAACCAGCCCTCGTGAGCGCCAGCGTGACTCGGACGGCGGACCACAGGCTCGCCGACCTGATCCTCGACTTCCTCGGCTACCTGGAGCTCGAGCGCGGCCTGTCGCGCAATACGCTCGAGGCCTATCGCTCGGACCTGCTCCAGTTCGGCGAGTTCCTCGCCGCTCGCGAGCTCGATCCGGTCGCCGTCAGGCATGCCGACCTGGCCGCCTTCCTCTCCGAGCTCGCCGACGGCGCCAACGGGCGCCGACCGGTCGCCGCCGCCACGCTGCAGCGCAAGATCGCCTGCCTGCGTTCCTTCTACCGCCATCTTCGCCGCGACCAGGTGATCGTCTCCGATCCCACCGCCGAGCTCCGCGGCCCTCGTCGCAGCAAGCGGCTCCCCAAGGTCCTCTCCCGCGACGAGGTTCATCACCTGATCGAGCAGCCCCGCGGTACCTCGGCGGCCGCCCTGCGCGACCGGGCGCTACTCGAGACGATGTACGCATGCGGGCTGCGGGCATCGGAGGCGGTGGGGCTCGAGCTCTCAGACCTCGACCTCGAGGCCGGCATCGTGCGCGCTCGCGGCAAGGGATCGAAGGAGCGGATCATCCCGGTCGGGACCAAGGCCGTCGATGCCCTCCGCGCCTACACGGAAATCGCTCGCCCGCGCCTAGTCGGGATCCGCGACGAGCGCCGCCTGTTCGTCAACCTCCGCGGCGCCGGGCTCTCTCGCCAGGGTCTCTACAAGATCATCCAACGCCACGCCCGCACTGCCGGTCTACAGGACCGGATGAGCCCGCACACGCTCAGGCACACCTTCGCCACCCACCTTCTCGCCGGCGGCTGCGATCTGCGCTCGCTGCAGGAGATGCTCGGTCATGCCGACATCGGCACCACGCAGATCTACACCCACCTGTCGACCGACCGGCTGCGTGATGTGTACTTCGACGCTCATCCCCGAGCGCAGCTGTAAGCGACCGCGACGGGCCGCGCCGGGCATGGGCGCGGCCGTGGCAGAATCGCGCGATGGCGCCTCGCAGACCGCTCGCCGTCGCGCTCGGAGTGCTCGCGCTCGCGGCGCTCTCCGGGTGCGCTGACTCGCGAACGCCAGCGCCATCACTCTCGGGTATCCAGCCCACGCACGGGCTCAAGACCGTCGATTACCTGCACAACAGGCTGCGGTTTCGCGCTCCGTCAACCTGGATGACGCAGGCAGGGTCGGGCCAGCTGGTGGTCACGCTGGGCTCGGGACCGGCGCTCATCGCGATTTGGCGCTATCCCCGGAGCACGAGCCAGCTCATGCCCGTCGACCCCGCCCAGCTCGAGCAGGCCCGGACCGCCCTGGTCGCCGCTGCCCGGGCGCGGGACCGGACCTTTCGCGTGATCTCCTCGGCGGTGGTCACCCTCCACGGCGTCCACGCCGTCGAGCTCGACGCCCTCGAGACCGTCCGCGGACGTGTCAGGCGTGTGCGCTCGACCCACCTCTACCAGGGGGGCGCGGAGCTCGTGGTCGACGAGTACGCGCCCGAGGAGATGTTTCACGTGGTCGACCGCACGGTCTTCTCGCCGCTGCTCCACTCGGTGCGTATCGGTGGCTGAGCGGCGGATCGGCCGGCGGGCCTTCGTGGTCGTGATCGACGCCTGCGGCGTCGGAGCGCTGCCCGACGCCGCGAGCTATGGCGACGAGGGAGCGAACACGCTCGTCCACCTCGCCGAGGCCGCGGGTGGGCTCACGCTCCCCACCCTCGGAGCTCTCGGCTTGGGTTCGATCGTGCCTATCGAGGGGGTGGGGCCGGCCACCGATCCGGCTCTCCACGGCCGCCTGCACTCGCTCGGAGCCGGCAAGGACTCGACCGCCGGCCACTGGGAGCTCATGGGAGTGGTCTCCGAGATCGCGCCGCCCACCTATCCGAGCGGATTCCCTCTCGACGTGATCGACCACGTCCGCGCCGCCGCCGGCCGCGAGGTGATCTGCAACCGCCCCTACAACGGCATCGACGCCATCGAGCACTTCGGTGCCGAGCATCTCGAGACGGGCGCGCTCATCGTCTACACGAGCCAGGACTCGGTGCTTCAGATCGCCTCCCACGTCGACGTCGTTCCCGTCGAGGACCTGTACGCCATCTGCACCCGCATGCGCGAGGAGATGTCGGGCGAGCATGCCGTCGGGCGCGTGATCGCGCGGCCCTTCGCGGGCCCGCCCGGAGCCTTCGCCCGCACCGAGGGCCGCCAGGACTTCTCGCTGCCGCCGCCCGGGCGCAGCTATCTGGAGGAGGCGCGTGCGGCCGGAATCCCCGTGCACTCCGTGGGCAAAGTCGGCCAGCTCTTCTCCGGCATCGGCATCGATGTCAGGCATCCGGGTGCCACCAATGCCCGCGGGCTCGCCGAGACCACCGAGCTCATCCGCTCGCTCGATCGCGGGCTCGTGTTCACCAACCTCGTGGAGACCGACCAGATCTATGGGCACCGGCACGACGTCGAGGGCTTCCACCGGGCTCTGCGCGAGATCGACGCCACCGTCGCCGAGTGGCTGACCCTGCTCGGCGACGACGATCTGCTCGTGATCACGGCCGATCACGGCGTCGACCCCCTAGCGCCTCACACCGACCACACTCGCGAGCACGTGCCCCTTCTCGCGGTGTTCGCCGGCCACGGTGGCGCCCGCCACGACGGGCCTCTCGCCGACGTCGGCGCGAGCGCCTTCGAGTGGCTGACGGGCACCGGCGTCCCCAGCCTTCCCGGGGATTCCTTCCTGTGAGCCATGCCTGAGCTACCCGAGGTAGAGACGATCCGTCGCCAGCTCGCCCCCCATCTCGAGGGGCGGACGATCGTGCGCGCGGTCATCGGCGATCCGCGCTTCACCCGTCCCGAAGCGCGCGTCGAGGTCGAGGCCGGTCTCGCCGGGCGGCGGATCGAGCAACTGGGGCGTCGCGGCAAGTACCTGATCTGGTCACTGAGCGGTGACCGGCATCTGCTCGTGCACCTGCGGATGACGGGCGCGCTCCTGTACGACGCGCCTGCGGGAACACCGCACGGCCAGTCCCACTTCGAGCTCGACGACGGCCACCGGGTCCTCTATGTCGACCCGCGACGGTTCGGCACGGCGCACCTCCTGCACTCGACGGCGGCGCGCGACGCCTACCTGGATCTGCGTCTCGGGGCCGAGCCGCTGACCCCCGAGTTCACCGTCCAGTACCTGCGCCGGGCCGCGCGCGGCGTGCGCGCTCCCATCAAGGCATTCGTGCTCGACCAGCGGCACATCGCCGGGGTCGGGAACATCTACGCCGACGAGGCGCTGTATCGCGCGCGCATCCACCCGCTACGGCCCGCGGGCCGGTTGACCACGGCGCAGCTCGGGGCACTCCGCGACGCCATCGAGGACGCGCTGCGGGCCGGCATCGAGGCCAAGGGAGCGACGATCGACGACTTCCGCCACATCGACGGCGCCACCGGCTCCTTCCAGGACCTGTTCCTCGTCCACCGTCGCGAGGGCCAGCCGTGCTTGACCTGTGCCACCGTGGTGCGCAAGCTTGTCGTCGGCGGCCGCGGGACCTACGTGTGCGAGGTGTGCCAGCTGCGCCCGCGCCAGCGGACCGCGGCTGGTGGGGCGCTCAAGAGCCGCGCACCAGGGCTCCATGAGGCGGCCGGCTCGGGCTAGCAGGCCCGATGGCTACCTTCTCGGCTCGTACCGCATCGCCACTGCCCCCGAGCCGAACTCGAGCCGGCTCACGAGCTTCAAGTCGACATGCTTCGATAGCCCCGCGAACAACGTCGGCCCATGGCCCGCGAGCCTGGGTGGGACCACGAACTCGTACTCATCGATCAGTCCCAGCTCCGTCAACGCCAGTGGGAGCTTCACACCTCCCACCAACAGTCCCTTGCCCGACTCCCGCTTGAGTTGCTGAACGGCCGTGCCCAGATCCCCGCGCACGAGTTCCGCGTTCCAATCGACCTGCTCCAGGGTGCTCGACACGACGTACTTCTTTGCCGCGTCGATCGTCTGGGCGAAGGGTTCCACCCACTCAGGTCTCGCTCCCGTCGGCGCCCGCCACGCTGATTCCATCATTTCGTAAGTCACCCGGCCAAAGAGAAGGGCATCGGCCTGGTTGAGGTTCTCGACCGCGTGACGATGCAAGTCTTCGTCCGCGGGGATTGCGCGATGATCGCAGCACCCGTCCAAGGTGACGTTGATGGAGTAGCGAAGGGGTCGCGTGCCGCAACAATACCGTCGATGCGGTCGGCGGAACTTAGGCGCTAGGCGCGGCGAGCAACTGCTTGAGCTTGCCCGTGTAGTCGGCGACCCGGAGCTCGTCGAAGCCCCCGAGGGTGTAGTCGCCGATGACGATCTGCGGGAAGGTCATCATCCCGGTGGTGCGCGCCAGCTCGGCACGACCGTCCGGGTCCATCGACATATTGATCTCTTCGAACTCGATCCCGCGCTTGGTCAGGAGCTGCTTGGCTCCGCTGCAGTACGCGCACGGCTCAGACGTATAGATGGTTACGCTAGACATGACTTCACAAAGTATAGTATGCCCGCCCCGCTGAGGACCGAAGCGATCGTGCTGCGTTCGATTCGTTACGGGGAAGCGGACCGGATCCTTCACATCTATACCCCGAACCACGGCCGTCTAGCCGCGATCGCCAAAGGCGCACGCCGCACGCGCAGCCGCTTCGGGGCCCGGCTCGAGCCGTTCTTCCATGTCCGGCTCGTGCTCCACGAAGGGCGCGGCGAACTGTTCACGGTGACGAGCGCTGACACCCTCAGCGCCCACGGCGCACTCCGCGACCACGCTGGCACCCTCGATGCCGCCGCTCGCGCCTGCGACGCGGTCTCCCGGCTCTTCGAGACCGGTGATCCCCACCCCGAAGTGTTCCGCCTCCTCGCCAACGGACTGGCGCTGCTCGCCGCCGAGCCCTCGCATGCCGGCATGGCCACCGGGCTCGCCTTCCGCCTCAAACTCCTGCTTGCGGCGGGCGTCGTGCCCCAGCTCACGGCGTGCGCTAGCTGCGGAGCCACCGAGCACCTGGTGGGATTCTCCGGGGAGGCCGGCGGGGTGGTGTGCGGGAGCTGTGAGGCGACGGCGTTCCGGCTCGACGAGGAGGCGTACCGGTTCCTCGTCGACGCGCTGGGTGAGCCGCTGGCGCGGGCGCCGCAGGCGTCGGAGCGGGCGCTGCGCCAAGCCGAGCGGGCAATTGGCGAAACCGCCGAGCACCATGCGCATGTGCGGTTGCGGCCTTTGGTGGCTTGATTCTGCGGTCTGGGGCGCGGGCCGCCCGCCCGGCCTCGGACCGCCGGATGACCAGGCGAAGGCCTGAGCCTTCTCGTCGTCCTCGCTTTTTGTCGCAACTTCGCCACAGGTTGTGCCGCGGCGTCATCTGACGGTGGCAGAATCGGTGTTATGAGCACTACTGACCTCATCGCCCGTGAGCATCCTCAGGGGCCGGTGGCTCGGGCGTTTGGGGAGCGGGTTCGCGCTTTGGAGGCGGTCACGCTTTCGCCGATGGCGACGCCGTCCTATCCGGCTCGGCGGGCGCGGGTGGAGGTGGACTGCGGGCTGCGGACGCCGTTCCAGCGTGATCGCGACCGGATCGTGCACAGCAAGGCGTTCCGGCGCCTGAAGCACAAGACCCAGGTGTTCGTCGCCCCGGAGGGCGATCACTACCGCACGCGGCTGACGCACACGCTCGAGGTCGCCGGGGTGTCGCGGACGGTGGCGCGGGCGCTGCGCCTCAACGAAGACCTCGTCGAGGCGATCGGCCTCGGGCACGACCTCGGGCATCCGCCCTTCGGCCACCTGGGCGAGGACGTCCTCGACCGCTGCCTGACCGAGCGCTTCGGTTTGGGCTTCCGCCACCACGAGCACTCGCTGCGGGTCGTCGATCGGCTGGAGCGCGAGGGCCAGGGCCTCAACCTGTGTGACCCGGTCAGGGACGGCATCCTCAACCACTCCGGACGCGCCCCGCAGCCGGCGACGCTCGAGGGCAAGATCGTCCGCCTTCTCGATCGCGTCGCGTACATCAATCACGACATCGACGACGCCCTGCGCGCCGGGGTGATCGCCGAGTCCGATCTCCCCGCGGGCGCCATCGCCGAGCTCGGCGACACCGGTCCCCACCGGATCGACGCGCTCATCCACGACCTCGTCGAGCACTCCGAGGCCGCGGGGGACATCGTCCAGGGGGAGCGCGCACGATCGGCCATGAACCAGCTGCGCAGGTTCATGTTCCAGCACGTCTACCTCGGCCCCCAGGCTCGTCGCGAGCACGCGAAGATCGAGGGGGTGGTCCGCGTCCTCTTCGAGCACTACTGCGAGCATCCGGAGGCGATGCCGGACTCCGACGAAGACACCGCCCGGCGCGTGACCGATTACATCGCGGGCATGACCGACCGGTACTGCATCAGGATGTTCGAGGCGCTGACCGTGCCGGTCGCCTTCGCCCCGTGACGCGCTACACGGCGGACTCCCGCGACCGTGTACGCGACGCGGTCGACATGCTCACGCTCGTCTCGCCCAGCGGCGACCTGCGGCGTATGGGCGCGAACCGATACGTGGGCCTGTGCCCGTTCCACGACGAGCGCACGCCGTCCTTTCAAGTGGTGCCCGACGAGAAGCGGTACTACTGCTTCGGCTGCCAGGCCTCGGGAGACGCCTTCACCTTCGTGATGGAGACCGAGGGGGTGGACTTCGTGGGTGCGCTCGAGACCCTGGCGGACCGCTTCGGCGTGGCGCTCGAAACCGAGGATGAGGATCCGGGCGCGGCGGCGCGCCGCAAGCGGCGCGAGCGGCTCTACGAGCTCCTCGGGCGCGCCACGACCTATTACGCGCGCTATCTGTGGGAGTCCGGCGAGGCGGCGGGCGCCCGGTCCTATCTGCTCGGACGAGGTCTCACCGAGGCCACCCTTCGGGAGTTCCGGGTGGGCTACGCCCCGAGCGCTTGGGACCGGATCCTCCTCGCCTCCCGGCACGCCGGGTTCACCGACGAGGAATTGCTCGCCGTCGGGCTCGCGCAGCGCTCGCAGTCGCGGCCGGGGTCGATCTTCGACCGCTTCCGCGAGCGGATCATCTTTCCCCTCGCCGACGCCCGGGGCCGCGTGCTCGGGTTCGGGGCGCGCGCCATGCGCGATAACCAGCGCCCCAAGTACCTGAACACCTCCGAGAACGAGCTCTACCACAAGGGCAACCAGCTCTTCGGCATCGACCTGGCGCGCGGACCCGCCGCGCGCGCGGGCCGCGCGCTCCTCGTCGAGGGATACACCGACGTCCTCGCTCTCCACCAGGCCGGCCTCCCCAACGCTGTCGGGATCATGGGCACGGCCCTCACCGAGGAGCAGCTGCGCGCGCTGGAGAGCATCGCGCGCGTGCTCGAGCTCTGCCTCGACGCCGACGCGGCGGGCCAGGAGGCAATGCTCCGCGCCGCCAAACTCGCTTCCGGCCGTAACCTCGAGCTCCGCGTCGTCGCCCTGCCCGAGGGCAACGATCCCGCCGATCTCGTTCTCAACGAGGGCGTCGACGCCGTGCGCGAGCGTGCCCAGCACTCCGTCCCCTTCGTCGTCTTCCAGGTCCAGCGGATCCTCGACGGCGCCGACACGAGCAGCGGCGAGGGGCGCGACCGCGCCTTCACCGAGCTGCGCCCGGTGCTCGCCGAGGTGCCACCGAGCTCGCTGCGCGACGAGCTCGTCCGGCGAGTGGCAGGCAGGCTCGAGCTTCCCGAGCGGCGGCTCGAATCGCTGCTCGGCGGCGGCCCCGCGAGGCCCGCGGGCGCCGAGACGGGAAACGCAAACGCCCGTGCGCCGTCGCCGCTCGACCAGGGCGCGCGCGCCGAGCGGACCTTCCTCGTGCTCTGCCTATCCGTCCCCGACGCCGGGAGGGTCGCCCTCGCGGCCATCGATCCCGACGACTACCTGACCAACGGTCCGCTCCGTCGCGCGGCGCGCCACCTGGTGGAGCACCTCGACAGCCCGCTCGCCGACATCGCCGAGGACGAGGAGCTCACCCGCGTGATCCTCGAGCTCCTGGATCGCAAGAAACGCTTCCCCAACCCGACCCCGGACCGCCTCGAGGACCGCCTCGAGCACGCCCGGCTCGTGCTCGAGCTCGCCCGGCTCGACCGCGCCATCCGCCGCGCGCGGGGAGAGTCCGGCGCCGACACCTCGGCCTTGGCCCGGGAGCGCGAGGAGGTGCTCAGGGCCGTCCGCTCGGTGGTCTCGCGGCTCGAAGACGCGGCGTGAGGGTACATTTAGCGACGGCCCAAGAAGGCACCGCACTGCGGGGTAGCTCAATGGCAGAGCAAACGGCTGTTAACCGTTAGGTTGTGGGTTCGAGTCCCACCCCCGCAGCTTTACCCTGAACGCCCGCCCGGGCAAGCTCCTCGACCAGGTCCGCCGCACGCGAGGCGCCGTCGTGGCTCGCGGCCCAGGCACCGAGCTGCCGGGCACGCGATGCCAGCGCCGCGTCCCCGAGCGCCCGCCGCGCCGCGAGACGCAGGGTCATCGGAGAGAGCAGGCGCCACGGAAGCCGCACGCCGGCCCCCGCCCAGTCCACCCGGGCCGCGTTCTCGTTCATGTCTCCCGCCGCGGGCACCGCCAGCACCGGACATCCTGCCGCCAGCGCGCGCGCCATCGTCCCGTGGCCCGCGTGGCAGATCACCAGGCGGCACTGCGGCATCGTCCGGGCGTAGGACAGCCATTCGACGAGACGCGTGTTGGCGGGGACGGCGAGCGGATCCGCGAGGGGCCGCCGGTTCCACGTCGCGAGCACGCGCACGGGCTCGTGCGCGAGCCCGGTGACCGCGGCACGCAGGAGGCGATGCCCCGGGTCCTGCGCCGTCGACGGAGCCACGAGCACCAGTGGCTCAGGCCCCGGCGGCGGCTGCACCGTCTCGGCGGGCGGCTCCCACAGCAGGGGTCCGACCACGTGGGTGCCCTCGGGCCATGGCCACGGGTACTCGAGCTGGGGAAAGGTCCCGACCAGGCACAGCCGCGTGCTCAGTCCCCCGTGGAGGCGGCTCACGGGGGGAAGGCCGAGCTTCGTGCGGGTATCGTTGAGCTCCTCGCGCCCGCGCCGCAGCCCACCCTCGGCGGGACCCTCGAGCCGGCGCCAGAGGGCGCGGCCGGCCGCCGTGCGCGGCGCACGCGCCCCCAACGCGTAGGGCGGGAACCCGGGCGCCGCGGCGGGGTGGACGTGGGGGATGAGGGTGGCGACGGGGAGGCCCTCGAGCTCGGCGGCCATGGCGGGGGCGAGGGTGAGGATGTCGTGGATGACCGCATCGGGGCGGGCCTCGGTGATCGCCGCTCGCGTCTGCGCGGTGGCCAGGACGACGGCTTCGTAGGGCTTCAGCGGCCGCTCGCGGGTCGGGAACACCGGGTACTCGGGCGCCGCCACGAAGCGCATCCCCGCGCCCTCGACGTGCTCGCGCCAGCGCGACCACGTCTCCAGGGTGACCGCGTGCCCGCGCGCCGCCAGGCGCGAGCCGAGGGCGAGCATGGGAAAGGCGTGGCCGGGGTCCCCGAAGGCGCCCAGGAAGAACGCGAGCCTGGGCCTCAAGCGGCGGCGAGCTCGGCGGCGGCGCGAACCTGGGCGAGGCGGTCCTCGACCGAGAAGGCCATCGGGGTGATGAGGAGCGAGCCCACCCCGGCGTCGCGGAACACGGCGATGCGCTCGCGCACGAGGTCGGCCGGCCCGCACAGGGAGACCATGTCGATGAGCTCATCGGGGATGGCGGCGCACGCCTCGACCTGCTTACCGTCCAGGTAGAGGTCCTGGACCTCCTTGGCGGCGGCCTCGAAGCCATAGCGCTGCGCGAGCTTGTTGTAGAAGTTCTGCTCGCGTGAGCCCATGCCGCCGATGTAGAGGGCGAGGGCCGGGCGCATGACGTTGCGGGCAAGCTCGAGGTCCTCGTTGACGTAGACATTGATCGAGGGGGCGATGTCGAAGCCCTCGAGCGAGCGCCCGGCACGGGCCGCACCCTCCTCGAGCAGCGCCCGCAGCTCGGACACGTGCTCGGGGGAGAAGAAGGCGGGGAGCCAGCCGTCGGCGATCTCCCCCGCGAGCGCAGTGTTCTTGGGGCCGATGGCCGCGAGGTAGATGGGGATCCGCTCCTTGACCGGGGAGATCATGAGCTTGAGGGCTTTCCCGGGGCCGTCGGGGAGGGGAAGCTCGATCGTCTCCCCGTGGTATTCGAGGCGCTCGCGGGACAGGGCCTGGCGGACGACCTCGACGTACTCGCGGGTGCGCAGGAGCTGGCGGCCGAAGCGCTGCCCATGCCAGCCCTCGGCGACCTGCGGACCCGAGGTGCCGAGGCCGAGGAGCATCCGGCCCCTGGAGAGCTGATCGAGGGTGGCGGCGGTCATCGCCGTCATCGCCGGCGTGCGGGCGGGCATCTGGAAGATCGCCGAACCGAGCTTGATCTTGCTCGTCTGGCCGGCGATCCACGCGAGCATGGTCGCGGCGTCCGACCCGTAAGCCTCCGCCGCCCACACCGAGTCGTAGCCGAGTGCCTCGGCTTCCTGGGCGACTCGGAGCTGATCGGCTGGGGTCACCCCCATCGCCACGTAGGCGAGGTTCACTCCGAGCTTCATCTGCAAGTTTCCTTTCGTGGCAAGGGGTTCGTTTGAGGGCTGCGACGGACGGGGGTACAGTGGCCGAGCCGCCGCACCAAGAACGGTCAAACCCTATGCGAACACGACGCGACGCGACCATCCAGGAGCTCCGCCACTCCATCGACTCCCTGCCTCTGAAGACGCGGGTGGCGATGCTCGAGGGCATCCGCCACAACGAGATCATCCTCGGCGCCTACACCAGCGACGACGGCGGGGTGTGCCCGATGCTCGCGGCCCACCGGCGGGGCGGGCGCACCAACGCCGAGTCGTTCGCCAAGACCTGGGACCGCTTCGGGGGGATCCATGGCAGGCGCGCCCGGCGCGCGACCGAGCGCGAGCTGATGATTCTCACCACCCACCTGGAGATGAGTCTGCTCGCCGGCTCCGAGCCGGCGCCCGATCTCGCCGCCGCCCTCGCCGAGCACCGCCGGCTCGTCGCCAGCAGGCAACGCGCCGCCAGCCCTCGCCACGATCATGTCCGCGCTGAGCGCCGTGAGCGCGAGCGAGCTGAGCGCGCGATCAAGGCGATCCGCCCCAGCGACCGCAACCGGAGCTCCGAGCTCGAGAGCTCTCCCGGTTGGTCGTGGATGCGCGTGTTCCGCCGCTACGACGACTACGAGCGCGCCCTCGCCCGGATCGAGTCTCAGTCCGCGCAGCTGGCCGCGCGGCGTCCCGCTCGCCCGCCCGCCACGAGGGCTTAGGCGCCTGCCGACGCTCCTCGGCGCTCGAACACGAGTTCCGGGATCACGCACGCGGGCGAGACGCGGAGGAGCAACCGGGCCCCCTCGGCGATGTCCTGCGGCGTGATCATCTCCTCGGCGGGGATGCTGTCCTTGACGAAGTCGCTCATCGGCGTGTCCACGAAGGCGGGGCACAGCGCGCACGACTTGATGCCCTCGGCGAGAAGCTCCTTGTTCATCGCCTCGGTGAACCCGATCACGCCGTGCTTGGTCGCCGAGTACACCGACAGCCACGCCTGGCCCGACTTCCCGGAGATCGAGGAGGTGTTGATGACGATGGCGTTCCCGTGCTCCCCGGCGGCGGCGCGCAGCAGCTCGATGCCCTCGCGGTAGAAGAGGACGAGCGAGCGCAGGTTGACCGCGAGCTGAATGTCGAGGAGCTTGGTCTTGATGTCGGCCACCGGGGCGCCGATCCCCACGCCGGCGTTGTTGACGAGCACATCGAGGCGCCCGTAGCGATCGCGGTGGGCATCGATGACCCGGCGCACGACCGATTCGACCGCTAGGTCGCCCGCCACATGCTGAACCTCGAACCCCATCGAAGCGAGCTCGCGCGCCGCCTCGGCGAGCTTGTCGGGACGGCGCGCCGCGACGGTCAGGCCGTAGCCCTCCTCGCCGAGCATCCTTGCCATCGCGAACCCGATCCCGCTCGATCCGCCGGTGACGATCGCCGCCCGCTCAGGCAACGGACACGCCGTTCGCGGTCAGGGCCACGTCGATGTTGCCGCGGGTCGCATTCGAGTACGGGCAGACCTCGTGCGCCTCGGCGACGATGCTCACGGCCTGCGCCGGGTCGGTGACCTGAGCGAGCGACACGTCGAGCCCGACGGCGAGCTTGTAGCCCTTGTCATCGGTGGGCAGGAGGCTGACCCTGCTGGTGATGGTGACGTCGCCGACCTCGGCCCCGGCGCGGCGCCCGACCACGCCGATGGCGCTCTCTAAGCACGCGGCGAACCCGATCGCGAACAGCTCCTCGGGGTTGGTGCCGTTGCCTTCGCCGCCCAGCTCCTTGGGGAGCCGGAGGTCGACGTCGAGCTCGCCGTCGCTTGTGCGGCCGTGGCCCTCCGCTCTGCCGCCGGTGACCACCGCCTCTGCCGTGTAGAGCTCTCGAGCCATCGCTACCTCCGTCGATCAGGTGACCCGGAGAGCCTACCGAGCGCTGGCCTATCCTCACCCGAGTCGTGAATTCTCGGACTCACGCCTCAGGACGCTTGTCGCGGCCCCTGGTCATCCTTCTCTCCGTCGCGTGCGGTGCCGCGGTGGCGAACCTCTACTACGCCCAGCCGCTGCTCAACGCCATCGCTGCGGGGATCCACACCTCGTCCTCCGACGCGGCGCTCCTCGTCACCGCGACCCAGATCGGTTACGCGGCCGGCCTCGTGCTCCTCGTCCCCCTGGGCGATCTCCTCGACCGCCGACGACTCGTCTCGCGCCTCCTCATCCTCACCGCCCTGGGTCTCGGCGGCGCCGCGGCCTCGCCAAGTCTCGGCGTCCTCGCGCTCGCCCTCGGTGTGGTCGGGGTCACCTCGGTGGTCGCCCAGATCCTCGTCCCCTTCGCCAGCGCGCTCGCTTCCGAGGACGAGCGCGGCCGCGTCGTCGGGCAGGTCATGAGTGGGCTGCTCATGGGCATCCTCCTGGCACGCACGGTGAGCGGCCTCGGCGCGGCCGTGGTCGGCTGGCGCGCCGTCTTCGTGATCGCCGGCGGCCTCATGCTCGTGCTCTCGCTCGCGCTGTGGCGGGCGCTGCCCGACGTCGCGCCCGAGGGCGGGCCACCGTATCCGAAGCTGCTCGCCTCGATCGGCGTGCTCATCCGCGAGGAGCCACTCCTGCGCCGCCGGATGATCTACGGCGCCCTCGGCTTCGCCACCTTCTCGGTTCTGTGGACATCGCTGGCGCTGCTTCTCTCGCGGCCGCCGTTCTCCTACGGGGAGGCGGTGATCGGGCTCTTCGGGCTCGCCGGCCTGGCGGGGACGGTGGCCGCCCAAGGGGCCGGTCGCGTGGCCGACCGGGGCCGCTCGCGCAGCGCCACCGGGTTGTTCCTCGCGGCCGTTACGCTCGGCTGGGGTCTGTGCGCGCTCGGGGGCACGCAGGTGGCCCTCCTGCTCGCCGGGATCGTCGCCATCGACCTCGGAGTCCAGGGGCAGCACATCCTCAATCAGACTCTCATCTACGCCCTTCGCCCGGAGGCGCGCAGCCGCCTGACCACTGCCTACATGACCGGCAACTTCCTGTGCGGCGCTCTCGCCTCGGCGGGCGCCGACCTCGCGTGGCGGGCCGGGGGGTGGCACGCGGTGTGCGCGCTCGGCGGCGGCCTGTCGGTCCTGGCCCTGCTCGCGTGGCTCACCGAGATGCGCGGCAGCGAGCGCGTGCGCGCCACCGGGCATCCGCCCGCGCGGGCCGACGGGGACCGCCCCCTCGCCGAGCCGGAGCGTTCTCGGCAGGCGGCGGGCCGCTAGCGCGTCGTGATTCATAAATTCGCACGAATTTCCGACTCACGACGCTAGCGCGAGCCGCGCGCCGCCGAGCGCCGCCGTGCTGCCAGCCCGCGCTTTCGGAGCTTTCCCGCCAGCGCGACCTCCTCCGCCGTCGGCCCGCTCCCCTTCGGTCCCGGTGTCTCGAGCACGCAGGGAAGCTCATCGAAGAGGGGGTCGGACAGGAATACCGAGCATCCCCGGTCTCCGAGCTCGCCCATTCCCAGGTTGGCGTGGCGGTCGCGGTTGGAACCGAGCGGCTGAGCGGAGTCATTGAGGTGCAGCGATCGCAGGCGCTCGAGGCCGACGACGCGGTCGAAGTCCGCGAGCGTCTCGCTCAGCCCCGTCGCGGTGCGGATGTCGTACCCAGAGGCGAGGAGATGGCATGAGTCGAGGCACACCCCGAGCCGACGATCACCACCGACGGCGTCGATGAGCGCCGCGAGCTCCTCGAACGAGCGCCCGAGGGTCCCGCCCGTGCCCGCCGTGTTCTCGAGGTGAAGCGGGCACTCCGAGGTACTGGCCAGCGCCTTGGCGATCACCGTTCCGGCGCGGGCGATCGCGTCGCCCACGTCGCCCGTCTTCGCCGAGCCCGGGTGGAGGACGACACCGGCGGCGCCGATCGCCTCGCCGACGCGCAGTGAGTGGATCAGGGCGGTGAGCGACTTGTCGGCCATCTCGGCGTCGTCGGTGGCGCAGTTCAGGAGGTAGACGGCGTGGATGAGCACCGCCTCGATGGGACTCCCGGACATCGCCTCACGGAAGGCCGCGAAGTCGTTCGGGGTGTAGGCGGTGGGGCGCCACATGCGAGGGGACTGATTGAAGATCTGGATCGCGCGGCAGCCGCGTTCGGCGCCGCGCTCGATCGCGAGCGGGAGACCGCCGGCAGGCGAGACGTGGGCGCCGATTAGCATGGGGCGGTGACCATGAGAGTCCGTTTCGCTCCTTCCCCGACGGGTGCGCTGCACATCGGCGGCGCTCGCACCGCCCTCTACAACTGGCTTTTGGCCCGCGGCCAGGGCGGGACGCTGGTGCTGCGCATCGAAGATACCGACCGTGAGCGCTCGACGCCCGAGAATGTCGAGCAGATCCTCGACGCGCTGCGGTGGCTGAAGCTCGATTGGGACGAGGGGCCGGTATTCCAGTCACAGCGGTCCGAGCGTCACCGCGAAGTGCTCGAGCAGCTTCTGAGCACGGAGCACGCGTACCACTCGAGCGCGACCGCCGAGGACGTCAAGGCCTATAAGCAGCGCCACGGCGACGACCGGGGCTTCCGCGGCGAACGCGAAGCGCAGGGTGCCGTCCGCCTGCGGGTCCCCGACGAGGGGGAGAGCATCGTCGAGGACGTGATCCGCGGGCAGACCAGGTTCCCCAACGCCAGCCTCGACGACCCGGTAATCGCTCGCGCCGACGGATCGCCGCTCTACAACTTCGCGGTCGCCGTCGACGACCTCGACGCCGGCATCACCCACGTGGTGCGCGGCGAGGACCATCTCTCGAACACCCCCAAGCAGCTGCTCGTCTTCGAGGCCCTCGGGCAAACCCCGCCGGTCTACGCCCACCTCCCGCTCCTCTACGGCCCCGACGGCAAGAAGCTCTCCAAGCGTCACGGTGCCGCTTCGGTGCAAGAGCTGCGCGACGCCGGGTACCTGCCCGAGGCGGTCGACAACTACGTGGCCCTGCTCGGGGCCGGGTTCGCCGCCGATGAGGAGTACTTCACCCTCGACGAGCTGGCGGAACGCTTCCGTCTCGATCGCGTCTCCAAGAACCCGGCGGTGTTCGACGAGCGCAAGCTCCGGCACATGAACGGCCGATACCTGCGCGAGCTGGGCATCGACGAGCTCACGCGCCGGACCGAGGAGTTCACCGGCCGCACCGGACTGCGCTCTGCGGTGGAGATCTCGGCCGAGAAGATCCAGACGCTCGCCGACTTCTGGCCGCTCGCCGGCTTCCTCCTCGACGGTCCCGTCGAGGATCCCGCTGCCTTCGAGCGGACGATCGCCGCCGACGGAGGGGTCGAGATCCTGCGAGCCGCCCGCGAGGCGCTGAACGAAGCCGAGCCCTTCACCGAGGCCGGCGTGGAAGCGGCGCTCCGCGGGATCGTCGAGCGGACAGGCCTGAAACCGGGCAAGGTCTTCCAACCGGTAAGAGTCGCAATCTCCGGGACGACTGCCTCACCAGGTATCTTCGAGAGCGTTGCGCTCCTTGGGCGCGACGAGGTGCTTACCCGCATCGACCGGGCGCTCAGGCGCGCTGGGGGGGACCATCACTAAACCAGGCTTGCGTCGGTGCCGATATAGACCGGGGATATCCAGGACGCCTCGCCCTTGCGCTTGACCGAACCTACGCCAGGGAGTGGCGAGACACCTATGCCACCTGTCGCCGCCGCCGAGCACACCACTGACGAGCCCACCGCGGCGCGTCAACGCCATCACAACGAGGGTCATGGACGCCGTCTCACCGCGGCCTTCGAGGCGCTCGAGGGATTTCCCGTTCTCGTCGAGTCGCGCAACCGGGTGCTGCGCCTGTTCGAAACCGGCGAGCCGGCGAGCTCCGACGTGGTCGCCGCCGTCGAGGGGGACGTGGCCCTCGCCGTCGCCGTCCTACGTCTCGCCAACAGCGTCGACGGCCGCACCCGGGGTCGGGTCGACACCGCCGTGAACGCGGTCGAGGTCCTCTCGCCGCGCACCGTCCTCTCGATCGCCAGCCGCGCCCGGACCTTCGACTTCTTCGAGCGCACCGCCATCTGGCAGGGCGTGCCCGAGCGCTTCCGGCTCCACGCGGTGGCCACCCAGCAGGCCGCCGATCGCCTGGCGCGTGAGCTGGCCTACGAAGAGCGAAACCGCCTGATGGTCACCTCGCTTCTCCACGACGTCGGAAAGCTCGTCCTCATCCATGCCTATCCGGGGTACCCGCGCCAGATCCACGGCGACGCTCGCACCCCCGAGGAGCGCCTCCAGCGCGAACGACGCGAGCTCGGCGTCGACCACGCCCTCGTCGGAGGGGTCCTCGCCCGCCGGTGGGGGCTACCGAAGTCGGTGGCCGCGATCATCGAACGTCATCACGCCGAGGACGCCCAGGGCGAGGCGGCGCTCATCCGCCTCGCCGACATGCTCGCCCACTATGCCCTCAGCGGCGCCATCTCCCCGGCCGAGCTCCTCAGCGTCGCCCGGCTCGTGGGCATCCGCCCCCAGCAGCTGCGAGCGGTCATGTACGACCTCCCGCTGCCGAGCACCGGCGGACGGCCCCGCCAGATCGACCCGTGCCCGCTCTCGGCGCGCGAGGTCGAGGTCCTGCGCCGCCTCGCGCGCGGCATGGTCTACAAGCAGATCGCCGCCGAGCTCAACCTCTCGACGAGCACCGTGCGCACCCACCTGCACAACGTCTACGGCAAGCTCGGGGCCATGGACCGCGCCCAAGCGGTGCTCATGGCCACCGAGCGCGGGTGGATTTAGCAGCCGGGACGCGCTGATCGCGCTGCGCGAGCGACAATGTTGTCCGCTCCGTGATCTCCATCACCACGAAATCCCCGTACGCGCTCCGTGCTCTCGTGGAGTTGCACAGGCATGGTGACGCGGTTCCCGTGCCGATCGCCGAGCTCGCTCGGCGGCGGGACATACCGGTGCAGTTCCTCGAGCAGCTCTTTGCCACCCTGCGCCGCGCTGGGGTCCTGCGCTCTCAGCGAGGGGTGAAGGGCGGCTACAGCTTCGCTCGCGATCCCGCCGAAGTGTCGGTGCTCGAGATCGTCGAGCTCCTCGACGGGCCGGTCGGGCCGGGCGCCACCGGCGTGTTCGCCGACGCCGCAAACGCCGCGCGCTCGGTGCTCGCGGGCTCCACCATCGCCGACGTAGCGGAGCGCGAGGCCCGCGATGCGGGCGCGGCGATGTATTACATATAGGGATAGCCACATACCGCATGTGAGGGAGTCGCCGCCCAGGCCGTGACTGGCCGCCGATATAGGGACTATGGTGCTCCGCCATGGATGCAGAGGGGAATGCTCCACCACCGTCCGACATAACCATCGTGATCGCCGACGATCACCAGATGATCCGCACCGGATTGCGGATGCTGCTCGAGGCCGAGGTGGGCCTGACCGTGGTGGCGGAGGCCGGCGACATACCGACGACGCTGAGACGGGTGCTCGGCTACCGGCCGCGCGTACTCGTCCTCGACCTCAACATGCCCGGCGAGCCGAGCTTGCCCGCCATCCCTCGGATTCTCGAGACCTCGCCGAAGACGAGCATCGTCGTGCTGACGATGCAGAACGACCCGGCCTTCGCCCGCGGCGCGCTACGCGCGGGAGCCCTCGGCTACGTCCTCAAGGAGGCAGCCGACGCCGAGCTCGTCCAGGCCGTGCGCCTCGCCGCCGAGGGACGTACCTATCTCGCTCCCGAACTCGGGGCCCGGCTCGCCGCCGAACAGCCCAAGCCGGCCCGGGCTCCCGATCAGCTCTCCGCGCGCGAGGCCGAAGTGCTCAAGCTCATCGCCCTCGGTCACACCAACCGCGACGTAGCCAGCGCTCTGAACCTGAGCGTGCGCACGGTCGAGTCGCACCGCGCCCGGATCCAGCAGAAGACGGGCCGCACGAGCCGCGCCGACCTCGTGGCTTACGCCAACGAGCACCACCTGCTCGACTGAGCGCCGTCAAGCGCGGCGCGCGGGCAGCTGCATCTTGACGAGCGTTCTCCCTGCCCACGACTGGATCTCGAGCGATCCGCCGAGGAGGTAGGCGCGCTCGCGCATCCCGAGAAGGCCGAGCCCGGTCGTGGACGCGCCGGCGTCGAAGCCCAGGCCATCGTCCTCGAGCTCGATGCACACTCCATCCTCGCCGCTCGTGACGCCGACGCGAACGGTGCTCGCCCGGGCATGCTCGAGGACATTGGTCAGGCCTTCCTGCACGATCCGGTACACGGCGGTCTCGAGCTCCGGATCGATACGCGAGTCGGTCTGCGCCGGATCGGGCAGGTCGAGCTCGGCGACGATATCCAGATCGTCCCCGCGGTGGCGGTCGAGCAGCGTCTCGAGCGCCGGCCGGAGACCCAGTTCATCGAGCGCCGCGGGGCGCAGGTCGGTGATGAACGTCCGCAGTTTGTCGATCTCATGATCCATCTCGTGCATGACCCTGCGGAGCGTCGCTTCGGTGCCCTCGGGATCATCGTGGCGGAGGGCCGAAGCGAGGAGCATGCGCAGTCCACCGAGTCCCTGCAGGGTCTGGTCGTGGAGCTCGCGAGCGAAGCGGCGCCGCTCAGCGTCGGCGATGGCCATCGAGCTCCCGGACCGTTCTGCCTCCACGCTCCGGGCCAGGACGAGCGCGTCGGCTTCGAGCTCGATCCGGCGGCGTTCGCTGGTCTCGTAGAGACCTGCATTGACGATGGCGATCGCCGCCCACTCGGCGAGAATGGCCACGGCCTCCGCGTCGGACTCGGTGAAGGGCCCGGCCTCCCCGTCGGCGAGGTAGAGATTGCCCCAGGCCTGTCCGCCGGCGAGGATGGGCACTTCGAGCACGCCGCGTCGGTTGTGAGGCTCGCCGGTGCCCCGATCGGCTTCGGCGTCGATGGCATCGGTGAGGAAGCGATCGAGCCCGGTCCGGTCCTCATCGAGGACGCGCAGAGCGGCGTGGCGCGCGCCGGTGAGCTCCCTCGCCGCGTCGACCACGCGCTCGAGCACGGCCCGTGGGTCGAGCTCGCCCACCAGTCCCCGCCCGAGTTCCATAAGCCGGCGCATCCGAAGCTCATCAAAAGTGTCCATTGAAGCGGGCAGCGTAATGCGTCGAGCGGTCCACCTTGGTCTAGGTAGGCCTAGACCATGCGGCGTGCAGGGCGGAGCGCAGCGCGACGATCAACTCCTTGACGCCGCTGGTGGCCTCACAACCGCGGCGGCGTCATACCGTCCCCTAGCCGCCTGAACCGTTTGGGCGGCAGAAAGAGTACCCACCAAATGCCGCAGTTCATAGAGATCTATCTGATCGTCTACGGCGTTCTTGCTCTCGGGCACATCTTCCTTCAGATGCTGCTCGGGTACATGGAGCATCGCCGTCAGGCGCGTCGTACCGCCAACGGCACCTACTCCGGGTCGACCCCGCGAGTGACCGTGGTCGTCCCTGCCTACAACGAGGACCCGGCGCTCCTGCACCGGTGCCTGCTTTCCATCGATCGTCAGGACTATCCTGAGATCGAGGCTATCGTCGTCGACGACGGGTCCGCCAACGTCGAGGCGGTCCTTCCGGTGCATGACGAGTTCAGCTCCGGTCGTTTCCGCGTCATCCTCCAGCCCGACAACCAGGGCAAGCGCAACTGCCAGGCCGTCGTGTTCGAGAAGGCGATGGGCGACATCGTCATCACCGTCGACTCCGACACCGTCCTCCTCCCCGACGCGATCCGCACGATCGTCCGTCGCTTCGAGGACCCCAACGTCGGCGCCGTGACCGGTGACGTTCAGGTCATCAACAAGCGCCAGAACCTGCTCACCCGACTGATCGCCTACCGCTACTGGACGGCGTTCAATCAGGAGCGCGCGGCGCAGAGTTACTTCGGCGTCGTCATGTGCGCATCGGGGCCGTTCTCGGCCTACCGCCGGACGATCATCGACCAGGTGCGCGAGGCCTACATCAACCAGCGCTTCCTGGGGAGCTACTGCTCCTACGGCGATGACCGCCACCTCACCAACCTCGTCCTCGGCCTCGGCTATGACGTCGTGTACGACGAGGCCGCGGTGGCCCGCACCCTGGTCCCCAACAAGGTCCGCAGTTACCTGAAGCAGCAGCTCCGCTGGAGCAAGAGCTTCTACCGGGAGATCCTGTGGACGGCTCGCTTCGTCCGCAAGCGCCATTGGTACATGGGCCTGGACCTGGGGCTCCAGACCTTCATGCCCTTCGCGCTCATCCTCGCGGTCGGCCTCACCATCTACGCAGCATTTGTGAACCCGATCACGCTCATCCGCTACGGGGCGATCGTCGTCGGCGTCGGCCTCATCCGGTCGCTGTCCGGCCTGCTCCGGACCCGGCAGCCCGGCTTCCTCCTGTTCACCCTCTACGGCTTCATCCACGTCTTCCTCCTGATCCCCGTGCGTCTGTGCGCGCTGGCGACCTTGGGGAACGGAGGCTGGGGCACCCGTGTCTCCCCGCAGGCCAATGACGAGTCCCGCCGCGGCGTCGTCCACGCTCGCTCCGAGGCCGGCCGCGCGGAGGCAGAGAACGCATGGTCCCGTGACATCCGCCGCTCGGTGGCGGGAGGTCAGAACTTCGAGCTCTACTGGCAGCCCGTTCGCAGCCTGTGGACCGGTGAGCTGACTCACGCGGAGGTCCTGCTGCGCCTGCGTCACGATGGGCACGTGCTCCCCCCGTCCGACTTCCTCCAGATCGCCGAGCGTAACGGCCTGATGGAGAGCGTCGACGAGTGGGTAGTGGGCGAGACGATCGCCCTGCTCGCCGCGCTGCCCGCCGAGTCGCGTCCGCGTCTCGAGGTCAACCTGTCGGCCGAGGCGATCTGGGATGCGGCGTTCACGTCCCGGGTCGGAGCGCAGCTGTCCCAGCACGGCGTTTCGCCGCGCAAGCTCGTGCTCTGCATCCCCGAGCGGGTCGCGCTCGCCGAGCCTGCGGGCACGGCGTCGTTCGCCCGCCGCGCACGCTCGCTCGGGTGCCTGGTCGCACTCGACAACTTCGGCCAGGGTGGCGAAGGTTGGGACGTGAGCGGGTCCGAGCACCTGCTGAGCGAGCTCGCGCTCGACTACGTCAAGCTCGACGGCTCTCTCGTACGTCCGCTGCCTTACAGCAGCGACGCGCGGGACTCCCTCCACGAGCTGCTGTCAACTACCCGCGGACGGGGCATCGAGACCGTCGCCGTGTTCGTGGGGGACGAGGAAACGGTGCAGGTCCTCGCGGATGAGCGCGTCGACTACGCCCAGGGCTTCTACATCGGAACGCCCGACAGCACCGCCTCGACGCTCGCCGAGATCGCCGAGCGCGCCGCCGACCAGTACGCGGCGGCTGTGGTCGCGATCTGAACCACGGCCAAACTTGGCTCCAGCGGCGGCTTCGGGGACGGGGTCGGCGCTGGAGCTAGGAGCCGTAGTGCTCGCGCCACTGCTCGGCGCGAATCGCCCACCGCTGGTGATCACGCCAGCGGCCGGCGACTTTAAGATAACGCTCGGAGAAGCCCTCGCGGACGAACCCGCACCGCTTCACCAGTGCGATCGACGGAGCGTTCCCGGGCTGGATGTTCGCCTCCAGGCGATGGAGGCGAAGCTCGGTAAACGCCCGCCGCAGCACCAACCCCAGCCCCTCGGTCATGTACCCGCGCCCCGCGTGAGCGGCGACGGCACCGTAGCCCAGGAAGGCGCTCTGCAGCGGCCCGCGGATGATCTGGCTGATGTTGAAGAAGCCGGCGATCGCCCCGCCCTCCACCAGGCACACGAGCATGGGCTCGAAGGCCTCCTCGCGCGCCCGCTCGAGCAGGACCTCGAACGCCGCCGGCGTGCTCGGCGCCGTCAGCCACCCGGCGTGCAGCCTCCGGCTCGACCGCATGGCGGCGATGAACGGCTCGCAGTCGGCGACGGTCGGCGCGCGCAGCACGACCCGGGCGGGGCTCCTGGGAGGCATCGGCGAGGAGAGGGTACGGGCCGGCCCGGGCTCGAGGCGAGGAGCGGTGTCAGCCCGGTAGCGTGTACGGCGTGTCCGCTCATTACCGGCCGATGCCTGACTACGAGGATTGGCGCGAGACCTGCGACACCCTGCATGCGCACACCCAAGTCCTCGGCAAGCTGGCCGTGGCGCTCGCTCCCCCGGAGCCCGAGCTCCAGCACGCGGCGCTGCGCCTGACCGCGCGCGGGTGGGAGACGGCACCGCTTCCCGCCCCCGACGGCTCCGGCGCGGTCCTCGCCGCCCTCGACCTGCGGGCGCACGAGGCGGTCGTCGAGCACAGCGGCGGGGAGGGGCGGCGCATCGCGCTCGGTCCCGACCGGGCGGTGGGCGAGGTGACACGCGAGCTCCTGGCCGCGGTCCGTAGCGTCGCGGGTGAGTTCGAGATTAACCCAACCCCGCAGGAGGTGGCGTGGACGGTCCCCCTCGACGAGGACTCAGAGCACGCGCGCTATGACCCAGACCCGGTGTCCGCCTATTTCGGTGCGGCCACGCGCGCCGCGCTTGTCCTCGCCGCCTTCCGCGCCCCGTACCGGGGGCGCTCGACCCCGGTCAATGCTTGGTGGGGGTCCTTGGACCTCGCCGTGAGCCTGTTCTCCGGCCTTCCCGCCGAGCCCCCCTCCGACGATTTCATCATGCGCAACGCGATGGACTCTCAGGAGGTCGCGGTGGGTTGGTGGCCCGGGGATGCGCGCTACGGCAAGGCGGCGTTCTACGCCTACGCGCATCCGGCGACCGAGGGCTTCGCCGGGGCGACGCTCTCCCCGGCGGCGGCACGGTGGGACGGCGAGCTCGGGGAGTACATCCTCGACTGGGCCGAGGTGTGCGCCGACCCCGATCCCCACACCACAGGTGTCACCTTCGCGCGTTCGGCCTTCCAGCACGCCTGCGCGGTGTGCGGATGGGATTCCGCGCTGGCTGCCAGCGCCGAAGGCAAACCCCCGCCGGTCTTGTAGTTCAGCTCTGGCGCAGGTAGATCCGGGCGCCCGGTGTCGCCCCCGACGGCGGTGAAGCCGGATGTGGCCGCCATGAGCTTCTGCGCCGTGCTTCCGCGCAGGACGAGCACAACCCGGACCTCGGCGCCTAGAGCCCGGCGGCCCGCGGCCTGCCCCTCGGCCGCGGCCTGCCCCTCGGCCGCCTTCGCTACGTCATTGAGATCTCAGCGGGTACGCGCGCGAGCGCGGGTCCACCGCACAGGCCGCTAGATGCGATCGGTAGCGGCCCTGAATCCTGTTGATCGCCCCCGACAGGTCTTCGGGCTCGTCATCCAGACGCCGTCCCACGGCGCGAGCGAGCTTGATGCACGGCGTGCAGTACTCCCGGCCCGTCTCTTTGGGCCTCTTGCAGCGCGTCTCCGAGCAGTAGAGAACGGGGTCGATGCTGTAGCTCACGTGCGCTCCTTATCTGTACTCGATACGACGACGATTGACACGATACCGCCATGAACGTGGGCTTCCCATCGAATTACGGCGGCAAACCGTCGGCGATGACCAGGCAGTCCGCCTGGTCCGACATGCAGGGTTATCGGGATCGCCGGGTAGTGGTCAGGAGAGAGAGCTTCTAGGCCCAGGTAGACCAACGTCTAGGGATCGGCCCCCGGCCTGACGCGATCCGAGCAACCTCTAGCGTGACTTAGACCTTGGTGGGATGGGCGCGGCCCGCCCGGAGGACGAAACAACATGCATGCCGCGCACCGAGCCACAGCTGATCGTCAACGCCACCCGGGGAAGCATCGTGTGCGACCACGCGGTAATCGCCGACCGGCCCCTCGTGCGTATGCGCGGGTTGGTTGGCAAGCACGGGCTACCACCGGGTCACGGCCTGCTCCTCATCCCCGCCCCCTCGATCCATACCGCGTTCCTGCGTTTCGCGATCGATGCTGTCCTCCTCGACTCCGAGCTCCGAGTCCTCAAGCTCGCCTCCGACCTGGCTCCGTGGCGCACCGCCGGTGCGCGCCGCGCGCGCGCTGTGCTCGAGCTCGCCGCCGGGGAGGGCGCGCGCCTGGGCATCGAGGTCAACGACCAGCTCGAGGTGCGAGAGCGCGCCGTCCACGGAGACGAGGTCGAGGGCGGCCTTCCGGCCCCCGCGCACGTCCTCCTCGTTGCCGCTGACCGCCGCTTCCGGATGCTCGCCTCGACCTCGCTGGTGCGACGGGGTTACCAGGTCACGGTCAAGGTGGGTGGCGCCGATGGCGCGGAGCTCCCCGCGCACGAGCGCGTCGACGTCGCCGTGATCGACGCCACCGCCTCATTGACCGAGGCGGTCCGCGAGGCGGCTCGGCTTCGGACCGACCGTCCCCGGCTCGGCATCGTCGCCGTCAGCGACGACCCGGGGCACAGCCTCTCCGCCTTTCCGGTCCTGCCGCGGTGGGGCTCATTCGATTCTCTGTGTGGCGCGATCGAACAGGCGCGCGGACACGCCGCGGGCTGAGCACACCATCCAGGTGCCGGCCAGGTTTCGCGGCGGCCGGGATGGCGCCCGAGTTCGCTCTCGCCGCGCTCCTCGCCGGCGTCGTCCTCCTGCTCCTCAACCTCATCAATAGCTCGTGGATGGGGATGGGCGACGTCAAGCTCGGGCTTCTCTCGTGCCGTGGGCGGTTCTCGCCGCCATCAACTCGATCGAGACCGACTACGGCCGGAACATGAGCACCTCGAGCGCGGGGCGATCGGGTGGTTGCAAGCCAGCGTTTCGGCCGCGTACCTGCTCTCGTTCAACGAGATCCTGCACCCGCGCGGCCTCTAGCCGCTGGCGTCACCCGGGGCGCCCTCGCAGGGTAGTTAGCGCCGATAGGGAAAACTGGCCGGTATGACCGGCGAGCACGGCGCGAAACGCTTGGAATTACCGGCGACCATCGACCGACTCATCGGCGTGATCGAGGCTTCGGAGATCGGGTCCGTGGTGGCGCCCGCGGTGAAGGCGCAGGCGCGCACGCGTGCGCTGGAACTGCTCGACGCCGGCGGTGACGGTGCGGGCGCCGGGACCATCGCCCTGCTCACGTGCGCCGCGGAGGTCCTCTGCGAGGTCGCCGTCGACCTCGCCGCTCGCCCACGCGATGCGCGGATGCTCATCGACGAGATCGAGGCGGTCGCGGGGGTCCCGAGCGTCGCCCTCGGCCGCGAAGTGCTCCGCACCCCGAGCCTTCCCCAGCTTTCCGGCGACGTGGCCCTCGAAGTGCAGCTCGCGCTTCTGCTCACCTTCGCCGAGGTCCGCGCCACCTCGCTGTGGACGCTCTCGCCGGGGGGCGAAGTCCTGCACGTCTCGCACGCCGGCGAGCTCGATCTGGGCTCGCCGGAGAGCAGCCGGGTGGCGAGCGCTCTCCTCGCCGACTCCGCGCCCGTGAACGGAAGCTCACAGGCAGGGATCAGGATCGAGCGATGGCTGCATCCGGTGGCCGCGCTTATCGCTCATGGTGAACCGGCGCGGGACGATCACCGCACGCTCCTGCTCGATGCTGCGGTGCCCGTGCTCGGCTCGATCCTCGAACGAGACGAGCTGCGAGCCCGCGAGCACGCCTCGGGCGAGTCGGTCGTGAGCTCGGTCGAGCGCCGGCTGGCGCGTGTGCGCTTCGATCTCCACGACGGCCCGCAGCAGGACGTGCATCTCCTGGCCCAAGATCTCCGTGGATTCCGCGATCAGCTTCGCCCGGTCATCGGCGAGGATGCCAACGCCGCCCGCCTCCTCGGTCGCGTCGACGACTTCGAGGCCCAGCTCGTGGCGCTCGACGGCGACCTGCGCAGGATCTCGACTTCGGTCGAGTCGCCGTTCGTCAATCCCGGCCCGCTCCCCGAGCGCCTGCGCCAGATCACTGATGCGTTCGCCGCGCGCAGCGGATTCGAGCCCATCACCCGCCTCACGGGCGACCTCACGACGCTGTCGGACTCGCAGGAGATTGCCCTCATGGCGCTCATCCGGGAGGCACTGAGCAACGTCCGTGAGCACAGCAACGCACACAAGGTGACGATCAGCATCGCCTCGCGGGCGAGCGGGGTGAGCGCGGAGGTGACCGACGACGGCATCGGCTTCGACCCCGATACGACGCTGGTCCGAGCGGCGCGCGAAGGTCATCTCGGCCTCGTCGGGATGCACGAGCGGGTGCGCATGCTCGGCGGGCGCACCCACATAGAGAGTCGGCCCGGAGGGCCGACGGTGATCTCCGTGAACCTGCCCCTGTGGCCGTCGCGGGGTGAGGCCGAGTGAGCGACGGCTCGCGGCTCTCAGGCCGCGACGAGGTCGTTCTCGAAGGCGTAACGGACGGCGCCGGCTCGGTTGGCGACACCGAGCTTGCGGTAGATGTTGGTGAGGTGGAACTTGACCGTGTGCTCGCTTACCCACAGATCGCGGCTGATGGCCGACGTCGTCAGCCCAGCGGCCACGGCATTGAGGATCGTCCCCTCGCGGTCGGTGAGGAGGGGCCGGTCGGGCTCGGGCTGCACGCTGCCTCCGATGGGAGACGCGGGACCGGATGAGGCGGCATGGAACACGGAGCCGCTCGAGGCCTGGCGCAGGACCGAGGCCACGTCGACGGCCGCAGCGGTTTTGAGGATGTAGGCGCTCGCGCCGGCGCGCAGGGCGCTGTCGATCGATCGCCGATCGTCGCAGGCGGAGAGCACGACGATCTTTACCGACGGCCAGTTCTGGCGGATCTGCTCGATGTGCTCGACGCCGTCAACGCCTGGCATCCGCAGGTCGAGGAGCACGAGGCTGGGACGGCGACGCTCGACGAGGCCCATGAGCTCTGGACCCGAGTGGGCCTCGCCCACCACCTCGATGTCGCCGAAGGGCTCGATGGTGCGACGGATCCCGGCGATGACCATCGGATGGTCGTCGGCGAGGAGGACCTTGATCCGGTCCCCGCCCCGCTCGTGATCGGCGTCGATGCGAGGGTCGGTGATCTGTGCGGTCATGGTCATGTTCTTCCCCTTGGTGCCGAGGCGATCGGCCTTCGTTCGGTGTTCATGGTGTCGGCGTCGGGGGAGACCGGCTGATCCGTGGTTTTCCCGCAATCGCGGTGCGGTAAGTCCCCAACCGTGGTTTCTCATAGGGTTTAGGAGGCGATGCCACGCATACCCACGAACATCGCCGAGCACGTCGGTCGCTCACCGATGGTCCAGCTGACGCGGATGCTGCCCGGCGTCGACGTCGAGCTCTTCGTCAAGCTCGAGGCGTTCAACCCCGGCGGCAGCGTCAAGGACAGGATCGGGGTCGCGATGATCGAGGCCGCCGAGCGCGAAGGATTGATCGAACCCGGGCGCACGACGATCGTCGAAGCCACGAGCGGAAACACCGGGATCGCACTCGCCTTCGTATGCGCCGCCAAGGGCTACGAGCTCGTCCTCACGCTGCCTCAGGGGATGAGCCGCGAGCGGGAAGGACTCCTGCGCCTCTACGGAGCGCAGGTCCAGGTCACCGAGTCCCTGGGCGGGATGACCGAGGCGGTCGATGCGGCGAGGGCGCTGGCCCAGCGCGAAGACGTGTTCCTCCCCGACCAGTTCTCCAATCTCGCCAACCCGGAGATCCACCGGCGGACCACCGCCCCCGAGATCCTCGATGCCCTTGACGGCCGCGTCGACGTATTCGTCGCCGGGGTCGGCACCGGCGGGACGATCACCGGGGTGGGCGAGGTGCTCAAACTACGCAACCCGCTCTGTCGGGTCGTGGCCGTCGAACCGAGCTCGTCGGCCGTGCTCTCCGGTGGCCCTCCGGGAGCGCACAAGATCCAGGGCATCGGCGCCGGCTTCGTACCGGCGGTGCTCAACCGAGAGGTCATCGACGAGATCATTCCCGTCAAGGACGAGGACGCGATCGAGACCGCCCGGGCCCTTGCCCGGCGCGAGGGCGTCCTCGCCGGCATCTCGGGCGGCGCTGCGGCGTGGGCCGCCTTCGAGATTGCCCGCCGTCCCGAATCCCGCGGAGCGCGCATCGTCATCGTCCTTCCCGACTCCGGTGAGCGCTACGTGTCGATTCCGTTCTTCGCGCCGTAGCCAGGGCGCCGCGGCCGGGTGAAACACCGCCACAGCCGATCGCTAGGCTTTACATCATGCTGGGGCTAGGGCTGCTGGCCCGCACCACCGCGGAGATCCGACGCGACGTCGCCGCGGCCACCACCCGCGATCCCGCCGCGCGCGGTGTCGGATCGCTGGAGATCCTCGCCTCGTGGCCGGGTGTGCACGCACTCTTGGCCCACCGGGTCGCGCACGCGCTGCATGGCGCCGGGGTGCCCTTCATGCCCCGCGCCATCGCCACCTTCTCCCGGGCGACCACGGGGATCGAGATCCATCCCGCGGCGCAGATCGGCGACGGCCTGTTCATCGACCATGGCATGGGCGTGGTGATCGGCGAAACGGTTCGGATCGGCAACGATGTCACCCTGTACCAGGGGGTCACACTCGGCGGCACCGGCTTCGCCACCGGAAAACGTCACCCGACTGTCGAGGACAATGTCACCATCGGCTCGGGCGCGAAGCTCCTCGGTCCCATCACCGTCGGGCACGGGTCGAAGATCGGGGCCAACAGCGTCGTCATCCATGACGTCCCGGCGAACTCGACGGTGGTCGGCAATCCCGGGCACCCCGTCCGCGTGGAAGGACGGCGCCCCGAAGGCCCCGATACCGACTGGGTGCATCTGCCCGACCCGATCGCGGACGCGATCAAAGGACTTTCGACCCGGCTCTCCGCCGTCGAGCGCGCCGTCGCCGAGAACCCCGCCAACGGTGAGTTCACCGCTCCCGCCGACGTGCGCCCGTTGCGCCCCTTGCGCGGCCCCAATCCGGCAGGGGGGTGAGGCGCCCCAGTGAGGGCATCGGTCGCCGGCGTGTTCGTGATGACGCCGGAGGAGTCCAGGCCGGTCCTGCACCGGTCAGGCAGCCGCCTTCGAAACCCATGTTGTAGGACTCGAGGAAGCCATTGAAGCCGGCGTTGGTAGCGCCGAAGCGACGGTTTGGGCGGTTTGCGCGAGCTCACGCTTGAGCATCGGCCACGGTTTCGGGCGCCGCGATGCCACCAACCTCCGGCGTGACCTAGACCAAGGTCTCGCCTTCGTGTCCGGCGCGGATGGGTGTGTTTTCGGTGTCGGGGCTGTTGAGTTTGGCGCGGACGAGGTAGAGGGGGCGTCCTTTGACTTCGTCGTAGATGCGGCCGACGTATTCGCCGATGATGCCGATGGCGATGAGTTGGATTCCGCCGAGGAGGAGGACGGCGATGGTGATGGCGCCGAAGCCGGGGAGGTAGGACCCGGTGATGCGTAGGGCGATGACGACGGGGATGGCGATGAACGCGAGGGTGGAGATGAGGAACCCGAGGAGGGTCGCGAGTTGGAGGGGGCGGTCTGAGAAGGAGACGATCGCGTCGAGGGAGAAGCGGAGCATGCGGGTGAGGGTGTATTTCGTTTCGCCGGCGTAGCGGGCGTCGCGGCGGTAGGGGACAGCGGCCTGGGTGTAGCCGACCCAGACGGTCATGCCGCGCAGGAAGCGGTTGCGTTCGCGCATCGAGAGGAGCGCGTCGAGGGCGCGGCGGTCGAGGAGGCGGTAGTCGCCGGAGTTGTGGTGCAGTTCGACTTGGGCGAGGGTGTCGAAGAGGCGGTAGAACCATTTCGCGGTCGCGAGCTTGAATTTCGATTCGCCTTCGCGTTGCTCGCGGACGGCGTAGACGACGTCGGTGCCGCTCAGCCAGTGGTCGAGCATGCGGGGGATGAGCTCGGGGGGGTCCTGGAGGTCGGCGTCGATCATCACCACGGCGTCCCCGCGAGCGTTGTCGAGGCCGGCGGTGAGCGCGGTCTGGTGCCCGAAGTTGCGCGAGAGGTAGATCACCCGGACGCGGGGATCCTCGCCCGCGAGCAGCTCCATCGCGGCGGGCGACCCGTCGGTCGACCCGTCGTCCACGAGCACGAGCTCGAAATTGATCCCCTCGAGGGCGCCGCGCACGCGCGCGTAGAACTCGTGGATCGTCGCCTCCTCGTTACACACCGGAGCCACCACACTCAGAAGCCCGAGCGAACGACGCTCGCGGCCATCGGTACCCGGCTGCCAGGTCATGGGTTCATGTTACGGCGCGCTCCTGCCGGTACCGGGGAAGCGGCTACCGGCCGAGCAGCGTCGAGCCGTTGGGGAGCCATGCGAGCATGTTGAGGGCGATCATCACGCCGGTCATCGTCAGCGTCCACCGGCGTAGGCGCTGGTCGGCGCTCAACGCCGCCAGCGGGGTCAGCCAGGCGATGTACCAGGGCAGCAGCGAGCTTGCCGTGAGGAGCATGGCGACGGTGGCCCAGCCTGCGCCGGCGATCCAGTCGAGGCGCCCGCGGTGGACGAGCACGAGCAGCCACGCAGTCACCCCGGCGAACACGAGACCGAGGAGGATGCCCACTAGGCGTCCCACGCCTCCGAGCCCGAGCTCGCTGGAGATCAAGCCGGGGATGCTCTGCCAGTTGCCCGCCGCCTGGTTCTGCTGCAGCGTCGCGAAGAGATGGAACTGCCCGATTCCGAAGAGGGCAAAGCCCAGCACGGCAGCGAGGGCGCTCGCTACGCCGGCGCCGACCACCAGGCGCCGGCGCTCGGCCTGCGGGCGGACGAGGGCAAAGGGCAGCGCCACCACCGCGGTGAGCTTGATCGCCGCGGCGACGGCGATCATCACCGCCCCCGTGGCCTCGCGCCTCTGGAGCAGCGCGTAGATGCCGGCCGCGAGGGCCGCGAGCATGAGCAGGTCGTTGTGGCCGCCGCCGAGCCCCCACACCACCGTGAGGGGATTGAGGCCCACGATGAGCGCGGCGCGAACGGGGTCGAGACCCCGGAGCCGGGCGGCGTTCCACACCAGCCCGACGGTCGCCAAAAAGGCGAGCGCGGCCAGCGACTTGTAGGCGACCACGCTCGCGGAGATGTCCAGCTGCGCGAGCGGATAGCCCAGCGCCGTGAACAGCGGCCCGTAGGCGGTGGGCGTCGACACCCATTTCGAGCCGATGAACGGGTACAGCGGATCGAGCCTGATCGTGCTCGGGCCGTGCAGGTAGGGGTTGGTCCCGTACAGGGTCCCCATACGGCCATAGGCCTGATAGCTGAAGACGTCGGTCGAGAGGATCACCGGGGCGAGCAGGAACAGTGCCGCCAGCCCGGCGATGCTCGCCAGCACCACCCGGGCTGAGAGCTCGGCCGCTCCCCTGACCGCGGCCACGTAGGAGGCGAACATGAGGGTGAAGATCACGATCAGGGCCGCGTGGCCGAGCGGCACTCCGGTGTTCGCGAACACTCCCGCGAGCCAGCCGGGCATGGGACGCACCGATTGCGGTACGAGGTTGTTGGTCTGGGCTGCCGAGAAGGCGACCACCGCGCCCGTCAGCACCACACCGGCGAGGCCGGCGCCCGCGACCAGCGTCCCGGTCCGCACCTGCTCCGGAACCACTTGGCTGGGGACGATCTGGAGTTCGAGCGGCGCCAGCTCGAACGTACCGATCTCCGGCACGACCTCGAGTGGACGCCCGTGCACGCTCATCGGCACCAAGGATGCCCGCCAGGGCGTCAAATCCGCGTGTCGTGAGGTTGCGATTTCGTTAAGTCCCCGCGGCTGCGGCTGCGGCCGACGGCCGCTGCGGCGCTGCGGCGCAGGCGCGGGACGAGCCAGATGGCCTCGAGCGCGATCTTGGCCGACATCTTGCTGCTCCCGGCGGCACGATCGTGGAAGACGATGGGGATCTCCTGGACGCGGAAGCCGGCCAGGAGGGCACGGTAGGTCAGCTCGATCTGGAAGGTGTAGCCCTCTGAGCTCACGCTCCCGAGCTCGATCGCTTCGAGCACCTCGCGCCGGAAGCACTTGAAGCCGCCGGTGAGGTCGCGAACGCTGATACCGAGGATCGTGCGGGCGTACAGGCCGCCGCCGCGGCTGATGAGCCGACGCAGCAGGCCCCAGTCCCGGACGCCGCCGCCGGGCACGTAGCGCGACCCGAGGACGAGATCGGCGCCATCGGCGCAGCGGACAAGATCCTCCAGGTAGCGGGGCTCGTGAGAGAAATCCGAGTCCATCTCGACGACGAGCTCCGCGTGGCCCGCGAGCGCGTGGGCGAAGCCGGCCAGGTAGGCGTGTCCGAGTCCCTGCTTGCCGGGGCGGTGCAGCACCTCGACGGAAGCGAGCTCGATGGCCAGTGCGTCGGCGATCGTGCCGGTTCCGTCCGGCGAGTTGTCATCGACGATGAGGATCCGGTGCTCTTCGGGGCAGACGCGTTCGAGCTCGGAGTCGACGGCGCGGACGATCCGGTCCAGATTCTCGGCCTCGTTGTATGTAGGCATGACAACCCAGACGCGCGCTGACATCGCTGTGGAGCGTAGTTGACCTGGGCGCGCCCATCCGTTCCGCGCGCCATCATGGCGAGGGCAAGGGAGCGCGGATGCACGACGAACGTACCTCAACTTCGAGCGTCGGAGGGCGCGAGGCGCAGAGCGTCGAGCGGCCGCCTGCTCGTGGCGCGGCCAGCGCCGTTTTCCAGCGCCGTCGCCGGCGTGCGGGCGCCTTGGCCATCGTCGCGCTCCTCGCCTTGATCTCGCTGGTCGCCGGCATCGCTGTGGGCTCAGGCCAAGGCAGCCCGGCCTCGCCGCTCCCCCTCGCGTCCGTGGCGCCGACCGGCTTCTTCGCGCGCATTCACGCCCTGGCGGGAACGGGCAGCGGGTCCTTCGAAGGGCATGAGGTCGCGGCTGAGAACACGGCCGTCAACCACACCCTGGCCTACACCCCCTACGTCCGCATCGCGGGGTCACAGAAGAAAGAGGTCGCTCTGACCTTCGACGACGGACCGGGCCCCTACACGCCCGCGATCCTGTCCGTGCTCGACCGCAAGCATGTCCCCGCCACCTTCTTCGAGGTCGGATTCATGCTGCAGTATTTCCACGCCTCGACCAGCGCCATCGTCGCCCGCGGCGACCCGATCGGCGACCACACTCAGCTGCACCAGCCGATGTCGCAGCTGTCCCCGGCCGACCAACGCAACGCGCTCCTCGACCAGGCCTCGGTGATCAGCCAGTACGGCGCCCCCTTCCCGCGCCTGTTCCGACCCCCGTACGGCGTCTACAACCTGAAAACGCTCGCGCTCCTGCACAAGTACGGGATGCTCATGGTCATGTGGACGGTGGACAGCGAGGACTACCTCCGGCCCGGGGTGAGCACCATCGTCCACAACGTCGTCTCGGGCGCGCGTTCCGGCGCGATCATCCTCATGCACGACGCCGGCGGAGACCGCCAGCAGACCGTCGATGCCCTCCCCACGATCATCAGGGAGCTACGCGCCCGGGGCTATCGGCTCGTCACCGTGCCGCGCTTGCTGCTCGACAATCCGCCACCCCGCGACCAGGACGTGGTCCCGACCTCCAAGCTGGGGGCGGGGTAGACGCCGGTCGCCTAGCGCGGGAAGTAGGCGACGCGGTTCCAGCTCGGCTCGGGGGCGAGCTCGATGGGCTCGCCGTCGCGATCGGGCTGGATGTAGACGAAGCTGGAGGCGCCCTCATCGAAGGAGATGTCGAGCTCGCCTTCCTTGACCCGCTGGTCGAGCCAGGCGCTCCGAAAGATCAGGCGCCTGAGCCAGTGCACGAGCGAGCGCTCGGAGGGCCCCACGAGCTCAGGCCAGCAATCGTTCACGTGCTCGCCCAGCCCGGAGGCGGGATCGGTGACCTCGCCGTTGACGACGAGGTTGATCAGATCCTCGGCCTCGTGGTCCTCGATCCGGCCGCACAGGAACCCGAGCCGGCGCGCTGCCTGCTCGCAGCGTTCGCGGAAGTCGCGCTCGTTGAACGTAAATCGCAGCTCGCCGTATTCGAGCACGAAGTCGTCCCCTGAGCTGTAGTTGGCACGGCGGAACATGGCGGCGTCGAGATCATATGAGGGATTCCTGCCTCGCCAACCGGGTGCAGGCGATGTTGCAGGATGGGGGGCGATCTCCATGCGGGCGCGGGCTCTGACTGGCCATGAAGCGCGAACGCCCGACGATTCTCGTGGTCGAGGATCATCGCACCACCCTCACGTTCCTCGCCGACAACCTGACGGTCGACGGATACGAGATCCTCGTCGCCGACTCCGCCCGAGATGCGTGGCGCCTGCTCACCACGAAATTTCCCGATCTCGCGCTCGTCGATCTCGGCCTCCCCGACCGTGACGGTCTCGAGCTCCTGCGCGATGTCCGCGAAGCCGACAGCACCGAGGGCCGGGTCGATCGACACATCCCCCTCGTCGTCCTCTCCGGCCGCGCCGACGAGCTCGACCTCCTGCGCGGCTTCGCGCGCGGATGCGATGACTATGTCGTCAAACCCTTCTCCTACTACGAGCTGCGGGCTCGCATCGAGGCCTTGCTGCGGCGCACTGAGCGCAGGGAGAGCCGCGGGCTGCTGCAGGTCGGCCCGCTCCAGATCGACCCGCTCGCCCGCCAGGCGTGGCTGCACGGCACCGAGCTCGAACTCTCCAAGAAGGAGTTCTCGCTCCTGCGCGCGCTCGCCTCCGACCCGACCCGCGTATTCACGCGCGATGAGCTCCTGCGCGGCGTGTGGGGATACACGACGATCGGCCGCACGCGAACCCTCGACTCGCACGCCTACCGCTTGCGTCGGAAGCTGGGGGAGAGCGGAGCTCATTTCGTGATCAACGTGTGGGGGGTGGGCTACCGGCTCATCGATGTCCCCATGGAAGGGCCCGAAGCGTGATGATCGCCGCCGCCGGGTGGATCGCTGCGTTCGCGGCCGCTGCCTGGTTGCTGAGAATGCGGAGCGCTCTGCACTGGCGCACGGAGCTCGTCGCGCGGGCGTGCCACGAGCTGCGCCGGCCTGTGACCGCCGCGCGGCTCGGAGTCGAGCTCGGGTGCCGGAACGGGACGCTGGGTTCCGAGGCCCTGAAGGCCATCGACCTCGAGCTCACGAGCGCGGGCGTCGCGCTCGAGGACCTGAACGCCGCTCTCGCCGGGCGCCACGGTCCCTGGCGCCCCGGCGTCGTCGACGTGACGGCATTGATCGGCGAATCCTTCGAGGCCTTCCGCCCCCTCGCGCACGCGCGCGGCATCGAGCTCGACCTCCAGTGGCGCGGCGAGCCCCGCGTCGTCCCCGCCGATCGCATCCGCCTGGCCCAGGCGACCGGCAATCTCATCGCCAACGCCATCGAGCATGGCCACGGTGATGTGCAGCTCCGCGGCGCCGCACGCGACGACGGCGGAGTCGAGATCGAGGTCGCCGACCGCGGCCCAGGCCTGCCGGCCCCGATCGAGAACCTCCTTACGCGCCCCCGCGGCCCCCGCGGCCACGGTCTCGTCATCGCCGCTGAGATCGCCAGGCGGCACGGCGGCCAGCTGGCGGCGACGACCGACGACCAAGGATCGCGTATCTCGCTCTCGCTCCCGGGCCACGGGGGCTGACGGGGCGCAGGGGGGCCGGCGGGTGCGAAGGCCCGCCACCAGGCCGATTGCTCGAGGCGCCAGCATCCCGCCTGCGCCGGCGACCACACAGCCCTGGCCGGGGGCGAGCCCTCGCACCCGCCAAAGCACACCCCACGGACGGAACCCGTTCCGTCTTGCAACAGCCCGCCCAGATCGACGTTTTGCACCCCATTTTGCGGGCTCTGGACGAAAAGGCAACCGCCCTCTCCCACCGTCCAATCCCCAGTATTTACGGGCGATTACGGGATCTGCCGGCCCGTCGCAGGGCCCCTGTGGGGCATGGTGTGAGAAATGAGTTGCATCGTGGGGGGTAGTGGGTTATCGTGGGACCGCAATGCAGTGTGGAACCCGGGTGGCAGGGCTCCTCCCACCCAGCCACCCGGGTTCTGAATTCGGTCAATCAAGTGAGAACCCTTGGCATTCCGCGGAACCTTCGATCACGCGCTCGACGCGAAGAACCGGCTCACGGTGCCGGCGAGGTTCCGTTCGGCCCTTGCCGACGAGGTTGTCCTCGTAGGGTCACCGGAGATCACGCCGGGGGAGCCGCGGTCGCTCGCGGTGTGGACGGCAGAGGCTTATGACACCTACACCGCTTCGACGCTCAGCGGGATGAATCCTCTCTCAGCGACGGCTCGCGACCTAAGGCGCTTCTTCTTCAACCACTCCCATGACACCGAACTCGACTCCGCAGGCCGCGTGATGATCCCGCCCTTTCTCATGTCCTACGCAGGACTGGGCAAGGACGTCGTGGTCACGGGCTCGGGGGAGTGCCTCGAGGTGTGGGACCGCGCGGCTCATGCGCGCTACCAGAAGGACGTTCTTGCCCGTATCCCCGACATCGCAGCGAGCCTTGGCGACACTACTTGACATGAACCAGGTACATGTCCCGGTCCTTGCCGGTGAGCTGATCGACCTGCTCGATCCGCGGCACGGGGAGGTCGCGGTCGATGGCACCGTCGGTGGCGGCGGTCACGCGCGCCTGATCGCCGAACGCATCGGGCCGTCGGGAATGCTCATCGGCATCGACCGTGATCCGGTGGCCGAGGAGCGCTTCGCTGAACTGGCCGAGGAGGTTTCGTGCGCGACGAGGTTCATCCGCGCCGACTTCGTCACCGGGCTCGAGCGCCTCGGCGCCGAGGGTCTCGAGGCCGACATGGTCTACCTCGACCTCGGCATGTCATCGATGCAGGTCGACACCTGGGAGCGCGGCTTCTCTTACGCCTACGACGCGCCGCTCGACATGCGCATGGATCCCTCCCAGGACCTGACCGCCCAGGACATCGTCAACACGTGGGACGAGCGCCGGATCGCACGGCTGCTCCGCGAGTACGGGGAGGAGCGCTACGCGGGCCAGATCGCCCGCGCCATCGTGCGCGAGCGAAGCCGCAGCGACCTCGACACCACGCAGGCGCTCGTCGACCTCATCAAGTCCGCGATTCCCATCCCGGCCCAGTTCGCCGGCGGCCACCCCGCCCGGCGCACCTTCCAGGCCCTGCGGATCGCCGTCAACGACGAACTCGAGCAGCTCGACGGAGCCCTTCCCGCCGCCTGGGATCTCCTGAGGCACGGCGGCCGTTTCGCCGCCATCTCCTTCCATTCGCTCGAGGACCGACGAGTCAAGCGCTTTCTCGCCGCTCGCGCGCGCGGGTGTATCTGTCCGCCCGACCTGCCAATCTGCGTTTGCGGTCACGAGCCGGAGGCCGAGCTGCTGACGCGGCGCGCCGTTGCGCCGACGCCGGGTGAGGTCGCCACCAATCCGAGGTCGAAGTCGGCCCACCTGCGAGTAGCCCGGAAGCTGGAGCACCAAACGCCATGACGGCAAGAGCAGCGGCCACCGCCGCCGGCAAGCGAGCCGCCGCGCAGAATCGCGAGGCCAAGCGAGTCAAGGCGCCGACCGGGGTCGCCAAGCGCATGGACGCGGTCCGCCGCTCACTCGCCCCGGCCGCGCCGCGACGGGTGTCGGGCCCGCTCCACGGGCGGGGAGCCCCGCCCCCCGGCCGCTCCGGGGCGGCCACCGCCCGTGCTCCCATGCCCCGGGCCGCGACCACCGCCCGCGCAACCGCCGCCGCCCGGCCCGCCACTACCCGGCCCGCCACTACCCGGCCCGCCGCCGCCCGGCCCGCCGCCGGCGCCCGCCCCGCCACCACCGCCCGGGCCCGCGGGCTCGCTCCCACCCGTGGCCGTGCTGCCGCTCCCGCCACCTTCCGTGTCGCCGCCACCGCCCGCGCTGCCTTCAGCGCCACCGCCATGGCAATGGCCGCCGCCGCCGAGGTCGCTCCCCGCATCGTCCGTCCCGCCCGTCCCGCACGCGACTTCCCGCGCCCGGCGCCGCGCATCCCCAGCCCCGCCCGCCGCGCTCCGGTCCCCGCGACCCGTGGCGCCCGAGCGCTCGGGTTCGTCCGTCGCCTTCCCGATCACTCGCTCACCGACCGACTCGTCCGGGGTCGCGCGTGGATCCCGGTGCTCGGCGTGCTCCTGGTGGGAATCGTCGCCATGCAGGTATCGCTGCTGCAGCTCAACGCGAGCATGGGCCGCGCGATCGAGCAGGGGACCTTGCTGCAGACCAAGAACGGTCAGCTACGGGCTCAGGTCGCCTCGCTCGGCGCCGTCTCGCGGATCGAGGGCATCGCGGCCGGCATGGGGATGGTCATGGCCTCGCCCTCGCAGATGACCTTCCTCTCGCGCCACGGCGGCGGGATCCGCGGTAAGGCGATCGCCAACATCACCGCCCCGAGCTCGTCGGCGCTCGCCACCACGCAGTCCATCGCTTCCACGAGCGCTCCCAGTACGACGGCGGCGACGACAGCGCCATCGACGAGCACGCCGAGCACGGGCACCGCGGCCGCGCCGGCGCCGGGCACGACCGCGACGGGCACGGGCGCCGTCTCGGGCGCGCCGCAGACCGGCGCGGGCACCGGCGCGCCGCCGCCGCCGGCCTCGGGGACGCCTTCGGCCACGGGAGGCACGGCGGCGACGCCGGTCGCCGCCGCGCCCACGGGCGCGGCGGGACTCCCGCCCGCCGCCGGCGGCGCCACCGGCGCCACGACGCCGTCTTCGGGCGGAGCGTCGTATTCCGGAACCGGGGGCTGACCGCGGGTCGTGGGGGTCATCGACCGGCGCATCGGGGTGCTCTTCGTGGCCTTCCTGGCCCTGCTTGCGATCGCCCTCATGCGCGCTGCCTACCTGGGGACGATCAAGTCGGGATCGCTCAAGGCTCAGGCAGCGACTCAGCAGGTCCAGACCATCCCGGTGCCCGCGGTCCGCGGCGCGATCTCGGATGCCACGGGAACCCAGCTCGCGGTTTCTGAAAGCGCCGACGACGTCGTCGCCGACCCGCTTCTGCTCACCAACAATCGGCTCGTCGTCGCGCAGCACCTCGCTCCCCTCCTGGGGCTGACGCAGGCCAAGGCCCTAGCCCTGTTGTCCCAGGATCGCGGCTTCGTGTACCTCGCCCATGCCCTGCCGGCTGCTCAGGCAAGGGCGATCGTGCGGCTTCGGGTCCCGGGGATCAAGGGACCCATCCCGGGAATCAGCCTCGTGCCCCAGGTGACCCGCGCCTATCCCGATAGCTCCCTGGCCTCGCAGGTGCTCGGATCGGTCAATCAGGCAGACCAGGGGTTCAGCGGGCTCGAGTATTTCGATAACTCCATCCTCGCCGGGCGGGCGGGCGAGCGGCGCGTGGTCAGCGACGCCCTGGGCCAGCCCATCTCCATCAATGACGTCCACTCCTCAGTGCCGGGCAAGGCGATCACGCTCACGCTCAACGCGACCCTCCAGGCACAGGTCGAGCAGGTGCTCCGAGGCGTGGGCGCCACCTACGCCCCTAGGGGCGCCACGGCGATCGTCATGGACCCGAACACCGGCGGGATCCTCGCGCTGGCAAATTGGCCTGCCGTGGACCCCAACAACGTCACCAAAGCCCAGCTCCAGAACTTCGAGAACCGCGCGGTCCAGTTCAACTACGAGCCCGGGTCCACCTTCAAGGCCGTGACGGTGGCGGGCGCTCTGCAGGACGGCGCGATCACCCCGGACACCAAGTTCAACATCCCCCCGTTTCTCCAGGTCTACACCCAGCAGATCCACGACGCCGAGCGCCACGGTTACCTGACCGACTCGGTAGCTCAGATCCTCAAGTACTCAAGCAACATCGGCGCCGACGAGATTGCCAACAAGATCGGGCCCCAGCGGTTCAACTACTGGGTCCATCGGTTCGGGTTCGGGACGCGCACGGGGATCGACCTGCCGGGCGAGGCTCCGGGCGTGGTGCCGCCGTACGCGAAGTGGTCGGGGACGACGATCGCCACCCTTCCCTTCGGCCAGGGTCTCGAGGTCACGCCGATTCAGATCGCCGCGGCCTACGCGGCGATCGCCAACGGCGGCATCCTCCGCACCCCGCACATCGTCCAGGCCGTCGGTGGCAAGCCGGTCCACACTCCGGCCGGACACCGGATCATCTCCTCGGCGGTGGCCGCTCAGATGCGCGACATGCTCCGCGGCGTGTACGCCGAGGGTGGTACCGCGTCGGGAGCGGCGATCACGGGCTGGGACCTCGCGGGCAAGACCGGGACGGCGAGCGTCGTGGTCAACGGCAAGTACTCGGGCAGCCAGTACATCGCCTCTTTCGTGGGCTTCGTCCCCGCCAGCGCCCCCAAGCTCGAGGTCATGGTCATGGTCGACGAACCCTCGCAGGGATCGATCTACGGCGGCGCGGTGGCGGCGCCGGCCTTCGCGTCGATCGTCGGATCCGCGGTGCCCTACCTGGGGATCAACCCGTGTCCGGCCCCGTGCTCCTCGGCACCCCCTTCACTGGTCGCGCCCGCCAGCCTCGGCTCCGGATAGCTCCGCACCCCAGCTACTCGGGGTCGAACCCTCGCTTCAGCGCTCCGAGCCGGTCGTCCCACTGGCCGCCCACCTGAGCCATCCAGCTCACCGCATCCGACAGCGGGGCGGGGGTCACGTGGTAGCGCACTTCGCGCCCGGTCCGCTCGCGGTCGAGGAGGCCGGCATCCGCGAGGGCGGAGAGGTGCTTGATCACCGCCTGTCTGGATATCGGCAGCTCTGAGGCGAGCTCGGTCGCGGTCGCCTCGGGATGGCCGGCGATGGTCGCGAGGAGGCGCCGGCGGGTGGGATCGGCGAGAGCGCCGAACACCGCGCCGGCGGGATCGGCAGCGTCCACTTAGCCGGCGGCGACGAGGTCGCGTGCGCGCGCTTGGGGGCCATAGGAGCCGCTACCGGAGCCGAACGTGGGGCTGCCGACCGCGTCCACGAGCTCGAGCGGACGAGTCTCCACGACACGTAGTCGCGTCCCACCCGGGGAGGGCTCGAGGATCAGCTCGACCCGCGTCGCCGGCTCGTCGCCGGTCGCCCACCAGAACGCGAGCCGCCCCTCATCCGTCCCGGTGCCGGGAGGAGAGACCTCCTCGACCCAGCCGCGGCGGAGGGTGTCGCCGTCCCTGAAGCTGGCGTCCCCGCCGGGACGCAGGTCGAAGCGGACCTCGTCGGCCAGCCACTCGGCCAGTCGCTCGGGATCGGTCACGGCCTCCCACACCTCGTCGCTGGGGGCTGGGAGCTCGAGCTCGCGTTCGATGCGGTCGGTCATGGCCGGGGCCTCCTGTGGTGGAATGAGCAACGCTACGGTTGCGCATGTGTTAGGGTGCGCTGTGCAACCGAGTGGTTGCACCTTAGCACCTGACGAAGGAGGACCCATGCCCCTTGTCCCCATGGTCGTCGAGCAGACCGCGCGCGGTGAACGCTCGTTCGACATCTACTCGCGACTGCTGAACGACAGGGTTGTGTTCCTCGGTGGCCAGGTTGAGGAGGAGATCGCCAATCTGATCGTCGCGCAGCTCGTTCATCTCGAGTCCGACGACCCCGAAAAGGACATCCACCTCTACATCAATTCCCCCGGTGGCTCCGTCTACGCCGGCCTCGCCATCTACGACACCATGCAGTTCATCCGTCCCGACGTGCAGACCATCTGTTACGGAATCGCCATGTCGATGGGGTCGCTCCTCCTCGCCGGCGGTGCCCCCGGCAAGCGGATGGCCCTCCCCAACAGCAGGATCCTCATCCACCAGCCCTCGGGCGGCTTCCAAGGACAGTCGAGCGACATCGAGATCCACGCCCGGGAAACGCTCGCGCTGCGGGCCCGTGTCGACGAGCTCTACGCCATGCACACCGATCAGTCGGTCGAGCGCGTGCACGCCGACATGGAGCGCGACCGGTACTTCACCGGCGAGGAGGCCCTCGCCTACGGTCTCGTGGACCGGGTCCTCGAGCGGCGGGAGCTCGGGAGAGGTGTGCGCGGGTTCGCTGCTGCGTAGTGTGGGGGCGCCGCATGAGGACCGTCGGTAGCCCGCCTCTCTAGACTCATCCGCCATGCCCGATCTTGGCCAGACTGCGGTGGGGACCTGGAGTGGGGGGCGGTTCATGCGCTTTGGGGAGCCGGTGGATGACGAGCGGTTCGCTGCCCTGGTTCGGCCCGACGACGCGATCTCGACAGTGATTACGGCCGATGTCTATGGGATGGGGGACGCCGATCGGATGCTGGGGGCGGCGATCGCCGACCTCCCGCGGGAGCGGATGTGCCTGGTCGGGGCGGTTGGGCACGACTTCTACGAGGGTGAGCGCGACGGGGCCAAGGGCTTTCCCCGGTTCACGGATCCGCGCCTGCGCCGCGCCTCGGGGTATGCCGATTATCTGCGGATGGCGACCGAGCGCTCGCTCGAGCGCTGCGGCGTCGACGCCTTTGACCTGCTCCTCCTCCACAACCCCGATCGGATCGGCTACACGAGCGAGGAGGTCTGGCGGGGGATGGCGGCGCTGCGCGAGCAAGGGCTGACCCGGATGCTCGGGGTCGCCCCTGGCCCCGCTAACGGGTTCACGCTCGACGTCATCGGCTGCCTGGAGCGCTTCGGCGACATCATCGACTGGGCGATGATCATCCTCAACCCGCTCGAGCCGTGGCCGGGTGAACTGTGCCTGGCGGCAGCCGCCACCGCGGAGGTGAAAGTCATCACCCGCGTGGTCGACTACGGCGGGCTGTTCTTCGACGATCTCGTGCCCGGCCAGGAGATGGCGCCGCACGATCACCGCGGCTTCCGTCCCGCGGGCTGGATCGAGGCAGGGCGCGAGCGCATCGAGGGCATGCGGCCGATCGCCGCCCGCGCCGACCTGACGCTCATCCAGCTCGCCTCCCAATGGAATCTCTCCCACGAGCCCGTCGCGTGCGTCGTCCCCACCCTGATCCAGGAGGCCGGGCCGACCGCCCGCCCCGTCGAAGACAAGCGCGCCGATCTCGCCGCCCTCCCACCCGAACTGCGCCTGACCCCCGCCGAGATCGCCACCATCCGGTCTCTCGGCGACAACACCGGCTCCATGACCCTCAAGGGGGCCAACCCCGATTACGAAGGGGAAGAGCGCCCGGACCGCTGGCCGCTCGACGACGATCTCCAGGCCATCGCAGACCGCTGGAGCATCGATCCCGCTCAGGACCTGGTCGCCGCGCATTAGCGCCCGCCGCCCGGCTCGCACCCGCCGAGCCCCCGGGTAACCTGCGTCACCGATGTTGCTGGACGAACTGATGCCCGGAGCGCCGCCCACGGCCACCGGAGTAGAGGTCACGAACCTCACCTACGACACCCGCCGCGTCACGCCGGGCACGCTCTTCTTCTGCGTTCCCGGGTTCACGCGCGACGGCCACGATTTCGGCGCCGACGCGGTCGCCGCCGGGGCCGTTGCCCTGGTCGTGCAGCGCCCGGTGGAGGTCGACGTGCCCCAGGTCCTCGTGCCCGATGTCCGCGAAGCGATGGCGGACGGGGCGGCTCGCTTCAACGGTGATCCGACCGCCGATCTGACCGTCGTCGGCGTCACGGGTACGAACGGCAAGACCACGACGGCGTTCCTCGTGCGCGCACTCCTCGAGGCTCAGGGGCGAGCGTGCGGGCTGCTGGGCACGGTCAAGAGCGTGATCGGAGGGGTCGAGCACGAGGTGGTGCGCACAACGCCCGAGGCGATCGAGCTCCAGCGCGATTTCCGGGCCATGCTCGACGCCGGGGACGTGGCGTGCGCGATGGAGGTGTCCTCGCATGCGCTCGAGCTGCAGCGGGCACGGGGGATTCATTTCGCGGCGGCGATCTTCACCAACCTGACCCAGGACCACCTCGACTTCCACGCGAGCATGGAGGACTACTTCCTCGCCAAGCGGCGCCTGTTCACGATGGCGCCCGGCGCCGCGATCATCAATGTCGATGACCCCTACGGTCGCCGCCTCGCCGCCGAGCTCGAGGACCCCGTGACCTTCTCCCTGCACGGCGAGGCGACGTACTCGGCGGCCGATGTGCGGACCGGGCTCGGGGGCTCACGGTTCATGATGCTGACGCCCGACGGTCCCGTCGCGCTGCGCTCGCCGCTCCGCGGCCGCTTCAACGTCGCCAATGTCCTCGCGGCCTTCGCCGCCGCTCGCGCTGTCGGCGTCGAGCTCGAGACCGCGGTGGCGGCCATCGCCACCGCCGGCCAGGTGCCCGGCCGCTTCGAGCCCGTCCAGGAAGGCCAGGGATTCGAGGTCCTTGTCGACTACGCCCACACGCCCGACTCGCTGGAGAACGTCCTGGCCGCCGCGCGCGAGCTGGGCGGCGGGCGCGTGCACGTGGTCTTCGGGTGCGGCGGGGACCGCGACCGCGGCAAGCGGCCGATGATGGGGGAGATCGCCTCCCGGCTCGCCGACCGGGTCATCGTGACCTCCGACAATCCTCGCTCCGAGGACCCGGAGGACATCATCAAGGAGATCGTCGCCGGCGCCGGCGGCGACGTTCGCTGGCTCGCCGACCGCAGGGCGGCGATCGCCGAGGCCATCGCCGGCGCCGATGACGGCGACGTGGTGGTCATCGCCGGCAAGGGCCACGAGCAGGGTCAGGAGTTCGCGGCCGGCCTGAAGCTGCCTTTCGACGATGTCGAGGTCTCGCGCGAAATCCTCCGCTCCCAGGCCCTGAGCCGGACATGAGGGGGTGGAGCGGCGAGCAAATCGCCGGGGCGGCGGGGGCTCGGATCGTTGTCGCGCCGCGCCAGCCGGACGGGCCCGAGCGCGCGGTGATCGACTCACGCGAGGCGGGTCCGGGCGCGCTCTTCGTCGGCCTGCCCGGAGCGAACGTCGACGGGGGGGCCTTCGCCGCCGCGGCGCTCGCGGGGGGAGCGTGGGGGGTACTGGTGGCGTCCGCCCACGCCGACGCCGCGGCCGCCGGGCGGGGCGGCTCGCCCGGCGCCGTCCTCGTCGCCGACGACGCGCTGGCCGCGCTCCAGGGCCTGGCGCGAGCGTGGCGCCGTGAGCTCGGCGCACGCGTCATCGGCGTCACCGGCTCGAGCGGCAAGACCTCGACCAAGGACCTCCTGCTCGCCATCCTCTCACGCGATCGACGCACCTTCGCCTCGCGCATGAACTTCAACACCGAGATCGGCGTCCCGCTCGAGATCCTCTCCGCGCCCGCGGGGACCGAGGTGCTCGTGCTCGAGATGGGAATGCGGGGGGCGGGCCAGATCGCCGAGCTGGCAGCGATCGCCGAGCCCGACGTGGCGGTGGTGGTCAACGTGGGTGCCGCGCACCTCGAGCTGCTCGGAACCGTCGAGGCCATCGCTGCCGCCAAGGCCGAGCTCATCGCCGCGCTTCCCGTCCACGGAACGGCGGTCGTGCCCGCGGGCGAGCCGCTGCTGGGGCCGCATCTCCGCGCCGACGTCACGACCGTGACCTTCGGCCCCGGCGGAGATGTCAGCGTCAAGAACGTCGACGGAGAGCGCGTGGAGATCGACCTCCACGGCTCGCCGGTCACGCTCGAGTTCCCCCTCACCCAGCCCCATATGCGCCTCAATCTCCTCGCCGCGGTGGCCGCGGCGCACGCCGTCGGCGTCACCCCGGGGGGTAGGATCGAGGCCGTGATCTCGGCCGGTCGTGGGGAGCGCCGCCAGCTGTCGGGAGGAGTCACGCTGATCGATGACTGCTACAACGCCAACCCGATTTCCATGCACGCCGCCCTCGACGATCTCGTCGCCGGCGCCGCCCCGGATCGTCGCCTCGTCGCGGTCCTCGGCGACATGCTCGAGCTCGGCCCGCAGGCGGGCGCGTTCCATCTCGAGGTCGGGGACCTCGCCGATCGGCTCGGCGTCGGCCTGCTCGTGACCGTCGGCCCGCTGGCGGCGGCGATGGCGCCGCACTTCAGTCGCGAGGTCCACGCGGTGGCCGACGCCGCCGAGGCCGCCTCACTCGTCCCCCGGCTCCTGCGCGACGGCGACCTCGTCCTCGTCAAGGGCTCCCGCGGCGTCGGGCTCGAGGCCGTATGCCGCGCGCTCACCGGGGCCGTGGTGGCCTGATGGCTCCCCACCTGGTCATGGCGGCGATCAGCGCGAGCGCGCTCACCGGCCGCGTGCTCATCGCGGGCACGGCGTCGACGCTCATGTGCGTCTTCCTGAGCCCGAAGTTCATCGAGTTCCTCCGCAACCGCGAGTTCGGGCAGAACATCCGCGAGGAGGGACCGCAGGGCCACCACTCCAAGGCCGGCACGCCGACCATGGGCGGGATCATCATCTTCACGGCGATCGCGATCCCGTTCCTGATCCTCTCCAAGCGCAGCTGGCTGGCGATGGGCGTGTTCGGCGTGGCCGTCCTGTGCGCGCTGCTCGGCTTCGCCGACGACTACACGAAGATCGTCAGGCGCCGCTCGCTCGGGTTGCGGGCCCGGACGAAGCTCGTCGTCACCATCGCCATCTCCCTGGGCCTGTGGTGGGTGGCGACGCAGAAGGCCGGGCTCCCGAACAGCGTGCAGCTGCGCTTCGTCGACGTATCGGTCGATCTCGGCCCGTTCTTCCCCCTGTTCATCTACCTGGTGGTGGCCGGGACGACGACCGCGGTCAACTTCACCGACGGCCTCGACGGCCTCGCCGCCGGGTGCGCGGCCATCGTCCTCCTCGCCTATATCGGGATCACCTTCCTGGCCAGCGGCGAGAGCGACCTCGCCGTCCTCGCCGGGTGCCTGGTCGGTGGATGCATCGGCTTTCTGTGGTTCAACAGCTTCCCGGCGAGCATCTTCATGGGGGACACCGGGGCGCTCGGTCTCGGTGGGGCGATCGCCGGCTTCGCGGTGATGACCAACACCGAGGTGCTCCTCATCCTCCTCGGCGGGATCTTCGTCCTCGAGGTGCTCTCGGTCGTCATCCAGGTGCTCTCGTTCCAGCTCTTCCGAAAGCGCGTGTTCCTCATGGCTCCGATCCATCACCACTTCGAGCTGCTCGCGTGGTCGGAGACCAAGATCATCCTGCGCTTCTGGATCGTGGCGGCGGCGTTCGCCGCCATCGGCTTCACCGTGTACCACCTGAGCGTCAGGTAGCGCGACACTGGGGGTGAGATGAAGCCCCGGCCGCCGCTGCCCACAGGCCCCTTTCTCGTCGTCGGCCTGGCCCGTTCCGGGGTGGCCGCGGCGCTCGCCCTGCGGGCCCGCGGCGAGGAGGCGATCGGCTCCGACGCGGGTGCGCCCGAGGTTGGAAGGCTTCGCGACGCCGGCGTCGAAGTTCACCTGAATGCGTCAGGTGAGCACCTCGCCGCCCGTGCCCGGACGATCATCAAGAGCCCCGGTGTCCCCCAGGATGCGCCCGCCATCGTCGCGGCGCGCCGTCGCGGCCTTCCCGTCCTCGGTGAGCTCGAGCTCGCCTGGCGGCTCGTCCCTAACGAGTTCATCGCGGTGACCGGCACCAACGGCAAGACCACGACCACGGAGTGGATCGGCCACATCCATCGCGAAGCGAGCGTGCCCGTGGCGGTCGCCGGCAACGTGGGCACGGCGGCGACATCGCTCGTCGGCTCGCTCCCGGGCGACGCCGTCGTGGTGTGTGAGGCCTCCTCGTTCCAGCTCGAGGATGTGGACGCCTTCGCCCCCGAAGCCGCCGTGCTCCTCAACCTCGCTCCCGATCACCTCGATCGCCACGCCGGCTACGCGGACTACGTGGCGGCCAAGCTGCGCATCTTCGCCCGCCAGGGCAATGACGACGTCGCCGTCGCGCCGCGCGACCTCGGCGTCGAGGACCTCGGCGGGTGCGCCCGCCGCATCACCTTCGGCAGCGGTCCCGGCGCCGAGATGAGTGATCGCGCCGGATACCTGTGGTGGGCCGAGGAGCCGCTCCTCGCGACCGAGGAGATCGGGCTCCCGGGCCTCCACAACCGCGAGAACGCGATGGCCGCCGCCGCCGTGTGCCTGGCCCGGGGCATCCCCGCCGACGCCGTCCGCGCGGGGCTCCGGAGCTTCGCCGGCGTGGCTCACCGGCTCGAGACGGTCGCGCGCCACGACGGCGTCGACTTCGTCAACGACTCCAAGGCGACCAACGTCGCGAGCACCCTGGTGGCACTTGCCGCCTACCCCGGCGGAGTGCACCTGATCGCCGGCGGGCGCGGTAAATCTCAGTCATTCGCGCCGCTCGCGCCCGCCGTCGCCGAACGCTGCCGCGCCGTGTACCTGATCGGCGAGGCGGCCGAGGAGATCGAGGGCGCGCTCACCGGGGCCGGTGTCCCGGTCGAGCGGTGCGGCGAGCTCCCCTCGGCCGTGGCGGCAGCGCGCGCGGCCGCCCGACCGGGCGACACCGTCCTGCTCTCCCCGGCGTGCGCGAGCTACGACCAGTATCGCGACTTCGAGGCGCGCGGGGATCATTTCCGCGCCCTGGTGGAGGCCGCCTGATGGCCGGCGCGGCGGCCGGCGCGGCGGGACGGCGGGTCGCCAGGGGACGCTCGGCGCGGCCGACCGGCGTCGAGCGCACGCGGCCCACGGCGCGGGCCCTGGCCCCGCCGCTCGAGCACCGGATGCTCCTCACCGCGACCCTATGCCTGCTCGCCTTCGGAGCGGTGATGGTCTACAGCGCCTCCTCGCCGCGGGACCTCGTGGCCGGTCAGGGGACGGGGATGAGCTACCTGATCCGCTACCTGGTCTACGGGCTCCTCGGGCTCGCCGCCATGCGCGTGCTCGCCCGCCGTGGCATGACCCTGCTCAATCAGAGGATGGTGACCCTCCTCCTCCTCGGGTCCTTCGCGCTGCTCCTGCTCGTGCTCGTACCGGGGATCGGCGTAAAGATCCTCAATGCCCGCCGCTGGTTCGCCGCCGGGCCGATCCAGTTCCAGCCCTCCGAGCTCATGAAGCTGGCGATCGTCCTCTACGTGGCTCGTTTCCTCGCCGACCACCCGAAGCGCATCAGGGACTTCCGCCAGGCCATCGTCCCGGTGATGCTCGTGGCCGGGCCCGCCTGCCTGCTCATTGTCGTCGAGCCTGACCTCGGGACCACTCTGGTCGTCGCGTTCGCGGTCGGCGGCCTGCTCGTAGCCTCCGGCGTCCCTATGCGCCACCTCGCCATCGTCGCGGCGGTGGCAGGCGTCGCCGTGCTCCTGCTCGTGCTCGCACAGCCATATCAGCGCCTGCGGCTCACCGCGTTCCTCCATCCTTGGGGCTCGGCGGCCGGCTACCAGTCGGTCCAAGGCCAGATCGCCATCGGCTCGGGCGGCCTCTTCGGCGCCGGGATCGGGCAGGGCGTGCAAAAGGCCTTCTACCTGCCAGAGGCCCAGACCGACTTCGTCCTCGCGGTCATCGGCGAGGAGCTCGGGGTGCTCGGGATCTTCGGTCTGCTCTGCCTCTACGCGATGATCGCATGGTCAGGGCTGCGCATCGCCCGGCGTGCCACGAGCCGCTACGCGAAGCTGCTGGCGGCGGGGTTGACCACGCTCATCGTCAGCCAGGCGACGCTCAACATCTTCGTTGTCCTCGGGCTCGCGCCGCTCACCGGCGTGCCGCTTCCGTTCATCTCCTACGCGCCCACGAACCTGTGCGTCGTCCTCGCCTCGGTGGGACTGCTGCTCAACATTTCCGCTCCCGGAGGGCCGCGGCTGAAGGTCGTGCGCGACGGGTTGGCTCGCCGAGCCTGAGCTCATGGCTCCCCACGGGCCCATGCGCCCGTGGCCAATGGATGCACCGTAACGCGGTGTGAACATTGCGACAGCTTGGGCGACAGTTCGGTGTGCCAAGCTCACCTCGCTTGCTGGGCGAGGCTCACTACCTTCTACACGCTCGCGGCGGCGCCTGATGGCGCCGCCGCTGATCGTGATCGCCGCCGGGGGCACCGCCGGCCACGTGGTCCCGGCGCTCGCGGTGGCCGATGCGCTCAAGGCCGAGGCGGCGCGGGTGGTGTTCGTCGGCGGCAGGCGCGCCGAGGCCGAGCTCATTCCCGCCGCCGGCTACGAGCTCCACACCATCGAGGTCGAGCCCCTGCACCGCCGCGCCCCGGTCAAGGCCGCGCGGGCGACGATGATCGACGCGCTGGCGCTGCGGGCGTCCCGGCGGATCGTGCGCACGCTGCGGCCCGCTGCCGTCATGGGCGCCGGCGGCTATGTGTCGGGACCGGTCGGCCTGGCGGCGGCGATGAGCCGCGTGCCCCTCGTGCTCGTCGAGTCCGACAGTCACCTCGGCGTCGCCAACCGCGTCCTTGCTCCCTTCGCGGGCCGGGTGTGCCTGGCCTTTCCCATTCCCGGCAGGAGCAACGGGAACGCCGAGGCCGACTCCGGCCGTGACCGCTACCTCGTGACCGGTCGTCCGGTCCCGCCGCCCGCCACCGATCGCGCCGCCGCTCGCGCGCGCTTCGGGATCGGCACCGACGAGATCTGCGTGCTCGTGTTCGGCGGCTCGCTGGGCGCCCGGTCGATCAACCACGCCGCCATCGAGGCCTTCGCCGGCGCCGCCTTCCGGGTGCTCCACGCCGCCGGCGAGCGCGACCTCCCCGATCTCCACGCTCCCGACGAGCGCTACGACCTCCGCGGCTACATCGATCACTTCGGCGAGGCCCTGCTCGCTTCGGACATCGTCGTCTCGCGCGCCGGGGGCTCGATCTTCGAGATCGCCGCCGCCGGCCGGCCCGCGGTCCTCATTCCCTACCCCTACGCCACCGGCGACCACCAGACCTCGAACGCCCGCTACATGGAGGCGGCCGGAGCGGCCGTCCTCATCCCCGACGCCGAGCTCACCCCCGCCAGGCTCGCCCAGGAGGTCGGAGGCCTCCTCGCCGACCGCGGCAGGCTCAACGCCATGGCCAGGGCCTCCGCGGGCATCGCCCGCCCCGACGCCGCCCGCCGGATCGCCCATGAAGTGCTGGCGGCGGCGGGAGTCGCGGCGTAGCGATTGCGCGTAACGCTGCCTCCGGTATCCGGAGGTTTCGTTACGTACAACGCCGGGCCCGCCCCGCCGGCCCCACCCGCCGGACCCGCCCCGCCCGCCGCCCGCGCCGGGGGCCCCGCCCACCCCCTGGTACCGTCAAGCGCCATGGGATTGATGACCGGAACCGGCCCGCTGGGTCTGAATCCCGCCGGCAGGTTCAACTTCGAGCCGCCGCCGCCGGGGCGGGCGCTCTACCTCGAGCCGACGCCCAAGCGCATTCGCGTGATCGTCAGTGACGAGGTGGTCGCGGACAGCCTCCGCGCGATGATCCTCCACGAGGGCGGGAACCAGCCCGTCTACTACTTCCCGCCCGAGGACGTGCGCGAGGACGTGCTCGAGCCCAGCGCCACCACCACCCACTGCCCGAAGAAGGGCGATGCCTCCTACCACTCGATCAAGGTGGGGGAGCGGATGGTGGCGGACGCCGCCTGGTACTACCCCGAGCCGATCGAGGGTGCGCCCGCGATCGCCGGTCTGATCGCCTTCTACTGGGATCGCGTCGACCACTGGCTCGAGGAGGAAGAGGAGGTCTTCTTCCATCCCCGCGACCCCTACCACCGGATTGACATCCTCCAGAGCTCGCGCCAGGTGCGGGTCTTGCGCAAGGGCAACGTGCTCGCGCAGTCGGGCCGGGCGCTGGTGTTGTTCGAGACCGGCCTGCCGCCGCGCTGGTACCTGCCACGCGAGGACGTCGTCGCCGAGCTTCGGCCCAGCGACACCGTCACGGGCTGCCCCTACAAGGGAGAGGCCAGCTACTTCTCGGTGGTCGTCGACGGCCGGGTGATCGACGACATCATCTGGACCTATGTGGATCCCCGGCCCGAGGCGAGCCCGATCACGGGACTGCTCGCCTTCTACGACGAGCGCGTCGATGTCGAGCTCGACGGCGTGCCCCAGGAGCGCCCCCAGTCGCCGTGGGCTCCCGGGCGAGCCAACGCGCCGAGCCTCACGCGCGGCTGATCGCAGAGCCTCGGCCCGGCGCTATCCTCACCCCCCGCAAGCGCGCTTGCGCGCCTTCCTCGAAACCGGAGTACTAACGATCGCATGGCCGTAGCCACCCCTTACACCGAGAAGACAGACGAGCAGAAGGCGATCTGCGAGATGGTCCACCAGTTCGCGGACGAGCAGATCCTCCCCAACGCCGAGCACTACGACCACGAGGACTCGTTCCCCGAGCCGATCGTCGCCCAGATGCGCGAGCTTGGCCTCTTCGGCGTCACCATCCCCGAGGAGTACGGCGGGATGGGGCTCGATCTCACCACCTACGCGATGATCGTCGAGGAGCTCTCGCGCGGGTGGATCTCGATCTCGGGGATCGTCAACACCCACTTCATCGGCTCCTACCTGCTCATGAAGTTCGGGACCGAGGAGCAGAAGCAGCGCTACCTGCCCGAGATGGCCACCGGCGAACTGCGCGCCGCCTTCTCCCTCTCAGAGCCCGAGTGTGGCTCCGACGTGCAGGCGATCAAGTCGACGGCCAAGAAGCTCGACGACGGCGACTACGAGATCAACGGGCAGAAGATGTGGGTCACCAACGGCCTCCTCTCCGGCCTCGTCTTCGTGCTCGTCAAGACCGACCCGAGCGCGGAGCCCAGGTACAGGGGCATGACCTGCTTCATCGCCGAGAAGGAGCCCGGGGTGAGCGAGAACACCGGCAAGTACGCCGGCTTCAACGTTCCCCCCAAGATCAAGAAGCTCGGATACAAGGGCGTTGAGTCCACCGAGCTCGTGTTCGACGGCTACCACTGCCCGGCCGAGAACATCCTCGGCGGCGAGGAGGCCGGCCTCGGACAGGGCTTCGTGCAGATGATGGATGCGCTCGAGGTGGGACGGGTGAACGTCGCCGCCCGCGGCGTGGGGATCGCCCAGCGCGCCCTCGAGCTCGCGCTCCGGTACTCCCAGGAGCGCAAGGCTTTCGGCAAGCCGATCGCCCAGCACCAGGCGATCCAGTTCAAGCTCGCCGACATGGCGACCCAGATCGACGCTGCGCGCCTGCTCACCATGCGCGCCGCCCGGCTCAAGGACGCCGGCGAGCGCTCAGAGCTCGAGGCCGGGATGGCAAAGCTCTTCGCCTCAGAAGCCGGTCGCTTCTGCGTCGAGGAGAGCTTCCGCATCCACGGCGGGTATGGCTATTCCAAGGAGTACGAGATCGAGCGCCTGTACCGCGACGCGCCCCTGCTCCTGATCGGCGAGGGAACCTCGGAGATCCAGCGTATGGTCATCGGCCGCAAGCTCCTCGAGCGGCACAAGATCTAAGCCCGCGGGCACGTGCCCACGCGGGTTAGACTCCCACTCCTGGCTTCCCCTTCGGACACCAAGGCGCTGATCGAGACCGCCGTGACGCGGTTTCTCGCCGACGTGCCCTCGCTGCAGCCGCTCAAGCTCGTGGCCGGGCTCGAGCTCATCGGCGCGCGCCACGATGTTCAGCTCTATCGCATCGAGCTCCCGGGACCCAAGGTGACCAAGGCCATCCCCTCCGACGCCAAGGTGACGCTCTCGATCCAGCGCCCGCGGTTCAACGAGCTCGCCACCAAGGGCCACATCAGCGACTGGCGCGAGGAGTTCGAGCACGGCAGCGCGAAGGCCACGGGGATCGAGCAGGTGCTCAAGCTCATCGTCAACGTCGTCGAGAAACAGGAGGAGCGCTCCCGGACTCGGCGCGCCACGCGCGGCTGAACCGGCGCTCCGCGGCGCCCCGCCGCGCCCGTATCGAGCCGGAGAATTGAATCGGCTACGTTGCCGGTATGGGCCCCGTCGCGAACATAACCGTCCGGTGCCCGCCGGCTTGTCGTCGAACCCGGACGCCAGCGTCTCGTTAGGCCGTGGCGGAGAGCGGCGAACAGAAGCCGAGCTTCACCAAGCAGGCGGCGCGGGCGGTCGCCGTAGCGCTCGGGAGGGCGGTGCGGTGGAGCGGCCGGCGCGTGCAGGCGAAGGCGGTGACCGCGGTCGGCGGCCCCGCCCGGGCGCGGGTGATCTTCCTGTTCGGAGGCGTGCTCGCCCTGGCCAGCGCCGACACCTCGACGATCGGGGCGGTCGCCCCTCAGCTCGAGAGCCAGCTCCACATCGGCAACACCGAGGTCGGCCTGCTGAGCTCGGTGACGCTCCTGATCGGAGCGGCGGCGGTGATTCCCGTCGGGATGATGGTCGACAAGATCAGTCGCGTCCACATGCTCTCGATCAGCATCGTCCTGTGGAGCGTGGCCATGCTGGCGAGCGGAGCCTCGGGGTCGTATCAGACGCTCCTGATCACCCGGCTGGCGCTGGGGGCGGTATCCGCGACCGCCGGCCCGGCCATCGCCTCGCTCACCGGCGACTACTTCTACGCCCGCGAGCGCGGTCGCGTGTACGGGTACATCCTCGGAGGGGAGGTCGCCGGCACCGCCGTGGGGTTCATCGCCAGCGGCGCGGTCGCGAGCATCCTCTCCTGGCGCTTCGCCTTCTGGGTCATCGCCATTCCCGGCTTCTTCCTCGCCCGCGAGCTGTGGCGCACCCTGCCCGAGCCGCGGCGGGGAGGAATGAGCCGGCTCGAGCACGGCACCGTGGATCTCTTCGCGGCCGCGCGTGGCCAGGACCGTCCCGAACCGACGGAGGAGGACCCGGACATCACCATCCGTGACGACGACCTCGCGCAGGAGGCGGCGCGCAACCGTGGCATCGAGCCCGATCCCAAGCTCGTTCTCACCGAGGATCCGTCGCAGATGTCGCTCAAGCGGGCCTTCCGCTACATCATGACCATTCCCTCGAACGTGACGATGATCATCGCCTCGGCGCTCGGCTACTTCTTCTTCGCGGGGCTCCAGACCTTCGCCGTCCTCTTCGTCCGCGCCCACTATCACGCCAGCCAGGGGACGGCGACGCTGGTTCTCGCGCTGCTCGTGGCCGGGGCCCTCGCGGGAGTCCTGATCAGCGGCCGGGTGACCGACGCCCTGCTCCGCCGTGGTGTGCTCAACGCCCGCGTCTGGGTCCCCGCCGTCTCCTATATGGCCGCCGCCGCGCTCCTCGTCCCCGGGATCCTCGCCACCAAGCTCACCCCGGCGATCTGGTTTGACGTCGGCGGCGCCGCGCTCCTCTCGGCGGCCAACCCGCCCCTCGACGCGGCCCGGCTCGACATCATGCCCGCGGGCCTATGGGGACGAGCGGAGAGCGTGCGAACCCTGTTCCGCACCCTGGCCCAGGCGCTCGCCCCCCTCCTGTTCGGTCTCGTCGCCGACCTCGTCGCGGGGATCACCCCGCACCAGACGCCGATCGGGACGAAACCGAAGGGCAGTGTCGACACCGGCACGGCCAACGGGCTCGAGTACAGCTTCCTGCTCATGCTCATCGTCCTTGGAGCGGCTGGAGTAATCCTCCTCCGCGCGCGGCACACCTATCCCCGCGACGTCGCTACCGCGGCCGCCTCGACGGTGCCCACCGTGGTGGCTGACGCTCACGAAGCGGCGACCGAGGTGCCGCCGTGACACGAACCCTCAGGCGGCGCCCCCGGAGTCGACATCCTCGCTCTCGACCGTTCCCGCCGTCCGTCCCGGGGAGTCGTGGTCACGCGCCGAGGACGGCGCCGCCGTCGTAGAGCTTGATCACCCGCACCGTGCCTGGCGGCGTGACGTTCATGCACAGCTGACAGAGAACGCATTCGTCGAGGTTCTCGCGCACGATCTCGACTCCGTCCTCGCCGGCGCGGAAGATGTCGACGGGGCACACCTCCGCGAGCTTGGCGGCGAGCTCGGCGTCGTGGGCGACGGACTCGTCGACCTCGACGTCGATGAACAGGGCGTCGGTCACGTGATCGACCCCGCCCTCTCGGCGATCTTCTCGGCGACGATCGAGGGAATCTGGGAGATCTCCTCGGCCACGACGATGCCGGCCTCGGCGAGGCGGGCGATCTTCTCGGTCGCGGTGTCCTCCTTGCCCTCGACGATGGTGCCCGCGTGACCGAAGCTCATCCCCGGCATCTCATCCATGAACCGTCCCGCCATGAACGCGACGATGGGCAGGCGGGAGCGGTTATCGGACACCCACCGTGCGAGCTCGGCCTCCATCCGCCCGCCCGGCTCGGTGTAGATGACGATGGCCTCGGTGGCGGGGTCGGCCTCGAACAGGGGCATGAGCTCGGCGTAGCTCGAGCCGATGATGGCGTCGCCGCCGATCGATACCGCGGTCGACTGGCCGAGACCGGCGGCGGTCAGCGTCGAGGACATCTCGGTGGTCATCCCGCCGCTGCGGGAGATCACGCCTACCGGGCCTGGAGAGTAGGACTTGGCGGCATCGCGGGCGGGGCCGCCGATCCCCCCCATCTTGATCACGTCGGGGACGATGATCCCCAGGCAGTTGGGGCCGATGATGCGCGCGTCGCGCTCGCGGGCGAGCTCGACCATCTGGGCGACGTCGCCGCGGGGAATGCGCTCGGTGACGATGACGACGAGCTTGATCGCGTTTTCGAGCGCCTCGAAGACGGCGTCCTTGGTGAAGGCGGGGGGGACGGTGACCACGGAGCCGTCGATGGGGCCGCCGTGGTGCTCGACGGCCTGGGCGACGGTGTCGAACACCGGCACTCCGTGGACGTCGCGTCCGCGGCGACCCGGGGTGACCCCGCCCACGATCTTCGCGCCCTTCCCGTAGTCGAGGCACTCGCGGGTCAGGTTCACGGCCTCGCGCCCGGTGATGCCCTGGACGATGAAGGTGGTGTTCTCGTCGACGAGGATGCTCATCCGGCGGAACCTTGGATCTTCTCGACCGCCCGCTTCGCCGCGCCATCGAGCGATACCGAGCGGTCGGCGTAGTCGATGCCGTACTTCCCGAGGATCTTGAAGCCCTCTTCTTCCCAGGCCCCCGGGATCCGGAAGATGGCGATCTTCTCGGCCGGGTCGTAGCCGAGCTCGATGCACGCCTTGATCACGCCGCGGGCAACGATGTCGACGCGGGTGTTGGAGACGATCGACATCATCACCGCGATCCGCTCGACGCCGGGCTTTGAGAGCACGAGCTTGGCCAGACCGCACGCCTTGCGGACCGAGGGGTTGCCGCCGATCTCGCAGTAGTTGGCGGGGCGCCCCCCGTGGGCGCGGACGGCGTCGAACAGGGTGAGCGACCCGCCGCCGGCGCCGATCACCAGCCCGAGGTTCCCGTCGAACTCGGTGACGTTGCCGGCGACGCCGCGGTGATCCTGGGCGTCGACCTCCTCGCCGGCGAGCTCGAAGGGCGTCGCCTCGCGGGCCTGGCGCGTCTCCTCGTCACCGACCCCGAGCTCGCGCAGGAGCGCCTGCTGGCGGGGGCGGGCCTCGTTCTCCATGTCCATGTGGGCGTCGAGGGCGACGAAGGCACCGTCCTCGAGCTCGCTCAGCGGGTTGATCTCCGCCAGCGTCATGTCGTACGCGAGGAACAGGCGCGCGAGCCGGGCGAGGATGGGGGTGAGGCGGTTGAGCGCCGAGCCGGTGATCCCCAGCGAGGCGATGACCTGCTTGGCCTGCCAGTCCGAGAAGGGACGCAGGGTCGAGAAGTGCCCTCGTGCCACGTGGTCGGGGTGCTCCTCGGCCACCTCCTCGATGTCGATACCGCCCATGTCGGAGAAGAGCATCACCGGCTGCTTACGGATCCCGTCCCACACCACCCCGGCGTAGTACTCGTGCTTGACCGCAGCCCGCGAGTCGACGAGCACGCCGCGCGGCATGTGGCCGCCGATCTCGAGCTCGAGGATCTCCTCGGCGTGGCGGGCCGCCTCCTCGGGCGTCTCGGCGAACTGGACGCCGCCGGCCTTCATCCGGCCACCGGTGAGGACCTGGGACTTGACCACCACAGGTCCGGCGATCTCCTCGGCGATCTCCCGCGCCTCGAGCGCGGTCTTGGCAAAACCGTGTTTGGTCACCGGGATTCCGGCCTTGGCGACGATCGCCCGCGATTCGTACTCGTAGAAGCGCATCCGGCGGCGGGAACCCTACAAGAGCTTGCTCATGGAGGTCCGTGAGGCCGCACACTTGCCTCCTTCACCACAATATGAATAAACTGGATAAACAAAGTAGTATTTACCTGAGGAGCACACGAGTGAGACCGGATTTGACCACCACGGGAAAGCGCGCGGGCGCATTTAAGGGCAGGCGTGCCAGCGCACTGGCGGCAGCAGCGGCGACAGTGGCGGCGGTCGCAGTCGCCGGATGCGGCGGATCCTCGGACACCACGAGCAGCGCGAACGCGACCACGCCCGCGGCGAGCAAGGGGGGGACGCAGCTCTCCCTCGTCGCCTATTCGACGCCCTCCTCGGCCTACGCCAAGCTCATCGCCGCCTACGAGCAGACCCCGGCAGGCAAGGGCGTGAGCTTCACCACCTCGTTCGGGCCCTCAGGGACGCAGAGTCGCGCCGTCGCCGCCGGACAGCCGGCCGACGTCGTCAACTTCTCGCTCACTGCCGACGTCACGCGCCTGGTCAAGGCCGGTCTCGTGGCCGCCAACTGGGACGCAGGCCCGACCAGGGGAATCGTCACCGACTCGGTCGTCGCCTTCGGCGTCCGTCCCGGCAATCCCAAGCACATCACCAGCTGGGCCGACCTGACCAAGCCCGGCGTCAAGGTCATCACTCCCAATCCCTTCACCTCGGGCGCCTCGCGGTGGAACATCGTCGCCGCCTACGGCGCCCAGCTCAAGCTCGGCAAGACGCCCGCACAGGCCCAGGCCTACCTGCAGGCCCTCCTCAAGAACGTGGTCACGCAGCCGAGCGCTGCCAGCGCCGCGCTGCAGACCTTCGCCTCGGGCGAGGGCGACGTCGTGCTCGACTACGAGGACGACCTCATTCACGCCAAGAAGAAGGGCATCGGCCTCGACTACGTGGTCCCGGCCCAGACCGTCCTCATCGAGAACCCGATCGCGGTCACCGTCAAGAGCGCCCACGCCGGGCAGGCTCAGGCCTTCGTGAACTGGCTCGAGTCGCCGACGGGCCAGGCGCTATGGGCCAAAGAGGGCTACCGCCCGGTCCTGCCCTCGGTGGCGGCGCAGTTCAAGTCGACCTTCGCCCAGCCGGCGAAGCTCTTCACCATCGCCTACCTCGGGGGGTGGACGGCGGTCACCACCAAGTTCTTCGATCCCACGGCCGGCATCGTGACCAAGCTCGAGCAGCAGCAAGGAGTCAGCACTGCCACCGGTTGACGTCATCGCCGCTGACCTGGCGCCGGCGCGTCCCCACGGAAGGGGGCGCGCCGTTCGACGCCCAGGCGGAGGCCTCGGCCTCGGCCTCGCCACGGGCTACGTCAGCCTGATCGTCCTGCTGCCCATCGCCGCGGTGGTGGCGAGCGCCTTCAGCGGCGGCGTGGGCGCGTCGTGGAGCGCGGCCACCAGCCCCGTCGCGCTCTCGGCGCTCAAGCTGACGCTGATCTCGGCCGCCGTGGTCACGGTCATCAATGCGGTCATGGGGACGCTCATCGCCTGGGTCCTCGTGCGCGACAGCTTCCCCGGGCAGCGGATCATCGACGCCGTCGTCGACCTGCCCTTCGCGCTCCCCACCATCGTCGCCGGGCTGACCCTCGTTGCCCTCTACGGACCCGACAGCCCCTTCCACCTCAACCTCGCCTACACGAGCACGGCGGTCTTCATCGCCCTCCTCTTCGTCACCCTGCCCTTCGTCGTGCGCTCGGTCCAGCCCGTCCTCCATGCGCTCGACACCGAGATGGAAGAGGCGGCAGCGTCGCTCGGGGCTAGCTCGGCGACCACCTTTCGCCGTATCGTGCTCCCCAACCTGCTGCCGTCGATTCTCAGCGGCACCGCCCTCGCCTTCGCCCGCGCCGTGGGCGAATACGGCTCGGTGGTGCTCCTGGCCAGCAACATCCCCTTCAAGAGCCAGGTCATGAGCGTCTTCATCTTCGGCGAGGTCGAGAACGGCTCCCCGCATGCCGCCGCGGCGGCCTCGGTGCTCCTGCTCGCCATTTCTCTCGCCGTCCTGTTGGCCATTCGCGGGCTCGCGCGCCTCGGCGGTGCTCACCGATGACGGTGAACCGCCCCGCACGCCTGGGCCTGCGCGTGATCGCGCTCGGCTACCTCGCCCTGCTCCTGCTGCTCCCGGTGGGGCTGGTGTTCGAGAAGACGTTTGCCCATGGCCTGTCCTCGATGTGGGCGTCCCTGACCAGCCCGGCGGCGATCAGCGCCCTGTGGCTGACCCTCGAGATCGCCGTCATCGCCGTCGTCGCCAACACGGTCTTCGGGGTCGTGTGCGCACTCGTCCTCGTGCGGGGACGGGGGCGGGGGCGTTGGCTCCTCGATCTCGCCATCGAGGTGCCCTTCGTGATCTCGCCGGTGATCATCGGCCTCTCGCTCATCCTCGTCTACGGCACCACCGGGTGGTTCGGCAAGTGGCTGGTCGCGCACGGGATCGCGGTGATCTTCAACCCCCTGGGGATGATCCTGGCCACGGTGTTCGTCTCCCTTCCCTTCGTCGTGCGCGAGGTGGCGCCCGTGCTCAGGGAGGTGGGGACCGAACAGGAGGAGGCGGCGGCCACTCTCGGAGCCTCGCGGCTGCAGAGCTTCTGGCGCATCACCCTGCCCTCGATCCGTTGGGGCCTCGCCTACGGCGTGGTGCTCACCACGGCCCGGGCGCTCGGGGAGTTCGGCGCCGTCCTCATCGTTTCCGGGAACATCTCCGGGCAGACCCAGACGCTCCCCCTGCTCGTCGACACTCGCTTCTACAACTTCAACAGCGCCGGCGCCTACACGGCCGGCGCGCTGCTGGCGGCAATCTCGATCTGCGTCCTGGTCATCATGACCATGACGGCACCCGACAAGCGGAGGCTCTGATGGCGATCTCGCTTCACGACGTTCACAAGGCCTTCGACGACTTCAAGGCCGTGGACGGTGTCTCGCTCGAGGTCCCCGAAGGGTCCCTGAGCGCGCTACTCGGTCCCAGCGGGTCAGGAAAGTCGACGCTCCTGCGCCTCATCGCCGGCCTCGAGCAGCCCGATCACGGGGAGATCGCCATCGGCGGCGACCCGGCTCTTGCCCTCCCGCCGCAGCGGCGCGGGATCGGCTTCGTGTTCCAGCACTACGCCGCCTTCTCACACATGAGCGTGTTCGAGAACGTCGCGTTCGGTTTGCGCATTCGCAAGCAGCCGAAGGACGAGGTCAGAGAGCGGGTGGACGAGTTGCTCGGCGTGGTCGGATTGACCAAATGGGCGGGCCAGCGTCCCCACCAGCTCTCGGGTGGTCAGCGCCAGCGGATGGCACTCGCCCGCGCCCTCGCAGTTTCCCCGCGCGTCCTGCTGCTCGACGAGCCCTTCGGGGCCCTCGATGCCACCGTCCGCGCCGAGCTGCGGGAGTGGCTGCGCCGCCTGCATGACGAGCAGGGCGTGACCACCGTGCTGGTCACCCACGATCAGGAGGAGGCGATGGAGGTCGCCGACCGCATCGCGGTCATGAACACGGCGCGCGTCGAGCAGGTCGGCTCTCCGCGGGAGATCTACGACCAGCCGGCCAATGAGTTCGTGATGGGCTTCGTGGGACCCGTCAGCCGCATGGCCGGGCGCTTGGTCCGGCCCCACGACGTGTTGGTGTCCATGACACCCTCCGAGGGCACGATCGAGGCGATGGTTTCCCGCGTGGTTCACCTCGGCTTCGAGGTTCGGGTCGAGCTTGAGCTCCCGGGCGGGGAGTCCGCCCGCTCTCAGCTGACGCGCAACCAGACCGACGAGCTGGAGCTCGTGCGCGGCGACATCGTCTACGTGAGGCCCCCTCAGGCACGGTCGGGGCCGACATCCGACCCTCAGGCCGACGGCGGCCGTCTGGCATCGAGCTCCGCCTCCACCCGGCCGAGCACCCACGCGTAGGTGCGCTCGAGGCCCTCTCGCAGGGTAGTCGCCGGTTCCCAGCCATAGCGCTCGCGGATCAACGTGTTGTCGCTGCTGCGTGCTCTCACACCCTGCGGGGCGTGGGTCAGGTACTCGCGCCGCAGGGGGCCGACGCCGGCGATCTCCTCGACGAGTGTCACGAGCTCATCGATGGTGTTCCGCTCGCTGCTTCCCAGGTTGACCGGCTCGGCATATGGCCCGCTGGAGATGAGATCCGTACCGGTGAGGCAGTCGTCGATGTAGGTGAAGGTCCGCACTTGTGACCCGTCGCCCCACAGTTCGATCCACTCAGATCGGTTGAGTGCCGCCTCCGCGACCTTGCGGCAGATGGCGGCCGGGGCCTTCTCCCGACCGCCCGTCCAGGTTCCCTGCGGCCCGTAGATGTTGTGGTAACGGGCGACCCGGGTCTCGAGCCCGTAGTCCTCCAGAAAATGCCGACACATTCGCTCGGAGAACAGCTTCGCCCAGCCGTAGCCGTCCTCCGGATCGGCGGGATAGGCCTGATCCTCGGCCAGGGGCTTCGCGTTGAGG